>NZ_JCASSN010000009.1:0-1518 GCF_059736515.1 Natrononativus sp. DTA114 | reverse complement strand
CGCCCCGAATGACGAACAAACGCAGGGAGCACAGTCTGCACAGGCGTTGATTCGGACCGTCCCGGCCCTACATGAAGAGATAGTTCGGTGAGTCCTCTGTTGAGGACGTTCTTTGCGGCGTTCAAATCTCGGTCTTCTGTGTGACCACACGCCGGACACGAATGTTCGCGCACCCACAGCGGCTTGCTGGTTTCGACCCCGCACTCATTGCACTCTTTTGTCGTGCCGCGGGCATCTACCCGGACGACGTGCGTGCCGTACAGTTCGCCCTTATATTCGAGCAGGTCGAGGAACTGCGACCACGCCGCATCCTGCTTGTTCTTCGCCGATTGGCTTGTTTCGAGCATCGGCTTCACGTCAAGGTCTTCGACCGCCACTACATCGTACTCGCAGACGAGCCACGTCGAAAGCTTGTGCTGGAAGTCGAGCACCTTTCGTTTGATGCGGCGCTTCTCTCTGGCAACCTTCTGTCGTTGTTTCTCCCAGTTTGCCGACCCGTGTTCCTTCCGATCGAGTGACCGTTGTTTGCGAGCGTACCGGTCGTACTCTTCGGCAAGGTCCAAACACTCCACGGAAAGGTCGTCGGACGTGTGGATGTACGACTGGATACCAAGGTCCACGCCGATACAGTCGCCGCGGTTGATCTCGTCCAGGTCTGCCTTCTCTGGCGTTTCGACTTCGATCACGAAGCAGGCGAACCACTCGCCAGTTCGTTCCTTTTTGAGAGTCGCGCGTTTGACATCCTCGGTATCCGGCAGGTCGCGGTGTACCTGAATAGGCACGTCGCCGATTTTCGAGAGAGTGAGCGTACTGACGTCGTGGCCCGTCGTGTGATTGACGTCGAAGCCTTCTGACTGGTACGCTACCGATCGAAACTCTCCCGCACCCTGCCACTTGAGCCGCCCGGTCTTACGTCCGTTCTCGCGGTGACTCTTGAGTACCGCCTGATCCTTCTGAATCTGCGAGACCGTCTGTTGAGCGGCGTGAGCCGATACGCCCGCGAACAATGGCCACTTCTTCTTCCACTCGGTGAGCTTCCGATGTTGGTCGTAGGCGCTCGGCCTGTCGTCGTGCGGCGCTCGGTAGTAGTCGCGGACGGCGTGGTTACGAATCTGCCGGTGGATCTCGATGTGTCGCCACGCTTCGCTGGCGGTATCGTCGTCGGGATACGCACGGAAGCGAAGCGTGATGTCCATCGGTTACTCCTCTGCGTTGAGGCCGGCTCGAAGGAGATCGCCGTAGGCACGGGGCATACGTAGCCCGTTGGCTTCGGCGTACTCCTTGGCCCGTTGGATATCCTCGTCGGAGAGGTGAACTCTGAGGTGGCGTTCTTCCATCTTGTTGCATTACTTGCTAGCATTCTTGTTGTCATAAGTGTTACGGGAAACAGAGCGATCGCCAAAGCTTACGCGATTCACCCTCGGGGTCAAGTGGTTCGAGACGCTCCGCGTCTCGTCATCACGAAAATCTTCGATTTTCGAACGACCCCGAGGCACTCTCGCTGTGTCACTCTGTAGA
>NZ_JCASSN010000008.1:0-5376 GCF_059736515.1 Natrononativus sp. DTA114 | reverse complement strand
AGGAGATGAGGATCCCACCCCTGCGGTCCGCCGTCAAGATGGGATCTGATGTGAGCCATGATAGTTCGGTGACGCTCGATCGGTCGACGCGACCGTCGTCACCGAACGGACCAAGTTACGTGTGAGAATCAGACGAGATTCTCCGCCAACCTCCCCGGCTTCGCCGGGGGATAGCATTCCGGTTGATCCTGCCGGAGGTCATTGCTATTGGAGTCCGATTTAGCCATGCTAGTCGTACGAATTTAGATTCGTGGCGAATAGCTCAGTAACACGTGGCCAAACTACCCACTGGAGCGCGATACCCTCGGGAAACTGAGGCTAATAGCGCATACAGCTCGATGCCTGGAACTGGCTCGAGCCCGAAACGCTCCGGCGCCAGTGGATGTGGCTGCGGCCGATTAGGTAGACGGTGGGGTAACGGCCCACCGTGCCGATAATCGGTACGGGTCATGAGAGTGAGAGCCCGGAGACGGAATCTGAGACAAGATTCCGGGCCCTACGGGGCGCAGCAGGCGCGAAACCTTTACACTGCACGCCAGTGCGATAAGGGGACTCCAAGTGCGAGGGCATATCGTCCTCGCTTTTTCCCACCGTAAGGTGGTGGGCGAATAAGAGCTGGGCAAGACCGGTGCCAGCCGCCGCGGTAATACCGGCAGCTCGAGTGATGACCGCTATTATTGGGCCTAAAGCGTCCGTAGCCGGCCAGACAAGTCTATCGGGAAATCTCCCCGCTTAACGGGGAGGCGTCCGGTGGAAACTGTTTGGCTTGGGACCGGAAGACCAGAGGGGTACGTCTGGGGTAGGAGTGAAATCCCGTAATCCTGGACGGACCACCGGTGGCGAAAGCGCCTCTGGAAGACGGATCCGACGGTGAGGGACGAAAGCTCGGGTCACGAACCGGATTAGATACCCGGGTAGTCCGAGCCGTAAACGATGTCTGCTAGGTGTGCCACAGGCTACGAGCCTGTGGTGTGCCGTAGGGAAGCCGTGAAGCAGACCGCCTGGGAAGTACGTCCGCAAGGATGAAACTTAAAGGAATTGGCGGGGGAGCACTACAACCGGAGGAGCCTGCGGTTTAATTGGACTCAACGCCGGACATCTCACCAGCACCGACAATGTGCAGTGAAGCTCAGTGTGATGAGCTTAGTGGAGCCATTGAGAGGAGGTGCATGGCCGCCGTCAGCTCGTACCGTGAGGCGTCCTGTTAAGTCAGGCAACGAGCGAGACCCGCGCGCCTAATTGCCAGCAACACCCTTGTGGTGGTTGGGTACATTAGGTGGACTGCCAGTGCCAAACTGGAGGAAGGAACGGGCAACGGTAGGTCAGTATGCCCCGAATGTGCTGGGCTACACGCGGGCTACAATGGTCGAGACAGTGGGATGCCACCCCGAGAGGGGGCGCTAATCTCCGAAACTCGATCGTAGTTCGGATTGTGGGTTGAAACTCACCCACATGAAGCTGGATTCGGTAGTAATCGCGCCTCAGAAGGGCGCGGTGAATACGTCCCTGCTCCTTGCACACACCGCCCGTCAAAGCACCCGAGTGAGGTCCGGATGAGGCCGCCGTCACGGCGGTCGAATCTGGGCTTCGCAAGGGGGCTTAAGTCGTAACAAGGTAGCCGTAGGGGAATCTGCGGCTGGATCACCTCCACAGATCGAGACCAGGACGACGTCCTGGCTCATCGCAACCTATCGGTCCGTTCGCTGTCGACACCGCGTCGGCCGGACGAGCACCTTTGAACTATCATGGCTCGCCAATTCACCCCGCGAGAGGCGGGGTGGGCCCATAGCTCAGTGGTAGAGTGCCTCCTTTGCAAGGAGGATGCCCAGGGTTCGAATCCCTGTGGGTCCATGTCTCGGAGAGGATCGAATCGTGCCCCTTATACGGGTGGCACGATTCAGATCAAATCCGACCAACCGATGCACCAGTCCGCGCAAGTGTGACTGGGAAGGGTTAATGCAGGCCGGCCGTCTACCGGCGTGCAGATGAGACCGTGTGTACGTGTAGTCCAGGCGTCCACTGGACCCGTTCCCGGGTCACTATTGGTTGCATAGCAACCAGATCCGATGAACGTGGCTACTGTGCCAGCTGGTGGATCGCTCGGCTCAAGAGCTGAAGAAGGACGTGCCAAGCTGCGATAAGCCTCAGGGACCCGCATGGAGGGTAAGAACTGAGGATCTCCGAATGGGAATCCCCACCGCAATTGCTTCGCGCAATGGGGAACGCCGGGAATTGAAACATCTCAGTACCGGCAGGAAGAGAAAGCAAACGCGATGTCGTTAGTAATGGCGAATGAAGACGACACAGTCCAAACCGAAGCCCTCACGGGCAATGTGGTGTTCGGACTGACGATCACTTTCCGAACCTCGACAAGAAGTCTCCTGGAACGGAGCACGAGACAGGGTGACAGTCCCGTACTGTCGAGTAGTACGAAACGAGTCAGCTCCAGAGTATCGGGGGTTGGATATCCCTCGTGAAGATCGCGGGCATCGACCGCGAAGACTAAACACTCCTTGAGACCGATAGCGAACAAGTAGCGTGAGCGAACGCTGAAAAGCACCCCAAAAAGGGAGGTGCAATAGGGCGTGAAATCAGTTGGCGATAGAGCGACGGGGCATACAAGGTCCCACACGGAATGACCGAGGTGCAAGCCTCCAGTAAGAAGTGTGGGAAGCCGGTGTTCCGTCGTACGTTTTGAAAAACGAACCAGAGAGTGTGCCTGTTTGACGAGTCTAACCCGATCATCGGGGAAGGCGTAGGGAAACCGATATGACCGCAGTCTTACGACGAGGGTCACCGTGTTCAAGCGCGGGGAGTCAGACGGGCACGACCCGAAACCGGACGATCTACACATGGGCAGGGTGAAGCGCACCGAAAGGTGCGTGGAGGCCCGTTAGCGTTGGTGTCCTACAATACCCTCGCGTGACCTATGTGTAGGGGTGAAAGGCCCATCGAGTTCGGAAACAGCTGGTTCCAACCGAAACATGTCGAAGCATGACCTCTGCTGAGGTAGTTCGTGGGGTAGAGCGACGGATTGGGGGAGCGCACTCCGAGAGGAGTGTGCCCCCCTGTCCAACTCCGAACCTACGAACGCCGTTTGACGCAGGGAGACCGGTGCGCGGGGTAAGCCTGTGTACCGTAAGGGAGACAACCCAGAGCTGGGTTAAGGTCCCCAAGTATGGACTAAGTGCGATTGAAGGTGGTCGCAAGCCCTAGACAGCCGGGAGGTGAGCTTAGAAGCAGCTACCCTCTAAGAAAAGCGTAACAGCTTACCGGCCGAGGTTTGCGGCGCCCAAAATGATCGGGGCTCAAGTCCATCACCGAGACCCGGCGGCACTCTTCACCGAGTGACCCCGTAGGTTGGCATTCCGTTCGGGTGGAAGCACGGATGAGAATTCGTGTGGACCGTGCGGTAACGATAATTCTGGTCATAGTAGCAGCGTTAGTCGGGTGAGAACCCCGACGGCCGAACGAGTAAGGGTTCCTCAGCAATGCTGATCAGCTGAGGGTTAGCCGGTCCTAAGTCAGCCCGTAAGTCGAAGCTGACAAAAGGGAAATAGGTTAATATTCCTATGCCGGTATGCATTCAAAGTCGACGCTTCAGGGCCACCCAGGCCGGGCCTTCGCCCGGCAGAACAGTCGAAGACCGTGGAAGCCGTAATGGCACGAAGCGGTCGAATGGCTGGATATCGCAAGCTGGGTCAACCTGGAGCCCGTGAAAAGACGAGCATACCGTCCGTACCGAGATCCGACACAGGTACTCATGGCGGCGAAAGCCAAGGCTGTTGGGAACAACCGACGTTAGGGAATTCGGCAAGTTAGTCCCGTACGTTCGCAATAAGGGATGCCTGCCCCGGAAAGGGGCAGGTCGCAGTGACTCGGGCGCTCCGACTGTCTAGTAACAACATAGGTGACCGCAAATCCGCAAGGACTCGTACGGTCACTGAATCCTGCCCAGTGCAGGTATCTGAACACCCCGTACAAGGGGACGAAGGACCTGTTAACGGCGGGGGTAACTATGACCCTCTTAAGGTAGCGTAGTACCTTGCCGCTTTAGTAGCGGCTTGCATGAATGGATCAACGAGAGCGCCACTGTCCCAACGTTGGGCCCGGTGAACTGTACGTTCCAGTGCGGAGTCTGGAGACCCCCAAGGGGAAGCGAAGACCCTATAGAGCTTTACTGCAGGCTGTCACTGAGACGTGGTCGCCATTGTGCAGCATAGGTAGGAGCCGTTACACAGGTACCCGCGCTAGCGGGCCACCGAGGCATCACTGAAATACTACCCGATGGTGACTGCGACTCTCACTCCTGGCGGAGGACACTGGTAGCCGGGCAGTTTGACTGGGGCGGTACGCGCTTGAAAAGATATCGAGCGCGCCCCAAGGTTTCCTCACTCGGGTCGGAGACCCGAGTAAGAGCGCAAGAGCATACGGAAGCCTGACAGTGTCCGGCACAACGACGGACGCTGACGCGAAAGCGTGGTCTAGCGAACCAATTAGCCTGCTTGATGCGGGCAATTGCTGACAGAAAAGCTACCTTAGGGATAACAGAGTCGTCACCCGCAAGAGCACATATCGACCGGGTGGCTTGCTACCTCGATGTCGGTTCCCTCCATCCTGCCCGTGCAGAAGCGGGCAAGGGTGAGGTTGTTCGCCTATTAAAGGAGGTCGTGAGCTGGGTTTAGACCGTCGTGAGACAGGTCGGCTGCTATCTATTGGGGGTGTTACGGTATCTGACGAGAACGTTCGTATAGTACGAGAGGAACTACGAATGGATGCCACTGGTGTACCGGTTGTCTGAGAAGGCACGTGCCGGGCAGCCACGCATCACGGGGTAAGAGCTGAACGCATCTAAGCTCGAAACCCACTTGAAAAAGAGATACCATCTGAGATCACTCGTAGAAGACGAGTTCGATAGACTCGGGGTGTACGCGCCAAGGCAACGAGGCGTTGAGCCCGCGAGCACTAACCGATCGAGCCACACACTCATACCCACTAGGGTACATACGCATTGGATCCGTGACGCGAGAACGGGTCCGGACGCAAACTGGACTACACATACACAACGGTCACAGACAGACCACCGATACTGGGCTCCTGGCAACAGGACGACGGTTCGATTCCGTTAATCGGCATTACG
This sequence comes from Natrononativus sp. DTA114, assembly GCF_059736515.1. Lineage (NCBI taxonomy): Archaea > Methanobacteriati > Methanobacteriota > Halobacteria > Halobacteriales > Natrialbaceae > Natrononativus > Natrononativus sp. DTA114. Next base: position 236 of record NZ_JCASSN010000008.1, on the reverse strand, counting down.
GCGGCCACAGCGGCGAGGTTCCACCCGTACCCATCCCGAACACGGTAGTTAAGCTCGCCTGCGTACCAGTGCGTACTGGAGTGGGAGACCCTCTGGGAGACCTGGTTCGCCGCCGACCACTCATACTACACTTTCACGCCCCACAGCGGACGCACCACAGCCACACCACACCGCGACCGCCACCCAGGGGCCATTACACCACACCCGAAGAGCAACCGCGCTCCATCGGGGCGTAC
>NZ_JCASSN010000007.1:0-183729 GCF_059736515.1 Natrononativus sp. DTA114 | reverse complement strand
TCCCTACGGTCGCTCGAACCGCTTGCAAAAATCTACGCTAAAAAGGCCGCTCGCTCCCGCTGGTCGCTCGCGGGTGCAGCGCTGGATGCTCTTCCGCAGCGTTACCTGCACCGCCTGTACTGACCGTGACCACTCACGGCGACTCGACACGAAAGATAACCGCGTGCCAGAACCCGGTGAATCCTTTTATCGTCGCTCGTCGTACGGCCCGCTATGTCTCCACGCATTCTCGTCGGCCTCGACGGCTCCGATCGGTCCGAGGCGGCGCTCCGATACGCCGCCGAGACGTTTCCCGGCGCAACGCTCGTCTGCTTTCACGCGATCGATCCGTTCGACCGGGACCCCGAGGGCGACGACGAAGCCCCGGCCCCGCTCTCGAGCGCCTGGCTCGAGGCCGAACGCGAGCGGGCCGACGAGCTGTTCGACCGGGCGCTCGAGGGGCTCGACACCGACCCGGACGTCGTTCGGGCGACCAGCGTCGGCTCGCCCGCCGAAACGCTCGTCGCCTACGCAGACGAGAACGAGATCGACGGGATCGTCGTGGGGAGCTACGGCCGCGGCGGGGCGATGAAGCTCCAGCTCGGCAGCGCCGCCGAGGTCGTCGTCCGGCGAGCCTCGGTGCCGGTAACGGTCGTCAGGTGACAAAGTGTTATTTTCCGGAGTCCCAAACGAGTGGGTATGACGCCCCACGTCCTCGTCCCGGTCGACGGCTCGACGCAGTCGTCGTCGGCGCTTTCGACGGCACTCGAGCTGTTTTCCGACGCGCAGATCACGTTGCTCTACGTCGCCGACCCCGCCGACCTCGAGGACGAGGACGACGTACACGAAACGAGCGAGCGAATCGCAGCCCGGTACTTCGATAGCGCGACTGCGCAGGTAGACGCCGATGGGCGGCGACTCGAGACGGCGATCGAAACCGGCTCCCCGTGGCGAGAGATCGTCGCGTACGCCGAGGAACACGACGTCGATCACGTCGTCATGGGAAGCCACGGCCGCGACGGCGCGGCTCGAATGCTGCTCGGCAGCGTGGCGGAGCTGGTCGTTCGCCGGGCACCGATCCCGGTGACGGTCGTCAAGTAGGCCGGTCTCCCTGGAAAGGTGCTATCGTTCTGGCCGCCGTAGCTCTCCTATGTTTCGGAGCTACCGGATCGGATCGATCGTCGGCATCCCGATCAAACTCGACATCACGTTCCTGCTCGTCCTCCCCATTTTCGCGTGGCTGATCGCCGGGCAGGTCGTCGAGCTGACGGTCGTGCTCAACGCGGTTCTCGGGGCCGGAATCGACGTCGAGCCGCTCGAGGGGACGTCCTGGATCTGGGTTCTCGGCTCGCTCGCCGCGATCGGGCTGTTCGCGAGCGTGCTGTTGCACGAACTCGGCCACTCCGTGGTCGCCATCCGGTACGGCGTGGCGATCGAGTCGATCACGCTCTGGCTGCTCGGCGGCGTCGCCCAGCTGACCGACATGCCCGAGAAGTGGTACCAGGAGCTCGCGATCGCCGTCGCCGGCCCGATCGTCAGTGTGGCCGTCGGTCTCGGCTCCTACGGGCTGTTGCTCGCGACGCCCCCTGCGCTCGAGCCGCTGCGATTCGTGCTCGCCTACCTCGCGCTGATGAACGTCGTGCTCGCGGCGTTCAACATGCTGCCGGGTTTTCCGCTCGACGGCGGGCGCGTTCTCCGGGCGCTCCTCGCCCGCAACCGCCCTTATGAGGTGGCGACGGCCCAGGCCGCCCGCGTCGGCCAACTGTTCGCGCTCGGCCTCGGCCTGTTCGGGCTGTTCACGATCAACTTCTTCATGATCGCGATCGCCCTGTTCGTCTACATCGCCGCCGCCGGCGAGGCCCGCCAGACCGCCCTCGAGGCGGCGCTCGGGGACCTCCGCGTGAGCGACGTGATGACGCCGCGAGCGCAACTCGTCACGGTCGACCCCGACGCGACGGTTCGCGAGCTCCTGGAGCGGATGTTCGCCCACCGACACACCGGGTTTCCGGTGACCGATTCGACCGGCGTCGTCGGGTTCGTTACGCTCGAGGACGTTCGATCCGTGCCGCGAGTCGAACGCGACGCCCGTCTGATCCGGGACGTGATGCGGACGTCCCCGGAGACGATTTCCGCGGACGAGGACGTTATCGGCGCGCTGTTGTCCCTTCAGCGCGGCGGACACGGACGGCTCCTCGTCACCGACGACCGCGGCGTCGTGGGTCTGATAACCCGCTCCGACCTCGCGCGGGCGCTCAGCGTCGGGATGGTCCGCGGACGAGCGGACGACCTCGAGACCCCGCCGCCGCTCGAGGCGGAGTCGCTGCCCGAGCGCACTCATCGCTGGTAGCCGCCGCGTTCAACTCGCCTCCCCCTTCTCCTTACTCGTCTCCCTCAGCTTCTGGTTCTGGCTCGTCGTTCGTCTCCGCGGTGTCGTTCGTGGCTCCCGTCTCGGTGTCCGCCTGCGGGGACTCCTCGTCGAGGATCTCACCGAGCCGCTCGCTTCGGCACCGCTCGATATCGGGGTTCTCGACCCGGAGATCGCCCAGTCCCGGCGTGGCGACGCCCTCGTCCTCGAACAGTTCGACCGAGGTGAGCACCGTCGCCTCGGGCGGGAGTCCGAACTCCTCGGCGCCGTCGATCACGCGCTCTCCCTCGACGCCGCCGACCGGTTCGGTGATCGTCCCAGTCAGTCCGTCCTCGGCCTCAAAGAGGAGTCCGAGAATGACGTCGTCGAAGTCGCCGACGACCCGCACTCGGCGACAGTCGAGGTACTCGACGGGGTCTTCCTTCCTGCCGCGTTCGTCCCTCTCCTCGTCGGTTTCCGGCTCATCACCCGCTTCTGGCTCGTCGCCCGCTTCTGACCGCTCCTCGCTCTCTTTCTCGTCACCGTGTTCCCTGCCGTCGTCCGTCTCGTCGTCAGCCGTCTCTTCGCCGTCTTTTCCGTCCTCGTCCGTCTCGTCATCGTCTTTCTCTCCCGTCGATTCGTCGCCGCCGCCCCCTTCGAGCACGCGCACCCATCCCTCGACTCGGTCGCCGTCGGTGGTTCTCCCGGCGGCGATCAGCCCGTCCCCGTGTGACGGACAGAGCGAGGCGACGACGCTCTCGCGCTCGGCGTGAAAGTCGGTCCGGGAGACGGTCCCGACCCAGGCGCGGCCGTCTCGAGCGCCGCCCGCGACGACGCTCCGTTCGGTCGTTTCCGCACAGAACAGCGGCGTGTCCGAAAGCGACTCGAGCCAGCGCCGCTCGCCGTCGTCGGTGTACGCCGCGACGAAGCCGTCGCCCTCGATTCGGGTGCCCTCGCCGGGCGGCGCGTCGATGCCGGTCGCGCTGGCCCGTTGCAGCGGCGTTCCGGTCGCGCCGACGACCAGAAGGTCGTAGGCGTCGCTCTCGCTCGTGCGGACGTCGTAGACGACGGTCGGTTCGTCGCCCGGGAGCGTGAACCGGTCGTCCCACCGGACGCCGCCCGCCTCGTCGAGGCCGACGACCCACCCGTGGGCCGGTTCGTCACGCTCGGGTTCGCACGCCCCGGCGACGACGTATCCTCCGTCGGTTTCCACGATGGCGTTGAAGACGTCGCGTCGCGTCGTCTGCTCGAGATCCCTGTCGGTGGCCGGATACCGATCGTGGCGAGCCACGGAGCCGTCGTCGGCGAGCCAGACCAGCCAGCCCGCGCCGCCGAGGCTGATTCCCGGCGATTCGATGCCACAGCAGAGGTAGCCGTCGTCCGTCTCGATCCCGTCCGCGAGGTGACTGTAGGCGGAGGCGATCTCTAGATCGCCGAGATCGTGGACCGCACGGACGCCGCCGCCAGGGCCGACGCGGTAGATACGGGCGACGTCTACCGCCGTGTTATCGTAGTAGGTCCATCCGACGAGCAGGGCGCCGTCGGCGGTCTCGAGCGAGAACGAGAGCCAGTCCTCCGGGATCGGTCCGGTGGCAACCTCCCGTTCCCGTGCGTCTCGCTGCTGTGCGGAGAGATACCGGTCGCTCCAGACCACTCCGCCGTCGGCGTCGAGCGCGGTCGCGCCCCCTTCGGTCGTGTACGGTTCGTCGCGGGCGCCGCCGACGACGAGGTAGCCGTCGTCAGTCCGACGGACGTTGGCGAACGAACTGCCCCGCTCGCCGGTGGATCGGTACTGCCAGCCCGCACGGGCCGCCGGCCTCGCGCCGCCGGTCGTAGCGGTTACACCCACTATCGCTGCCGCAGTCGCCGCCCGAAGGAACCGGCGTCGGTCGAACGCTGTCATGGCACCGCGTTGCGCGACCCGACGCATCAATCATTTTTCGTCCCACGCGGACACTCATCGGCTGCGATACGGCTAGCCCGTGACTACCGTGTCAGACGTCTGTCCCCCTCGAAATTCTGCCATCCGATCGCTCGTCTGCTCTCGAGATCCCGACTGTTACCAGCTATCGGGGGTCTCGTCCGAACCGACCGGAGACTCCCCCTCCTCGGAACTCTCGAGGGAGTCACTCGCCAGTTCCTCGAGCACGTCGACGGAGTCGCCGACGAGTTCGGCCTCGACTTTCTCGGTCAGCAGATCGATCGCCATCCGGTTTGCACCCTCCGGAATGATGATGTCGGCGTGAGTCTTTGTCGGCGCGACGAACTGCTCGTGCATCGGTTTCACCGTATTCAGGTACTGATCCATGACGCCCTCGAGATCCCGGTCGCGGTCGATCACGTCGCGCTGAATTCGACGGAGGATACGGACGTCGGCGTCGGTCATGACGTACACCCGCAGGTCGAGCATATCGGTGATAGTCTCGTCGTACAGCGCGAGAATCCCCTCGAGGACGATCACGTCCGTCGGTTCGACACGGATCGTCTCTGCTTTCCGGTTGTGAATCTCGAAGTCGTACTGGGGCATCTCGACGGGCCGGCCCATCAGCAATGAGTCGAGGTGTTCGGACAGCAGTTCCCATTCGAACGCCGAGGGGTGATCGTAGTTGACCTCGGTTCGCTCCTCGTACTCGAGGTGCGAGAGGTCTTTGTAGTAGTTGTCCAGCGGAATCCGGGTGACGGCCTCGCCGACGGTGTCCGCGACCTCGCGTGCGACCGTCGTCTTGCCGGCACCGGTTCCCCCTGCGATGCCAATGACGAACGAGGGGATACTCATCGGTGGAACCTCGAAACCGACGGTTAAGAAGCTCGTGATCTCCGACGGATCGTGGTCCCGAGTCGACAGTCTTTCGGAAAAATCGCCGTGTCGCTTCGGTCGTCCCGATCAGATCGCGGGCTTTTCGCGCGGGACGTCATCGCCACCCTCCTCGAGGGTGACCGGCCGTGCGTCGGCCCACGCGTGGCCGATGATGTAGTAGGCCGTCACGAGCGCGTAGAACGTCACGACCGCGCCCAGGAAGATTCCGACGATCGGAATCGCGTTGAGCGCACCCGAGACCGCCGCGGCGACGATGATGACGGCGAACGAGAGCAGCCATCGGGTCGCGTAGGTGCCACTCGAGAGCACCGGTCGCAGCGTCTCGAAATCGAAGCCGTCACTGAGACGCCGTTCTTCGGCGAAGTGAGCGATGGCCGCCGGGCCAACGTAGGCCGCCGCGATGAGCAGGGCGACGGTGAGCAGTCCGCCGAGAGCGATGAGGGCACCACCGAGTGCGCCGGGTGCGCCGCCGGTTGCGGCCCAGACGCCGCCGATGATCACCGAGCCGACGACGAGCGGGACGAGCGCGTAGACGAGGAGGATGGCGAACGCCTTCGCCCCCTCGATGGTCATCTGTCCCCAGTCGTCGAACACCGGCGCCTCCTCGTCACCGTGGGCGGTCCGGTCGACGACCCGGACGACGTAGCCCCAGACGAGAAAGAGCGGAATCAGCAGGAAACCGAAGGCCAACAGCAGCCCGCCGATTACACTCGTCTTCCAGACGTCGTCGCTCGCTTTCAGGTATCCGATTGCTTCTGCTAACATGATCTGTTCACCGACCGGCTGCCGAGAGACTCGGCGCGATCTACACCTATATAGGGACGACAAGAGCATAAACTAGCGACTGACACGGACTGTCTCTCTTCACGGCGTTGCAGCGGGGGCTGTCAGGACCCCGTGAACTCCGGCTCTCGGCCCTCGAGGAAGGCGTCGATCCCCTCGTTCTTGTCGTCGGTCGCGAACAGCTGGACGAACAGTTCGGCCTCGTAGTCGATCCCCTGCTCTAGACCCATCCGCGAACTCGCTTTGATGGCGTCCTTGGCGTACTCGAGGGCCACGGGACTTTTCTCGGCCATCGACCGTGCGAGCCCGTAGACCTCGTCGTCGAGATCGTCCTCCTCACAGAGCACGTCGACGAGACCGATCTCGCGGGCTTCCTCGGTGTCGATGAGCTCTCCGGAGAGGATCAGCCGCATCGCCTGCCCCTCGCCGACGAGGCGGGCGAGGCGCTGGGTGCCGCCGCCGCCGGGCATGATCCCGAGGTTGATCTCGGGCTGGCCGATCTTGACGCCGCGCTGGGCGATCCGGACGTCGCAGGCCTGGGCGACCTCGCAGCCGCCACCGAGGGCGTGGCCGTTGATCCGCGCGATCACTGGCAGCGTCGCATCGTCGATGGTTTCGTAGATCCGCGGCCGCCGGCTGGCCTCGCGCTGCTCAACCGGTCCGCGCTCGCGGAAGTCGGTTACGTCCGCGCCGGCGATGAACGCCCCGGTGCCGTCGCCGCCAGTGAGGACGAGCACGCGCACGTCGTCGTCCTCCTCCGCCGTCGCGATGGCGTCTTTTAACTCAGTCCGAACCTGGCCGTTCATCGCGTTGCGGGCATCCGGGCGGTCGATCGCGACCGTCGCGACCCGGTCTGCGTGCTCGCCGACGGACACCGACAGCACCCCGTACTCGTCCGCACGCTCCGCGAGACGGCTCTCACTCATCGTCTTCACCCCACGCGCCGCTCATGGCAACGGGGTCACCACCCTCCCAGACGTAGAACCCCTCGCCCGATTTCTTGCCGAGTTTCCCCGCTCGGACCTTCCGGCGCAGCGACTGGGGCGGCTTGAACCGCTCGCCCAGCTCCTCGCGGAGGTGTTCGGCGATGTGTAACCGGACGTCGAGGCCGACGTGGTCGCCCAGCTCGATCGGTCCCATCGGGTGGCCGTACCCCTGCTTCATCGCCGTATCGATCGCCTCGGGGCTGGCAACGCCCGACTCGACCATCCGGATCGCCTCGAGCCCCAGCGCAAGCCCCAGCCGCGAACTCGCGAAACCGGCGCTGTCGCGCACCACGACGGGCTCCTTCTCGATCCCCTCGACGTACTCGAGGGCGAACGCCTCCGTCGCCTCGTCGGTCTGCTCGGCGACGACGATCTCCACGAGATCCATCAGATGCGGCGGGTTGAAGAAGTGGAGGCCGACGACCCGTTCGGGCTTCTCGAGCGCGCTCGCCATCTCGCTGACCGACAGCGAGGAGGTGTTCGAGGCGACGACCGCGGAGTCGGGCGCGGCCGCCTCGACCGCCGAGAACACCTCTTTCTTCAGGTCCATGTCCTCGGGCACCGCCTCGATGACGAGGTCGGCGTCGGCGACCGCCGCCTCGAGGTCGGTCGTTCCCTCGAGGCGCTCGAGGGCCTCGTCTCGCTCTTCCTCGGTGACCTTGTTCCGGTCGACGCCGCCCTGGAGGTTTTCCCGAACGCCCTCGAGGCCGCTTTCGACGAGTTCCTCGTCGATATCCCGGAGGGAGACGGTGTGGCCCGCCATCGCCGAAACCTGTGCGATTCCGTGGCCCATACTTCCCGCGCCGAGGACTGCGATTTTCATACGGACACGGTCTCTGAGTGCGCTGAAAAGCGTTTTCCTTCGGCAGAGACTCAGGAGCGTCGGGCTGCGAGAGCGTTGCGATTCCGTTCGAGCCCGGTCGGAGCGACTATGTCGTGTGGCTATCGATTGAGAGTCGTGACCTCCGAAGAGTCACCCACACCACAGCGTGCTTACGACGAACTGGCGGCTACGTATACGGCGGACGTGGAAGCGAACGCGTACAACGAGGAACTGGAGTTCCCTGCAACATCGGCGCTCGTTCCGGACGTTTCCGGAAAACAAATCCTCGATGCAGGCTGTGGGGCCGGCCGGTACACGGACTGGTTACTCGAGCAGGGCGCGAGCGAGGTCGTCGGCGTCGACGTGAGCGACGCGATGCTCGAGTACGCGGCCGAACGGGTCGGCGATCGGGCGACGTTCCACCAGGCGAGTCTCGAGCGCCCGCTCGATTTTGCCACAGAGAACGAGTTCGACGGGGTCGTCAGTGCCCTCACACTCGACTACGTTCGGGACTGGCACCGAACGTTCGCCGAATTCGCCCGTCTGCTCGAGTCCGGTGGGTTCGTCGTCGTCTCCGTGAAGCACCCACTCGACGAGTACCCGCTCGAGGCGGACGAGAACTACTTCGATGTCGAACCACGGACGAAAGAGTGGTCGGTCGAAGTCCCGTACTATCGCCGACCGTTCTCCGAGATACTCAGCCCGATACTCGAAGCAAATTTTCAGATAGATGCGATAGCTGAACCACAGCCCACGGAAGCGTTCAGAGAAATACGTCCGGAACGGTACGAAAACGAAATGATGCGACCAGTGTTCCTGTGCTTGCGAGCCGTAAAAATCTGAGAGTGCTCGCTCTCTTCGCGACAGCCTTCGATACGTTCCACCTGTCGAGTGAAACGGTCGAACATCGTACTGGCTGCTACCGATTCTCGCGCTGGTGCACCTTGTTCAACTCGATCAACAACCGAAAGATCGCCTTGACGAGGTTCGCGTCGACGTCGAACCGGTCGGCGTTCGCTCCTGCGCGTTCCATCACGCGCTCTTCTTGCTGTTCGTCCGTCGTCGGCAGCCCTTCTGCCTCCTTTACTTGCGCGATCGTGTCGGCGACGTACGTCCGCCGCGCGATCAGTTCGACGAGGTCACTGTCGATCTCCTGGATCTCCTCGCGGAGTTCGTCTAGTTCCATCTCGTCGGGTGCTCGAGCCCCCATCTCCTGTTCCGAATCGGGTGCGTTTCCTGTCATAGTATGCGTGCTCCGTCGGTTCGCGTCTCGACCAGTCGCGTCGTTCCCGCCCGTTTCTTCCAGCGCTCTCGAACCCCCTCGAGGCGCTCTCGGTCACCGATCGCAACGTAACTCGGACCGGTGCCCGAGAGCGAGACCCCGGCGGCGTCGGGAAGGGCCTCGAGCAGCGGTGCGGTCGGGAACTCGAGGGCGCTACAGAAGGCGAAGCCGTTGACGGTCATCGCCTCGCCGTAGCGGCCCTCGAGTGCGAGTTCCTCGATCAGGCGGGCCATCGGTGCGATACGCTCGCAGGCGCTCGCGTCGGCGTCGGCGCTGAACGCCCGTTCTGGCGGGGTGTACACCAGGGCCTCCCAGTCGACGCGTTCGCGGGAGAGTAGTTCGTCGGCGGTGTTGTCGGTGACGGTGACGCCGCCGAGCATGCTGGCGCTGGCGTCGTCGAACGCGCCGGTGACGGTGACGCCGGCGTCGCGGGCCGCCTGTACGCCCAGCCGGCAGGCGTCGATCGGCTCGACGGCGTCGGCGAGCGCGAGGGCGTCGAGCGTCGCCAGCACGGTCGCGTTGGCGGCGGCGCTCGAACTCTTCAACCCGGCGGCCATCGGCACGTCGCTCTCAGTACGAACGCGAGCGCCGACGGCGGACTCGGTGAGGCCGGCGTCATCGGCGTAGCGCTCGAGAGCTAACTCGACGCAGCGTTCGATCAGTTCGGTGTCGGCGTCGGGCTGGCCGCTGACCTCGGCCTCGATCCCGGCGTCGTCGACGAGTTCGACGGCCGCCGTCGTTTCGAGGTCGATCGCGAACGCCGACCCCCGTCCGGTCGCGAGCGCGTTGAGCACGGTTCCGGCGGCGGGGGCGGCGGCCTGGCCGTCCATACAGGGATCACTCACAGCGAGTACTTACGGCTGGCGGTCCGTGCGGTTCTGGCCGACATTGGCGGTTCCGGAGCGGAACTGTCCCGCCGGCGCCGACCGAACGCACGGTTTTTCCCGCGGGCGGCCGAACTCGAGTGTATGAGCACTCGCAGCACCATCGCCCCGAGCACGCTGCCGGTCGATCTCGTCGACGGCGGCGTCGTCGTCCAGTATCTCGACGGACGAGAGACGTTCTACAACGGCGTTCCGGAACCGGTCGAGGATGGGGTCACAACGCCGCCTGGTAAGGAGGTTCACGTCCTCGTCACCGACGCCGACGGCGTCGAGGGCGTGATGACGTACATCAACGACCGCAACACGCACGACGACATCCTCGAGACGACCGGCGTCGGCCGACTCATGCTCGCTCCCGACGAACGCGAGGAGCTGTTTCCGGGGGTCACGGTCGAAACGGAGGCCTACTCGATCCGCGTCGAGGCGGACCTCGAGGTCGTCGACGGCCGCGTCTTCGTCTTCGCGGAAGACGAGATGAGCGAGCACGCTTACGAACTGGTCGACTGATGCCGCTGCGTAAACCCTGGCGCGATCTGGATCGAGAAACGGTGGCTCGAGCCCCCGCACGACCCGGCGTCTACGAACTCGGCGCGGCGGACGGGACGGTGCTCGCGGTGGACTCGGGCGTGTTACAGGACGAACTCAAAACGGCACTCGCCTACGGCGACGGCGAGCGGGTGCGCTGGGAGGAGGCCCATACCCGGGAACGGGCGGCAGCACTCGCGGCCGAGCATAGAGAGCGCCTCGAAACGTAGCAGGCTCGAGGGCGGCGGAAAATCGGCGTCAACGGTGCGGCCGGCGCTTACTGAATGTACGACGGCTCCTCTGCGTCGCAGCGATTCTCGTGTTGTTTTGCGTCCGACTGATCGTCGAACAGGAGGCCACAGGCCTCGCATTCGTACCAGGTGGCGTCGTCGCGCTGGGTCTGGACCACCATGGCATCGTCTGCAACGGCAGCACCTAAATGCGTTTCTCCGGCACACAAGTGCGTCGACTGGATCTGCCCGACTTCGGACTCCGATCGAAGCCGGTGTAAATCCGCGATCAGCAGGGTAATTCTCAAGACGCCCGCGGCGAAACGAGAGGTATGAGCGATTCGGATCCCGACGGCGTGACGCTCTCCGTGCGAGCGGCGGAAAAGCGCGACGCCGGCCGCGGCGTGGCGCGGATTCCCGAGATGGCGCGACGGACACTCGGCGTTCTCAGCGGCGACACCGTCGTCATCGAGGGCGAGGAGCGAACGGTCGCGAAGATGTGGCCGGCCGATCCGGCGATTCCGGAGACGGTCGTCCAGATCGACGGCGACACGCGAGCGAACGCCGGCGTTCACGTTGGGGACACGGTCGTCGTCACGGCGAAGGAAAAATCGACGATCCGGGAGGCGAACACGGTGACGCTGTCGCCACCAGCCTCGCTTTCGGATGCCGAATCGCGGCTGGCCGAACGGGTGGCGAACCAGAAGCTGCGAAACCGTCCGATCCGCAGCGGCGAACAGATCAGGATCGAGGGCGTCGCCGCCGAGCCGTTCAGGGTCGTCGAAACCGATCCCGGCGGCGACGTCCGTATCACGGGATCGACGACGATTCTCGTCTTCGACGACGGTGGTGGCGAGAACGATACGTCGGCTTCCGTTGACGCTGACGCCACCGACGACGACCCGGCTCCGGAGCCCCCATCGGGCGTCACCTACGAGGATATCGGTGGACTCGACGAGGAGCTCGAGCTCGTCCGCGAGATGATCGAACTCCCCCTCTCGGAGCCCGAACTGTTCCAGCGACTGGGCGTCGAACCGCCCTCCGGAGTGTTACTGTACGGCCCGCCGGGCACCGGAAAGACGCTGATCGCCCGCGCGGTGGCCAACGAAGTCGAGGCGAACTTCCTCACCATCTCCGGCCCGGAGATCATGTCGAAGTACAAAGGCGAGAGCGAAGAGCAACTGCGCGAGACGTTCGAGGAGGCCCGCGCCAACGCGCCGACGATCATCTTCTTCGACGAGATCGACTCCATCGCCGGGACGCGAGATGACGACGGCGACGCTGAGAACCGGATCGTCGGCCAGCTTTTGACGCTGATGGACGGCCTCGACGGCCGCGGCGAGGTCATCGTCATCGGGGCGACCAACCGGGTCGATTCGATCGATCCCGCCCTGCGCCGGGGCGGGCGTTTCGACCGCGAGATCCAGATCGGCGTCCCCGACGCGACCGGTCGAAAGGAGATCCTCGAGGTCCACACCCGCGGGATGCCCCTGGCCGACGACGTGGGCGTCGAGAAGATCGCCTCACGAACCCACGGCTTCGTCGGGGCCGATCTCGACGCAGTTGCGAGCGAGGCCGCCATGGCGGCGATTCGACGGCGGCCGACGGACGCCGAGGCGCGCGCCGAGTGGAACCGCGACCCGGAGGTAACGAAGGCAGACTTCGACGCCGCGCTGGCGTCGGTCGAACCCTCCGCGATGCGGGAGTACGTCGCCGAATCCCCGAACACGGACTTCTCGAACGTCGGCGGGCTCGAGGACGCCAAACAGACGCTCCGCGAATCGGTCGAGTGGCCGCTGACCTACGACCGGCTGTTCGAGGCGACGAACACCCACCCCCCCTCCGGGGTGTTGCTCTACGGGCCGCCGGGCACCGGAAAGACCCTTCTCGCGCGGGCGCTTGCGGGCGAGACGGACGTCAACTTCGTCCGCGTCGACGGCCCCGAGATCGTCGATCGCTACGTCGGGGAATCGGAGAAGGCGATCCGGAAAGTGTTCGAGCGCGCCCGCCAGGCCGCGCCGTCGATCGTTTTCTTCGACGAGATCGACGCCATCGCGGGCACCCGCGGAGAGAGCCACGAGGTGACCGAGCGGGTCGTCTCACAGCTCCTGACCGAACTCGACGGGATGCGCGAGAACCCCAATCTCGTGGTGCTCGCGGCGACCAACCGCAAGGACTTCCTCGACCCGGCGCTGCTCCGGCCGGGCCGTCTCGACACCCACGTCCTCGTCCCCGAACCCGACCACGAGGCGCGCCGGAAGATCCTCGAGGTCCACACGCGCGGGAAGCCGATCGCCGACGACGTCGACGTCGCGGAACTGGCCGACGACCTCGAGGGGTATACCGGTGCGGACCTCGAGGCGCTCGTCCGGGACGCCTCGATGAAGGCGATCCGTGAGGTCGCGACCGAACACGGCCCCGAGGCGGCGAACGAGCGGGCCGACGAGGTGGTGATCGAGCGCCGCCACTTCGAGCGAGCGCACGAGAGCCTCGAGCGCGAGACGACCGCCTGAGGGGCCGGCAGTGACCTGTCTCGATCGCTGACCGTCACCGCTGCCGGCAACACGGTATTTGTCGCCCGCCGAGGAACGGCCCGTATGACTCGAGAACGGTACCCGCGCTGGCCCGCGGTCGCGATCGGCCTCCTCGCGGCCTGGACCGGGTGGGGGCTGTACGTGCTGGCGACGACGAAACGAGTCGACTACGCGCTCGTTAGAACGGTCGATAGCGTCGAGGTGCGTCGCTACCCACGGCTGGTTCTCGTCGAGACGACCGCAGACAGCGGCCGGACGGCCTTCGGTCGCCTCTACCGGTATCTCACCGGTGCGAACGAGACTCACGAGGAACTGCCGATGACGGCCCCGGTTCGGACACACGCGGAATCTCGGCCCGCGGGCTCCCCCGGCTGGCCGGGCGCGAACCGCGACGTGACGATGGGCTTTTTCCTCCCACAGGAGTACGACGCGGGGGCGAGCCCGCGACCGCTCGAGGATACCGTGACGCTCACGGTCGAGGAGCCGCGAACGATCGCGGTCCGCTCGTTCTCGTGGTACGCGACGCCGGAACGCCTCGAACGGTACACCGGCGAACTGCTCGAGGCGCTCGAAGCGCACGGGCTCGAGACGACCGGCGAGCCGTTCGTCCTGCGGTACGCCGACCCGCTCACGCCGCCGTTTCTCAGGCGCAACGAGGTCGCCGTCGAACTCGCGTAGTCCGGCGTTACTGGGCCCCGTTCGATGAACCGCCGTCGTCGGAGTCGGGGGACCGCTCGTCGTCGGTGTCGATCCCGAACTCGATGTCCTCGAACAGATCCTCCGCGGCGGTCTCGAGCAGCACCGTCTCGCCTGCGGTGACGGTTTCACCCCGTCTGACGGCGAGATCCTCCTGCGTGACTCCCGGCGGAAACAGGACGTCGATGCGGCTCCCGAACGCGATGTGTCCGATGCGCTGGCCGCGCTCGAGGCCGTCACCGGCCTCGACGTACGGGTGAATCCGACGGGCGAACGCGCCGGCGATGAACGTGACGTCGGCTTCGTCGTCGGCCCCCGCCCCCTCGTCGTCGGCTTCGGCCGTCGCTTCGGACGGTCCGTCGGTCGCGTCCAGGCCCTCGACGTCGGTGAGCCGAACGTGGACTTTCTCGTTGCGGTCCGAGTCCTTCGAGAACGCCGGTTTGTACGCGCCGGGTTCGTGATCGACGGCGGCGACGGTCGCGTCGAACGGGGAGCGGACGACGTGGACGTTGTGGACGTTCATGAAGATCCCGAGGCGCAGCCTGTCGCCCTCCGGTCTGATGACCGATACCTTTCCGTCACACGGGGCGACGACGCCGGTCGGCGGCGGCGTTCGATCCGGGTCGCGAAAGAACGCGAGCGCTCCGACGCCGATCGCGAGCGCCAGGACGCCAGCGGCAACGCTGAACACCAGCGCGAACGGTGCGACGAGCAGCGGAACGATGGCGTATCGCCAGGCCCCCGGCGCGAAGTTCATGTCCGCCCTGACGTGGCGGAGATGTTTGGCCGTTACGGAGACCCGAGGGGCGTCGTCGTCGGTCGAGTACCAGTCTCCGAACCGTCTCCTGTGCCATACCGGCCACATCCTCCGGGAGTAGGCGGCGACTTCACCCGACTCCCCGACGGTGGTCCGATCGTTACCGGGAGGGCAAGGCGCATTAACGAGGAGATACTTTGGTGGGACGATGAGGCGACGTCGCGTTCTCGCCATCGGTGGAATGCTCGCTGGGACTGCCGTCTCCGGCACCTGGACCCGAGGGTCCGGCGACGGGGGAACCGTTGGCGCCGTCGGCGAGTCCACGGGGGCCGACGATCTCACCAGAGACGAAGAGACGATCCTTCCGGGGACCGTCCACGAGACGGTACTTCACGAGATCGAGGCACCCGCAGACGGGCCGACGGTCATGGTCGTCGGCGGCGTCCACGGCGACGAACACAACGGCTACACGGTCGCCCACGAGGTGACCGACTGGCACCCCGACGCCGGCACCCTCGTGGTGATCCCGGAAGCGGACGTCGTCGCGGTCGAGAACGACGAGCGGGAGGGGATCGACGGCGATCTGAACCGACACTTCCCCGCAGACCGCGAGCCGGAGAGCGAACTCGCCCGCGGCATCTGGGAGGCCGTCGAACGTCACGAACCGGACGTCCTCCTCGACCTCCACCGCTCGCTCGGCATCTACGGCGTCCACGACCGGTTCGTCGGTCAGGCGATCTTTCACTCGCCGGACGCCTATGGGGAGGATCTCGCCAGCTACCTCAACGACGCGGCCGTTCCGTGGTATATGCCGCTTCACGAGTTCACCGCGGCCGTCAGCGGAATGGGCGGTCCGCTGCTCTTTCACAAGGCCTACCGGGATCTGGAGACGACCGCCTACCTGTTCGAAACGACCGACTTCCTGCTCGACCAGGAGACGAAAAATGAGCAGACCCGCCTCGCGACTGCAAAGGTGCTCGAGTACCACGACATACTCGAGTCGGAGGACGGTCGATGAGCATCTCGATTCGGCGCGTGCTGGTGGGGCCGGCGACGCTCGTCACCTACGCGCTGCTGGTCGTCCCGTTCGCTCTCGGGGCGGTCAAGACGGCCCTGATGACCCCGCTGGCGCTGCCAGGCTACCTGATCTTCGTGATCGGGACGGCGATCGGCAACGCGATCGCACCCCGGTTCGCGCTCTGGGTGTACTGGGTGCCGTTTCTCGTCGGCTGTTACGGTATCTCGCTGGTCGTCGGCTACGGCTACGAGTGGTGGCGGTCCACCGAGGCGGTGACCGAATCGGAGTCGGTTGACGAGCGGGTCGATTCCGTCCCGGAGAGTCGCCAGTAGCCCCCCGAACTCCGAATCGTTTCTCGAGGGTTCGGAACGGCCGCCTATCCCTCCGTAGTCAGCCGATACAGCCGGGCGTATCCGGGCGTATGTTCGGCCAAACGAGGGTAGGGAGATAGGAACAATGCCACGAGACGGGCTCCGATGAGTCAAGACTGCACCCGTGAGCATCTTTTCACGTTCCCCACCGGCCGCGGACGCGAGCGCGAGTGAGACCGAGGTCCAGCCGCCGGCCCCCGTTCGTCTCGTGGATGTCGGACACGAGTACGCCTCGAGCGGGCGCGGCGGGCGCTCGAACGAGAGCCAGTCGGTCACGGCGCTGCGTGACGTCTCGTTTACGGTCGAAACGGGCGAGATCGTGGGCATCTCCGGACCGAGCGGGAGCGGCAAGTCGACGATCCTCCACGCCGTCGCGGGTCTGCTGGTGCCGACATCCGGTTGCGTCGAACTCCTCGGCACCGACCTCACGACGCTGTCGGGTGGCGCCCGCACCCGCTCGAGACGGGACCACGTCGGGATCATCTTCCAGCGCTTTCATCTCCTGCCGTCGCTGTCGGCCCGCGCGAACGTCGCCCTGCCGCTCGTCCAGGTCGGCGTCCCCCGGCGAAAGCGACGAAAGCGCGCGAGCGACCTGCTCGAGCAGGTCGGACTCGGCGACCGGGTTACGCATCTGCCGGGCGAACTGAGCGGCGGCGAACAACAGCGGGTCGCGATCGCCAGAGCGCTCTCGACGGAGCCGGCGGTGATCGTCGCCGACGAACCCACCGGCGAACTCGACACCGCGACCGGCGAAACCGTCCTCGAGGTCCTGACCGACGTCGCGACCGACCGTGCCGTCCTGGTCGCCTCTCACGACACCGCCACGCTCGACGTGACGGACCGCGTGATCGAACTCCGGGACGGGACGGTGGTCGACGATGGACGGTGACTGGCGTGGGAACCGCCGAACCCGCTGGATCGGGCTCGTTCGGCTCTCGATCGCCAGGGTGCGAACCCAGGCCTCGCGATACACGCCGGGGCTGACGGTGCCGACGGTGATCGTCGTCGCGCTGACGATCTCGAACCTGGTGCTCGTCACCGGGGTCGCACTCGCGCTCGCTGATCACTCCCAATCGACGGACGACGCCGACGTCAGAATCGTTCCGGGCGGCGGGGAGCCCCAGTCGTCCGTCGCGGGCGCCGAAGGCGTCCGACTCGGCGCGTCCCACGATCGAGCGGCGGCGATCGCAGACCGAAACGGGGTGAGACACGCGACGCCGGTGCTGTCCGAGCCGGTTCGGGTCTCCGCTGCGGGCGGCGAGCGAGCCGAGTACGTCACGGTCGTCGGCGTCGTTCCCGGCTCGAAGCCGTCGACGGTGGCGGGGTTGTCGACTGACGGCCTCGAGCCCGGTGATCCCCAGCACGCGAACGGTTCCAACGACGGGCCGCGGGCCGGTGAAATAGTGCTCTCAGCGGCCGCCGCGGAGCGCCTCGGTGTCGAGTCCGGCGACGAGGTCGCGCTCGAGAGCGCTGCCGGAGACGAATCGACGCAGTCACACACTGTCCGGCGAATCGAACCCGCCGAGGACGAGGACGCCGCGGTCGCCCTGGTTCATCTGAGCGAATTACAGTCGTTCACCGGCGCGGACGAGGACGACCTCGCCGATGCGATTCTCGTCTGGGGAGACGAGGACGCCGTGCAGGCCGCCACCGATGAGGCGTACCCGGCGGGGACGGTCGATGCGGGCGGGGGGATCGACTCGCTGTTCGCCGACGATCTCGCGCTCGTGACGAGTGCCCTCGCCTTGCTCACCGGCGTCGCGCTCTGTTCGCTGTTCGTCGCCACGACGGTCGGCCTCAGCGTCGACAGCGACAGACGCGCGCTCGCCGTACTCGCCGCGGTCGGCTTCTCGAACCGAAGCCGACTGGTGATCGTCGCGGTCGCAACGGTGACGACGGCGCTCCTCGGTGCGCTGGTCGGGATCGCTCTGGGGCTCGTCGGCATCGTCGCCGTTAACGCCGTCGCGACGGCGACGTTTGCACCCGACGCGGTCGCCGTCTCCGACCCCGTACTGGTACCGTACGCGATCGGCGTTGCGCTCGTCTCGGTGCTGATCGCGCTGCCGTACCCGCTCGCGATCGCCGCCAGAACGAACGTTCTCGCGGAGGTCGAGCGGTGAACCCGCGCCGGCCGGTCTCGCGCGCGTGGGCCGTCGTCGGCCTCGCGATCGCACAGCTTCGGCGCTCCCCCGGTCGAACCCTGCTGGCCGTGTTCGGGGTTGCGCTGGCGGTGCTTTCGGTGACGCTCCTGGCGAGTCTCGGCGTGGGCGTCATCGAGACGGGTCAGGAAGGATTCGACCAGTCCGGCCGCGATATCTGGGTAACGGGTGGTCCGACTGCCCAGGCCGCCGAGGGCGGAGAAAATTCGGTCGTCGACGCCCACCGGGTGACGGCGGAGATCGAAGCCCGGGAGGACGTCTCCGAAGCGCGGGCAATCGGGCTCCACGACGTCTACATCGGAACCGGGTCCGACGACCGCGAGCGGCTCACCGCCGTCGGAGTCCAGGGAACCCATCGCCACTTCGAGTTCGAGGACGGCGGTGGCTTCGGCGAGGACGCGGCAGACGAGCAAGAACGGCTCAATGGCGAGGGGATCGTCGTCGATCCGGCGGTCGCGGACCGACACGACCTCGAGGTCGGCGACACCGTCTCCGTCGCCGCGAGCGAGGAGGGTGCCGGGCGGGAGTTCACTGTCGTCGGCGTCGGCTCGTACTACTCGCAGTTTCTCGGGACCGAGACGGTGACGGTTCCGCTTACCGAACTCCAGGGCGTCGCAGGAAGTACGGCCGGCGACAGGGCCGCGTTCGTCACCGTTAACGTCGACAGCGACGCCGACCGCGAGGCAGTCCGAGACGACCTCGCGGCGGAGTACCCGACCTACGACATCCGGACCAACGACGAGCAACTGAGCGCGATGGTCGCGGATCGGCTGCTCATCGTCGCGAGCGCGATGGCGCTCGTCGGCCTCGCCGTCTGCGGCGGCATCACCCTGACGACGAACCTGTTCGTGCTGGTCGCCTACCAGCAACGGGAGGAACTCGCCGCGCTGCGGGCGATCGGTCTCTCTCGAGGCGTCCTCGCCGGCACGATCGCCGTCCAGGGGTTCGTTATCGGTCTCGTTGGAGGGACGATCGGCGTGCTCGCGACGCTTCCGCTCTCGATCGGGCTCAACTACGTCTCGACGATAACCGTCGGGTTCGAACGGATCGTCCGACCGATCCCGGAGGTGTACGCGCTCGGCTTCGCCGTCGCCGTCGTCGTCGGCACGCTCGTCGCACTCGTCACCGGCTGGCAGGCCGGTCGGCAGCTCCGGCTCGAGCGCCTCGAGGGCTGATCAGAACTGGTAGACGTCGTCGTGCTCGCGCTCTGCGCTGTCGACGGAGTCGTCCCGAATTTCGTCCATCGACGGACTCTCCCGGCCCTCGAGTTCGTCTTTGAGCCACCACAACCCCCCGAGCGAGACGACGAAGAAACCGAGAGCGATAACACTGTACGACCGACCGCCGACGGCGACGAGTACAACCGTCGCGGCGGTGACGAGCAGTGCTGCGACCGCGAACGCCGCCGTTGTACGAGTGCTGTTAATCATGCAATCATTTCAAATATTCTACTTCTATCCCGATGTATGTTTCGGTGCAGGGGGTCGGTATCGAGGTTGTGGCGCCCGGACGAGACGAGTATTCGGTACGTACTTTTCGTCCCGGAACGTTCGTCGATTATGGCTTCGCCGTTCACCCTCTGTAAAACGGCCCTCTTCTCGGCCGTCGTGCCGGGAACTGTCGCCGGACTCGTTCCGTCCCTGCTCGCCCGGCGCGACCGGGGCGCGCTGCCGATCGAGACGCGAACGGCTCGAGTCGCCGGCCTCGCCTCGTTCCTCTCGGGACTCGCGCTGTACGCCCACACCGCCTGGCGGTTCGCCGACGAGGGCGACGGGACGCCCGCACCGATCGACGAACCCGAGGAACTCGTTCGCGGCGGGATCTACGCTCACGTCCGAAATCCGATGTACGTCGCGGTCCTCCTCTGTATCGTCGGTCACGGGCTGTTGCGGCGGTCGCCGCTCGCGCTCTGGTGGGCCGTCGGCTGTTGGCTCGGCTTTCACCGCCGGGTGGTCGACGACGAGGAGCCCCACCTGCGGGCAAAACACGGGGCGGCCTACGAGGCGTACTGCGAGGCGGTTCCGCGGTGGGTGCCCCGCGTCAGCTCTGCCGATCGGTAGCTCGAGGCCCAACCCGTATCAGTCCCAGAATGCCTGCGTTCGGGCGTACTGGCGCTCCTTCGTAAGGATGTCCCGGTAGAACTCCGCCTCGCTCTCGCGATGGTTGTTGATGATCTGGGCCGCGTTGTGCGGCCCGACCCCGCGGGCCGCCAGCGCGATCACGGCTCGCTTGCCGTGGCTCTGAACCATGCTCGCCGCCCGGTAGGCGCGCTCGGTCATCTCCCGCTGCTCGTCGTCTTTCTCGTCGGCCTGGACCGCCTGGACTACCTCGTCGGCCCACGGGTTCAGCGCCGCGATTCTGGTCGACTCGCACTCGGGGCACCGCGGCTGGTCGCGCACGCGCCTGACTTTCGTCCGACTCGTCCACTCCCGACAGTGCATACAGCAGAGGATCACGCGATCGTCCTGGATGCGCTCGCGAACGGTCTTGATAACGCTCGCGTCGGCGTTCTCGGGCGCGAGCAGCTCCTTGCCCGACGAGCGGCCGCCGAGGCCGACCGCGGTACGCCCTCGCACCGTCTCGAGGGCCAGTTCACCCGACTGGATGCCCTCGAGTACCGCGCTCGTGCCCTCGGTATCGAGGTCCTCGTGAAACACCTCCCGCACCGCCTCGGCGTACATCGGCGTGTCCTCGAGCGCCGCCAGCAGTCGCTCGCTCGAGAACCGGCCCGAGCCCTGGCCCTGCCAGCGCTTGAGGGCGCCGAACTTCGCCGAGACCTGCGAGAGCCGGAACGCCAGCGCGTCCGAGCGCTTCAGCCCGAGTTCGACGATCGTCTCGACGTGGGCGGGATCGGTGTCGGTGAGCACCGCCAGGATGTCGCTCGTGGCGACGTCGCTCGGCACCTCGAGTTCGATCCGATAGGGGTCGACCTCGAGACCCACGGAGGAGCCGGTCTGCTGGCCCAGCAGGGCCGAGAGCACCCGTCCCAGCGTCTCGTTCGTCTTGTGGCCGAAGGCGGCGTTGAGCACGACGGTTCGGCCCTGGCGCTCGAGCACCAGCCGATCGCGAGTCGGCATCGGCGCCCCGCTCTCGGCGTGGTCCGCGAGTTGCTGGCAGGCCGACTCGAGGGTGTACTCGTCGGCGGGATACCGGCCGGCGAGGTCGCGGCCGACGGCGGCGGCGTCCGCCCCGGCTGCAACCTGGGGTTCGGCAACCCCGCGAAGCTCACCGACTTCCCCTGCAACGGCCGACGGCACGGGAATCTCCTGGCCGATCCAGGAGGGGACCTCGCCGGCGGGATCCTCGATCGGGCTCACCTTCACCCGGCTCTCCTCGTCGTCGATCTCGGCGATCCGCCACATCTCCCCGCGCTGGATGAACACCTCTCCCGGCATCGCGAAGTTGACGACGAACCGCTCGTCCAGGGTCCCGATCTGGCTCCCGGAGGCGATATCGTGGACCTCGTAGGTTTCCTCGTCTGGGATCATCGAGAGGTTGGCGTAGACGTACTGCCAGGTCCCGCCGGAGGTCTCGATCCGGTCGTCGCCCTCGTCGTGCCAGACGATGCGGTTGCGATGGAGCTCCGAGAGGACGGTTCGGAACTCCTCCTCCGAGAGATCGCGGAACGGGTACGCCCGCGTGAGGATCTCGTAGGCCTCGTCGACGAACAGCGCCCCGCTACTGTGAACTAGCCCCGGGATCTGGTTGGCAACGACGTCGAGGCTGCCCTCGTGGATTGCCGCCGGCTCGACCTCGCCGTCGCGGGCGCGTCTGGCGATCGCGAGCGCCTCGAACGTATCGTCCGGGCGGGTCGTGACGATCGTCCCTCGGGACACCTCGTCCTGGCGGTGACCCGCTCGCCCGATCCGCTGGAGCAGCCGGGACACCTGCCGGGGGCTCTGGTACTGGATCACGTGGTCGATCCGGCCCACGTCGATCCCCAGTTCCATCGAGGAGGTACAGAGCAGCGCCTCGAGCCCGCCCGCTTTGAACCGATCCTCGACGTCGATCCGGGCATCCTTCGAGAGCGAGCCGTGGTGGACGCCGATCGGCAGCTCGAGCTCCTTGAACCGCGAGCCGAGCGCCTCCGCCGTCTGGCGGGTGTTGACGAAGATGAGGGTGGACTCGTTCTCCGCGACGAGATCGCGGATCAGCCGGACGTGACTCGCGGTGTCCGCTTCCGTCATCAATTTTCCCGACAGCCGCTCGTCCTCCGCCGTGATTTCGGGCTCGCGAACCGTCACGTCGACGTTGCTCCCGACGTCGATCTCGCGGATTTCGGGGTCGCGCCCGCCGGTTAGGAAGCGCCCGACCTCCGCGGGATCGCCGACGGTGGCCGAGAGGCCGATCCGCTGGAACCGCCCGGAGAGTTCTCGCAGGCGCTCGAGCCCAACCGCCAACTGCGCTCCCCGCTTCGAGGCGGCGAGCTCGTGAACCTCGTCGATCACGACGTGGGAGACGTCCTCGAGGGCCTCCCGCAATCGCTCACCGGTCAGCATCGCCTGCAGCGTCTCGGGGGTCGTCACCAGCACGTCAGGCGGGCTCTCGGCCTGCTTGCCCCGCTGGTACTGGGTCGTGTCGCCGTGGCGGACGTCCACCTCGAGATCGAGGTACTCGCCCCACCACTCGAGGCGCTCGCGCATGTCGCGGTTCAGTGCTCGAAGGGGCGTGACGTACAGCGCGCCGAACCCCTCCGGTGGGTCGGCGACGAGGTGGTCAAAGACGGGGAGCATCGCCGTCTCGGTCTTTCCACTCCCGGTGGGAGCGATCACGAGCGTGTCCTCGCCGGCGGCGAGCGGCGGGATGGCGAGTTGCTGTGGCGCCGTGGGCTGTGAGAACCCGCGCTCGGAGAGCGCCTCCCGCACCGCTGGCCCGAGGTGCGTGAAGGCCGCGAGATCCCCCTGCGTCATCTATCCGTGGTAGGGTCGTGAACCCGATAAGATCGTTGCTTTACTGATCGCTGGAAGCGCGATTTTTCGGCCCAGAAGAAGGCGTCTCAGAACTTACTGGTCCAGTAAGCCCACCTGTGAATTGATCAAAAACATTCGAGGAGGTCACCGCCATCGACCGGATCGGGGAGATCCGCCGCGTCGTCAGGGAGGTCGTCGATATCGTGATAGTAGTCTGCATCTGCGCGCACAACTCCGGTTTCATCGATCCCATAGATTGCACCTTCGCCGAAGGCATCGTAATAGCTACCAGTACCAGACTCACGCTCTTGCCTGAAGGCGAATCCGAACGAAATATAGACTGTGGTGTTGTCGATGATCTCGGTGTCGTGGGTAGTGAACGAAAACGCCACGACATTTTCTTCTCCCCGCTCCGATACCGCCCAGTTTTGCGTGTAGGCCCGTTCGTACGCGGACACGAACGACTGGAGGGCTTCCTCGCCGAAGTCGGGCGGCGGATCGGGGTACGGTTCGACGCCGGCACTGTGGACCTCGGTCGTGTCACCGTCTTCGCTCGTTATCTCGAACGTCTCACAGACGTTTCCGGTTGGCTCAGGGCGATCCGCGTTCGCACAGTCGCGGCGGTCGGCGATCGAGTCCGGATCTGGATCCGTCGGCTCGGTAGTGCTGTCGGTCGTCCAGTCCTCCTTCCACGTACAGCTTGGGCCGTCGTTATCCTCGACTGTCGTACCGGTGTTATTCTCGTTCCGTGTCTCGAGATCATCGATGCAGCCACCCGTCCCGAAGAGAGTACTTGCAGTACTCACAGCGAGCAGCTTCCGTCGATTCATTCTGTATCATCTGTTAGGACAAAATCACTACATATATATCTACTCTAACTTCGAGGAGCGATTTGAGTTATCGCCGTTCGGTACCGATCTCACCTGTCTTGACCGCGACGTTCAGATACGCTGGTAGTGGAACAAACGCAGAACCTGCTAGGTGTGCCTGTGGATGGAACGACCCGGTCTTTCTCGCGATCACCCGAGCTACCGTCGCCTCGTTTCTTCGACTCCCACTGACGTATTCCCCAGACAGGAATGAAAAAGACAGACAACGCCGCTATCACTACCAAAACCAGTACGAGCGCCTCGATCATCGTCGTTCATAGACTGTGTGCTCGAATATCATCTATCTGCTTACTTCTGAGACGCTCGGTATCTGCTTCGCCGCTACTGGCTGCGACCGTCACGAGGTCCCGCGTAAGGGACTGCGTTGGGACGGTCGCTGTCGACCGGTCCTACTCGAGACCCCACTCCTCGTCCTCGATTCGTTCGGTAACCAGCTCCTCGCGGTCGCCGAGCACGCGGACGGTGAATCCCTCGCCGTCGCGCTCGTACTGGAGATCGAGTGTCGTCACGTCGGCGGTGAGCTCCCGTTCGACCGGCGACGGCTCCTCGCGGCCGTCGGCCGGCTCGAGGTCGTGGGCCTCGTAGGCGATCCGCGTCGAGGTCTCGACCAGTCCCTCCTCGTTCGTGAGATCGGCGTCGATGCCGTCGGCCGTCTCCTGTAACTCGAGCGTGTAGGTTTCCATCGTCATACGCGACCGAATCATGCGCCAACCAAAGGAACTCCCGCTTGCAGTTGCCACGCTGCCGTCCCGCGGTTCCGTCACCCTGGTCAGACCGACCGGTAGGGACCCAGTCGCGTCCCGTCGAGCAGGTACGCCTCGCCGCCCTCGAGTCCGTCGGGGAGAAACGGCGCGAGAAACGACTGGTTCGGGACGTTCATCCACGTTCCGCCGACCAGTTCGTTGAACGCCGGCAGCACGACAACTTCGGGTGGGGTTCCCTTCTCATCGAGCCACTCGAGGTCCGCGTACTCGTCTCGCTCCCGGAACGTCGCCGGAGCCAGGCGACCCCGGAGCCACGCCCGTTCGACGCGACTGCCCCCGACTTCGTCCTCGAGGCGAACGCAGGGGTGTTCGTGGCCCAGGCAGACGACCCGGCTCTCGAGAACTTCAGGTGCAGGCCAGGTGTGGCCGTGACAGACGCCGAGATCGCCCAGACGAGTTCCGGAACCGGGAACGATCTCGCACCCCTCGAGCCAGGTTCCGATCGCCCCGTCGTGGTTGCCTTTGACCAGCGTCACCGCCAGCCAGGGGGGGAACGACTCGAACAGCACCTCGAGTTCGCCCCGTTCTGCGCCGCCGGGGTCGCCGATCGAGTGCATCAGGTCGCCGCAGACGATCAGACGGTCGGCGCCGGTCCGCTCGAGCAACGAGAGCAGTCGCTCGCGGCGCTCGGGTGCCTTGCTCGGCACGTCGACGCCGCGTTCGATCCGGAGGCCGGCCTCGTAGCCGGCGTGGTAGTCCGCGATCAGCAGCGCGCGCTCGTCCTCGAGGGTCGCGGTCGCTGCTGGTGCGTCGGGAACGGGTTCGATTAGCGGTTTCAGGGGGTCGGTAGGCACGGCGTCGCGGGGGCGATCAGATCGCCTTGAGGTTGCCGTCGGTCGGTTCGTAGCACTGGCCGCCCATCAGCGCTTCCTCGATGGCGTCCTCGACGTCCGCTTCGGTGGCGCCGGTGTCCGCAACCACCCGTTCGACGACGGTTTCGCGATCCGCACCGTCACCGTCGTCGAGTTCGCTCATGGTTTCGACCGCTCGCGACTGGAGGTCGACGTCATCGGCAGCCGGCTCCGACTCCTCGTCGGCGGTCGTCGCGGCGGCTTCTGTCGGCTCGTCGGCGTCCGCCGGTTCGGTATCGTCAGCCGGGGGCTCGAGGTCGTCGGCTTCTTCGGCCGTCGCCTCGTCGTCGGCCGCTGGCTGCTCGTCGTCGTCGGACGCCTCGTCGGGTTCGGGGACGTCGATGTCGGCGCTCCCCGGCTCCTCAACCTCCGCACCGGTGGTGAACTCCGAGCCGAACTCCGCCTCGAGTTCCTCCCGTTCCTCGTCGTCCATCTCGTACATCTCCCCGCCGAGTTCGGCGGCCGCCTCGAAGTCGCCGAGGTCGTCCTCGTCGGTGGTCGTCTCCGGCTCGCTATCGGCCACCTCGCTCTCGTCGAACGTGGCCGTTTCCTCGCTGGCTTCCGACCCAGCCGTCGAGTCGTCGCCAGCGGCGGTCGGCTCCGACGCTGGCTCCGCGCCCGTCGGCTCGTCGTCAGTTTCGACCGCATCGTCAGCCCCGGCTGCCTCCGTTGTTGTCCGGGTCTCGTCGGCAGCTTCGGGTTCGCTGTCGTCCGCCTCGTCGACCGCAGTCGCCGTCGCGCTGACGGGTTCGGCCTCGTCGTCGTCGGTCGGCTCGTCGGCCGCTGTCGGGGTCGAGGACTCGAGTTCGACCCTCGCGAGGGCGCCGAACCCCGCGGTCGTCCCGCCGCTGGCGTCGGGCTCGAGTCCCAGCCCCTCGACCTGATCCAGGTCGCCCGAGACGACGCGGGCGGCGTCGACCGACAGCGACTCGAGGGCCTCGAGGTAGGCCGGCGTCGTTCCGTAGTGGTTCTGGGCGAGCGGAATCCCCTTTGCGACCCCTTCGTCGACGCCGGACTCGAGCAGCGCTGCCGTGAGCTCCTCGCCGGCTGCGTCGAGTTCGGCCGCTGCGGCGTAAGTGCCGATCCGCTCGCGGGTCTGCGCTGCGGCCGAGACGACCCAGCGATCGCGGGTGTCGGCGTCGACGGTCGCGATGCTCTCGGGGCGAATCGATGTGTACACCTGATCCGAATCGTCGGGCTGGAACGTCCTCGCTTTCCCCGTCACCGCGACGAACGCGGGGGGCTCGAGCCGTTCTAGGGCGGCGAGTTCGTCGGGCTGGTACTGGCCGGCGTAGACGACGAACGCGCCCGTCGGGTCGACGACGCGGGCGCGTAGCATCTCGTCGTTGACCTGGCTCACCTCGGTAAGGGTGCCGACGACGAACAGGCGGTTGACTCGCGCTCCGGTCGGCGTGATCACGTAGTTCGGGGCGCGCTCCTCGTCGCTTTCTGCGTGCGACAGCGAGGCGTCGTCGTACTCCGCGGCGAACAGCCGGTAGGCGACCTCGCGGCCGCCGCCCTCGGCGCTCATGCGCCCACCTCCTTCAGGAAGGCCGTCGCACGCGCGGCCGGATCGTCGTCGCTCTCCTCGAAGGTGGTCGCGTTGAGATTCGCGCCGTAC
The DNA here is from genome assembly GCF_059736515.1 of Natrononativus sp. DTA114. Taxonomy (NCBI): domain Archaea; kingdom Methanobacteriati; phylum Methanobacteriota; class Halobacteria; order Halobacteriales; family Natrialbaceae; genus Natrononativus; species Natrononativus sp. DTA114. The sequence goes on along the minus strand of NZ_JCASSN010000007.1, from coordinate 156,504 downwards.
TCGTCGACCGAGAGGTGGCCCCGAACCCGGTACTCGCGGCCGACGATTCGCTCGCGGATGGTGTCCGCGACGGCCTCCTGGTCCATCGCCTCGCGAGCCTCCTCGCGGGCGTCCTCGAGGTCACCGCCGTACACCTGTTCGGTCAAGTCGTCGTCCAGAATCGCGGTGACGGTGCCGGTGCCGTCGTCCAAGATCGCCTTCACGCGCAGGTCGTCCTCGCCGTCGACGTTGCCGTGGGTGCGACACTGCCCCTTCTGGACGACGCGGCTGCACTCGGGACAGCGCTGGATGAGCCCGGAGCCGTCTCGCACCGCGATGAGGTTGCCGACGAGACAGACGTCGTAGACACCGCCCGTGGATACGGCCTCGCCGATCCCCATCTCGGGGGCGTCGTCGCCGACGTCGACGGACTCCTCGAGCGCGCTCACCCGGGAGTACGCTGAGACGTTGACCTCGGGAACGCCGCGGAACTCGCGGACGTAGGCGTTCTCGATGCGAACGGAGGCGCCCTCTTCGATCTCCGGGGCGGGGTCCCAGTTGGTGAACGGCAGTCGGCCCGATTCGTCGCCGAAGACGCCACTCAGAATCTGCGTTTCGCCGTCACGGCCGTCGATCGTTCGCTCTTCGCACTCGACGACGGAGACTTCGATGGTGGCCGCGCGGTCGCCGGTTCGGAGTTCGGCAAGCGTGGCGTCGCCGCCGATCTCGTAGGGAACGTCCGGGCCGTCCTCGAGGAACGACACCGACGTACTCTCGCCGAGGTTGAGTTCGGGTTCGCCGTCCCACTCGCGGACGCCGGCGTTGCCCGCGGTGATCGCGTCGCCCGGCGAGAGGCCGAAGTCCTCCCAGGCGGTGTAGTCGATGACGCCGCTCTCGTCGGCGAGGCGCCCCTCGACGATGACGTGATCGCTGCCCTGGTAGCGGATCGAGCGCTCGCCGGCTGTGAGCACGACGCCCGTCACCGTGACGCTGCTATCGTCGGTCGTGATCTCGCCGATCTCTTTGGCGGAGGGCGCTCCGCCGCCGCTCGAGCCGTCGCCGTACTTTCGGCGAAGGCTCTGTTTGGCTTCGTTGATCGGCACGCTGTACTCGACCAAGTTCTGCAGGTCGGATTTGACCTCCTGGGTGTCAACGCCGAGATCGGAGGCGAGATCCTCGGCATGTGCTTCGAGATCCATCACTGGCAGTTCGAGCGGCCACCTTAAAAGCGTTCCCGCAGCGGGGTGGAAGTGAACGCGCGAGTCGGAGCCGTACGAGGTCCCCGCGAGCGCCAGGTTCATAGCGGTCCCGTCGGTACTCCGGTGGTATGGAACGAGTCGGCGCCGCCCTCGGCGGCCTCGCGTTCGTCGTCGCGGTCTTCGGCGGGATCGTCGTCATCAGGGTGCTCACGCGGGCGCTGTACGCGGCGATCTGGTTCGCCGAAACCGTCGCGACGTTCGCGTTCGCGCTGTTGATCGGCTACGTCGTGTATCGGATTCTGCTCGGCTCGAGCGACGATCCGCGCCGGGGCGTGTGAGCGGGCAGCGAGTTCGATCACTTCGGATCGCCTCGCCGGTTCCGCGGGATCTTTTACCCGTGATTGAGAGCGTGAACCCATGACACAGCAACGGGTCGAGGTCGCCGGCCCCCTCGACGCCTTCCGGCAGTTCTTCTCGCTCCAGCGGGACGTGCTGGTGCTCTCGCTGGCGATGTTCGCGTTCAGCCTCGGCTTCCAGATGACGAACCGGTTCCTGCCGGAGTACCTCTTTTTTCTCGGCGCGACCGGCCTCGTCGTCGGGCTGTTCGCCACGCTGGGGAACGTGATCGGAGCCGTCTACCCCTACTACGGCGGCGTCGTCTCCGACCGCGTCGGTTCGAGATACGCGCTGACCGTCTTCGGCTTTCTCTCGACGTTCGGCTTCGTCATCTGGCTGGGTTCGGCCTACGTGCCGTCGACCGACCTCGGCGCGGTCGTCCTCGAGCCGTGGGTCTGGGTGTTCGTCGGGCTCCTGCTGGCCCAGTGCTGGAAGTCGTTCGGCATCGGGGGCCACTACGCCATCGTCAAGCAGGCGACCGATCCCGGTCACCTCGCCCGGGGCTTCGCCAGCACGGAGACGTTCCGGCGGACGGCGTTCCTGATCGCCCCGCTAATCGTTGCCGTCCTCGTCGCCGACCAGCTCATGCCGGGCTTCCTGTGGGTGCTCGTGATCGCCATCGTCTTCGCGCTGGCCGGGACGCTCGCCCAGCACCTCCTGTACGAGGCCGACGCCGACTCCGTTGGCAAGGAGTTTCAGGGGTTCGGTCAGATCGTCGACGACCTGCAGGCGCTGCCCGACGCGCTGCGCCCGCTGCTGGTCGCCGACACGTTCGTTCGGTTCGCCAACGGGATGGTGTACGTGTTTTTCGTGCTCGTGATCACCCAGCTCATGGACATCGGGCTCACCGCGACGCTTCCCGTCTTCGGTACGATCGATCTCTCGCCGGCTGCGTTCTTCGGCGTGTTGCTCGGCGTCGAGATGTTCGTCGCGCTGCTCACGATGGCACCCGTCGCCAAACTCGCCGAGTACACCGGCCTCAAGCCCGTCGTCGGCTTCGGCTTTCTGGTGTACGCGATCTTCCCGGTCATGCTGATCTTCGCCCCGGAGAACGTCTGGATTCTCATTGCCCTGTTTGCGTTCTCGGGGCTGCGATTCGCCGGGCTGCCGGCGCACAAGGCGCTGATCGTCGGGCCGGCAGAACGGGGTGCGGGCGGCCGGGTGACCGGCTCGTACTACTTCGTCCGCGGCGCGATCGTGATCCCGAGCGGTGCGCTCGGCGGCGTTCTCTGGCAGTACGCGACACCCGAGCTCTCTTTCACCATCGCATCGATCATCGGACTGATCGGTGTCGGCTACTTCGCGCTCTTCGGACAGGAGTTTGAGGCCTACCAGCGAGGGTAGCGGCTTCGTCCCCGCGTTTCGCCGCACCCGAACCCACCCGGGCCGGAAGACGGCAATCGTCACGCCACACGCAGACTATTTTACACTCGCCGACGCACCTCCGGTATGCACGTCCTCGTCAATGCGGCGATGAGCGCCGACGGAAAACTCTCCTCGAGACGGCGCGAGCAGCTCCGAATCAGCGGCGAGGAGGACTTCGCGCGCGTCGACCGCTGCCGCGCGGAGAGCGACGCCGTCGTCGTCGGCGTCGGCACCGTCCTCGCGGACGACCCCCACCTCACCGTCAAGGACGACGCGCTGGTCGAGGAGCGCCTCGGTGCGGACCGATCGGAGCAGCCGGCCCGCGTCGTCGTCGACTCGCAGGGGCGCACCCCCGTCGACGCCCGCGTGCTCGACGATGCGGCCGAAACCTACGTCTGCGTGGGCGAGACGGCGTCGATCGACAGCCGGATGGACCTCTCCAACCACGCCCAGCTCGTGACGGCGGGCGACGACCGGGTCGACCTCTTGCGAGCGTTCGCCGCCCTCCAGGAGGCGGGCCTCGAGCGGGTCATGGTCGAGGGCGGCGGCGAACTCATCTTCTCGCTATTCGACGTCGGGCTGGTCGACGAACTCACCGTCTTCGTCGGCCCCCAAGTGATCGGCGGCCGAGATGCCCCCACACTGGCGGACGGCGACGGCTTCGTCGCCGATTTCCCGTGGCTCTCCCTCGAGTCGGCGACCCGTCTCGATGAGGGCATTCTGCTGCGGTGGGTCGTCGATTACTGACGCTCGAGGCTTTCGCGGATAAACTCGTTCAGCCTGCTCCGGTCGACACCGCCGCTGCCGTGGGTTTCGGGATCGATCTCCGGCAGTCGGATCTCGTCGGGCGCAAACAGTCGACCGGTCTCCCGGTCCCCTTCACCGGCCCGCTTTCGTTCGACCAGTCGCCTCGTTCGTTCCAGAAACCCGGGATCGACCCACCTCTCGCCCGCAATCGACTCGAGGAACGCGGGAAAGTCGAGCGGCGGAAAGCGGTGCGTCTCGCGGACGTACTGGGCGTACAACACCCCGCGGGCGACGTAGAGGTGCCGTTTGACGGTGCGGTCGGTCTCTCCGCGCTCGTAGGCGTCGCTGACGACCGTCCGCGGCTCCCCGCGCTCGCCCTCTGCGGGCACGACGAGACAGGTCTCCCCTCGCTCCTCGAGCACGAGATAGGCGAGTTCGCCGTCCTCGAGCAGCCGTCCCTGCAGGTATTTGCGGTACTGACGTTCCGCCAGCGACCGGTAGTGGTGGTAGAGCGCGATCGGAACGAACGAGTCGCCCACGTCGGCCTCGAGGCGCTCGAGGGCCCCGCACTCCCGATACCGGAGCGGACTGTACAGGAACTCGAACGCCGTCGGGTTCGATTCGGCGAGCAGTTCTGCGAACCGGCGGACGTTCCAGCCCTGGCAGTCCAGGCAATCGGTCTTCAGCCGAGCCGAGGCGAGGTAGCCGTCGAGGATGGCGTACTCGAGTGGCTTCTGGACGAAGAGGGCGGCCACGTCCCGGTCGCTGCCGTCGTCGTCGAGGTTCCAGGCGCGGCTCCCGATGTCCCGGGCGGCGACGACGGATACGTCGTGGCGAGACTCGAAACTCGCAAGCGTTCGCTGAACCGACTCCATCGCCTTCGCTTCGAGGCGGAAACCCAACGATCTGTCGATTTGCGTCGGCTCTCGAGGGCATCGAGTAACTGCTTTGGGGCCGGGGTTCGACCTGCGAGTCGATGCTCGAGGAGGTCAGAGCCGTCGCCCGTTCGTACTTTGACGACTGCGCCCAGCCAGCCCACGACTGGCACCACGTCGAACGCGTCGAGTCGCTTGCCGACCGGTTGGTTGTGGACAGAGACGACGTCGACCGGCAGGTGCTCGAACTCGCCGTGTTGTTGCACGACATCGGGCGGCCCGGCGAGGATGCGGGAACGGTCGACGACCACGCCGAGTGGGGCGCCCGCGAGGCTCGAGAACTGCTATCGGATCGGGGGATCGATCCCCAGACGATCGATGCGGTCTGTCACTGTATCCGTTCCCACCGGTATTCGAACGACGTCGAGCCTCGAACGCCCGCCGCTCAGGTCCTGTGTGATGCGGACAACCTCGACGCCATCGGCGCGATCGGACTCGCCAGGACCTTCTCCTACGGCGGGGGGTACGGACTACCGATTCACGACGCCGATCCGGGGACGGACGAGACCGAAACCGAGCGGACGACGGTCGCCCACATCGAGGGAAAACTCCTCTCGCTGCGAGAGCGGATGTACACCGAGGAGGGTCGCGCCATCGCAGCGGACCGACACGCGTTCGTCGAAACCTACCTGGCGCGACTCGAGCGGGAGATCGACGGACGTGCATGATCCCGGTTTCCCGTCCGGCGCCGGTACATTGTTCTAGGGACACAATACTGCATGAACTAACAGAGATAAGGATTCGAACATATACGGACGCTGGCGGTACCGTTCACTGAATACGGGATTACAGGACTATCTCCGTAATATTCCTCACCGAGCACGGACGACACTGTGGCTCGGCGCGGAAATCGCGGACAACCGGACGGTTTTTACGGTCCAGAGCTAACTGTCTGCTATGAGTGACGAGCCGAAGCGAGAGCAGTCGGCGGAGCTCACGAACAGTAAAGTCGGTCGTCTCATCCACGAATACGACCTGAACGGGCTCGGCCAGGAATTGATCGACCAGTGGACCGCTCCCGGCGAGGAGCGCTCGAGCCTTCGTGACCTCGCGGACGTGTTCAACCGCCGGCTGCTGGTCGCCGTTCTCGAGGACGCCGACGTCGAGACGCTCGAGGGGGAAGCCGAGAACACGTATCGGTTACTTACCGACGACGACGTGACGACCGGTGTTCGGACAGAGGTACGAAACCGCCTCGAACGGGAGGGGGTCGACGTCGATCTGCTCGAGCGGGAGTTCGTTTCCCATCAGGCGGTTCACACCTACCTGACGAAGTTTCAGGAGGTCACGCACGAACCGACCCACCTCTCGCCCGACGAACGCCGCGAGAAGGAACTCGAAACGATCCGCCGGCTCCAGAGTCGAGCCGAGGCCGTGACCGGAAACTCGATCGAACGGCTCGAGGGTGCGGACCAACTCGCCGTCGGCGAGGCGGACGTCTTCGTCGACATCCGCGTGTTCTGCCGGGAGTGTGGCACCGACTACTCGATCGACGACCTGCTGCGCCGGGGTCACTGTGAGTGTTCGTCCACCCCCGACGAAGAGTAACTCTCCAGTTCGAGTACCATAAATTATACACGTTTCCCCGAACAAGGGCGATCACTGATGGTACAAGAGTCTCTCTCGAAGGAATCGGTGCGGGTCAGCGTCGAGAACGTCGGCGGGATCGACGACACCGAGGTGGAGTTCACACCCGGCGTCACGGTCCTCGCTGGGCGAAACGCAACCAACCGAACATCCTTCCTTCGCTCGATTATGGCTGCACTCGGGAGCGACGACGTCTCACTGAAAGGCGACGCTCAGGAGGGTCACGTCGAACTCACGGTCGGCGACGAGACCTACACTCGAACCCTGAAACGCCAGAACGGCACCGTCGTGACCGATGGGGATCCGTATCTCGGGGACGCGACGCTGGCGGACCTCTTCGCGTTCTTGCTCGAGACGAACGACGCCCGCCAGGCCGTCGCGCGTCAGGAGGACCTCCGCGAACTCATCATGCGGCCGGTCGATACGGACGCGATTCAGGCCGACATCGATCATCTCGTCACGGAAAAACAGTCGATCACCGACGAACTCGACGAACTCGAGGAGCTCGAACGCACACGAACAGACCTCGAGAGCGAGCGCGCGCGCCTCGAATCGTCGCTCGAAGACGCTCGAAGCGAGCACGAGGCGAAAGTCGAGGAGCTCGAGTCGTTCGACCAGGATCTAGAGGAAACTCGCTCGGAGCAGGCCGACCTCGAGGAGGCCCTGGAGGAGCTCAACGACGTCAGGTCCGAACTCGAGTCCGTCCGGTTCAACGTCGAAACGCAGCGAGAGAGCCTCGAAAGCCTCCGCGAGGAGCGCGAAACCGTCGACGACGAACTCGGCTCGCTCTCGACGACGCCGGGCGACAGGATCGACGAGATCGAAGCCGAGCTGGCGACGCTTCGTGACGAGAAACAGGAGGTCGAGACGCTGGTCAATGACCTTCAGCGGATCGTTCGGTTCAACGAGGGAATGCTCGAAGGGACCGACAGCGAGATCGCAGACGCCCTTCGCGAGGAGTCCGACGACGGTGCGCTCACCGATCAGCTCCTGCCCGACGACGCCGTCGTCTGCTGGACCTGCGGGAGCGAGGTTCAGACGGAACGAATCGAGGAGACGATCGACCGGCTCCGGGAGCTCCGGGTCGAGAAGTCCGACAAGCGGCGGGAGATCGAATCGGACATCTCGGAGCTAAAGCGCACGCGGAGCGACCTCCAGGACCAGCGTCGAAACCACGAGCAGCTCCGAACCCGGCTCGACCGGACCGAACGCGAAATCGACGACCGCGAGACGACCCTCGAGGAACTCCTCGAGCAGCGCGAGGAGCTCACGGAGCGAGTCGAGGAGCTGGAAGACGAGGTCGAATCGCTCGACGTCAGCGACGAGTACGAGGAGATGCTCGCTCACCACCGCGAGGTCAACGAACTCGAGTTCAAACTCGACCGGCTCGAGGACGACCTCGCCTCGACGGACGCGGAGATCGACGAGATCGACAGCCGACTCGACGAGCGCGACCACCTCGAGGAGCGTCTCGAGGAGGTCAAAGCGGATCTCGAGGAGCGACGAACCGAGATCGACCGGATCGAGACCGAGGCCGTCGAGCACTTCAACGAGCACATGGAATCCGTCCTCGATATCCTCGACTACTCGAACTTAGAACGGATCTGGATCGAGCGGACGACCAACTCCGTGCGGGAGGGTCGACGGAAAGTCGAGCGCGCGTCGTTCGACCTGCACGTCATCCGAAGCACCGACTCCGATACGGCGTACGAGGACAGGATCGACCACCTGAGCGAAAGCGAACGGGAGGTCACGGGGCTCGTGTTCGCCCTCGCGGGTTACCTGGTCCACGACGTCTACGACGTCGTTCCGTTCATGCTCCTGGACTCGCTCGAGGCGATCGACTCAGATCGGATCGCACGGCTCGTCGACTACGTCTCCGGGTACGCGGATGCCCTCGTCGTTGCCTTGCTTCCCGAGGACGCCGCCGCGCTTGACGACGACTACGAGCGGATTCAGCAGATCTGACCGCTCAGCTCCGGATCGTACCCCCGCAGCAGGAACTGTCCGCTGAAAGTCATATAAGAATTCTATGGCCGATAGTATTGCCACACTATCGAAATATCGACTGGCGTCACCGTACTCCGAACGGCCCGGAGAACCTGCGTGGGACTACAGCACATACCACCCTCCCGTTCTTATGTGTTTCCCGCGAACGGACGGTGATGACGCGACCAGTTTCGCTCCACCCGATTCGCGTCTCCGACGACCGGGGGCGGTTCGAGCACTACTGGGAGCGACTGCGGTCGCTCGAGGTGCCGGTCCCGAAAACGGCGTTCGTCACCCTCGAGGAGACGAACGACGACTACCGGTGGGACACCGACCGGGTGCTTTCGTTCATGGAAGCGAACGATTTCCAGCGCGCGTTCGTCCGCACCCAGCGAAAGGCCGCGACCGTTCGGCTTCAGGAGGGCTCGTTCATCCACCGGCGCGACCCCGAGGTAGTCGACCGGACGATCCGGTCGCTGCTCGACCAGAACGACCAGCAGGGCTGGCCCCACGGCGGTGGCTTGGTCGTCCGAGAGTGGCTCGACCTCGACTGGTGTCGGTACCCGACCCACGGCTGTCATCCGTCGGTCCGGTACTTCATCGACGACGGCACCGTTATCGGGCAGACGCCACGCCCTGGAAGCGAGGAGCTCGAGCCCTGCAACGGCGCCTACGACTACCTGGAGGAGCGACGGGCGACGCTCGAGTACGAGACGCCACGGCGGTACGCCGAGCGCGTCGCACGGGCGTTCTCGGAGACGTGGGCCGTCGACTTCGTCGCGGCGACGACCGGTCGGTGGTTCTGTCTCGAGTTGAATTTCAACGGTATCTACTGGAACCGGTGGGAGCAGCGGTGGTGGAATATGGCCGGCCAGGGCGATTTCGAGCCGTTCAGTCCCGTCGAGATTCATTCTTCGGCACTGTGGGGGGTCCGTCCCCGGCTTTCGAGCGGCCGTGACAGCCCGTGGTGGTGATCGCACCGGTATCCACGCCCGCGTTCGGTTATCGAGAGCCATTTAGCCGTCGAACGCGACCGACTCGAGCACCGAGGCAAGCCGTGAGTTCCGACCCCGATTCCCCCGACGAGGAGTGCGACCCACCAGTAGAGCGGGCGCACTCGGACTCTCGGGTTCCCGCCGGCGCGAACGCCCCGTCGACACCGGCGAGCGGGACGCGAGAAACGCGGGGCGCTGAGCCGGTCGCGTTCGAACTCGAGGGCGTCCGGATCGGCTTTCTCACCTGCCTTCCGGTCGCCCTCGGCGTCGCCGGCTACGGTATCGCCTTCGGCGTCCTCGCCCGCCAGTCCGGCCTCAGCGTCGCCGAAGCCGCACTGATGAGCGCGACAGTCGTCGCCGGCGCCTCCCAGATCATCGCCGTCGAACTGTGGGCCGATCCGATCCCGATCGCGACGATTCTGCTCGCGACCGTCGCGGTCAACCTCCGGTACTCGCTGATGGGCGCGGCCCTCGAGCCCTGGTTTCGCCACCTTTCGGCGAAACAGGCCTACGGAAGCCTGTTCCTGATGGCCGACGAGAACTGGGCGCTGACGATGCGCGAACTCAAGACCGGCAGCGGCCGCGGCGCGTTCCTGCTCGGGACCGGCCTCGCCGTCTGGTCGTTCTGGGTCGTCTCGACGATACTCGGGGCGGCGGCCGGCGGCCTGCTCGCTGACCCGGCCCGTTACGGGCTCGACTTCATCCTCGCCGCGGTCTTCATCGCCCTCGCCGTTGACCTCTGGGAGGGGCGTTCGAGTCTTCTCCCCTGGCTCGTCGCTCTGGGAGTCGCGCTCGTCACTGCCCGATTTCTCCCCGGTCAGTGGTACATTCTGCTCGGCGGAATCGCCGCCGCGCTCCTCGAGGTGATCCGTTACGATGGCTGATCCGCTCGCGCTCGACCCGCTCGTGGTTGCCGTCGTCCTCGCAATGGCGCTCGCGACGGTGGCCACGAAGGTCGGCGGGCTGTGGCTCCTCAGTCGAGTTCCGGTGAGCGAGCGCGTCAGAGCCGGCCTCTCCGTGCTTCCCGGCGCGATCGTGATCGCGATTCTGGGGCCGGAACTCGCCGGGGGCGGTCCCGCCGAGTGGGCCGCCGGGGGCGTCGTCCTGCTGGTCGCCTGGCGAACCGAGAACATTCTGCTCGCCCTCTGTGCGGGCGTCGTCGCGGTCGTCGCGTTTCGGGCGCTGCTCTGAGGAGCACAAGGCACTTCGCGTTTCCTGCCGACAGCACTGGCAGTGCCCACCTACGACCTCTCACAGCCCGTCGAGACTGGGATGCCCGGCTATCCCGGAACTGACCCCGTAACGCTCGAGTCGACGGCGACGGTCGCCGCGGACGGCTACCGGACGACGCGACTGTCGATCGACTCGCACAGCGGAACCCACGTCGACGCGCCGGCGCACATGGTCGACGGCGGGCGCACGCTCGACGGCTACCCACCGGAGACGTTTCGATTTACGGCTCGAGTCGTCGACGCCCGACCGCTCGGCGAACGGGAGCCGATCGACGGCGACGCGCTCCAGGCCGACGGGAACCTCGACCGGAAGGCCGACCTGCTGGTAGTGCGAACCGGCTGGGACGCCCACTGGGGAACCGACCGCTACTTCGATCATCCGTACCTGACCGCCGCCGCGGCCGAGTTCCTCGTCGACCGGAGCCTCCACCTCGGAGTCGACCTGCTCAACGTCGACCCGACGCCGACGACGAACGCGGGGTCCGATGAACCCGACGGCTATCCCGTCCACCAGACCCTGTTCGCCGACGACGGTTTGATCCTCGAGAACCTCCGGGGACTCGAGCGCCTGCCGACCGACGAACTCGTCGACGTTCATGCGTACCCGCTCTCGATCGTCGGCGCGGACGCCTCGCCGGTACGCGCGGTTGCGGTCATCTAGACGCCGGCCGCAGTCGACGGGATTTTTTGCCCGTAGCGCCACCGAGCTAGTATGTCGACTGTCGGCGGATCTCTGCAGGCGCTCGTGTTTATCGGCGTCACGCTCGGCCTCGCGGCGGCCGTCTATCGGGATAGCCAGCGGGTTGGCCTCGGTCGACCGCTGCTGTGGGCCGCTGTCGTCTTCGTGACCGCGGGTGCGGGCGTCGTTCTCTACACGATCATCGGCGCGCCGGCCGCGGGTGCGCTCGTGGTCGCCCTCGCCGGCGGCGTCTTTTACCTGTTCGAGCGGGAGGACGCCGTCCACGGGGACGAGCCGGCCGACCCACACACGCTTCCGGGCGCAGGTGACTCCCGAAACGAAAGTGAGCGCGACGACCGCTGACCGGCCCGTCAGGTCTTTGGCCGCGCGCGCCCAACGCGACCGTATGGAACGCGCAACGTTCGGCGGCGGCTGTTTCTGGTGTATCGAGGCGGCGTTCGAGCAACTCGATGGCGTCGAGAGCGTCACCTCGGGTTACGCCGGCGGCCACACGGAAAACCCCACGTACGAGGCCGTCTGCCGGGGCGAAACGGGTCACGCGGAGGTCGTCCAGCTCGAGTACGACCCCGAAACGGTCGGCTACGACGAGCTACTCGAGGTCTTCTTTACGATTCACGACCCGACCCAGCTCAACCGCCAGGGTCCGGACGTCGGTAGCCAGTACCGATCGGCGATCTACGCCCACGACGACCGCCAGCTCGAACTGGTGACGGCCTTCATCGAGGAACTCGAGGCCGAGACCGTCTACGACGACGAAATCGTTACCGAGGTCGACCCCCTCGAGACGTTCTACGAGGCCGAGGAGTATCACCAGAACTACTTCGAGAAAAATCCCACTGACGCCTACTGTTCGATGCACGCGGCGCCGAAGATCGACAAGGTCCGCGAACGCTTCGCCGAGAAGGTGGCGAGCGGGGACTGACCGGCCGCAGAACTACCAGAGAACAGCCTTTTTTGTGGCTGCAGAGACGTCCCAACCGATATGTTTCCACCGTCGTTCCTCCAGCGTGCGCGCACGGCTGTGCTCGAGCCCGCGGGGAACCCTGCCGCCGAGTGCGATCCACCACCTCGCCATCTACGACGATGGGGACGGTGTTGTGCCGGATGACGGTACCGCTCGAGACGATACGAACGATTTCGGAGGTGGCTCTCGGACCAACCGATTTCGCCCCTGAGAAGCGGCGCACGGGTGGAGTTTCGATTCGAAAGAGTCTTTCAGCCGGCCCCGACAGTTCCGCGCGTGAACACCGACGACCGGTTGCAGTTCTGGACGCTCTATCTCACCCGTTTCGCTGAGGGGTTCGGGTTCATCACGCTCATCACGCTTTTGCCCTTTTACATCGAGACCCTCGAGCCGACCGGAACCACGATCCTCGGGCTCACGATCAGCGCGGGCTTCATCACCGGGATGTACATCACCGGATTTACGCTGGCCCAGACTGCCGCGATCGTGCCGCTGGCGTGGGGCGGCGACCGCTTCGACAAGCGTCTCGTCCTGCTGGTCGTCCTCGGGCTCGGCACCGCCGTCTACGCGCTGTTTCCGGTCGTCGACTCGAGCGCCTCCTTCATCGCCATCCGCGCCCTCCAGGGGATCGCCGTCACGGGCGCGGGGCTGATGACGCTCTCGCTGGTCGGCCAGATCGCGAACGCCGGCACGCGCGCGAACCACATCGGGAAGGCCAACGCCGCGAGCTTCGCGGCGTCGATCCTCGGCAGTTTGAGCGCGGGAGCGCTATACGACGCGTTCGGCTTCGGTCCGATCTTCGCGATCATCGCCGCCATCATGGCGATCGCCTGGGTCGGCACCTACGGATTTCTCGAGCCCGACGAGACTCGGATCGAGGGCTTTCCGTTCACCGGGCTCGCGCTCAATCGCCGCATCCTCACGCTCTCGAGCTTTCGCTTCCAGTACGCCTTCTCCGTGACGCTGGTTCGGACCTGGGTGTCTATCTTCGCCGGCCTCGAGACGGCCAACGGCGGCCTCGCCTTCGGCGGGTTCGCCGTCGCCGTCACGCTCGCCGCCGAGAAGTTCACGAACATGTGCTGTCAGCCCTACACGGGACGGCTCTCGGACGCCTACGGCCGCGCCCTGTTCGTGTTTTCCGGCGGCACCGCCTACGGACTGATCGCCCTCGCGGTGCCGTTCGCGCCGGCTATCGGAACGGCACTCAACGCACCCGCCGACCTCACATTCCCGGTGCCGGCGGTCGCTGCCGGCGCGACGCTCCCCGCGTGGACGCCCCTCGAGTCGGTTCCGATGCAGGTAACGGTCGTCGACCAGATCACGTCCGCGTTCCTCCCGCTGGTCGTTCTCTCGGGACTGCTCGGCGTCGCCGACAGCTTTCGCGAGCCGGCGAGCATGGCGCTGTTCGCCGACGAGGGGACAAGCGAGGGCGGCGTCGCCTCGAGTTTCGGCATCCGCGAACTGGTCTGGCGGCCGGGCAGCGTGATCGCACCGTTGCTCGGCGGGTGGCTCATGTACGAGGTGAGCATGGGTTCGGTGTTCTACGTCGGCGGGGCGTTCGCACTCACGGGGGCGTTCACGTTCCTCGCGATTCTCGTCTATTTCCACGGGGCGACCGCGCTCACGGAGTGGTAGCCGCCGAGAGTTTTAGCTACGAGACTCTGAGCCACCACGGTTGAACAGGGTGGGCGACGGCAGCACGGAGACGATCGCATAGCCGAGGCACAGGCGGGCCTCGAGCGAACGGGAACAGTACGCGGAATCGGCTAAAGAGGCCGCCGGGAGGAGCGTTCCGGTGCGACAGTTCGTCGCGGGGAGAACGCGTAACAAGCCCCTAGCCTCGGAACCAATCGACGGAACCACTCATCGGGAGAGACCCCGAGGCTAGCTAGGCCGACCACAACCGGGGTGAAAAGCGTTTGTGTGCTGTGGGCACCGCTTCGACACCCCGACCGGGCCGGAGGACACAGTCGACCCGGCCCACCACGTGCGACGGCCGTTCATGCAAGCGAACACGCGTCTTCCATCGACCCGCGACTTTCGTCGTTCGTTCTCCGTCACGAGAAACGCTCCCGCACGGGCCGTCACAGTTATCATCGGTTATTGAGAACGTGGCGACGAATGGCAGTCATCGAGGCGACCGAACTCGAGAAGTCCTACGGCTCCGTCGACGCGCTCTCCGGAATGAGTCTCTCGGTTTCGCGCGGCGACCTGTTCGGGTTTCTCGGCCCGAACGGCGCCGGAAAGACGACGACGATTCGCACGCTAACCGGCCAACTCGAGCCCGACGGCGGGACCGCACGCGTTCTCGACGTCGACCCGGCCGCCGACCCCGTCGAGACGCGCCGGCGCGTGGGCATTCTGCCGGAACAGCAGTCGCCGCCGAGTTTTCTCACGCCGCGGGAGTACTTCGCGTTCGTCGGTGAGATTCGCGAACTTTCAGCGGACGTCGTCGCCGACCGAACCGACGGCTGGGCGGATCGACTCGAGTTCCGGGCGAAACTCGACACGCTTCACACCGACCTCTCCCGGGGTCAGCAACAGAAGGTGATGATCGCCCAGGCGTTCTTCCACGAACCGGACGTCGTGTTCATCGACGAACCGCTCGCGAACCTCGACCCGCTCGTCCAGGAGGGGGTCAAACGCTTCCTCCTCGAGTACGCCGACGCCGGCAACGCCATCTTCGTCTCGACGCACAACATCGACGTCGCCGCGGAGATATGTACGCGCGTCGGCATCGTTTCGGAGGGGCGGCTCGTCGCCGAGCGGGAGACGTCGGCCGACGACGAACCGCTGCTCGAGTTGTTTCTCGAGCACGTCGGTAAGAAGGAATCGCGGGACACGCCGTCGATGTCGGCATGAACGCGCGACACCACTGGTCGACGTTCGCACTCCTCTTCCGCGAGGAGTGGCGGCTGCACGTCCGGCTGTTCGGCGGCTGGCGGTTCGCCCTCTTTCCGCTTCTCGTCGCCGGTCTGTCGGTCGCCGGCGCGTTCGCGCTGACGTGGACGGGCACCTCGAGTGCGGGCGTCGTCGCCGGCCTCCACCTCTTCGCACTCGGGTTCGGTCTCTACAGCGGCACCGCGGGCTTTGCGGGCTCGGACATGCTCGAGAACGTGTTCGGCCGGTTGACGCTCGTTCTCTCGAGTTCGACGACGCTGCCGCTCTCCCGGCGGCGGCTCCTCGGTATCTTCCTGCTAAAAGACGGGCTGTTCTACGCCCTCGTCTTCGTCCTGCCGATGGCGCTGTCGGTCGTTGCACTCGAGGGACTGACAGCGGGCACGCCGCAGGCCGTCGCCCTCCTGTGGCTGTCGCTGTCGCTCGTGTTCGCGTCTGGAATGGCGGTCACGGTCGGCCTGATCGCCTGTCGAACTCGCGGCGTCCCCGGCTGGCTGCTCGTCGGGGCGGCGGGCGCGACCGCCGTCGGGGCGTGGCGATCGACGGAGTCGAGCCAGTGGTTCGCCGCCCTTCCGTACACCGGCCCGCTGGCTGCGACCGGCGTACTCGCGGGCGTCACACTCGCGGTTGGCGTGGCCGCACTGGCCGTCTACGATCCGAGCTACGGTCGGCCGACGCGGACGGCGGGCGATCGGTTCGTCCGACTCGAGGGACGACTACCCAGCGCCGACAGCGGCCTCGTGGCGAAGACGCTTCTCGATCTCGGTCGCTCGTCCGGCGGCGTCTGGAAGCCCCTCGTCTCGGTCGGTATCCTCCTCGCGCTCGTGGCGTTTCTGGTCCGCGTCGTCGCCGCAATCACCGGCCTCGAGCCCGCACCGGGAGTCTTCTTCGGCGGCGTGCTCGGGTTGAGCGCCTTTACGACCTACAACTGGCTCACCCAGTTCGATACCGTCGAGGAGTACCTCGCGTACCCGGTTTCGGTCGACGCCGTCTTCCGGGCGAAACGGATCGCGTTCGTTCTCGTCGGAGTCCCGAGCGTCGCCCTTCCGTACCTCGGTGCGATGTGGTGGTACGGAGCGACCGTTCTCGATGCCGGCGTCGGGGCGCTGTTGCTGGGCGGCTACGGGCTGTACTACTACGGGCTGACGGTCTACATCGCCGGCTTCGATCCGAACGAGTTTCTGTTCGACGCCGTTCGGTTCTCGGCGTTTACCCTCGGCGTCGCGGTCGCCCTCGTCCCCGCGCTCGTCCTCGGGTTCGTCGTGGTTCCGCTCACCGTTCCCGTCGGCCTCACCCTGGCGCTCTCCGCGATGGCCTTCGGCCTGATCGGACTCGGTCTCTCGAGTCGCGCCGGTCACAGATGGACCAGCCGGTACCGGGAGGGAACGGCGCAGTAGCGCCTGGGACCGAGACCGTCGAAGCAACACGAACCGACAGGCCGAAGGCCGTCGCAGATGAGAGCACGCCAATCTGAATGACCAAAACCGTTCTCGTCGCCGGCACCGCGAGCCACGTCGGCAAGTCCATGATAGCGGCCGGACTCTGTCGCTACCTCGCGGATCGCGGCGTCGCCGTCGCGCCGTTCAAGGCCCAGAACATGAGTAACAACGCCCGCGTAGTTGTCCGACCGGACGTCGATGATACCGAAACCGAACCCTGGGGTGAAATCGGCGTCTCCCAGTTCGTCCAGAGCCGAGCGGCCCGGGTCGCGCCGACGACCGACAGCAACCCCGTTCTCCTGAAGCCGCGCGGAAGCGGGGAGAGCCAGCTCGTGATCCAGGGCCGAGCCGTCGACCACTTCGCGGCCAGCGAGTACTACAGAGAGCACTGGCAATCGGCTCGAGACGCGGCCGAGGCGTCGTTCCGGCGGCTGGCCGACACCCACGACGTGATCGTTGCCGAAGGGGCCGGTAGCATCGCCGAAATCAACCTCCACGAGCGGGACCTGGCGAACGTCGAAACGCCGCGGATCGCAGCGACCGTCGCAGCGGCGGAACGCAGTGCCGACCGCGAGTGGAACCCCGTCGACATCCTGCTCGTCGTCGACATCGAGCGGGGCGGGGCGTTCGCCAGCCTCTACGGAACCCTCGAGTTGCTCCCCCCCGACCTCCGCGAACACGTCGTCGGCGCCATCATCACCAAGTTCCGGGGCGATCCGAGCCTGCTCGAGCCCGGCATCGGGGAGATCGAATCACGGACCGGCGTCCCGGTACTCGGCGTTGTCCCCTACGACGACCCCGGCCTGCCCGCAGAGGACAGTGTCGGTCTCCCGGCAACCGACGAGTACGACGTCCGAGGCGACGGGGACGGTATCTCCGAGGAGCGAACCGTCACGATCGTCGTCCCTCGCCTTCCCCGAATCTCGAACGCGACCGATCTCGAGGCGCTCGCCGCCGTCCCCGGCGTCCGGGTAGCGTACGTCCCGCTCGAGGGAGGCGAGTCGGAAACCCATCTCTCCAGGGCGGACGCCGTCATCATCCCTGGCACCAAAAACACCGTCGACGACCTGCTCGCGCTCCGCGAGGCGGGGTTCGAGAACCTCCTCGAGCGTTTTTCCGGCCCGATCGTCGGCCTCTGTGGCGGCTACCAACTCCTCGGCGAGCGCCTCGAGGAAGCCGACCGCGAGGGAACCGGCGAGACGACCGTCGTCGACGGACTCGGCCTGCTTCCGGTCGCAACAGCGTTCGCACGTGAGAAACACCTCGAGCAGACCACCGTTTCCGTCGACGGCACCGGATCGTCGGTGCTGGCGGGTGCGACCGGAACGGCGAGCGGCTACGAGATCCACGCCGGGCGAACCCGGGCACTCGAGTCGGTCGGCCAGCCGCTCGGCCCGAACAGTGCGGCGCGGGACCGCGTCCTCGGAACGTACCTCCACGGAGTCTTCGATAACCGAAACGTCCGAGAGCCGTTTCTCGAGGCGGTGTACGGTCACGCCGATCGGCGTCGACCGAAAGCCGAATCCGACTCTCTCGCGGAATCGCCGTACGACCGGGCCGCCACCCTCCTCCGCGACCACGTCGACCTCGCGGTGCTCGGTCGGCCGTTCGGTGGTAACTGAACACTCGGTCGTCCACGGAGCGAGGGTGTGACACCCAATGGCACAGTTATGCCGGTGGGGCGCGTACGGTCCGGGTATGAGCACGGCCCGTCCACCCAGCGTGCGTTCGCCGCGGACGTTCTACGATATCTTCGGCGTCGCGGTCATCACTGTGGGGGTTCTCACGGGGTTGATGGCAGTCCGGAGCGGCCTCCTGGGGTACGAGATCGCCGTCGTTCTCGGTGCGTTCGTTTGCTGGACCGTGTGGGCGGTCCAGTCCGTCCTCGAGTGGGCCGTTCTCGAGGGAGAAGAGCGATAGCTGTCCTCCGATAAACCGGCCGACTGGTGTTAGTCGACGGTAACGACGCTGCCGTAGCCGGGCTGGCCGACGACCTCGCCGTCGGCGTACACCACCTCGCCGCGCACGACGGTAGTCACCGCCTTTCCGGTGAACTCCTCTCCCTCAAACGGCGTCACCCGCGTTTTCGAGTGGAGGGCGCTACGGTCCTCGAGCGTCCACTCGAGGCCGGGATCGACGATCGTGAAGTCGGCGTCGGTGCCGATCTGGAGCGAGCCCTTCTGCGGGTACATCCCCCAGATCTGGGCCGGTCGGGTGGCGTGGTGGTACACCCACTCCTCGAGCGAGAACTTCCCCTGGTCGACGAAGGTGAGCATGGCGGGGACCTCGGTCTCGAGGCCGACGAACCCGGAGACGGCCTCCCAGGTGTTGCCGAACGGATCGGCGACTTTCTTTTCCTCGTCGGTGTGCGGGGCATGGTCCGTTGCGATAGAGTCGATCGCCCCGTCCTCGAGGGCGTTCCACAGTCGCGCCTGCTCGCGTTCGTCGCGGATCGGCGGCTGGATGCGGGCCACGTTCCCCTTCTCCCGCAGCACGTCCTCGGTGAACCAGAGGTAGTGCGGGGTCGTCTCGGCGGTAACGTCGACGCCGCGTTCTTTCCCGCGGCCGACAGCCTCCGCGCCCGATCCCGAAGAGACGTGGTACATGTGGATCTTCGTGCCGGTCTCTTCGGCGAACGTGATCATCCGCTCGATCGCCTCTCGTTCGGCGATGACCGGCCGGGAGTGGGCGTGATCGATGGGCTCGTTCCGCCCGGCTTCGCGGAACTGCCGTTCGTAGTAGTCGATGATCTCGCCGTTCTCCTCGTGGAAGCCCAGCCGTTTCCCGGTCTCTCGGATCGCCCGCATCGCCTCGAGGATCTCGCCGTCGGTCGGCGGCGGAACGTCGCCGACCGTGGAGCCGAGGAAGATCTTGTAGCCGAGCGCGCCGGCGTCGTCGAGCGCGGGGATTCGATCGATGTTTCCGGAGGTAACGACGACGAAGCTCTGGAAGTCGACGTGCGCCGACGCCTCGCCGCGTTCGAACTTCGTCTCGAGGTGTTCGGGTCGGTCGATGACCGGCTCCGTGTTGGGCATCCCGACGACGGTCGTCACGCCACCGGCAGCGGCGGCCCGCGTCGCGGTCTCCCAGTCTTCCTTGTACTCGAGGCCGGGTTCGCGATTGTGAATGTGGGCGTCGACGATTCCGGGAACCAGGACGTTACCGCCGCCGTCGAGGGTGCGAGCCGCGTCGGGAAGCCGGTCGCTTCGGCCGACGGCGACGATCGAGCCGTCCTCGACGGCGACGCCCGAATCGGTCGTCCGACCCTCGGTCGTCACGACGGTGCAGTTCTTCACGACGAGGTCGACAGCCATTGGGGAGACGTACCGAACAGGCGCGGATATAGCTTGTGTTGGCGGGCCGGCAACGGGATCGTCCGCGAACGTCGCCGAGGAACGTTCGGTGAGGTCGGTAACAATCGAATACGCGTCAGTATGCGTCGTATACTAAACGAGGCCGGTGTGGTGCCAGTAGGCGATGGATTCGCTACCGCTCGTCGACCGAACAGTCCTTGTGACCGGCGGTGCGGGCTTCGTCGGGAGCCACCTCGTCGATGCGCTCGCGCCGCACAACGAGGTTCGCGTACTCGACAATCTCACGAACGGGACGCGGACGCACGTCCACGACGACGCTCAGCTTATCGAAGGGAACGTCCGCGATCCGATCGCACTCCAGCGCGCCTGCGATGGTGTCGACGTCGTCTTTCACCAGGCCGCAGTCGTCAGCGTAACCCGAAGCGTCGACGCACCGCGGGAGACGAACCGAACGAACCTCGAGGCCAGTCTCCTGTTGCTCGAACAGGCCCGCCGGGAGGATGCCCGGGTAGTGCTCGCCTCGAGCGCCGCGATCTACGGCCATCCCGAGGAGTTACCAGTGACCGAGACGGCCCCGACCGATCCCACCTCTCCCTACGGGGTCCAGAAACTCGCACTCGATCACTACGCGCGCGTCTACGCCGACCTGTACGACCTCGGAACCGTCGCGTTGCGGTACTTCAACGTCTACGGTCCGCGCCAGCAGGGCCCCTACAGCGGTGTGATCTCGACGTTCCTCGAGCAGGCCCGCGCCGACGAACCGATCACGGTCGAGGGTGACGGTGAGCAGACTCGCGATTTCGTCCACGTCGACGACGTCGTTCGGGCGAACGTTGCTGCGGCGACCACCGACCACGTCGGCGAAGCGTACAACGTCGGTACCGGCGAACGAACGAGCATCCTCGAGCTAGCGGAGACGGTTCGACGAGCAGTCGACGCGGATTCGCCGATCGTCCACCGATCCCAGCGGCCGGGCGACGTTCGCCACAGCACTGCGGACGTCTCGAAAGCGAAAGAGAAACTCGGCGTCAGCGCGCAGATCGGTCTCGAGACAGGGATCCAGGATCTCGTTGATCGAGTGGCGACCGCGGAGGACGCCCGCGGGACGGCGGACTCGAGCGACGAGACGCGACCGACTTACGGTTGAGTCACCTGGAACGGAATGGCGAGCAGCCATCGCCGATCCTAATCGATACTGTCACATTGAGAGTGGTCGCCCGGAGGGAGTGTCGGGTTTCTAGCCGTGTAGGTCCGCGATAACTAACGAGTCGTCTGTTGTGAGAAACGACTCCATGGCACTCATCGATACCATCGTCGTGTTCGTCGTGAGCCTGCTCATCGGTGCGCTCGGGATTTACATCGGCGCGCGGGTAGTCGTCGACACGGAAGACTACACGTATGCGATCATCACCGCCCTGCTGGGCGCGATCGTCTGGGGCGTCGTCGGTTTCTTCTTCGGCTGGATTCCGTTACTCGGACCGCTGCTCGTATTCCTCGCCTACCTCGCGATCGTCAACGCGCGATACCCCGGCGGCTGGACCCAGGCCGTGGCGATTACGATCATCGCGTGGTTGTCGGTACTCATCGTCCTGTACGTGCTCGCAGTGCTGGGTGTAACTGCGTTCGACGCGGTTGGCGTTCCGGGGACGTAGCCGTCACTCGACGGTGATTCGCGGACCGGACTTGCGACGACCGAGATAGCTTCTGTTGGACAGCCACGGACGCGGAGAGTCGACACTGATCCTGACGGCACCGGTCAATCGTCTCTGCCCCCGGATCGAACTCGGCGGACGTCGATTCGGTCGTGAGGTACAGTTTCAAAGGACATACAGAAATACTAATAACAATAATTGACTTATAAAAAATACTTTGTGGTGGGATGTCGTCGGTACGTGACACCCGTGAACAGCCGGAACAAAACTGACAGATCCATCGAAAGGACATGAGCGCACACACTCGCGGCCGGAGTCTCACCGGTCCACACATACCAGAATTTGTATGATTTTGATCATCGACCTCCCGGAATCAGTCCCAGTGTTGCAGCTCGAGGCGGGCCCGCATTTCGCCGCCCTTCTCGGTATCCTCGCGCTCGTGGTTCTCGGTGCCGTTCTGATCGCCCGCAATCGACTTGAGGCGACGGCGGGGACTGACACTGAGCCGAGACCGCCTCAGGAGGACGTTATGACCGACCAAGAGAGGGTTCGGAATCTCGTCATGGACAACGGAGGGCGAATGAAACAGTCGGCGATCGTCGACTCCGTCGACTGGTCGAAAGCCAAAGTTAGTCGACTGCTCGCCGACCTCGAGGAGGACGACGAGATCACGAAGCTCCGTCTCGGGCGTGAGAACCTCGTCTGTCTGCGTGGATACGAACCCGCTGCCTCGCGTTCGCCCGAGCGGGAGTGAGTCACACAACCGTTGTTTTCCAGCCGTGAACGAAGCGGCGGTAACCGGTTTCCGAACAGGCATTATCCGATTTCTCGCTGGAAAGGTTGCGTCGGTTTATGCGTCGAAACTACGATTCAGAGACGCCGTCAGGGCGAAACATGAAGACACGCAACCAAGTACTCGTCGTGGTCACTGCGTTGATGCTTGTGTGTTCGGCGATGGCGATCGGGGCAGCGGGAACCCTGGCCGCCGACGAACACGAAGACGATGCGGACGACTACGATGAGAACGACTACGACGACACGGAGGTAGACGACGAAGACGATGTACCGACCGACGATCCTGTTGACGATGAGGAACCGATAGATCTCGACGAACATGACGATCAACCGATCTTCATCATCGTTGACGAGCTGACCATCGAGCAGCTCAACGTCGAAAACGTCTACGTGCTCGTGATCGACGAGGACGTCGACGTGGCGGCGCTCGAAGAGATGCTCGAGCAGGTCGAGGAGGACCCGACCGAAGAGGTCCCAGTCGAGGAAGAACCGGTTGACGACGAACCCGTCGACGATGAACCCGTCGACGACGAACCTGTCGACGACGATCCGGTTAACGACGAACCCGTTGATGACGAACCGGTAGACGATGAACCCGTCGACGACGATCCGGTTAACGACGAACCCGTTGATGACGAACCGGTAGACGATGAACCGGTTAACGACGAGCCGGCTAACGACGAACCCGTCGATGACGAGCCTACGGAGTCGTTCACCGTCGATAACCTCGATGCACCTGAAACCGCTGCAGTTGGTGAGATGATCACGGTCACGGCGACCGTCACCAACCCGGCTGACGAGCAATCGACCCAGGACGTCCAGTTCCGACTCGAGGGTGACCTCATCGAGTCTCAGGAAGTAACGCTCGAGGCGGGTGAAACCGACGATGTCGTATTCGACATCGACACCACCGGACTCGCACCCGGCGAGTTCGTTCACATGGTCCTCACCGACGAGTTCGGTCAGGTCGCCTTCATCGAGCTAACTGAGGAGGACGAGATCGACGACGAACCGGTCGATGACGAACCCGTAGACGACGAAGAACCCGTGGACGATGAACCAGTTGACGACGACGATGACGACCTCGACGACGACCTCGATGACAATGACACCGACGACGACGAGTTCGACGACGACGACGATGAAGACGTGTTGCTCGCCGTCACGACCTAATCACGACAGCCATCTCATCCGGATCGGATGAGACGCCGCAGTCGCTTTTTTCGGTAGCAAACCGGGCACTGTTCAGATAAGCTGGTTCCAGCAGTGTGCGAAGCTTTGCAGCCAGGGTTCGGCGGTATTTGGATCGGCGTTTCTGAAACAATCCCCGAACGAAGAGGTTCGTCGTTTTACTTGTTGTACTATACGTTCCACGGCGTTCCGATTTCCGTGGTGTTGGTATCGAAATCGGAGTCGGTGTCGATGGAGTGCAGCCCGTAACCACGATGTGGAATCGACGAGAGACACGGCGTCATTGACGTCGTGTGTGAGATGGATCACCGTCTCGGGCACCTGATCCGGTGATTTGCCGCTGGTAGGCAGTCGATTTGCCTTCTGTGCCCGGTTGTGAACGGGGAATCGGGCCCGTCCGACACCGAATCTCTCGAGCACGGCAACAGTCTCTGAAAATGATTGTACAGACGGTGTGGAGTGAGGCGCATCAGTTCGCGCGGCGCCGCTTTCCGCTCCACAGAACCCAACTGAATCTCCGTACTAGACCCACAGCCCACAGAGGCTGATGGATTCCGGCATAGAGATCATAGATCCACCGCCTCGTTCACTCGATCTCTACTCTGAATACCGCCGCAAGCCGCGGACGCAAGTCCGGGCCTCGAGCGGCCCTCGAAGCGGAACGGACCTCAGCTCAACAGCGTGTAGAGCCCGCTAGCGGCGACGGCCAGCAAGACGAACACGCTCGCAAGCACGGGATCGACGCTCGAGAACACGGGAGCTTCGAGCCCGGCGAGGGCGATCAGAACGAGACCGAGGACGCTAAGGACGACGTGGCCGACGAGGACGGTCGAATAGCCGTCGGAATTGCCGTCGATGTACCCGACGACGCGGTCGAAGTGGGGACCGGGCTCAATCGTCTTGGCGTCGGAATCGTATTCGATCACTGCGTCCTCTTCGAGCTGTGGCAGATGGGTCTGCTGCAGCGAGACGTAGACGCTCTTGTACAGGTTATTCGGGACCGACGACGTCTCCGACTCGGTGGCTGCGATCTCCGAGGCGACATCCGAGACGTCGATACGTTCGTGGTGCACCGACAGAATCTGTACGATCGCTCGTCGTCTATCGTTGCCGAGTATGTGGAAGATTTCACTTTCCTCGAGCGGCCCTGATCGGCGTGTTTGGACAGACATTGATTACAGTCGTAACAGAGCGTTCTCAGTGAAACGCCGGCCACCACCTACCCTCATAACTGGGTTGATGTTCGACAACCTCACTCTTCAACGTACTGCTTGGGATATCCGGGATTAGTATATCATGTTCCACGAATTTTGGTACTCCGCCCGGGTAGAACCGTTCCCATTCGGGACACAATCGACACCAGTTCGTGAACCGGGTCGGTTATCGAGGAAGGTGGCCGCCGGACTGCATCTCGCGATACGTGGTACACGCCGGGCAGCCGTGGACAACGTCACCGTTGTCTCCGAACACACGGGCGAACTGCTGGGTGACGTGCGTTCCGCAGTTGCGACAGCGAGCGCCCGCTGACGACGATTCCGTTGGGTTCCAGTTGACTCGTGTGGATTTCATGGGTATCGGTGAGTAGTGGATAACTCGTCGACTCGAGTCCATCCGACTGGTTCGATCAGCCACATCCGGCTAACGCTGCCCGCGATGGCCGACTCGAACCGGACAGCGCCTCCAGACGTCGTTGTATCCGCGTCGTCAGATGTGGATAAAGGACGTTGACTGTTCACCCAACAGGTCGGTTCGACTACCTGGTAAATTGAGTGTTTCTGGGCGTTTTCCGCCACTATAGGCGCTCTGGGCGGCGTTTTCGAGTTGTATACGATCGACGGCTGTCAACGTGAGTTCAGATGTATTGTCCGGTATTTGATTATCTCCACTCTCTATCCACGGATTCGACTCGACGAAATCAAGTATTTCCAGCTAGAAATTTGAAATTTCTGTTGAGAATGGTTTCACTTCCTCACATAAGGTGGATCGTTATAAAATACCACACTCGCTTACCGGTTAGATCGACGGAACATACGACAATGTCAACCCAGGCAACCAACACCCAGGCCGACTCGAACGTAACGACGATCGCGGCACTCGACGTCCTCGGCGACGAGTGTGCACGGACGATCCTCATCGCAACGAGCGATGGACCCCGAACGGCAAAGGAGCTCACCGCGCGGACCGAGAGCTCCTCGGCGACGGTGTACCGGCGGATCAATAGCCTGCTCGAGAGTGAGCTTTTGGCCGAATGCATTCGATTTGAACCCGACGGAACGCATACGACCGCCTACGAGGCCACCGTCGGTCGGCTCGACGTACGAATCGACACCGATGGCATCGACGTCTCGAGAATCAGCCGCGACGAACGCGCCGAGTGAGCACCCGGTCACCGACACGGAGTTGTCTTTTCGCGTTGTATCGGTCGTGGGCAGCCAGGATTCTCCGGCCACTTCCTCCTGTCGACTGTGTGCCGTGGCGGTGAACGTTTTCGATTCGAGACACTCACGCAGCCCGATTGTTTCATTCGCGTCCATCGGAGAGAAAGAAGCCATGAAACACCTGTATGATGCGGATAACAAATATCCAGTCAGCGGAACGGTCCATGTGATTGAGCAATGCACGATCTGACCGGCTTCCAGCGAGACCTCCTGTACGTCATCGCAGGCGCAGACCGTCCCTCGGGCCAGACTGTCAAAGAAGAGGTCGAACAGTACTACAGTTCGGAGATCAACCACGGTCGGCTGTATCCGAACCTCGACACGCTCGTGAACAAGGAGTTAGTCGAGAAGGGTCAACTCGACAGACGAACGAACTACTACGCGATCACGGACGACGGGCAACGACGGATCAGTGATCGGCGCGAGTGGGAAGAACAGTACGTCGACTTCTGACGCCACCGGTGTGCCGACTCGGCCCTGCTGAAAGAGCACACCTTCGTGAGTGTCGGCCGCTCGAGGAGCGGTAGCTCTCCAGGAGTGCTCCGTCGGATGGCGGGTAATCCTGGCATAACAAAATTGCATAGCGGAAACTACGTCAACGATTCGAGCATGTCCGCCCCAGAGTATCCGATCGAATCGCACCGGCGCCGAAAGTGGCGAAACACAGCGAGTGTCCTATGAGTCTTCGAACGCGGACGCAGACCCGGTTCGGAGAGCTACTACGATATCCGACCGATCTGGCCACTGTCTCGCTACTCGCGGTGGTGACGTACGTTATGGTGACGAGTCTGGCGGTAGGAAGTACGCTCAGGTTGCTCGGGGCGATCGCGCTCGTCCTCTTTCTGCCCGGCTACGCGCTGGTTTCCGTCTTGTTTCCCGCCCGAGCACGCGACGCCCGGACGAACGCGAGAACGATGATGGAACGCCGACCAGGCGGAATCGACACCGTCGAGCGAGTCGGTCTGGCGTTGCCACTCTCGATTGCGATTGCCGTGCTGGCGACGATCGGGTTGGCAGTGACCGACTGGGGACTGGCAGCGGAACCCGTCGCGGCCACGCTCGCCGGAACCGCCGTACTACTGGCCCAGATCGGAGCGATACGGCGGCTTCGTGTTCCGGCGCCGGACCGGTACACCGTCTCGCCAGGTGCCGCGATCGGTCGGGTGTACCGAACTCCCGAGGCGACGATAAACGTCTCTGCGATCGTTCTGACGATCGCCGTCGCCGTTGCGGTTGGCGCGCTGCTGGTCGGCTTTCTCGCCCCACTCTCTGCTGGCGGGTTCACGCAGTTTGCGATCTACACCGAGGACGAAAACGGCGAGCTCGTCGCCGACGGCTTTCCAAGCGAAATCGAACCGGGCGAATCGGTCCCGGTGACGATCAGCCTCGAGAACCACGAAGGGCAGGCGACGAACTATACGATCGTCGTCCAGGAACAGGTGATCGACGACGGCGAGGTGGTCGAACGGACCGAACTGCGGGAGATCGACGCCCGGATCAACGGCACCGGACCGGTAACGGCAGAACGAAGCGTCACTCCGACCGCCGATCCGGACGAAACCGTCCGGATCAGCTTCCTCCTGTTCTACGACGACCCGCCGGCGGATCCGACCAACGAGAACGCCGCCGAAGACGTCTACTTCTGGGTTACCCCGACCGAGAACCCGATCGAAGACGGCGACTCGAGCGACGAGGAAACCGCTGATAACGACGGCAACGCCGACGACGGCGAGGACGTCCCAGATAACGATAGCGACGGTGCTCTCCCAGACAACGACAGTGACGGTGATCTCTCCGACAACGACAGTGACGGCGCTCCACCGGACAACGACACCGCCGCTCCTCCCGGCAACGACACCGACGAAGGGACGGCGGACGACGACGACGATGATTCGTTTAGCCTCGAGGATATTTTCGGCAGCGACGACGACGCCGACAACGACTCCGCGGAGTAAGCAATCGCCTCTCCGTGATCGGCTAGCCGGCACGGTTATCGGTCGGCGCGTGGTGCGTGCGGCGCTGTTCCTTTCCGCTTACTGGCTTACCGGAGGGACCGGCAATGGGTTCCGTCTCGGATGGACAGGCTGCCGCCGTGGCAACACCGTGACGCAACGAGCGGTGACGACGCCGGATTCCGGACCGGCCGCTGCCCGAGCGGAGCGGAATACCGGGCGACCAGATTCTCGTGAGACGATCCGAGGTCGAACCCAGACGGTCACGCGCGTCGCGACTCGACGGACTGGCCGTGTGCAGTCGCCTCCGAAGCGCGACGATCACGCCGGAGGCTGAGAAACACACTGTGAACGGGTAGGGTCGAACTGGGTGTTAGCGTCTGGTCAGCGTAACCGGTGCACGGATCGTGAGACGCCGCGATACGTACTGAGCGAGAGCCACGACGAACGAGGCCCCACACAGCGCAAGCGCAACCAGCGGCGCCGCTTCGGGACCCAGTGGGGAAACAGCGAGCCAAGAGACCGCAAGCGCCAGCGCGCCGAACAGCGCCAGGCTCGCGTACAGATAGTGCCAGGCCCGGTAGCTCTCGAACCGACGGTCGAGGTACGGATCGAACGTCTCTTCGCTGGGTAACAGTTGGATCGCGTGGCCGTCGGCGTCCCACTCGACGATCTCGTGCTCCTCGAGCATCGGGAGATGCGTCTGGTACAGTGAGATGTACACGCGCCGTCGCTGTGCCCGGGTCACCTCGTCGGGGGCGGTGTCGTTCTCCCAGGCTGCGACCTGTTCGACCAACGGTGCGAGATCACAGGACCCGTGTTGGCGTTTCAGATACTGGACGGTATACCGTCTGCGAGCGTTGCTGAACACGTCGAAGAGTTCAGCCTGTGAGAGATCAGTGTCGGTCATAGGGGCTCTCGATATCCCGGGGTGTTCCCGTTCCCGGTGTGACGGGTGGTTTCGGATACCTCACACCAGCGTACTGCGACTCTGTGACACTTTACTATCTCACGGCTACCCTGAAGAAAGCGCGTGGTACCCGTCATGACTCGTGAGTGACTCGACAGCCGAACAGTTCCGCGCCGATGCCGCGTCGGAGCCGACAGGAGCGGGGATCGGTGAACGAACCAGACCCGCCGCGGACGTCTCTTCGGCGGTGTAGTTCGGAGCTACTGGACCGTCAGGCCGGGGATAACAAAGCGTCGTTACCGGTTGTATCGGAGTGAGTGCCCTCACCGGGTATCGACTACCATGACTGTACTACACACACGTTCGCAGACCGGCTGCCCGCCCGACGAGGTGATCGTTCGTGGGTGACGTTATCTGTGGCAACCGCTGTTCGATCGCCGACGACGCCCGCGTCGGTACCGGCGAGTTCGACGAGCCGACGCGGATCGGCGACGATGCGACGATCCGTTCGGGATCGACCATCTACGCCGGCGTCACTATCGGCGACGAGTTCACGACGGGTCACGACGCCCTCGTTCGCGAGGAAACGACGATCGGGAACAACGTTCTGGTCGGCACGAAGACCGTAATCGACGGGCAGACGACGATCGACTCGCACGTTAGTCTCCAGACGGGAGTCTACGTCCCGACGGCGACGACGATCGGCTCGAACGTTTTCGTCGGCCCGGGTGCCGTTCTGACGAACGACGAGTACCCGATCCGAACCGACGACGGTCTCGAGGGCCCCACCATCGAGGACGGCGCCTCGATCGGCGCGAACGCGACCCTGCTTCCCGGCGTCACCGTCGGCGAGAACGCGTTCGTCGCAGCCGGTGCGGTCGTCACCGAAGATGTCCCTCCGAAGACGCTCGCCGTCGGCGCGCCCGCCCAGCCGCGAACGCTTCCCGACCCCCTCAAAGGACCGAACCAGCTCGTATGACGGAGATACCCATCGCCGATCCGGAGATCGGTACCGAAGCCGTCGACCGGGTGTACTCGGTCCTCGAGAGCGGACAGCTCGCCGACGGTCCCGAAGTCAGGGCCTTCGAGCGCGAGTTCGCCCGCTACTGTCGTACGGAGCACGCGGTTGCGACCTCGAACGGGACGACCGCGCTCCACGCGGCCCTGGAGGCGCTGGGCGTCGGCGAGGGCGACGCGGTCGTCACCTCGCCGTTCTCGTTCGTCGCCAGCGCCAACGCGATCCGCCTGGCCGGTGCGACCCCCGTCTTCGCCGACGTCGACCCCGAGACGTTCGCGCTCGATCCCGCACAGGTCCGCGAGGTCGTCCGGGAGCGCGAGGACGTGGCGGCGATCATGCCGGTCCACCTCTACGGGCTGGCCGCCGACATGCCCGCCCTGACAGAAATCGCCGACGAACACGACCTGGCGGTGCTCGAGGACGCCTGCCAGGCCCACGGAGCCGCGATCGACGGCCAGCGGGTAGGCAGCTTCGGCGATGCCGCCTGCTTCTCGTTTTACCCCACCAAAAACATGACCACCGGCGAAGGCGGCATGATCACCACCGACCGCGAAGACGTCGCCGAGCGCGCCGCCAGCTACATCAACCACGGCCGGGGCGCCGACGGCGGCTACGAACACCTCGAGATCGGCCACAACCACCGGATGACGAGCGTTGGGGGCGCACTCGGGCGCACTCAACTCGAGCGCCTCCCCGAGTTCAACGAGGCCCGCCGCGAGAACGCGGCTTTCTACGACGAGAACCTCACAGCCCTTCCGGTGGAGACGCCGACGGTGCCCGACGGCTACCGCCACGTCTACCACCAGTACACGATCAGAACCGCCGACCGCGATGCGCTCGCCGAATCGCTCGAGAACCGGGGAGTCGGCACGGGGGTCTACTACCCCACGCCGATCCACCGCCAGCCCGCGTACGAAACCGTGAGCGCGGCCGCTGCGACGTTTCCGCGGGCTGAGCGGGCGGCCGAAACCGTCCTCTCGCTTCCCATCCATCCGAACCTCTCCGCCGACGACCGACGGACGGTGGTCGCGGCGATCACGGACCACTTCGAACACGCATGACCGTCGATATATCAACCTCGATCGAATCACCGACCGTTCGCGCCGGCGTCGTCGGCGTCGGCGCGATGGGCGAGAACCACGCGCGCGTCTACAGCGAACTCCGAAACGTCGACCTCGTCGGCGTAAGCGACCTGGATACGGAGCTCGCGGAGCGCGTCGCCTACGCCTACGGCACGACCGCGGTTCCGCTCGAGGAGTTGCTCGATACCGTCGACGTCGTCACCGTCGCGGTACCGACCCACGCCCACTACGAGACGGTATCGGCCTGTCTCGAGGCCGGCGTCCACGTCCTCGTCGAGAAACCGATCGCCGACTCGATCGAGCGCGGCCGAGCCCTCGCGCGGCAGGCGGCCGACGCGGGACTCGTCCTGCAGGTCGGCCACATCGAACGGTTCAATCCGGCCGTCCAGACGGTTGCGGAGCTCATCAGTGATCTGGACGTGATCGCCATCGACGCCGAGCGGCTCGGACCGCCGGTCGATCGGACCGCGATCGACGGCGTTACCGACGACCTGATGATCCACGACGTCGACGTCGTTTCGGCGCTGCTCGACTCCCAGCCCACGTCGATCGCCGCCGCGGGTACCGACAACGGCCAGTACGCGACGGCAAAGATGCGCTACGACGACGTGATCGTCTCGCTGACGGCGAGTCGGCTCACCCAGAAGAAGATTCGGCGCTTTACCGTCACGGCCGAGGAGTGTCTGCTCGAGGTCGACTACCTCGAGCAGTCGGTCCAGATCCACCGCGACTCCTACCCCGAGTACGTGACCGACAACGGCCGCAAGCGCTACCGCCACGAGAGCGTCATCGAGCGCCCGCGGGTCGAGAACGGCGAACCACTTCGACGCGAACTCGAGTCGTTCGTCCACGCGGCCAGTACGGGGGGGTCGCCGGAGGTAACCGCCGACGACGGACTCGACGCGCTCGAGACGATCCAGCGGATCAATCGACTCGTCAACGGCGAGGAAACGGAGGTGCACGCCCGGTGAGTCGGGGTCGCGTCGATCGGCTGTACGGCTCCGACGCGCCGGCCGCACGGCAGCGAGCGGCGTTTACCGGGGGGTCGGTCCCGGTCGCCGTCTACGGACTCGGCAAGATGGGGCTTCCCCTCGCGGCCGTCTACGCCGAGGTGACCGGCGACGTCACCGGCGTCGACATCGATCCCGCGGTCGTCGACGCCGTTGCTGCTGGCGAGAGCCACATCAGTGGCGAACCCGGACTCGAGGAACTGGTCCGGGAACAGGTCGGCCGCGACCGGCTACGGGCGACCACGGACGGTCCCGCCGCCGCGACCGATGCCCGTATCCACGTGATCATCGTGCCGACGCTGCTCGACGACGACCGCGAGCCGGATCTCTCGACGATCGAAGCGGTCGTCAACGACATCGCCGCCGGCCTCGCTCCTGGCGACCTGGTGATCGCCGAGTCGACGCTGCCGCCGGCCACCTGTCGGGACGTGATCCGTCCGCATCTCGAGGCCAAAAGCGGCCTCGAGCGCGGGTCCTTCGGCGTCGCCTTCTGTCCCGAACGCACCTCCTCGGGAACCGCCCTGCGGGACATCCGCGGCGAGTATCCCAAGGTCGTCGGCGGCGTCGACGATGAGAGCACGCGCGCGGCGGCGCTCGTCTACGACGAACTCTCGAACAACGACGTCCACGCCGTCTCGGACGCGACCACCGCCGAGGCGGTGAAGGTGTTCGAGGGCGTCTACCGGGACGTCAACATCGCCCTGGCGAACGAACTCGCGCGGATCACCGATGAACTCGGGATCTCGGTTCGGGAGGCGATCGACACCGCTAACGAGCTGCCGATGTGCGATCTCCACGAGCCGGGGCCGGGCGTCGGCGGCCACTGCATTCCGAACTACCCCCACTTCCTGCTGGCCCAGACCGCCGATCCGATGTGTCTCACGCGGACCGCGCGGACGATCAACGAGGGAATGCCCGGATTCACCGTCTCGAGGCTCGTCCGTGAACTCGCGACGGGTGGGGTCGACGTCGAGGACGCCACCGTGCTCGTCTGTGGCCTCACCTACCGGCCGGGCGTCGCCGAGATGCGCTCCTCGCCCGCGATCGAGATCGTCTCTCGGCTTCGCGATCTCGGCGCGACCGTGTACGGCGTCGACCCGCTCGTCGACCCGGCAGCGTACGGTGCTCACACCCTCGAAATCGGCGATATTCCGGACCAGTCACTCGATGCCGCCGTGCTCGTCACACCCCACGAGGAGTTCGACCGGATCGACTGGGGCACGCTCGAGCAGCTGGTCGTCGTCGACGGCAGGGACGCGCTCGATCTCGCTGACAGCCACCACCGAACGTACACCCTCGGCGGGTCGAGAACCGATCAGCCGGCGGCCCTCGAGCGAGCGACCGCGAGCGTCGAGACTGGCGGGCGATCCCAGCGCAGTCGAGCGGACGGCGGCGACGTGACTCGCGAGTAACGACAGTGTCGACGGTCGCACTGGGGACCCGGCAGGCCGGTCACTCGATCTGATAAACGGCGATCTCGTCGGAATCACACGCCGGGCAGTGCGTCGTCCCGGTCGAAACCGTCGTTCCGCAGTGTCGACACTCGCAGACGACTGTTTCGGGAGACTGTGACTCACGCTCGGCTGCCGTCGACGTGGCTGGGGCGGCAGCCGAGCGCTTGTCCGAGAGGAGCCCAGAGAGGAAATTCGAGATGCTCATACATTCGAACGATTTTCTGTAGCTGCGGGTGGTTGATAAGTATTTTTAAGGTATAAATATACCATTATTTCATACAATCCTGCTGTTTGGGGACCGGAAATTAGCCGGAGGAGAGTCAGCGGACGGGAGGAATCGGTCGAGCGAGGGGAACGGGACGGTTAACAAAGCGGTGGGCGGTCGCGACTGAAGACGACCCCCGCGATGCACGTGCTCACCCTCACGACGAACGCCGACGCCCCGTTTATGACACAGCAGATGGCCGCCTTAGAGCGCCGCGGCGTCACGTTCTCGACGCTGTCGGTCGCGGGCGAGGTCGGCGCCGACAGCTCGCGAACGGCGGGTGACTACCTCCGGTTCTTCCCGGACGTTCTCCGGGAGGCGCGCAACGGCTACGACCTGATCCACGCCCACTACGGGCTCACGGCGCCGATGGCGCTCGCCCAGATACGAACACCGGTCGTGCTCTCGCTGTGGGGTTCGGACGTCCACGGGCCGGTCGAACGCGTCAGCCGCGTCTGTGCGCCGCTGTGCGACGAGGTCGTCGTCATGTCCGAGGAGATGCGCGACTTGCTCGGCCACGAGTGTGCCGTGATCCCCGACGGCGTCGATCTCGAGCGGTTTTCCCCGAAGCCCCAGTCGGTCGCCCGCGAGGCGGTCGGCTGGCCCGACGACGAGTACCACGTGCTCTTCCCGTACTCGCCCGAGCGACCGGTGAAAAACTTTCCCAGAGCCCGGCGGATCGTTGACGTCGCCGACGGACTCCTCGAGAAGCCGGTGACCCTCCAGACGATCTCCGGCGTCGATCACGACGCCGTCTCCGACTACATGAACGCCGCCGACGCGCTGTTACTCACCTCTCGCACCGAGGGGTCCCCGAACTCGGTGAAGGAGGCACTCGCCTGTAACCGCCCGGTCGTCGCGACCGACGTGGGCGACGTACGCGAGCGACTCGCGGGCGTCGATCCGTCGACGGTCGCCGACACGGACGAGAAACTGGTCGACGGCCTCGTCGACGCTCTCGAGGCCGGGGTGCCCTCGAACGGCCGCGAGGCCGCCCGCGAGGTCAGCCTCGATGCAACGGCCGACGCGATGCTCGCAGTCTATCGGCGAGCCGTCTCGATCGAGCGCAAGCCCGTCGAGCGCAAGCAACTCGGTCGAGAGAAGGCGTAAACACACCGGCGCTGTCGCACCGCCCGAAAACAAGGTTCGGTAGGGGCCGTCTACTCGGTGATCGGAACCAGTAGGGAGGGGCTGTCTCGCGTCAGCGGTGACTGACGAGGGGGCTTTCGTCGACCGCGGCCGGAGTTCCGGTCACTCTCGCGGTGACGTCGGCGATCGTCTCGACCCTGAGCTCCGTCTCGGCCCGTTTCGTGTCGACGTACTCGAGAATCGCCCGCAGTCGGGCGTCGTCGCGCTGGGTCTGGAGGTTGTTCGGATGAAGCCACATGTGAAAGACGCCGTCCGACCGCGCGGCCTGATCGATACCACGACGGGCCAGCGTGACCATCGGATCGTCCCACACCGACTCCGCAACCGACCGAAGAGGTCCCTCGAATCCGAACAGGAACAACGAGGCGGGCACGTTCACCAGGCCGTGTTCGTCGACTGCGGGCTCGACCAGCAGCGAGCGGCTCCGGAAGGTCGACTCGAAGACCCCGCGAACCCCGTCCGGCGTCGGAGATCGGCCGCGGTAGGCCCTGAATCCGAGTTCTGCGAGTACGTCCAGATGGCCGACGTCGTTTCGCGGGAAGACGAACGACTCGAGCGGGACGCCCCAGTCGGCGGCGATCTCGTCGCAGCGCCGCAGCTCAGCGATCGCGAGTTCGCGCGAGGTGTCGGGCCGACCGAAGAGAACGTGGGAAAACGAGTGACTGGCGAGTTCGTGTGCCACGTCGGACTCGAGGATTCGCTCGACCAGATCGGAGCCAAAGCGGAGCTCCGGGCGGTCGGCCCACGTCGTCCGTTCGCGGTCGAACCAGCCCTCTGGCGCGG
This sequence comes from Natrononativus sp. DTA114, assembly GCF_059736515.1. NCBI lineage: Archaea > Methanobacteriati > Methanobacteriota > Halobacteria > Halobacteriales > Natrialbaceae > Natrononativus > Natrononativus sp. DTA114. The sequence continues at coordinate 121,066 of NZ_JCASSN010000007.1, read as the reverse complement.
GATGGTCGGCGTGTTCGCCGTCGCACCCCTCGAGCATGAGGTGGCCGACGACGGCCCAGGTGGCCGGAACGTCGAACTCCTCGAAACACTCGAGTAACACTTCCCAGCCGCGCCGGCCGCTCTCGACGCGGCCGACCGGCAGCGGCTCGAGGTCGTGAAACCCCCAGCCGAGTTCAGCGTCGAGAGAAATCACGACGCTACCCATCGCACCCACCATACGACACGTGTACCATAGCGGTATCGTACTCGGGAACGGGTTTTGTTATGGATTCCCTGACCGTGTTCATCGCCCACATAGCGACGACGACCATGTCTCGAGCAGTCGTCCACGAACGGCCGATTGTCTCCGGTTTCGGACCGTTGTCGACGTGCAACCTCCGTATAACAAAGCCCACGTCTCGCCACCTCACCGACAACGGGCGTGTACGCGCCTCGATTAGTAATCATGAGCGGATCTACCCCTACGTCCGAACGAGCGTTCGTACTCGGACTCGACGGCGTGCCGTGGTGTCTTATCGAGCGATGGACCGAGGAAGGCGAACTGCCCAACTTCGCCGCGATGCGCGAGGAGGGAGCGTCGGGAACGCTCGAGAGCACGCGGTCGCCGACGACGCCGCTCGCGTGGCCCTCCATCGCGACCGGCGTCTGGCCCGACAAACACGGCATCTACGGCTTTCAGAACCTCTCCTCGGAGTACAGCCACCAGATGTACACGAGCCGGGATCTCAAACAGCCGACGCTGTGGGAACAGCTCTCCCCGGCGCAGGTCGGCAACGTTCCCATGACCTACCCGGCCGCGGAGATCGACGGCACGCTCGTCACCGGGATGATGACCCCCTCGACCGAACAGGAGTTCACCCATCCCCCCGAGTTCGCCGACGAGATCGCAGACCGGATTCCGGACTACCAGATCAGTCTCAACTACCCGGAGTACGCCGACCGTCTCGACGAGTTCCGCGTTGCCGTCGAAGAGATGCTCGCGAAGCGTCGAGAACTGATGCGACTGCTGATGGAGCGAGAGGACTGGCAACTCTTTTTCTTCGTCTTCACCGCACCCGACCGCTTCCAGCACCTGGTCTGGGAGATGGACCTCCTGCTCGAGCACTACAAACTGCTCGACGAGATCCTCGGCGAAGTGATGGCCTACACCGACGAACGCGACGCCGACCTCTACGTCGTCTCCGACCACGGATTCGGCCCGATCGAGAAACTCGTCTACGTCAATCACTTCCTCGAGCGCGAGGGGTACCTGGTCGAGCGGGAGGACGAGGGGACCCGCGGGGCGCTCGCGAGTCTGGGCATCTCCCGAGACCGGGTCACGAGCGCGCTCAGCCGGGTCGGCATCACCGAGGAGCTTCTGGTTTCCGCGCTCCCGCGGCCGCTGCTCGACTCCGTCGCCTCCCAGATTCCCGGCCAGCACGCCCTCTACGACGTCGACTACGAGCGAACCGTCGCCTTCGTTCACGACGCCGGCAACTGCTACATCAACGACACCGAGCGCTTCGAGAAGGGGATCGTTCCGCCGAATCAGGTGGCGGACGTCAAAGCCGAGATCGCCGACCTGTTCGAGTCGGTCACCGACGACGCCGGCGAGCGAATCCTCGACGTCTACGACGGCGACGACCTCTTCCCGACCGACGACGAGTCGCCCGATCTCGTCGTCAACGGCCGCGGGATCTACGAGTCCCGGAACGCGATCACCGACGAACCCTTCGGGGACACCGGTTGCTACGCCGCGAGCCACCGTCCCGAGGGGATCGTCCTCTGTCGCGGCCCCTCGATCGACCCCGGGGCGACTCTGCGCGGGGCGCGAGTCGTCGACATCGCCCCGACCCTGCTCCACGGAATCGGCGAACCCGTCCCCTCAAACGTCGACGGCCGGGTGCTGTTCGACGCGTTCCGGGACGACGCACCCGCCTCGAGAACCAGAGTCGAACGGACTGATATCTCTCGAGATCGCGAGGAAGCGGCCGTCGACGACGACTTCACGGCGGTCGAAGACCGCCTGAAGGGACTCGGCTACATGGAGTAACCCGGATTTCAGACCACCTCAGAAGTCGGAACCCACACCCAGTGCTCGACAGGGAGCCATATTACTCGAGCGCGCGAGCCGTCAACACCGGGACAGAAGAGCGGCCGACGACCCGCTGTGAACAGCTTCCGAAAACGAACCGATCGATACCGGCCCGACTCTCGGTTCCCATCGCGAGGAGATCGACGTCGTGGCCGTCGGCGTAGCTCGCGATCACCTCGTGCGGAACGCCGTGTTCGATCGACCGCGTCGTCGCGACGCCGCGGTCGGCCGCCCGGCGCTCGACGGCGCTCGCGGCTTCCCGTGCCTGTTCTTCGAACGCCTCGAGGACGACCGACAGGTGCGAGTGGGTGTCATCGACGACGGAAAGGACGTGCACGCGGGCCTCGAGCGCCTCGGCCAGCGAAATCCCGTGGTCGACCGCGGCCTCGACGCCGGGACGACCGTCGGTCGCGACGAGGATCGTCTCGATCGGCTCGACGACGCCACCAACGGTTGCGCTGACGGTCAGCACCGGCACCGGTGCGTCGCGGACCACGCCACTGGCGACGCTGCCCGCAATCAGTCGGCCGAGTCCGGTTCGTCCGTGGGTCCCACAGACGATGAGATCGATCTCGTTCTCCTCGGCGTAGTCGAGTATCTCGCGTCTGGGCGCACCCCCGCGGACGCTCGCCTCGACCGCGAGGTCGCGGTCGGCCGCCTCGTCTGCGATCTGGGCGACGATCCCCTGGCCAGTCGCCCGCCAGTCCTCGTCGACGAGCTGCCAGGAGACGTCGGATGGAACGTCGGCCGCGTAGAGAACGTGGACGTCCGACCCGAGTGCCTCGGCCAGCGAGAGCCCCTGCCGACACGCAACCGTCGCCTGTTCGCTCCCGTCGGTTGCCAGGAGGATGTTCGGAAACATCGAGTGATCTACGGCCTCGAGAACCAAGTAGGTGACACAGGCCGGCGAACGTTCGTCGATGATTTTATAACCAATTATTGAGCAGAACTGGTATGGATCGTGCACTCGCAGTCGTCGATGGAACGGAGTCGAACGGAGACCTGCTTCGCGAGGCGGGCGAACTCGCAGCGGGAGTCGGCGCGTCGGTCGTCGTTCTCTCGGTGATGACCCAGGATGGGTACGACGAGGAGATCGCGGCGCTCTCGGAGATCGAGAACATCGAGCGAACCACCTACAACAAAGAACCCGAGCACCTCACCGAGGCTGCCGCCGAACGGGCGGCGACCCAGCACCTCCCAGACGTCGAGTACGAAACCCGCGGGCTGCTCGTCGACGACGCGGGCGACCAGGCCGACGCGATCATCGACACGGCCGAGTCGACGGGCTGTGATTACGTGTTCCTGGTCGGCAAGCGTCGGAGTCCAACCGGAAAGGCGCTGTTCGGCGACACCGCTCAGTCGGTGCTTCTCAACTTCGACGGCCGCGTCGTCGTCACGATGGAGTAGCCGCGAAGCCAACACCCCGACTCAGCGAACGCGTCCGAGTCCCGATTTCGCACGCGCAAGTGCGGGATACAGCGTGTTGTACACCCCGTTGGGCGTATGTCGTGCGCCCGTCCGAAGCGCCCGGTGTGACAGCGGCGGCCCCGAGCCGTCGACGAGCGCCCCGAGGTCCGCCCCCTCGAGCCACGCGAAGAACGTCCGCTCGGCCGGCGATCGCGGATCTGTCTCGACGACGCGGTCGCGGATGTCCGCCCACATGTAGCGTTCGTCGTCGCCGAGCACCCACCGGCCGCGCTCGAACGACTGCCGGAGATCGTGATACTCCTCGTCGGTGAACGGGTAGCCGTGATCCGCGGGCTCGAGGCCGGCCAACCGCAACCCGACGGCGGTCCGGTAACACTTCTCGCAGACGCCACAGTTGCCGTCCATCCGGACGTTGCACGTCTGCAACTGGAGGTCGGGGGCCTCCTCGCGAACGTAGTCGGCGATCAGGTCGATGCGCTCCTGGCGGGTCAGTTCGTAGGCGTCGTGGTGGCAATCGGTGCCCGACCAGCGGACGTAGTCGTCGATATCCGGCCGCGAGCCCCACTCGAGGTCGATCCCCTCCCAGTGGGTCGCGGCGACGTAGAGGTCGTCGATCCCGCGCGCGTAGGTCATCGGTGCACAGAGCCCGAGCAGTCCGAGGCCGTGACCGACGGAGCTGTACCAGCCGCCGTCGACGTAGCGGCTGTAGTGAGCGAGCAACATCATGTGATCCAGAAACGAGAGCATGTTCGACTCGAGAAACGCCGTCTCGAGGCCACGCTCCTCGGCGAACGCCGACACGTTGGATCGGACGTCCTCCCACTTCCCGTCGTCGTGAGCCGCGGGTGTGATGGTCCAGCCGCGGATGCTCACCAGCAGCGGCGACGCCTCGCGGTGGGCGACGTACGAACACATCGAGTCGACGCCGCCGGTGAACAGCAGGGCGCTGTCGGTGTCGCTCGCTCGCTCGTCGTCACGGGCGCCGTCTCCGCGTCCGAGGTCGGCCGCGGCGTCGACGGTGTGACGGCTGTACAGCGTCCCGCCCTCGAGGAAGTCGTACATCGAGAGCAGCGACGCCTTGACGTCCTCGAGGGCGCGGGCGAACCGGGCGTCGACGCGATTGACGTAGACGTCCGCGCCGTTGGCCCAGGCAACCGGACAGACCTGCGCGAGAACGGGAATCGTGAGCACACTCTCGGGAACGTCGTCGATGGGAACGTCGTACTCGACGTGAAACGAGTCGCTGCCGAAGAAGCGCTCGAGATCGGGCGTCGTTCGGACGGTACACCGGAGCGAACGCCCGGCCGCGGTCGGGGGATCGATGAGTATCGAGGACATGACGTGAGTTACGACGCAAGAGTCCACGAACGCAGTTCACTATGCGGACCGTATCAGTCGGAGAACGATCGGCTGGCACCGCCTACCGCAGGCTCCGCGGGTGTCGACAGGGACCGGGACTGCAGCCTCGAGCGAGTGGTGCGGACGACGACCGCACGCAGGAGCGATACGCGGTCGACCAGGCCAGCGTCGGAATCGCTCGACTTGCGAACCGAACGGGTAGGAGCCGTATAACAAACCCCGTCGTTGGCAACCCTTCCGGCAGTCTATGAGCCGTCAGTCCGCCCCAGTCGACGACCGGCAGAGCGGAGTGAGACGATGAGAGAGTCCGTCCAGAACGGCATCCTCGCCGTCGGCTTTTTCGCCGTCGCCGCTGCGATACTGCTCGCTCGAGCGACGCCCGCGAGCGGCTACGAGCCGTCGATCTACGCCGCGACGCCGACGGCGACGTGGGCCGGGTTCGCCGTCGCTCTCGCGATCGCGGTCTACACGACGGTGACCGCTCGCGGCGGCGGCCAGCAGGTCGGGATCGGCCTCGGCGCGCTGTCAGTGACCGCGATCGTGAGCCTCCCCGTGATCAGGAATTACCGCTTTCTGGGACTGGGTGACGGGCTCACGCATCTGGGCTGGGCACGGGATTTCGTCGCCGGCGACCTACTGCCCCACCAGCTGTTCTACCCCGGCCTCCATGCCGTAACGTCGGCCCTTCACCTCCTCGGCGGCGTCCCCCTCGAGCGAGCGATGTTGATCACCGTCGTCTTCCTGTTCGTCTCGTTCGTGGTGTTCGTTCCACTGGTCGTCCGGGATCTCACCGGGAACGCGATGGCCGTCGGGACGGCGGCTATCGCCTCCTGGTTCATCCTGCCGATCAACAACATCGCGACCCACATGGGTCCACACACGAACTCGAACGCGCTGTTTCTCGTTCCCGTCGTGCTCTTCGCGTTCGTCGCCTACACGCGACGGCGGGCGACGCTCGAGCGTCTCCCGGGCGGCCTCTCGCCGTTCAGCGCCCTGCTCGTCGTGCTGGGGATCGGACTGCTGCTGGTCCACCCTCAGCAGATGGTGAACGTCGTGGTGTTGCTCGCGGCGATCGGCGGGGTGCAGTTCCTCGCCCGACGTCGGTACGCCGATCACCGGGTGAGTCAGCACCCGACCGCGTACGCACACACGGCGATCCTCGGGGGCCTGTTCCTCGTCTGGGCGTTCGCGAACGAGCGGTTCAGGCGGGCAGTCGGCGGCCTCCTCTACGGGCTGCTCGCGCAGGATATCGGCGGCGGGGCGGAGGTAGACCAGCGCGGGGCGTCGCTCACGGAGATCGGCGGCAGCCTCGGCGAGCTGTTCGCCAAGATGTTTCTCGTCGCCGCCGTGATCGGGCTGATCGCCGCGCTGTTCGTCCTGCTCGTCTGGCTCGGTCGGACGAGCCTCGATCCCGAGGGCCGGATCTTCGCGACCTACTTCGCGCTCGCACTGGTTCCGCTCGGGGGGATGTTCCTCGTCTACTTCGTCGGAACGCCGACGATGGCGTTTCGGCAGGTGGGGTTCATCTACGTCGTGCTGACGATCCTCGGCGGGGTCGCACTCGCACACGGCTTCGGCTGGCTCACGGGACCACTGACGACACCCGGCGCGAGCGCACTGGCCGTGACGTTTCTCGCTGCCTGTCTCGTGCTCTCGCTCGCAACGGTGTTCGCCTCGCCGATCATCTACAGTCCGACCCAGCACGTCACCGACCAGCAGATGACCGGCTACGGGGCGGCGGTCGAACACCGAAACGACGATCTACTGATGGCCGGCCTCGGCTACGGTCCGGACCGCTTCGGTCACGCGATCAACGGCGTCGAAGGGAGCGAACGGGCGGGCATCCACTACGGGGGTGGCGCCGGCGGATCGGTGAACGTCTCGGAGTTCGAAGCGGGCAATTACAGCAGCGCCTACCACGGGATGGACTACCACTTCGTCTACTCCTCGTTCGACACCACTCGAGAGTTCGAACTCTACAAAGAACTCCACCACTCCGAGGACGCCCTCGCGGGCCTCGAGGCGGATCCGAGCGCAAACAAGGTCGTCTCCAACGAGGAGTTCCGGATGTACACCGTTACCGGCGAGGAGTAACGGAGTTTGGAGAGCCTACAGCCCGAAATCCACGCATAACAAAGCCTGACAACTCCCTCCAAACCTGATACGACACATGCCTGCCCTCGACGACGTACGTGTGCTGGATCTGACGAGGGTCCTCGGCGGACCGTACTGTACGATGTTACTCGCAGATCTGGGTGCCGATGTGGTAAAGATCGAGCCGCCGGGCGGGGACTTCGTCCGAGAGACGCCGCCGTTTCACGACGGAGACGACAGCTTCGGCGGCTACTTCCAGAGCATCAATCGCGGCAAACGCAGCCTCGAACTCGACTTCAACGACGAAGCCGACCGCGAGCAGTTTCTCACGCTCGTCGCGGAGGCGGACGTCCTCGTCGAGAACTTCCGCGTCGGAACGATGGAGAAGTTCGGCCTCGAGTACGAACGGCTCGCACGAATCAACCCCCAGCTCGTCTACGCCTCGATGCGAGGGTTCGGCGATCCGCGAACGGGCGCGAGTCCGAAACAGGACGAGCCCGCCTTCGACCTCGTCGCGCAGGCCCTCGGCGGCGTCATGCACCTCACGGGACAGGAGGACGGACCGCCGACGAAGGTCGGATTCGGTATCGGCGACATCTTCACCGGTGTGCTTCACACGGTCAACATCCTCGCCGCGCTGCACTACCGCGAACGGACCGGCGTCGGGCAGTTCGTCGACACGGCGATGTACGACGCGATGATCAGCCTCGCCGAGCGCGCCGTCTACCAGTACTCCTACACGGGCGAGGTTCCCGCCCGCCAGGGGAACTCCCACCCGACGCTGTTTCCGTACAACGCCTTCGAGGCCGAAGACGGCTACGTCGTCATCGCCGCCCTCGGCGACAACCACTGGCGGGCGCTCTGTGCGGCGATGAACCGCCCCGACTGGATCGTCGACTACCCCGAGGCCGCCGACCGACTCGAACACCGCGAGACGCTCCGGGAGGGGATCGCGGACTGGGTGAGCACACAGACCGTCGACGAACTCCTCGCGGCCCTCGAGACGGACGTTCCCTGCGGGCCGGTCCAGGACGTCGCGGACGTCTACGACTGCGACCACGCGAAGAGCCGGGAGATGCTGATCGAGGCGACGCTCCCGAACGCCGACGACACCGTCACGATCGCCGGAACGCCGATCAAGATGGCGAAGACGCCCCCGGAGCCCGGCGAGCGCGCACCGCTGCTCGACGAACATCGGGCGGAGTTACTCGAGCGCGACCGCGCCAACGATTTCGAGCGGGCGAACGACCCCGAACCGGACTCGAGCCCCGTCGGCGTCTCCGACGGCGGCAGCCACGACGACTGATATGGCCACCGACCACTCACAGACACCGTCCTCGACCGACCGACCGAGCACCGCCCCGGAGACGGGAGACGACGACGATCCCTACGAGGTTCGACTGTACGAGCCCGACGACAGGGAGGGATTCCTCGAGCTCTACGATCTCGTCCTCGGAGACAGAAACGGGGAGTGGTTCCGCTGGAAGTACGAGGAGAACCCTTACGTCGATCACGTGCCGATCGTCCTCGCGACTCACGACGGCGAGGTCGTCGGCACGAAACCCTGTTTCGCCCTCGAGTTGCGCGCCGGCGAGCGGACCCTGCGCGGCTTCCAGCCCGCCGACGTGATGGTCCACCCGGATCACCGCCGGCGCGGCCTCTACTCGCGGACGACCGAGCACATGAAGGCACACTATCGGGAGCGCGATCCGTCGCTGTTCTTCAACTTCCCGAACCGGGCGACGCTGTCGGGCAGTCTGAAACACGGCTGGCAGATCGTCGAAGAGGTCCCCACGTACTATCGCATCCAGAATCCGGACGGAGTGGTCGACACGGATGATCGCCGGCTAGCGGCGCTCTCGACCGCCGCCCGCCCGCTCCTCGGGGGCTATCTTCGCGCGCGCGAAACGACGGTGTCCGCGCCACCGGGAGTCTCCGTCGAGCGCTTCGAAGGGGTTCCCACCGCGGTGCTCGTCGACCTCTACAGGCAGGCGGTGCCGGCAACGCTTCACGCGAACCGCAACCGGACGTTCTACGACTGGCGGTTCGAAAACCCGCGCTGGACCTATCGCACGTACGTCGCGACTCGACGCGGTGAGCCGATCGCAGCCGTCATCACCGGAACCAGCGGACGAACCGGCTCCGTCACCACCTCGCTCACCGACGTCGTTCCGCTCGAGGCGACGCCGGATAGGGACGCCGGGCTGCGGGCGATCCTTCGACGGGTGCTCGAGAATAACCGTGACGCGGACGTGCTGGCTGCGAGCGGGCGGGCGGTGCCGCCCGCGCTGCTCGGTCGCTTCGGTTTTCACTCCGACGAGTCGTTGCCGCTCTCGGCGCTGACGAAACCGACGACGCAGGTGACCTACCCGATCGCAGACGAGGACGGCCACGACTGGACGGTCGGTGGGCGAGCGATAGCTGATCCCGCGAACTGGACGGTCACGTTCGCCGAGCAGGATACCCGGTAAAACCGTTCCCGTAAGAAGTTGTAAACGCGTTCGACTTCCAACCGTTTTGGACCGTCCCGCCGGAATCCACCTCGATGCCGTCGTCGATAAGTCCTGCTTTTCGAACAGGACACGATGACACTCCGGCGCGTCGGAGTGTATTCTCTTCGGGGGGAAATCGTCATAGTTCGCGATGAGTTTTGTACTAATCATAGTATAATCTGTAAATTTAACACCGTGAGATAAGGAAAAGTTTATGTGGTCAACACCGGGTTACCCGAATGCATGGCGCAGAATTCCCGTACTAACGAGATCGAGTCCTCCCCGACCACCGACCGTAACAAGTCGTTAACCCGACGTTCGTACGTGCGTTCGCTGGCTGCGGTCGCGACGGCGACCACGGTCGCCAGCGCAGGGACGACCGCGGTCGCGGCCGACGGCGGTGGCGGTTCGTCCGGAGAGTACGAAACCATCGAGATCTCGTCCGGTGAAGACCGTACGATCGACGTCGAAAGCGGCGAAACGTTCGAAAACGTGTTGATCGACTGCACGGCAGACGGTGCCCGCGCCACGGTCGCCGCCCACGGCACCGACTGGACGATCCGTAACGTCGCCATCGAGGGACAGTTCGACGTCGGCGCACCGGGCGCCGCCTTCGGCGTCTCCGACACCGGCGGCGGTTCGAGCACGTTCGAGAACGTCTACCTCGCCGACGGCAGCGTCGACGGCGGCCAGTCGACGGCCGAAACCGGCATCTGGGTGTCTCCGGAACACACCGGCCACATCGACTTCAGTCGGGTCAACGTCCAGAGCTTCCCGGACAACGGCATCTACGCCTCCGCCCCCGGCGGTGCCGGCGGCGGTACGATCCACATCGACAGCTGCTTCGCCGCGAACTGTCACGTCTCTCACTACCGCATCGGCTCCGCCGGCAGCAAGGTGACGAACTCGAGCGTCCTCCTCGATGACGACGGCTACGACGGGCGCGGGATCTGGGTGTGGGCGCCCGGCACGTGTGAGATCGAGGGCTGTCAGCTCGAGACGAACGGTCACCACTACGCGGTGGTGGCGGGTGCAAACGGCAACGGAACGACCGCCGAGATTACGGAAACCGATTACGGAACGGGGTTCCACGGCGGAATCGCAGAGCGCGACGGCTCGAGCGTCTCTCTCGCCGACGACGTCGGAACCGACCCCGAGGCGTTCGTCCCCAGTGGGGTGCCGACGACGCCCGAAGACGCAGCCTCGGGCTCGAGCAACTGACTCCGATCGCGCCCTCACTACCCCGCTGACGACACTGGTCCCACGGGTGCTGTGGTACCAGCGGATGCGGGATCGACACTCCTTTTCCTTCGCTCGCATCGCGACTGATACGGTTTCAGACGACCGTGACGAACGACGGAATTTCGTCGACGCTGATAGGAGCGCGTGCGAGTCGCTGATCGGCGACGTTTGGCTTCGATAGACCGTCTTTCGATACTTTCCTCGATGGGTCAATCAGCCGAAATCGGCCATCTCGAACGGGTGCTAGCCCGAATCACAGAATCGACAGCGACGGCGCGGTCCAGGGAGTTCACACAGCCCTACCGCCCCCTCCGTTCTATTCAGCGATCCGTACTGTCACCGTGAAACGTTCTGCAATAGTCCGGGAATGAGAACAGTCAGGACAGGGAGATGATCGACGCAGTCGGCGAGATACGGGCGTTCGAGAGAGTAATACGTGATTACGAGGGTGAAACCGGGCGAGAAACCGTATAAAAATTCGTGGACGTTCAGTTATGATTGCGTGAATGGATTGGAAGATACATATGAAAGTGCGTAAATTTAATCCATAGTCAGGAAGAAAGGTTTATGGCGGTATCGTCTGCTTACTCAGGATGCATGGCACGCGAACCTTCGGTACTGGACGATGAGGACGTTGCACGCAGCGACGAGATATCGGCTGATTTCGACAGTAATAATGGATTACTCCACCGCCGAGCCTATCTGAAGATGGCCGGCGTGGCGACAGTGGGAGCCGTTGCGACGGCAGCCGCTGGAACGGCAGCAGCACAGGAGTACGAGGTCATCGAGGTCGACCCCGGCGAACGACGCGTCATCCACGTCGGCGACGGCGAGACCTTCGAGAACGCGCTGATCGACGTGACCGCGCCCGGCGCCGACGTCACGATCGCCGCCCACGCAACGAACTGGACGGTCCGCAACGTCGGTATCCGGGGCAAGGTCCCCGGCGACGAGGCGGTGTTCGGCGTCTCCGACCAGGCCGGTAACAGTTCCACCATCGATAACGTCTACATCGGCGATGGCGCCGAGAACGGTCACCGGATGGGGCTCGGTATCTGGGTCTCCCCCGAGCACACCGGCCACATCGACATCTCGCGCGTGAACATCCAGGAGATGGGCGACAACTCCTTCTACTGCTCCGCGCCCGGAACCGGTGGCGGCGGCACGGTCCACATCGACCACTGTTACTCGGCGAACTCCTGGGTCGCGCACTTCCGACTGGCCGAGGGAGCGGTCACGAACTCCACCGCCGTCAACGACGAGCGACGCGACGACGGCCGCGGGATCTGGGCCTGGGGCCCCGGTCCGATCGAGGTGCGCAACTGCAACCTCGACATGAACGGCCGTCACTACTCGATCGTCGCGGGCGCAAACAACCGCGGAACGACCGTCAACGTCACCGATACCGAGTACGATACCGCGTTCAACAGCGGCACACGGGCCACCGACGGCAGCGACATCAACCTCGGCGGGGGCAACGGAACGAACCCCGAGGACGTCGTGCCCGAGGGCTGTCCGACGACTCCTGAGGCGGCCGCCTCCGGGGAGGGATCAAGCGGCCAGACCCCCTCAGTGACCGTCGAAGCGGACGAAGACGAGGAGGACGACGCGGGAAATGAACTTGAGCACCTCCTGCTGTTCGAGGGCAGCGAGGACGGTGTCACCCGCTACGAGTTCAGCGTCGACGGCGAGGTCGAGGCGTCGACCGCCGACGGCGCGACGATCGACGACGAAACGGTGATCGAGGGCGGTGACGCCCACGGCGTCGTCGCCAACTGGCGGGACGCGTTCCGGTTCTCCGGCGACCTCGAGGAGCTCACCGCCGACGGACCGGCGACGGTGCTGCTCGACGGCGAGGAGATCGACCCCGACGAGTACGGCGCGGCGCTGCCGAACGTGCTCGAGGTCGAGGGCGACGGCACGCCCGCGAGCTTCGAGATCACCGTCGACGGGACGATCGCGGTGGACAGCGACGACGACGATGAGGGCGAACCGACGGTCGTCTCCGGCAGTACCGTCGAGAGCGCCGTCACCGACGGGAGCCAGCGGTTCCTGTTCTCCGGTTCGCTGACCGACGTAACCTTCACCGACGGCGAGGCGACGGTGTCGCTCAACGACGAAGAGATCGACCCCGGCGAGTACGGCGACCAGGAGCTGCTGCCCCACGCGCTCGTCGTCGACGGCACCGACGCGGACGGCCCCAGCACCTACTCGTTCTGCGTCACCGGTGACGTCGTCAAGTCCTCCTACCGGGACGCGAGCATCGACGACGAGGACGTCGTGACCGGACGGTACGTCCGCGGCGCCGTCGCCAACTGGCGGGACGCCTACTGGTTCTCGGGCGAACTCGAGGACGCTACGCTGGTCGGGGACGCCGAGATCGACGTCGAGTACAACGTCCGTTCGCAGTAACGCGGTCGGTGTCGCGAGGCGACATCCCTCGGGGACTGGAGCCCGCGGCCCCGCATCTGACACGAGAGAGTTGTAACTGACGAACGTACGCTCGAGAACGGCTGGCTCCCGCGATGGGAACAGATTGCTGGCACGCGAACTGTTCCGGTACTGGATCGATGATCGCTGGGAGCCGATCGAACGTACGGGGCCGATCGGCAAAAGTCCTTCTCGGCTACTCGATTCTCGACAGTTTGCCGTCGACGACCTGCTGCAGCCGGTGGTTGATGACGACGTGGACGGCCGACAGGACGAGGAACGCGGCGACGACTGCCGCCGAAACGACTGCCGCCGAAACCGACGAGAGCGGCGGCACGCCGACGAGAGCGGCACCGACGACGAGCGCGCCGAGAACGCTCGTTACCGCGTACCAGCGGTCCCAGCGGTCCTGTCTGTGCGTGTCCGTGTCGAGATACATCATCAGGAGGTCCGCGTTGTCAGCGAGGGTAATCAGTCCGCGGTCCTGGTCGTACTCGATAATTCCGGCGTCGTCCATCTTCGGGAGATGGGTCTGGTAGAGCGCGACGTAGACGCGCTTTCGCTGATCGGAGTTCAGGGCGTTGACGTCGGTGTCGTTCTCCCAGGCGGCGATCTGTTCGGCGAGTTCGCCCAGCGTGACGGTTTCCTCGGCCTCGAGGAGGTACTGAAGAACCTCGCGCCGGCGGCGGTTTTTCAGGAGTTCGAAGATGACGTCCTTCGAGAGGCGCTCCGTATCCGTCGCCTCGGTGACGGACGTAATCTCCTCGGGCAGTGAGGTATCGATCGAGGACATTAGCTCCCCTCCGTTAGCTTGACGCTGGACGAGTCTAGGCGAAGAATTCGGTCGACGCCACCCCCAAGGATGGCCGTCGACGGCAGTCGCTGTACGGATGAACCGCAGGTCGAAATCACGATTGACACACCAACTTGTACGGCAACGGTGAGTGTCTTAAACACGGCTACGTTTCGCACCCGCTGCGAAGACCGTACGGGCTCACTTCCCCCGGAACGTCGCGAAGCCGTCCACGGGCCGAATCCAGCGCCCCGGCGAACCCCGTGGAGCCGGAGGTTCACACTCCAGTATCGATCGGTTTCAACGACGTACGGTATCCGTACGAGAGTCGAACGGACGGCGTGAGACGGCGGGACCACGGAGTGTCGGGACACGGAAAGTGGCGAGTGATTCGTGACTGAGAGGGTAAAGCCAGGCGACGGTTCTCCCGGTCGAACGGTCGCTTTACACCGTGAAGGGATGATTTCCTCGCAGGGTTGTGCCCCACCCGTCGGGCGACGTTACAGCGACGACTCTCGAGTACCGCGGAGGCCGAAACGAGACTCCACCGGCGTCGCGGAAAACGACGGCCCCGTGGATCGGAGGAACGTAACATCTCCTCCCGGTGAGATCGGACGCCGTCCGTCGTCTGACGGCCATGGAGAAAGAGGGGATTTCCGCTGAAACCATGTGACCACCTTACAGGGTCGGACAGGCACCCACAAAAACACCGATGACGCGGTCTATCACTGAGCAGGCCAGACGTGAACAGGAGGTGACAGAGAGCGGTCGGTGTCCCGACTGTGAGACCGACACGATCGTCCAGGATCCGGACCGCGGCGAGCGGGTCTGTCGGGAGTGTGGTCTCGTCCTGACCGAGGATCCGATCGACTACGGACCCGAGTGGCGGGCGTTCAACGCGGAGGAGCACGACCAGCTCTCGCGCGTCGGCGCACCGCTGACACAGTCGATGCACGACCGCGGGCTGACCACGACGATCGACTGGCGAAACCGTGACGCGAACGGTCACTCGATGTCCGCCGACAAACACGGACAGCTCCACCGACTGCGCGTCTGGCAGGAACGCATCCGAACGAAGAACGCGGGCGAACGAAACCTCAAGTACGCCCTCTCCGAGATCGACCGCATGGTGAGCGCCCTCGGTGTTCCAACGCCGGTCAAGGAGACGGCAAGCGTTATTTACCGCCAGGCGCTCGAGCGCGATCTCATCCGCGGGCGCTCGATCGAAGGCGTCGCGACGAGTTCGTTGTACACCGCCTGCAGGGAGGAGGGGATCCCCCGAAGTCTCGAGGAAGTAACCGCCGTCTCCCGGGTCGATCAGCGGGAGATCGGACGAACGTACCGCTACATCGCCGACGAACTCGATATCAACTTAGAGCCGACGAACCCGCGCCAGTTCGTCCCTCGCTTCTGTTCGGAACTCGATGTCGGCAAGGACGTCGAGTCGAAGGCGATCGAGATCATCGATCAGACGACCGAACAGGGGCTGCATTCCGGCAAGTCACCGACCGGCTACGCGGCGGCGGCCATCTACGCTGCCGGCCTCCTCTGTGACGAAACGATCCCCCAGCGCGCCGTCGCCGACACCGCACAGACGACCGTCGTGACGGTGCGAAACCGGTATCGGGAACAGCTAGAAGCGATCGATCAGGTACCGGCTACATAATCGAACGCTCGTTCGACTCGTAGACGTCCTCGTTGAGCAGCGCGTGGAGGTTGCTGTAGGGGACGAACGCGATGAACTGATCGCTCTCGTTGTACAGCTCGAGGCCCTCGTCTTCGTGTTCGTACCGATCGCAGACGATCTGTCCTTCCGGCAAGATTGCACGGAACATACTGAGACAGACGGGAGCCAGGCGCATATATTGGTGGGACGATCCGAGGAAGGCGGCCGAGTGCGGGAGATTACCGCGTGGTAATAGAGAGTGGCTCGGTAGCACAATAATTATACAGACCGATGACCAAGACGCAACTGCGCATCACCACCACCTACCGAATGCGCCGGCCGCGTTTATGCGGCCGTTACCACCGTTTTCCCCGCGAGCGACGGCAGCGACCGTCGTCGCACGGGAGCGAAATCAGTTTACGTCCACCGACGGTACGACGACCAGTGACCGACGACCCCGTCGAATCGGACGAAGACGAACGACAGGAGCCGCCGGCGAGTTCGGATACCGAACCCGAACGGGTCGGCGACGGTTCCGAGTCGACCACTGGCACGCCGACCGACGACGACCCCCCGCTGACGCTGGCGGCGTTTCACGACGTCTGTCAGCGCGAGGGCCGACCGATCCTCACCGCCGCCACCGTCGCCCGCGCCCTCGAGCAGTCACAGGACGACGCCAGCGACGGCCTCGAATCCCTCGCCGACGCCGGCGACCTCGAGCGGCTGTCGGTGTCGACCGATCCGGTCGTCTGGTATCCGAGCGAACTCGAGGATCTCACCGACCGCGAACGGGTCGTCGTCTTCCCGAAGCGCCGCGAGATCGTCGTCAGCTCTCCGGAGCAGTTCACCCGGGCACAGCTCTCCCAGTTCGCCCATCTCGCGGATACGAACGGCGAGGAAGGATACCGCTACGTCGTCCGCCCGGAGGACGTCTGGCAGGCGCCCCACGACTCCTTCGACGCGCTCGCGCGCACGATGCGCCAGGCGCTCGGCCAGCGATCGGCGGCGCTCGAGGAGTGGGTCGAGAGCCAGTGGGATCGCGCCCGCCAGTTCCGGCTCACGACACATCCGGAGGGGTACACCGTTCTCGAGGCGCGGAGTCCGGAGGTGATGGGGAACGTCGCCCGCCAGAAACTCGACGAGGAGCACGTCCACGCCCCCATCTCCGAGACCGAAGACTGGGTCCGGGAGGGGAGCGAGGCCGCGATCAAGCGGATTCTGTACGAGGCGGGGTATCCGGTCCAGGACGACCGCGACCTGGATCGCGGCGAGGAGTTATCCCTCGAGTTACGCGTCCGCCTGCGCGAGTATCAGCGGGCGTGGGTGGATCACTTCGCCGAGGCGGGCGAGGGCGTGTTCGTCGGCCCGCCCGGTAGCGGAAAGACCATCGCTGCGATGGGGGCGATGGCTCACGTCGAAGGCGAGACACTGATTCTGGTTCCCAGCCGCGACCTCGCCCGGCAGTGGGCGGAGGCGCTCTCCGAGCACACGACACTCACGCCCGAGGAGATCGGCCAGTATCACGGCGGCCGCAAGGAGATCCGGCCGGTAACGATCGCCACCTACCAGATCGCCGGCATGGATCGCCACCGCTCGCTGTTCGACGACCGCGAGTGGGGGCTCGTGATCTTCGACGAGTGCCAGCACATCCCCAGCGACATCTATCGCCGGAGCACCCACCTCCAGTCCCGTCACCGTCTCGGCCTCTCGGCCAGCCCGATCCGCGAGGACGACCGCCAGGCGGAGATCTTTACCCTCGTCGGCCCGCCGATCGGCACCGACTGGGAGGCACTGTTCGAGGCGGGGTTCGTCACCGAACCCGAACTCGAGATTCGGTACGTGCCGTGGGGCGACGCGGAGAGTCAGAACGCCTACGGCTCCGCCGAGGGTCACGAGAAGTACCGGATCGCCGCCCGGAACCCCGGCAAGATCGAGGAGGTACGATACCTGCTGTCGTCCCACCCCGACGCCACGGCGCTCGTCTTCGTCGATTATCTGGAGCAGGGGAAAGAGTTGGCCGCAGCGCTCGACGTGCCCTTCCTCAGCGGCGAGACCCCCCATCACGAGCGCCGACGGCTGCTCTCCGAACTCCGCAACGGCGAGCGCGACCTACTGGTCGTCTCGCGGGTCGGCGACGAGGGGATCGACCTGCCGGCGGTCGACCTCGCGATCGTCGCCTCCGGACTCGGCGGTTCGCGACGGCAGGGGACCCAGCGGGCCGGCCGGACGATGCGCCCCGTCGGCGGCGCGCTCGTCTACGTGCTCGCGACCCGCGGCTCTCGAGAGGAGGAGTTTGCCCGCAGACAGCTCCAGCATCTCGGTCGCAAGGGAATAACGGTTCGCGAGCGGACCGTCGACGAGGACGACTGATCGAAGCCGTTCCGTCGACCCTCGGTCGAGAGGGAAAACTATACTCTGCCCCACTGTCAACTATCGAAGTATGACAACTGTCGATGACCGACCGTTGAAACTCGGTGTCGCCGTCGGATTCGCGCTGGTTATCCTGGGCGTCGCAGCCTACGTGATGACCGACTTCGCCAGCATTACCGCGTTGATCCCCGCCTTCTTCGGGATCGTCTTCGTCGGGCTGGGACAGCTCGGGCTCAACACGGACCGCGACCGGCTCGCGGCGTACGGACTCGGCGCGCTCGCGGTGCTCGGGATCGCCGGCAGCGCCCGCGCGGTTGGCGACATCGTCGCGCTCGTCTCTGGCGAGCGCATCGACAGCACCGCCGCCGTGGTCGCACAGGGCGGAATGATCGTCCTCTGTCTGATCCTGCTCGGCGGCGTCGCGGTGGCGTTGCTCGAAGGGCGATAGTAGCGGCTCGCGAACCGAGGTTACTCGGCTCGAGGTCGCAAGAGGGGGCCGTCGCGGTCGGCGGCCTCGAGCGTCTCAATTGCTCTGATACCGACGCCGGCCTCGAGTTCGCGTCTCGCGAGCGCGACGTCTTCACCGCGTTCGCCGACTGCGACGGTGACGCGCGCGTGGAGGTCGACGGTCGTCTCGTTCAGCGACGGCTCGAGGCCGCGAACTTCGGGTTCTGCGACGCGTTCGACGGCAGCGACGCGCTCGACGGTGCGGACGGCGCCGTCGACGAGGGTGCCGTCGGCGTTGATCGGAACGCGGACAGTGAGTGTCGTTACCACGGTGGTTGCTGGACGTGCCATAACTCCCCCGTCGAGAGTCGAACTCGAGCGGGCGGGCGCGAGCCCACGCGTGTGCCTGTCACACGGGGGTGCGCCACGAGGCAACAACTGACCGAACCGTGTCACCGTCGTCGACTCACTCGGGACGAAAGCGAATCGAAAGGAGAAGACACCCGTCCGGCCAGAAGGGGCCTACGCGGCGCGGACGGAGTCGGAGCCGATCCCGGAAACCGGGGTCGGAAACCGACCGGCGAGCCGTCCACAGCCGAGGACTCCGGAGCCATAGGCGCCGGAGGTCGGCGACCGCTTTCCGGTCCCATTAGGGGCCGGATGTGCGGTCGTCGGAGCTGTGAACGAGGTCATGGGTCGGTCGTGATCGCGAGTGTGCGATCGTATACACTGTACATTCGAACGACAGTACATAATCGTTCCCCCGGTGTGTCTCTTCGTCACACACCCTTCAGAAAAGGACGCGAGCGGTTCGCGTCCCCAATGAGCACAGAGACCACTCGACGCGACCAACGCAGAGCGGTCCGGCCTGGTAATACAGGCAGTTTCCCATGAACGTCCAGCATACAATAATATTTTGGCTTCATATATTCGCCATTACCTGTCGCGCTCCGCGAGCAGCGCCTCGATCACCCCGTTCGTATCGGCCGCAGCAAGGCGGAATACCGCGTCGTAGAACTCCCGGCCGGTGAGATCGCGAACGTCGTGTTCCGTCCGCAGTTTCGCGTCGACGAGCGCTCG
The DNA here is from genome assembly GCF_059736515.1 of Natrononativus sp. DTA114. Taxonomy (NCBI): domain Archaea; kingdom Methanobacteriati; phylum Methanobacteriota; class Halobacteria; order Halobacteriales; family Natrialbaceae; genus Natrononativus; species Natrononativus sp. DTA114. The sequence goes on along the minus strand of NZ_JCASSN010000007.1, from coordinate 101,591 downwards.
CGCGTCCTCGAGTTCATCGACGGACTCCGGTCGAACGTACACCGTCTTCTTCGTCGTCGCATCGAACGGGAACGCCGCTGGTTCCTCGTCGGCGGACTCCGCGGCGTCGGTTTCGTCCTCGTAGGAAACCGTCTCCTCGCCGGGAGATGCCGACTCGGACTCGTCGTCCTCGTCGACCGCCTCTCCCAGCCCCGCAAATCGGTTGTCCTCAGGCATCGGCGACACCTCCGCGCTCGACGATCGCCGCGAGTTCGTCCAGTCGCTCGAGCATGTCGCTCTCCGGATCGTGTTCGGCGAGCGGGACGCCCTCGCGCCAGGCGCGACGGAACGCGATCCGTTCTCGCAGTCCCGGCCCCGGGGAGTCCGGATCGTCGAAGTGCGCCGACCGCGCGAATTCGGGGAGGAACCGGCCGAACTCCGACCCCTCGAGGTCACCGATGATCCGTTTCTCCTCGTTGTCACCCGCGAGCGAGTTGGGGACGATCGCCAGGATATCGAGGTCGATCTCCGAGCGGATCGGCTGGATCTGCTGGGTGTACATTCGTTCGAAGCCGCTGACGCTGGGTTCGCTCATCCGCAGCGGAACGATGACATGCTGGGTCGAGATGAGCGAGGCGTCGGCGAGCGGGCCGAGGTTCGGCGGCGAGTCGACGACAACGTAGTCGTAGCCGTCCTCGAGCATCGGGTCGACGATCTCGTTTCGGATCCAGAGCTCTCCAAAGGTAGCGCTCCGGATGCTGTTCTCGACGCTATCTAAGTCCTCGTTGGCCGGCAGTACGTCGAACGAGCCGGCAGTGCGGATCACGTCGTGGGGTGTGGTGTCGGAACCGTCGTCGAGGACGTCCCCCAGGTGGACGTCGCTGGAGTACGCCTCGGCGAGGCCGACACCCTCGGTCGCGTTCCCCTGCTGATCCAGGTCGACGAGCAACACGTCGTTCGAGCGGTTAGCGAGCCGTTCTGCCAGGTTGATTGCGATCGTCGTCTTGCCGACGCCGCCCTTCTGGAGGGCGACGCTCACGGCGCGTGGTGAAGTCATTCGTTGGGACACCTCGGACGCCGGCACCGCGAACACGGTCCGACCCGTTTCGACGGTCCGGGAAGTCTACAATGTGTACACAGTGTAGGCTGTGTAAACGGTCGGGACGGCGAGAACTGTCGGACTGGACGGTTCTCGAGTCGCCGTTCTCCTGCACGAGGCCTCGGGAAGCGTTTGAACTGTTTACACAGTTCAGACCGTATGAACGGTCCGCGAAGACCGCGCAGTTCGGACAGCCTGCGACGCTCGGGCGTCGTGAACCGTTCGCACAGTTGACACATTGGGAACCGTGTAGACATTCTTCGAATTCTCCGGCCGGCGAATACCACGCGAACCGACCAGTCGAAAACCCTTAACCTTAGCGGAAACGGTGTTCACCGTCCGAGAGGTTCGTACCGTTCACAATGTGTAAACATTACACGCTGTTTAGGAAGTGTAGAAGGTCCGACCCTCTCGAGGAAACAGAATAGAGCGGTAAATGACTCGAAGAGACTACTAGCAGCGAACTGTGCAGAAGGTGTGCACGTCCGCAGCGATGGTGAGGAGAACGCGCAGAGCGAGGGAATTAGCGAGCGGGGTGAGTCGGGAATGTGAGCATCCCGAGCGGTCCAAACCGTTTGGACATTGTACACAGTGTGGGATGCTCGAAAGGTCCGGACAGTTGAGGCTGATAGATGCTCACGTGCGAACTGAGCGGAGCGATTCGAGCGCAGGAACGCGTCTATCGAGGCCAATATTCAAGGTACAGTATGGGAAGTGTATTGATAGAATGAACGTGTGCGTGATCGGGGTGGGCCGATGAGCGAGCGACGGGAGATAACCGTCGGTGAGGCGAACGACGGCGACGAAGTGCAGTTGCCCGTCGTCGAACTGCTGACCGGGCGAGGGTTCGTCACCGGCAAATCGGGATCGGGGAAGTCGAACACGGCGTCGGTGATCGCCGAGGAGTTACTCGAGTCGGGCTACCCGTTGCTGGTCGTCGACACCGACGGAGAGTACTACGGACTGAAAGAGGAGTACGAGATGCTCCACGCGGGTGCCGACGAGGAGTGTGACATTCAGATCGGCCCCGAACACGCCGAACAGATGGCCTCGCTCGCACTCGAGGAGAACGTCCCCGTCATCCTCGACGTCTCGGGCTACCTCGACGAGGAGGTCGCAGACGAGTTGCTCCGGGAGACGGCTCGACAGCTGTTCGTCAAGGAGAAGAAGCTCAAGAAGCCCTTCCTGCTCGTGGTCGAGGAGGTCCACGAGTACATCCCGGAGGGCGGCGGTCTCGGCGAAACCGGGAAGCTACTGATCAAGATCGGCAAGCGCGGGCGCAAACACGGCCTCGGCATCCTGGGAATCAGTCAGCGGCCGGCTGACGTCAAGAAGGATTTCATCACGCAGGCGAACTGGCTCGTCTGGCACCGGCTCACTTGGGAGAACGATACCAACGTCGTCGGCCGGATCATCGACACCGAGTACGCCGAACTCGTCTCCGACCTCGACGACGGTCAGGCGTACGTCCAGACCGACTGGACCGACGTCGACGTCCGAAAGGTGCAGTTCCGTCGCAAGCGAACGTTCGACGCCGGCGCGACGCCGGGACTCGACGACTTCGAGCGACCGGACCTCAAATCGGTATCGGACGCCCTGGTCGGCGACCTGGAGAAGATCAGCGAGCGGACACAACAGGAGGAGAGTCGCGTCGAAGAACTCGAGCGGAAACTCGAGAAACGGGAGAAGCGAATCGAGACGCTCGAGGACGAACTCTCCTCGGCGCGGGACATCTCGAACGCGGCGACCCAGCTCGCGGATGCCCTCAGCAACCCCGAGTCGATCCAGACCCAACTCCCGGAGACGGGTGAGGAGGTTCGTCGGCTCCACGACGAACTGCTCGAACTCGAGGAACGACGGGACGAACTCACCGACGAGCGCCGACGGCTGGCGGACGACCTCGAAGCGAGCGAGGAGCGAGTCGAGAGCCTGGAAGGGGAGAACGATCGGCTTCGCGGGCGGATTCGGGAGCTCGAACACCGGCTCGAACGGCTGCTGGAGGCGAGAACAGACGCCGCGGCGACCGACGAGATACTCCAGGCCGACGGGGATCCCGTGGAGTTCGGCTACACGAGCATCGAGGACGGCCCGGTGGTAGAAACCGACGACGAAACGGCGACGGCCGATCGAAACCCGGCGGACCTCGACGGCGAAGACGTCACCACCGACGACATCGAACAGCTCCTGGGTCGCCCGGCAGTGGCTCGGCGCCTCGCGCGTGCGTGTGAAAATTCACGCTGTGACGAACGAACGGCCCGGAGAGCCGTCGGCGTCCTCTCCAGGTCCGGTCCGCTCGACACTGCGGGCGTCGCGACACACGTCGACCGCTCGGCCGTGGCCGTTCAGAGTCTCCTCTCGGAGCTTCGAACCGCCGGCATCCTCGACCGAACCGACGACCACACCTACCGGATCGACGACGATGTTCTCGGGATGCTCGCGGCCACCGAACACGCGGACCCCGAATATAGTAGCCACTGAAAGTCAATGCACACCTGATCGCACGACGGCTGTGCGATCAGTGTGTAAACCGTTTCAGTTGTTACTATAAGTCGACGGTCACCGACCGAGTCGGCGACCGACGGCCTCGATAGCCGCGGTTTCGAGCTGTTGGTGAACCGGTATCGCGATGACCTCGGTCGAAAGATCGACGGCCGTCTCGAGTTCGGGGTCTTCGCGGACTACCTTCGGGAGTCGAGGCCAGCGGTGTGCACCGGCGACGCCACTGCGTGTGAGTTCCGCGAGCAGACCATCCGGGTCGTCCGCCCGAACCGGAAACACCTGTGGACAGATACCCGGCGGAAGCTCCGGGTAGAAGACCGTAGCGTCGGATCGCGACTCGAACAGCTGCTGCCAGCACCGGTAGTGTCGCCGACGGGCCGCACGGATCGCGTCGGGGTCAGCGTCGTCGACGACGCGCGCGGTGAGCTTTGACATCGACGTCTTCGTCTCCTCGTAGCGGTCGACCGGGGCGGCAGTGCTCGTCGTCGACCCCGAACCCGAAACGAAGGCGTCGACCGACTGCTTGAGCGCCGCGTTCGTACTGAGCACGTCCGTGGCGAGCGATTTGAGCACGAACCGCCAGTCATCGCGCTTGAGCCGCTCGTTCGTTCCGGTGAGCGGAGACGGCTCGAAGCGGCGGTCGATCGACTCGTCGTTGAAATAGAGGAGCGCACCGTTTGGAACCGGAAGGATCTTCCAGAGACTCGTAATTCCGATATCGCCTCGAGTGCCGAGCAACGTACCACCGTCGACGCTGAGCGCCGAGTGGGCGTTGTCGTCGATGTGATAGCAGCCGTGATCGGCGGCGAGATCACTGATGGCCTCGAGGCCGGGCTGTGGAAAGCCGAAGTAGTTGACCGACATGACCGCGGCCGTCTCGTCGTCGAAACGCGACTGGAGCTGATCGACGTCGGGTGCGAGTTCGTCGGTGACTGCGTAGTACCGCGGCTCGAGGCCGAGGTCGCGAAACGGTTCGACGACGGCATCGGGGAGATACGACGGAACGAGAACGCTGTCGCCGGCGTCATCAAGCGTTCGCATACCGTCGAACAGGGCCGCCTTTCCGGAGCCGTAGAACGCGTAGGCGTCCGTGTAGCGCGCGAGGAACGACTCGAGGCCCCGCGGTCGCGGCTCCGACAGTGACCAGACGAACAGCGACGGCGTCTCACTGATCATGTGTGATGAGAGTCCATGCGTGTGAACAGTGTAGTCATATGATGCTTGGTTGGAACGACGATACCTTAGTGATAGACAGGGTACTTCTGTCGAGCGAAGGACAGACGGTGCTTACTCCCGGTGGAATCGATGGCAGCACCGGTAGCCCTCGTCGGTGAAACCACTGCCTACCTGCGTCCAGTCGTCGCATAACAAAGCCCGACAGAGCGCATCAGCCGTCTATGGACAACACGGATGACGACGTACGTCTCCTCGTCGTTGGGCTCGATGCGGCCTGTCTTCCGGTTCTCACGCCGTTGTTCGAGGCTGACGAACTGCCGACCCTCGAGCGGCTGTTCGACGACGGGACGAGCGCGCCCCTCGAATCGCAGATCCCCCCGTGGACGGCGAGCGCGTGGCCCTCGATGTACACCGGGAAAAATCCAGGCAAACACGGCGTCTTCGACTTCCTCGCCTTCGACGGCTACGACTGGGACGTCGTCAACGCAACTCACGTTCGGGAACGGGCCGTCTGGGAACTACTGAGCGATCACGGGCTCTCGAGTGTCGTCGTCAACGTTCCCGTGACCCATCCCGCGCGACCGTTCGACGGAGCCTTGATCCCGGGAATGACCGCGCCGGAGGACCCCGACTGCCACCCCGAGGGGATTCTCGAGGACGTCAAAGACGCCTGCGGCGGCTACCGCGTCTACCCCCAGAGCGGTCCCGAGCCGGACACCTCAGTCGAGAGCTACGAGCGAACCATCAAGCGCAGGGGATCGGCGTTTCGCTACCTGCTCGAGCGGTTCGCCCCCGACTTCGGATTCGTCCAGTTCCAGCAGACGGATTCGGTGTTTCACGAACGTCCCGGAGACAAAGCGGCCATCGAGGCGGTGTACCGGGCCGTCGACCGCGAACTACGAGACACCCTCGAGGCGTTCGAGCCCGAAAACGTCCTCGTCGTGAGCGACCACGGGATCGGGCCGGTCGAGGGCCAGGAGTTCCGCGTCAACGAATTCCTCCGCGAGCGGGGAGACGTCGAAGCACAGAGCGGCGGCGAGGGAATGCCCACGTGGTCACGGGCCTGGGAGAACGACCTGCTCGAGGGTGAGGACGCCGGCGAGCACGAACCGAGCGCCCTCGAGCGAACGATGAACGTCGCCGCGCGGTTCGGAGTCACGACACAGCGGGTCGCAAACACGCTGGACCTCGTCGGCCTCAAGGAACCGATCGGCCGGCGGGTGCCAAACGACATGATCCGAGCGGGCAGCGAGCAGGTCGACTTCCCGAATTCGCGGGCGTACGTCCGCTCGAAGAGCGAACTCGGGATACGGCTCAACCTCGAAGGCCGCGAGCCGAACGGCCAGGTGCCCGCCTCGGAGTACGAGGCGGTTCGGGCGGCGTTGATCGACGAACTCGCGGCAGTGGAGACGCCCGCCGGCGAACCGATGTTCGAAGCGGTCGAACCAAGAGAGACGTACTTCGACGGGCCGGAACTCGATCGCGGCCCCGATATTCTGACGGTGCCCACGAGCTTCGACAACGCCATCGTCGGCGGTCTTGAGGGCGAACAGTTCGCCGAGCCGGTCGAATCCTGGAACCACAAGCGAACGGGAATCGTCGCCGCAACCGGTCCCGCGTTCGACGAGACGGCCTCGCTCGGCTCACCGACCATCTTCGATATCGCGCCCACGATTTGCGCGCTGTTCGACGTCCCGGTCGACGCCGAGATGGACGGGCGGGTCTTGCCGGCGGTCGGCCCGGGTGAGCGGACGGAGTATCCCGCCTACGATCCCGAACCGATCACGGCAACCGACGATGCAACCGTCGAAGACCGTCTCTCGGACCTGGGGTATCTCTGACGATGAGCGTCGAAATCAGGGAACTCGACCCCCAGACCGACGCCGACGAGTGGAATCGATACGTCGAACGAGCGGACGGAACGAACCCGTTCTACCGAGCCGAAGCGCTGGCGCTACAGGCAGAGGACACGGGGACGACAGTCCACCTGCTCGCCGGGTTCAAGGGACAGGAAGCTGTCGGCCTCTTTCCCGTCTTCGCGTACACGAAGGGGCCGCTTACGGGGGCGTTCTCACCCGCGCCGTACTCGTGGTCGTGCTATCTCGGCCCGTCGCTACTGAACGTCGACAAACTCAAACAGCGCAAGGCCGACCGCCGAACCCAGCGGTTCGTCGAGGGCTGTCTCGAGTGGATCGATACCGAACTCTCACCGTGGTACTGTAAGTTCGTCGCCGCCGAGTTCGACGACCTCCGCCCGTTTACCTGGAACGAGTACGAGGTTCGCCCGGGCTACACCTACGTCGTCGACCTCGAGGGAACCGAAGACGAGCTACTCGGTCGCTTCAGCAGCGACGCGCGAAGCAACGTCCGTAACGCGGACGAGGGCGCGTACGTCGTCGAAGAGGGGACCGGTGACGACGTCGAGCGGATCGTCGATCAGGTTCGCGCGCGGTATGAGAGTCAGGACCGACCGTTTCAGCTCTCCGCCGAGTTTGCTCGTTCGCTGTACGAGGAGCTACCCGAGGGCGCGCTCCGGCCGTACACCTGTCGGTCCGCGGGCGAGTTCCTCGGTGGCATTCTCGTTATCGAGTCCGAAACGACCCGCTATCGGTGGCAGGGTGGGGTGAAACCCGACGCCGACGTCGACCTCTCGATCAACGACCTGCTGGACTGGCACGTCATGCGGGACGGACTCGAGGCCGGTCTCGAGCGCTACGATCTCGTCGGGGCTGGCGTCCCGAGCATCAACCGGTACAAGGCGAAGTTCAACCCCCGTCTCGAAGCCCACTACACGATCACCGCCGGGGCGTTCGGTCTGGACCTGCTAATCGACCGCTACCAGAAACTGCGGTAACGGCGAGGGCTACAGCGGACAGCCCTCGACGGCACCGCTCCGGATCCCGTCTGCGAGCCAGTAGATCGACAGCGAGAGCGTCACCAGCGCGAGCGCCGCGAACTCCAGGCCGTCGAACGGGAGCAGTGCGGCAGCACCGCCGAGCCCGAACAGCGACAGGATCGCCGCGAGAACGACGGTCCCACAGGCGGCACAGCCCGCGCCGAGCGTGCCGAAGAGAACCCCGAGGAGGCTTCCCGAACCCTGGCCGAGCGTGACGCGGTCCTGACGGAAGTGATAGACGAGCAGCGAGAGGTTGATACCGAACAGGACCCCCGAAACGACCAGCAATCCCCCCGTCGTCGGTTCGAACATCGGTCCGAGGAACGGATACTGCTCGAAGAGGATCGCAAACCGGTCGCCAGTGCTCATGTGGTCTGCCTCGAGGAGGGCAAAGCGGAACAGGTCAATGTTGAGCGAGGCGACGAACAGCGTGAGGCCGACGACACTGCCGAGCAGGGCCACCAGCGCGTACGACGGACTCGAGAGCACCGAACGGACCGTGCCCACAGTGCGCCGGCCGTCGGTCCTCGACGACGGGAGGAGCGTTCGGGTAGACATATGTGAACAGTCACGATCAGTGATCCTTATTATCACGCCGATAATCGCGTTCGGTACCGTCGATTCGAGACGCCGAGCGGAGTTTGAGACGGGATAAAGAGGGAAGACGGCCGCATCATCGTTCGGCGTATCGAACCGCCTCTCTCCAACATTCGAGAGAATCAGTACGTTATGACACTCATAGAAACCGGTTTTTCGAAACTATCACGTTGATAACGAAGGGGGAGGTCAATGTCAGGTTGGTCGTATGGCACCAAACTGCCAGCGATCCAGCGGTCGTATCGACCCGACACCACAGCCGACCACGAAGAGGTGGGACCATGCCGGGTGAGTTCCTCTGGCTGGCGATCGTCTTCTTCGTATTGGCGATCCTCGCTGGCGGTGTCGGTGCTCGAGGCGTTGCAGGCGTAACGATGGGGATCGCACGGATCTTCGTGCTGATCTTTATCGTACTAGCGATCGTCGCGCTGCTGTTATAGCCTCATCACACCAGCTTTTTTCGTCGACTCGAGGGTACCAGCGCGCGCCGATAGTAGTCGTTGAAGCGGGTCACAGCCAGTCACCGCTGAGCGGCCAGCACCGTCGCTGAGGCCGAGGGTCGCCGCCGATGGGCGTCGCCAAGTGTGTAGTGACTTTCAGTCTTCTTCCTTTCGAGGGCGACCGCTACGGCGACCTGTTCGACGAACGGGCGCCAGGTACCGGATCGCAACAACAGTGCGCGAACCGTAGAGGCGGTACGTGGATCGGAAGCGCCAGCCGCGATTCCGGAGACGACAGCAGCGTCAACCGGCCGCCGTCGTGGTCGGAAAACGGACGCCACCGCTGCTGTCGGCCGTCGGAATCGGATCGTACCCGCCGCTGCGGTCTCTCGGGAGATCGTGAAGAACGAACTGCAACGTTACTCTGCGAGCTGGTAGACCGACTGGCGCGCGTCCTTGAGATTGACGCGGCTGGTCACCATTCCCTGGTTCTCGAGTTTACCGAGCGCGTAGCGGACGGTCCGAGGACAGAGCCGCGATTCCGTCGCGATACGGTCCTGGGTCATCGACCCCTCATACTCGAGAACCTTGAAGACGAGCTTCGCACTGGGTGGAAGCTCCGAAACGGCCGATTTAGTGTCCGTATCCGCTTCAGTACTGACGTCGGTGTCTTGGTTTGTCGCACTCATTGATTGGAAAGCAGTTGCGCGTTACAGTTTGGCGGGCTTTGCATCCGGGGAGACGTACTCGGTCTGCCATTCGTATCTGGCAGCGATAGCCTCCTTGCCCTTGTCGGTGATCGTATAGCGGTTCGTCCGTCCATCGAGTTCGCCTTTTTCGACGTAGCTGTCCTCGACGAGCGTGTCAAGGTTTGCGTACAGGCGTCCGTGAAGGATCTCACGACCCTGGGACACCTCGAGTTCTTTTTTGATCTCTTGGCCGTTCGGCGACTCCATTCCTGCGATGACGAACATCAGATCGCGCTGGAAACCGGTCAAATCGTGCACTGGAATCTCCTCACTCAGGGGTAGTAGAGTGTGATATAAGTACACCGATTACCGTTTAGAAATATAGGATGCCGCTAAACGGCTAATCCCGTGCAATCATCCGTCCTTATGCACTCATTCATCGTTTCAGCGAACACACACGGGACGTTCAACTATGGTCGGGCGACTGCGGTGAATGAATATGTATAGTAGCACTCGATAACGAATAGTGGCCGAAAACAGCGGTAGGAGCCGAATTCATTTGACAAGGAAGTCCTTAGTCCATACATATTAACCCGTCACCAGCGTGAGTCTCGAGCATGTTCGGGACGAGTGGAATACGTGGCGTCGTCGGAACGGATGTGACCGCCGAACTCGCGCTCTCGGTCGGACGGGCGGTCGCATCCGACGGGTACGACCGGGTTGTCGTCGGCCGCGACGCGCGGGAGAGCGGCGAACTACTGACCGACTCGCTTACCGCTGGCGTACGCGAATGTGGCACAGACGTGATCGACGTCGGCATCGCGCCGACGCCGACGATTGCACGTGCGATCGAGTGGCTGAATGCGGATGCCGGTATCGTTATCACCGCCTCACACAATCCGGCACCGGACAACGGAATCAAGCTCTGGACGCCGTCTGGGAAAGCGTTCGGACCCGATCAGCGAGAAGCGATCGAACGACGGGTCAACGAGGGGAGCTACGAACTCGGATCCTGGGACGAACTCGGCTCCTACGAAGAACGCGACGGGGCACTCGAGTATCACGCCGAACAGCTACACGAGTCGGTATCGATCGAGAGCCCACCCCATGTCGTCGTCGACGTCGGCAACGGCACCGGCGGCGTCACGGCATCGGTGCTACACGAACTCGGCTGTGACGTTCAGACGCTGAACGGACAACAGGACGGTGGCTTTCCCGGGCGACCGAGCGAACCGAACCGTGAAACGCTCGGAACCCTCATGACCGTCGTCGCCGAAACCGACGCCAATCTCGGCATCGCCCACGACGGCGACGCCGACCGGATGATGGCCGTCGACGAAACCGGGACGTTCGTTCCCAAGGACTCGCTGTTGGCGCTGTTCGCTCGGAACGCCGCGAGCGACGGCGAGCGGGTGGCCGCTCCGGTCGACACGAGTCTCGCAGTGGACGACGCGCTCGCAGCCGTCGGTGCCTCGCTGACCAGAACCCAGGTCGGCGACGTCTACGTGGCCGAGCGAGCGACCGAACCGGACGTCAGCTTCGGTGGCGAGCCGAGCGGAGCGTGGATCTGGCCGACCGAAACGCTGTGTCCGGATGGGCCACTCGCCGCGTGTAAGCTCGTCGAACTGGTCGCCGACCGCGGGCCGCTTTCGGAGCTCGCCGCGTCTATCGACACGTATCCGATCCGCCGCTCCTCGATCGAGGTTGCGGACAAAACCGCCGTTATGAGCCGTATCGAGGAGTACGTCGAGAAACGGTACGACGACGTCGACACGCTCGACGGTGTTCGCGTCGGCACGGACGGGGGCTGGTTCTTGCTCCGGGCGAGTGGGACCGAACCGCTCGTTCGGGTGACTGCGGAGGCTCGCGACGAGGCCACGGCCGAAACGCTGTACGATGACGCAACAGCGATCGTGGCGGACGCGATGGAGTAGTCGCGCTCGCGTCGACGATTACCGAACTAGTCGCTCGAGGGTAACGAGCGGTAGAAGACCATGTCAGAGGCGACGGACGGCTATCGGACTTCTTTCGGAATGTAGTCGGCGGTTTTCATCTCCCGGTAGGTCGAACACTCGGGGCACGCGTGAACGACGTCCCGGTTATCACCGAACACGCGTGCGAACTGACGAGTGACCTGGTTGTCGCAGTTGATACAGCGAGGTGCGGTCGTCTGCTGAGTGGCAGCCATCGGCGTCCACTTCGTGTCGGATGGTTCCGTCGACATCATCACTGCATAGCGACAGTAGACTATTTACTATAAACAACATAACGCCGGACGGGAGAGTGATGAAATTGGGACAACAGTCGGAATGGTCCGGGAGAGAATGTACGGAGAAATAGAACATCATGGCCGCGTCTGCCAGAAATTCATTATTACTTGAGTTTTTGGAGAGGATATAGCGGGACAAAACGTCCCGATTTGAGGGGGGCAGCGGTAATGGCCAAAAGAGTTAACGCATACCGTTACCGAGAGTACCCCTCAAACGAGTCTCGTCCGGACGTGATCAGTGGTATACCGATCCGGATGAATCAAACCAAAGCCGGACAGAGGATCAGCACCTGACCGTACAAACCGGCTGAACAGGTCTTCGATCGAGTACGTTCTCCATACACCGCGGCCTGTCGAACGACTGGCGTTCCAAAACGGCTGTCGCCGAGCGGCACGCGCTTATATCCCGTATAATTATGCGTCCTGTGCGGGAACTATCGGCCATCGATGAAAGCGATTGTTCTCGCAGCGGGCGAAGGCACGCGCATTCGACCGCTCTCTGCGTCACTCCCGAAGCCGATGCTTCCGGTCGCAGACCGACCGCTCGTGGCCCATACGGTCGATGCCGCGATCGACGCCGGCGCGTCGGAGGTCGTACTCGTGATCGGCTACGAGGCGGCCACGGTTCGTGACCACTTCGGCGAGCGCTACCGTGGCGTTCCCGTACAGTACGCCATCCAGGAAGAACAGGCCGGCACCGCCCACGCCGTGAACACGGCGCGCGAACACATCGACGGCCCGTTTGCGGTTCTCAACGGTGACAACCTCTACGACCAGGCGACGGTCGATCGACTGTTCGCCGAGTGTCCGGCCGTCTGTGCCTTCGAGGTCGACGATCCCCGGAACTACGGAGTGTTGAGCACCGTCGACGACAGTATTACCGGGATCGTCGAGAAGCCGGCCGACCCGCCCACGAACCTCGCGAACGCCGGGGCGTACGCCTTCCCGGCCGAGGCCAAAGACTGGCTCGAGGTACCCGAAAGCGACCGGGGCGAACACGAGATCACGGACGTCCTCGCAAAAGTGATCGACCAGTACACCGTGACGCCGGTCACCCTCGAGCGGTGGATGGACGTCGGTCGGCCCTGGGAACTGCTCGAGGCGAACGAGTGGAAACTCGGCGAACTCGAGGGGCGGATCGACGGCGAGGTAAGCGAGGACGCCCACCTCGAGGGACCCGTCGTGGTCGAGGAGGGCGCCGAGATCAGGTCGGGCGTCGTGATCGAGGGGCCAGCGCTGATCCGCAAGGATGCGACAGTGGGACCGAACGCGTACGTTCGAGGGGCGACCCTCGTGGGAGAGGGCGCGAAAGTGGGCCACGCCGTGGAGGTGAAAAACAGCGTGCTCTCAGCCGGCGCGACGGTCGGCCACCTCTCGTACGTCGGCGACAGCGTCCTCGGCCGTAACGTCAACTTCGGCGCCGGAACGACCGTCGCGAATCTGCGCCACGACGGCGAGGACATCGAGTTCACCGTCAAGGGGGAGCGGACCCCGACCGGCCGCAGAAAGTTCGGCGTCGTCGCCGGCGACGAGGTCAAAACCGCGATCAACACCAGCCTTACCCCCGGGCTGAAACTCGACACCGGTGCCACCACCACGCCCGGCGAAACCGTCGACCGAGACCGGTAACCACGCCTCCAAACCCAACGGAACCCATGCACTCACGAGACGGCCTCGACGAGACACGAACCGGACAACGGGGGTCGATCAACGGCGTCCACGCCGGACTGGTTCTGTTCGGACTGCTGCTGTTCGGCGTCGGGGTCGTTCTCTCGCTGGGAGCCGGCGGTATCGCCGACTCGAGTCTCCCGTCCGTCGGCGACGATGACGACTCGGTCCCCGAAAACGGGGACGGCCCGTCGGACGACGAGAGCCGGGACGCGAGCGATGACGAGTCAGCGGACGGAGAAGACGGCGACGCGGGCGATGACGGCGGCGAAAACGGTGACTCGAACGGGCAAAACGGCGATGCGGACGGCGAAGGCGGTAACGGGGACGAAAACGGTAACGAGGACGAAAACGGTAACGGGGCCGACGGCGACGAGGACGAGCCGAGCTACACCCTCGAGATCGAGGCGATCGGCACCGATACCGTCGTCTACGAGCTAACCGTCGGCGGCGCGGTCGAGCCCGCAGACGAACAGACCGAGTCCGAGTCGACCGTCGACGAGTCGGCTGCCTCCGGTGAACTCGAGTCGGGCAGCCACACCTACGCGGTCGACGGCGACGTCGAGTTCCAGCGACTCGACGGCGAGGCGAACGTCTACCTCGAGGGCGAACTCGTCCACTCGAGCGAGGTCGACGACGCGGACAACGGCGACCCGGACAACGACTCGGCAGACGACGATCCGGACAACGACTCGAGCGATAGCGACTCCGACGACGGGTTCTGATCGCGGCGCGCACCGTCGTGTTTCGGTTCGGACAGCGATGGTCTTATCACGGATGTACTGGGTCGCTTGCGGGAGTTACATAGCGGCCGCCGCAGAAAGCGTCGCCGAAAATTCTCGAGGTGGTCACACCTAACCGCAGGCGAGAATCGAGCGAGCGGAGTCGCCCAAAAACCTGGCGCAGATAGATGCTGTTTTCGAAAGAGAAGGACCACATGATAGAGTTCCGAAATGCCTGTATGCCCTCCAGGCGCACGTTTCTCTGCGTCGCGACGACGATGCCCGCGTTCGCTGGCTGAACCACCGCGTTCGGAGGTACCGATGGCACCCACGAGTTCGCGGACGGTGGTGCCGTTCGACCCGATGGAAACGCGACGGTCGCCGCGAGTGACAGTACGGAGTGGCAGCCGGATGGCTCGTATATCGAGGCGACGGGACTGCTCTTCGAACGCGACGACGACCCAGGGTTCGTTCTCGTGGCGCGGTATCGCGTCGAGTCGGGCGACGACTGGCACCACAGCGCCTTCCGAACGACCCACGAGTGGCGACCGATACCGGAGCGCCGTGACGTTGCGGCGTTCGACTCGAACACCCAGCCAACGGACGACGAGCCGCGGTTCACCCTCGAGTTGGGACGGGAGCGCGGAACCGTCGGCTGGACGCTCTCGTTCGTCGAATCCGAGCGGTGGCCGAAGACCTACGAATTCGCCAGTAGCGTCGACGCGATGAGTCCGAAACCGGGAGACCGCGTCGCGGAGATTTCGTTTACCGCCGAGTACGTGGAAGACAGCCCCTTCGGGTCCGAGCACGAAACCGGCTCGAGGCTCCGACTCGAGTACGGTGAGGGCGCCGCCGCCGACTGGGCGTTCGACTCGTAGGGTCGAGACTCTCGAGGCGACGCGAGAGACGGCGTAAAAAACGGAACGGGTCGGTCGCGCGAGCCGGTTACTCGACGGTAACGCTCTTCGCGAGGTTCCGCGGCTTGTCGATCGGACGGTCGAGCAGGTCGGCCGCGTAGTAGGAGACGAGCTGGAGCTGGACGTTCGCGAGCAGCCCCGCGAGGTCGGAGTCCGTCTCGGGAATCTCGAGGTGGGCGTCCGCGATGTCGGTCGCCGGATGGCCGTCTGGACAGACCGCGACCACGGGTGCACCGCGGGTCTGGGCCTCCTCGGCGTTCTTCAGCGTTTTCTCGTCCTCCTCGCCGGTAAATACCGCGAACACGGGCGTGTCGGGGGTGACGAGCGCGAGCGGACCGTGTTTGAGCTCGCCGGAGGCGAACCCTTCGGCGTGCTCGTAGGTGATCTCCTTGAACTTCAGCGCGCCCTCGAGGGCGACGGGGAAGCCGAGGCCGCGACCGATGAAGAAGTACGACTGGCTGCCGTCGTACTCGTCGGCGATCTCCAGGGCGACCGACTCCTCGAGCAGCGACTCGATCTGGTCGGGCATCTTCGTGAGATCCGAAAGCATCGGGGAGAGGTCGCCGGTGGCGCCCTCACCGCGGATATCGGCGGTGATTCGCTGTCCCAGCAGGCTGAGCATGACCGCCTGCGAGGAGAACGTCTTGGTCGCCGCGACGCCGATTTCGGGACCCGCGCGGATCAACAACGTGTCGTCCGCCTCGCGGGAGGCCGTCGAACCGACGACGTTGGTGACGGTGACGGTCTGCGCGCCGTTTTCGGTCGCTTTCCGGAGCGCACTGAGCGTGTCAGCGGTTTCACCGCTCTGCGTGACGGCGATGACGAGCGTGTTCTCATCGACCGGCGGGGCGGAGACGCTGTACTCGTTGGCCAGCAGCGCGGTCGACTGGACGCCGGCCTTGTTCAGCGTCAGCGAGCCGTACAGCGCTGCGTGATAAGACGTGCCGCATGCGACGAACTGGACGCTTTCGATGTCCTCGAACGTTCCAGCGGAGAAGCCGTCGAGGTCGATCGAGCCCGTCTCGGGATCGAGACGGCCCTCGATCGCCTGGGAGAGCGAGGTGGGCTGCTCGTAAATCTCCTTGAGCATGAAGTGATCGTACTCGCCCTTTCCGGCCTGTTCGGGGTCCCAGTCGACCGTTTCCGGTTCGCGAACAATCGCGTTACCGTCGAGATCCGTGAACTCGACGCCGTCGGGGTCGACGATGGCGACGTCGCCGTCCTCGAGGTAGACGACGCTGTCGGTGTACTCGAGAAACGCGGGGACGTCGCTCGCCAGGAAGAACTCGTCGTCTTCGATGCCGACGACCAGCGGCGAGCCCTGGCGCGCCGCGTAGATGGTGTGTTCGCCGGAGAACATGACGGCGACGGCGTAGCTTCCCTCGAGTTCGTCGATTGCGCGGCGGAACGCGGCTTCGTTCGCCATTCCCTCGTCCAGATACTGCTGAATGAGGTGCGGGATGACTTCGGTATCGGTATCGCTCGTAAACTCGTGGCCCTGCTCACCCAGGCGGGCCTTCAGCGTCACGTAGTTCTCGATAATTCCGTTGTGGACGACCGCGACGTCGGCGGTCGAATCCGTGTGGGGATGGGCGTTCTCGTCGGTCGGTGGCCCGTGTGTACTCCATCGCGTGTGGCCGATACCCACTCGGCCCTCCAGCGGCCGCCCGTCGATCGAGTTTTTCAGCTCCTGTACCTTCCCGGAGCGTTTCTGCACCTTGATACCGGCGCCGTTCTGGACGGCGACGCCGGCCGAGTCGTAGCCGCGGTATTCTAGGTTCTCGAGTCCAGTGAGGAGCGTGTCGATAGCATCCCCGTTCCCTACGCGGCCGATAATTCCACACATTAGGTAGTCACCTCAGTTCGCACCGCTTCCGCAGGTGCCGTCTCGAGCACCGGGCGACGTTGGAACCGTACGCACGTCTTCGCGGTCGATCCAGCGCCATCGTCGGTGGTCGTGCATCGTGTCATAGTCGGTCGTCCGTGACGACAGTTCGAGACGGCGAACGGTGCACGGACATGATAGCAACACAGACGCCCACGACCCATTACTATAGATAGACTAACGGCAGTGTTAGCTGTGGAGTAACGAATTCGTTCCGTTCATTGCAGTCGATTCCGGCGTGATGTCTGACGCAGGCAAGACGGCGACTGGAACCGGACATCCGAACACATTCATCCACCGAGTCGCGGATATTTCTCCCGATCACGTTCCTCTCGGAACCGAGAGATGAGTATGTAAACCAAACAGGACCGGTACGTTCGTTCGAACTGGCTGTATGCTTCGCTGAACGGTTAGAAACGAGATAAAACGAACCGGTTTGGGCGGGCCTACAGTCGATCGTACTCGAACCCGTTCGCGACCGCGGCGTCGCGATCGTACAGACCGGCGATATCCATGATGAACGGATCGTCGTTGAGGTCGCCCGCAACAGCCTCGAGATCGAACGCGGCGAACTCGTCGTGGCCCGTCGCGAGGACGATCGCGTCGAACCCGTCGAAGGAAAGGTGGTCGGCGATCGGGATGTCGAAGGCGTCGGTCGTCGCGTGAGGGTCGGCGTGGGGGTCGTAGCCGACGACCTCCGCGCCGTACTCTTTGAGTTCGGAGATGACGCCGCTGACCTCCGACGTGCGGATGTCCCCGACGTTCGGCTTGTACGCGAGCCCGAGCACGAGCACGCGAGAGTCCTGGATCACGTTCCCACACCGGTTGAGCCCCTTGATCGTGAGCTCGGCGGCGTGTTTGGGCATGTACTCGTTGATCTCGCGCGCCTGAAGGATCAGCTTCGGCGAGTAGCCCTCGCTCTCCGAGCGGTGGGCGAGCAGGTGCGGGTCGACGGGGATGCAGTGGCCGCCGACCAGTCCCGGCCGGTAGCCGTCGTGGAAATTCCACTTGGTTTCGGCGGCCTCGAGAACCTCCTCGGTATCGAGGTCGAGGTGGTCGCAGGTGATCGAAAGCTCGTTGACGAGCGCGATGTTGATGTCGCGTTGTACGTTTTCGAACACTTTCGCGGCCTCTGCAACCTCGATGGAGGGGGCCGGGTAGACGCCGGCGTCGACGACCTGCTCGTAGAGACGAACGAGGTCGTCGCGAACGTCGGGCGACTCCCCGGAAACGATCTTGACGACCTCGCCGAGCCCGTGATCGGTGCCGGGTGCGAGTCGCTCGGGCGAGTAGCCGACGTGGAGCTCCTCACCGACCGTAAGGCCGGACTCCTCCTCGAGGGCCGGCTCCAGGATCCCCCGGGTCGCACCCGGATAGACGGTCGACTCGAGGACGACCGTCGTCCCGGGCGTTACGTGGGCGCCGAGCGATCGGCCGGCAGCCTCGACGTAGTCCATGTTGGGGTTGTGCTGGTCGTCGACCGGGGTCGGGACGGTGACGATAGCGTACTCGGCGTCGGCGACGGCTGCGGCGTCGGTCGTGTACTCGATCTCGCCGTTTTCGATGATCTCGTCGCCGATTTCGCCCGTCGCGTCGGTACCGTCAGCGAGCGCGTCGATCTTCGCCTCGTCGACGTCGAGGCCGATCACGTCCGCGCCGCGGCGATCGAATCCGACCGCGAGCGGCAGCCCGACGTATCCCATCCCGACGACGCAGATCGTATCCGTGCTCCCGTCCTCGCGTTTCGTCTTTGAGGCGGCATCTCGCATCGTATCGGACATGGTTATGACAGTACCTCCGTTTCGCTCGACGCATCGAGGGCCACGGGTGATAACAGATGATCTCCTTTCATGGTGTCTCTCGAGCCGATCGGTCGGCTTCTGACAGAAGTGTACCCCGGAGGACCCTTCATTATCGACGAGATAAGGGGTCGAGAACGGTGAAGAGTCAGACATTGCCGCAACACCCCCGTAAACGGTCTCGCACGGCAGTGTCCGCCGACCAGTTCAGTCGAATTCGACGTTTTGGGGGCGCTTAGTCGCGACAGAGTGTCTCCTTATCTGGGCGATAATAATGCGTCCCGTGGACCGAGGAAGAGCCAAGAGATGAGTGCAACGCCAGTGGTGAACCCCGACGAGGCCGCAAGCGATGGGGGACAGACGAAAGCGAGACGGGCGCACCGGGTGATTCGATGAGCTCGATTCCGATCGCGGACCCGACCGTGAGCGAGCGAGCCCGCGAACGCGTCGACGAACTCATCGACGCCGGCGCACTGGCTGCCGGTGAGGAGGTCGACACCTTCGAGCGCGAGTTCGCCGGTTACTGTGAGACCGCCTACGGCGTCGCGACCTCGAACGGGACGACCGCGCTGCACGCGGCCCTGGAGGCGCTGGGCGTCGGCGAGGGCGACGCGGTCGTCACCTCGCCGTTCTCGTTCGTCGCCAGCGCCAACGCGATCCGCCTGGCCGGTGCGACCCCCGTCTTCGCCGACGTCGACCCCGAGACGTTCGCGCTCGATCCCGCACAGGTCCGCGAGGTCGTCCGGGAACGCGAGGACGTGGCGGCGATCATGCCGGTCCACCTCTACGGGCTGGCCGCCGACATGCCCGCCCTGACAGAAATCGCCGACGAACACGACCTGGCGGTGCTCGAGGACGCCTGCCAGGCCCACGGAGCCGCGATCGACGGCCAGCGGGTAGGCAGCTTCGGCGACGCCGCCTGCTTCTCGTTTTACCCCACCAAAAACATGACCACCGGCGAAGGCGGCATGATCACCACCGACCGCGAAGACGTGATGCGCCGGGCCCGACGATACACCAACCACGGGCGGCGCGTCGAGGGCGAGGCCTACGGCTACGAACACGCCGACGTCGGCCACAACTTCCGAATGACGGATATCGCCGCCGCGATCGGACGAGCACAGCTCGAGCACCTGCCGGCGTTCAACGAGGCGCGCCGCGAGAACGCCGCCGCCCTGGACGCGGCGCTCGCGGACGTGCCGGTGGAAACGCCGACGGTTCCCGAGGGGTACCGCCACGTCTACCACCAGTACACGATCAAAACGGACGACCGTGACGGGCTCGTTTCCCACCTCGAGGAACGAGGAATCGGCACCGGGATCTACTACCCGACGCCGATTCCGGATCAGCCGGCCTACGAGGGGTTCGATCCCGAGATCCCGGTGTCCCGTGAGCTGTCCGAGCGAGCGGTTTCGCTCCCGGTTCACCCGGGCGTCAACGAGGACGACGTCGAGCGGATCGCGGACGCGGTCGCGGCGTTTACGGAGGTGCGTATCCGATGAGCGTCGACCTCCCCGTCAAGGCCGGCGTCATCGGCACCGGGTCGATGGGCCAGAACCACGTGCGGGTCTACCGAGAGCTCTCGGACGTCGAACTCGTCGGCATCCACGACGTCGACGAGGTGCGCGCGCGAGAGGTCGCCGCCGAACGCGAAACACGGGCGCTGTCGATGGACGAACTGCTCGAGGCCGTCGACGTGGTGTCGATCGCCGTTCCGACGCAGTTCCACTACGACATCGCCCGCAAGTGTATCGAGGCGGGCGTCCACGTCCTCGTCGAGAAACCGTTCGTCGACGATCCCGAGCAGGGACAGAAGCTGATCGATCTCGCCCGGCTCAAGGACGTCCAGATACAGGTCGGTCACGTCGAGCGCTACAATCCGGCGGTGTCGACGGTCGCGGAATTCGTCGACGACCTGGACGTGATCGCGATCGAAGCGGAACGGCTCGGCCCACCACCGGGGCGCGAGATCGACGACTCGGCGGTGATGGATCTGATGATCCACGACCTGGACGTCGTCTCCGGGCTCATCGACAGCCACGTCACTGACCTCCAGGGAACGGCGACCGACGACGGCTGTTACGCCAACGCGACGCTCCGGTTCGACGACGGCACCGTTGGACGACTCACCGCCAGCCGGATAACCCAGCGAAAGGTCCGAACGCTCTCGATCAACGCCCGCGAGTGTCGCGTCGAGATCGACTACATCGACCAGTCGGTTGAGGTCCACCGCCACTCGATGCCGGAGTTCATCGAGGAGAACGGAAACGTCAGATACCGCCACGAGAACCTCGTCGAGCGACTCACCGTCCAGACGAGCGAGCCGCTCAGAGAGGAGCTTACGGACTTCGTGACCGCCGTCACCGAGGACCGAAAGCCGCGGGTAAGCGGGGAAGACGGGCTGCGTGCCCTGCGGCTCGCTCAGGCGATCGAGGTGACGATGACCGACGACAGCCCGTCCCGGTACGACGAAACGATCGCCACCGACACCCTCGAGGCCGACGTCGTCAGTAGCCTCGACCACTGATACGGTCTGTTGTACCGAGTTCTCCGGCGCAGCCGCGAACCGCCCTGCGGTTGCGCCGGGGCCGATTACAGTGGTCCGTATGAACCCACGAACTCATCTTCGTTTTCGCGCAGACAGTGTCGCCAGCGGCCGTGGATATCGCCGATCACCCGGAGTCGCCGATATCCCACGAAACACCGAGTCGGATAGCGGGTTCGACACGATCGATCCGAGACGGCCGTCTCGAACAGCGGCTTGTGCGGCCCTTAATCGATGGAACGAACTGGAAATCGGTGCCGGTATCGCCGTCCCGGCACCGATTCAATAGATCAGGTCGATGTTCTATTCGTATTCAGTGACTAAGTGAGCGGGGTATCTCGACTTACCAGCTCGATAATAAAGCCCGTTCCGGGGAACCTACTGGATAACGCTCACACCCACGTGTGAGAGATCAACTCATGTCCACCAGAGAACGACTCCCCAGATGGGGCCAGGCGAAAAACGAAGCGATCCTCAGGAAGCTCTCGTCGTCGACCGTCGACGATCCGCTCGCAGACGAGGACACCGACGACGCCGACACCGAGTGCGCGTAATCTACTATGTCCTACACCACCGGTGACAATCCGGCGATCGACGAGGGTGCCACCGTCGGCTACGGCTACGATCACTTCGGAGAGCCGGCCCGAATCGGCGACGATGCGACGATCCGCTCGGGAACGATCGTCTACGCCGACGTGAGTATCGGCGACGGGTTCACGACGGGGCACAACGCCCTCGTTCGCGAACGAACTCGGCTGGGCGATGACGTGCTCGTCGGAACCGGGAGCGTGATCGACGGCACCACGGCTGTCGGCTCGAACGTCTCGATCCAGTCCGGCGTCTACGTCCCGACGGACACGACGATCGGCTCGAACGTCTTCCTCGGTCCACACGCCGTATTGACGAACGATCCCTACCCCGTCCGGAAGGACGTCGATCTCGAGGGACCGACGATCGAGGACGGCGCCTCCATCGGTGCGAACGCGACGATTCTGCCGGGGCGGACGGTCGGCGCGAACGCGTTCGTCGCGGCCGGGGCGGTCGTCACCGAAGACGTCCCGGCGGAGACGCTGGCCGTCGGTGCACCGGCCGAACACCTATCACTGCCCGCTGATCTTCAGGCGACGAACGACATATGAGAGACGAACGCGGTGAGACGGCTGTAAGAGCCCATTTAGCACCGGCTCCGTCGCCCGAGGCGCTCGCCGCGTCCACGACCCCACTCGGCTATCGATGCCTGGAGGTGACGGTCGCGTGAAAGTCGTCGTCACCGTTCGGTGTGCCGATCACGTACACTTTTTCAGAGACGCGATCCGAAAACTCGAACAGCACGGCCACGACGTTCACGTCTTCGCGCGACGGGACCGGGCGGTGCTCGAGTTACTCGAGCGATTCGAGATACCGTACGTCGGGTTGGCGAGCGCTGGCGACGGGTTCGGCGAACTGGCGCGCACGGAGGTCGAATACGAAGCGGGGCTCCTGAAACACGCCCGCAGAGTGCAGCCGGACGTGATGACGGCGGTGAACGCGGTCGCCGTCGGTCACGTCGCGAGGCTCGTGGGAGCGCGAAGCGTCGTCTTCACCGACACCGAACGAACGGGGTTCATCGAACGGCTCGCACTGCCGTTCGTCGACGCGATCTACGCTCCCGAACGGAGCGAAGCCGGAATGAACGACGTGACGGAGTATTCCAGCTACCGGGAGCTCGCCTACCTCCATCCGAACACGTTCACTCCGGATCGACGTATCCGTCAGGAGCTCGGCCAATCAGTCGACCACGGCGATCAGCTCGTCCTTCTCTCACCCCTCTCCTGGACGGCGACGGGTGAGGTGAGCACTGACCAGGAGCAGACGTCACGGACCGTCGAGTTCGTCGACCGCCTCGAACGGGAGGGGGCAACGGTGTTGATCGACGCAGCGACCCCACTTCCGGACAGCCTCGAACAGCGGCGGATTACGATCGAGCCACACCGGCGATACGACGCGCTCGCCGCCGTCGATCTCGTCATCGACGACACCACGACGACCGCGGTCGAAAGCGCCGTGCTCGGAACGCCGGCGATCGCCGTCGGCGACGACGGCCGGCGCGATACCGACGAACTCGAGGACGAATACGGCCTCGTCTTCACCGTCGACGGCCGTAACGCACGTGCAGAGGCGTTCGCGACCGCCGTCACCGTACTCGAGGAGGCGCCATCGACGTGGCAACGGCGGCGAGAGCGACTCCTTTCCGAAACGTTTGATATGACGACCATCATTGTTACCGCGTTGCTCGAGACGAACCAGCCAGCGCGGACAGATTCCGAATCGATCCCAGATGCAACCCACTCGAGGTAACGCGATGAACAACGCCCAGCCGTCGACTGACTCGATGTACGACCAGGTTCACGCGGTCGGAGGTGTGGCCGATGGTCGGTAGCTGG
This sequence comes from Natrononativus sp. DTA114, assembly GCF_059736515.1. Taxonomy (NCBI): domain Archaea; kingdom Methanobacteriati; phylum Methanobacteriota; class Halobacteria; order Halobacteriales; family Natrialbaceae; genus Natrononativus; species Natrononativus sp. DTA114. Next base: position 77,988 of record NZ_JCASSN010000007.1, on the reverse strand, counting down.
ATGAGCCATCAGCTACGAAACCGGCGGTACGACATCGACGTCGCAGCCATCGGGCTGCTCGTCGCATTGCTGTTGTTTCCGCTACGGTTTTTCGTGAGCCAGATCCTCATCGAACTGATCCCGATAATCCTCGGACTGGCCTGTCTGCTGTACCTGCTCGCGGCTCGAGGCGAACACCAGGCGTCGAACGCGCTTCCCGTCCTCCCCTCGACGGTCGTTCGAGTCGCCCCAAGCATCGTGATGCTCGGGGTCGGCGTCCTCGCCGTAATGGCGACGCTGATGGGTGGCAGGAACATACTGTTTTTTGACATCGCTGCGATTCTGACGTCGCTGATCCTGGTGCAGATACTGTTCGCACACAACGAAGACCTCGTTCCCGGGATCGTGTTGACTCAGATCGTCGCGCTCGCCGCCGTCGTCAGACTTGCAGCAGTGTTCACGACGACGACATACTTCGGCGTCGACGTCTGGACGCACATGGTCCACTTCGTCGGCGATATTCACGCCGAGGAGTCGCTTGCGGCGATCAGTCACGACAAGCACTTCGCAGCGCCGTTTTTCCACCTGCTCGTCGTCGGTGCCGCACAGCTACTCGACTTTCCGCCGCGGATGGCGCTCTTTCTGACCGTCGGGCTGGCGATGCCGATCTCGGCGATACTGGTCTACATGGCAGCCAGGCTGCTCGTTCCCACCCGGTGGGCACTGTTCGCCGCCGGCCTCTACGCCGTCTCCGACTACGCTATCCACTGGGGAATTCACGTCATCCCAACCAGTCTCGGCCTCGTCTTCTTCCTCGCGTTCCTCTACGTGCTCGTTCGCGTTCTCCACTCCGACTACAAGACGCGGGACTTCTTCCTGCTCATCCTGCTGTCGGTGGCGATCATCCTCACCCACCAGGTGTCGTCGTTCATCATGCTCGTCCTGCTCGGAGCGGGGCTGGTCGGCAAACTCCTGCTCTCGACGGGACTGTTCGACCTCCCGTCGACCCGATCGTCGAAAACTTCGAACATCCCCGACACCGTCAACCTCTCCGGGCTGCTGGTGTTCAATCTCGGGTTCATTACCTTCATGTGGTCGCTAACCCCGTACCAGGGCCAAGATTCGAACTTCCTCACCACGATCCTCGACTTCTTTGCCGACTCGATCGCGAACTCGGGTCTGCTCAACCTCCAGAGCACCCGGCAAACCGAGGACGGGGAGGTAGAAGCCGTCGCACAAACCTCGACGATCGCTGGAGAGGTCGCGACCTACATCGACGAACTCGGCTTCCTGTTGCTGTTGCTGTTGGCGACCATCGGCTGTCTGTACCTCCTGCAGCGCCAGCGGGCCAGTCACTCCGCGTTTACGCTACTGTCAGCGATTTCGGTGATGCTCGTGTTCGTCCTCGTGTTGCCGCTGTTCGGGATCGTGAACTTCATCCCCAGCCGATGGTTCGCGTTCCTCTACGCGCTGCTTGCGATCACGGGCGCGATCGGTGTTCGATTCCTCGCCCGACAGGTGAATCCGACCGTATTCGTCGCCGTACTCGTCGTCTTCGTGCTCGTGTTTCCCTCGATGATGTTGTTGTCCGGAAATGCAGCGATAGACAACCCCACGTTCCCCGGTGAGCAGGAACGACTCGGCTACACCGAACAGGAACTCGACGCCGCCGAAAGCATCGGAGTGATGACTGGATCGCCCAACGGGAGCGAGATCCGGGAGGATCAGCTGATTCACACCGATCAGCCCTACCTGACGATGATCCATCGAACCAACAACTATCAAACCAACTATGCCCACATCAACGAGAGTGAGCCGGTAACACACGATCTCACGCTCTATCGTACCCTCCACTCCGACGGGGCAACGTGGTTCCAGGATCGGAATCACCCGGTGAACATGGACATCCCGGAGGAACGACTCTGTCGTGCCGACCAGAGCACGCTGTACGACAACGGGGAGGTGCGGCTCTGCCAGGCGATGGGGCCCAGCGGTTCCTGATCGCGTCGGCTCGAGTCTGCTAACAATCGGTCGGCCCTCGGCGCCGGCAGCCGACCGCTGTCGCGAACGAAACAGTGTCGAGAATCCGTGATCGGGCCAGGAGTTCGCCGTCGAGACGGGAAACTACCGGGAGGTGTCGTTGAACGTACCCGAGAAAACCGAGCGGATTCCGAAGCTGTGGGCGCTGAACTGTTTAGTAGGATCGAAGATCCGAATCAGGTCGCTGCAACTCACGTTATCTGCTTCGTAAGGCCGACCCTTGTGCGGTCTATAATAAGGTGCGCGGAGGTCCCCTGTTCGACCGACAATGAACGAGTGCGTATCGTCAGCGAACGAGCCACTGTGGGATCGTCGTACTCGACCCACGATGGAGACGACACGAACGGCGGACGACACGTCCCGTCCGGAGGACCGATAATGTACGAGGGACACAGCGTCGCCGTCGTCGTCCCGGCGTACAACGAGGAGGGGTTCGTCGGCGACGTGATAGCGTCGGTCCCCGACTACATAGACCGGCTCTACGTCATCGACGACGCCTCGACCGACGACACCTGGGAGGAGATCAAGACCGCAGCCCGACAGGTCAACGAACAGTACCGGTCCGACGACGGCTCGCTGTACACCGACGGTGCAGGGGCCGCCTCGAGCGAGGGAGCGACGGCGTCGGTTTCGGACCGCGACGCCGACCACACCCTTCCATCGGAGACGGGAAGCGACGGAGATCGCGTCGTCCCGATTCAGCACGGGCAAAATCGCGGCGTCGGCGGCGCGATCAAGACCGGCTACAAGCGAGCCCTCGCCGACGGCGTCGACATAACCACGGTGATGGCCGGCGACGACCAGATGGACGCGAGCTACCTGCCGGACCTCCTCGACCCGATCACCTCGGGTAACGCGGACTACTCGAAGGGGAACCGGCTCCTGTACCCCGACCATCGCGAGTCGATGTCCTCCTGGCGGCTGTTCGGCAACTCCCTGCTGTCGTTCCTGACGAAGATCGCCAGCGGCTACTGGAAGACGATGGACCCCCAGAACGGGTATACGGCGATCTCACACCGGGCGCTCGAGACGGTCGACATCGATTCGCTGTACGAGGATTACGGCTTCGCGAACGAGTTGCTCGTTCACCTGAACGTCCACGATCTGCGGGTCGCCGACGTCGCGATTCCGGCGGTTTACGGCGACGAGACGAGCCACATCAAGTACCGCTCGTTCGTCCCGACGCTGTCGAAGCTGCTGCTCTCGAGTTTCCTCTGGCGGCTCCGGCAGAAGTACCTCCTGATGAACTTCCACCCGCTGGCGCTGCTGTATTTCCACGGCGCGGCCTTTGCCGGCGTCGGCGCGCTGTTGGCCGGCGCGACGCTCGTCACCGCCCTTCTCGGAGGTGCCTCGACGACCCTGGCGGTTTCGTCGGTGCTCGGCCTGGCGATCGGGACGTACGCGCTGATTCAAGCGATGATCTACGACATGCGCGAGAGCGAGCCCCTCGAGGTGCGTGTCCAGTGAGGTTCATCGTTACGATCCAGCATCCCGGGCACGTCCACTTCTACAAGCACGTGATCGGCGAACTCGAGGAACGAGGTCACGAGGTCCACGTCGTCGCCCGCGACAAGGAAATCGCCGTCGACCTGCTCGACCGGTACGACATCGACCACACCGTACTGGCCGGCGAGAGCGGCACGCTCGCGGAGCTGGCGGTCGTCCAGGCGACCTACGAGTGGCGGCTGCTCCAGTACGCCCGCCGCGTCGATCCCGACGTGATCACCGGTATCGGCGGTGTCGCCGCCGCACACGTCGCGAAGCTCCTGGACGCGAAGAGCGTCGTCTTCACCGACACGGAGCACGCGACGCTCATCAACACGATCACCCACCCGGTCGCCGACGTCGTCTGTACGCCGACGTGCTACACCGAACGGATCGGCGATCAGCAGGTGACCTACCCCAGCTATCACGAACTCGCCTACCTTCATCCGGATCGGTTCACCCCCGACCCGAGCGTGTTCGACTCGATGGACGTCGACCCCGAGGACACCATCGCCGTCGTTCGCCTCAACGGCTGGGACTCCTCACACGACATCGGGGCGACCGGCCTCGACGACGTGAGCGAGGTCGTCCACCGGCTCGAGGACGCCGGTGCGGAGGTGCTCATCACCTCCGAAATCGACCTGCCTCGGGAGCTCGAGCGCTGCCGCGCGACGGTTCCACCACACGAGATCCACCACCTGCTCGCCTACGCCGACCTGTTCCTCGGCGAAGGAGCGACGATGGCCTCGGAGTGTGCGAGCCTCGGCACCCCCGCGGTGTACGTCAACAGTCTGACGATGGGGTACACGGACGAACTCGAGGAGGAGTACGGACTGCTGTACAACTTCCCCGAGGAGGGTGGCCAGGCCGCCGCCCTCGAGCAGGCGGTCGAGATCCTCGACGCCCCTGGTGGCGGCCCCTGGGCCGCTCGTCACGAGCGCCTGCTCGCCGATAAGGTGGACACGACGAACGTGGTTCTCGAACTGCTCGAGGACGTCGCCGACTCGCGGCAGCCACCCGCCGTCGTCACCGGCGACCGGCAGCCGTCTACACCACAGCTATGACCGCTCGTACGCCAGAAGCGACGACGGCGACGACCGCTCGCGCCGCCGAGATGAAGGTGTTACAGCTGGTCAACACCCCGCGGTCGTTCTTCGAGACGCAGGTTGACGTGCTCGAAGACCTCGACGTCGAGTGTACCACGCTGACGGTTCCGGGCATCCACTCGACCGAGGAGACGCGCTCGGCCGTCGACTACGCGAAGTACTATCCGCAGGTGCTCGATCACCTCCGGGGCGACTACGACCTGGTCCACGCCCACTACGGGCTGATGGGGCCGTTCGCGATCGCCCAGCCCTCGGTTCCCAGCGTGGTAACGCTGTGGGGCTCCGATCTGATGATGGATCACCCGTTCGTTCCCCGGCTCAGCCGGCTCTCGGCACGGCTGAGCGACGCCGTCATCGTTCCCTCCCGGGTCATGGGCGAGTCGCTGTCGATGCCGGCACATCTCATCCCCTGGGGGATCGACACCGAAATGTTCCGACCGATCGACCGGGAGCGGGCGCGCGAACACGTCGGCTGGGAAACCGACGAGCCGATCGCACTGTTTCCCTACAAGGCGGGTCGAGAGGTCAAGAACTACCCGCTGGCCGAACACGTCGTCGGCGCCGCCGACGCCGAAATCGACCTGCGGACGCTGAACGACGTTCCCTACGAGGACGTCCCGTACTACATGAACGCGGCGGACGCCGTCCTCGTCACCTCGAAGCGCGAGAGCGGTCCGATGGTCGTCAAGGAGGCCGCCGCGTGCACCGTCCCCGTCGTCTCGACCGACGTCGGCTTCGTCCGCGAAACCCTCGAGGACGTCTCACACTCGTACGTGTGTACGTCCAGCGACGAACTGGTCGACGGCCTCGAGGCGGTCGCTCGCGATCGACCCCGATCGGACGGCCGCGAACGGATCGACGGACTGGACCTCCAGACCTCGGGCGAGCGCGTGCGGGCGGTGTACCGGAGCGTCCTCGACGACCGGTAACCCCGAACTCCTCTTTTGCGGACGGGAGTCGTCTCGAATCGGCGTGTTCCCGGCCGATGCACGAGAGGTAGCGACGGCGGTAGACGCGGTCGTACGTGTACGACGCGACGCGGGTTCTCACTCGCGGTCCGACTGGCCGTGTCGTGGATGGACGCGCTCGATGCGCGACCAGCCTGCCGCCAGCAGAACGACGAAGAGAACGATGAAGACGACGCCGGTCAGTTCGACCGGCAGGCCGAGTACGGAGAGCCCGAGGGTTCCGAAGATCGCGAGCAACACGATTCCCACGACGACCGCCTGGACGCTGCTGAACGCGCCGGTCGGGTCCGCACCGATCATACCGGCTACGGGTCGGTGCGTCATCAAGTGCTTTCCGGTAGGGTCGCCGACCGCGCCACTCGAGGGCCGACCGTCGACGACGTTCAGAACCGAGACAACAAAAGACGGACGAAGCGGTCGCGCGACTCGGTTTCGGTTAGCCGTCGACTGCCACGCGGAAGTCGATCGCCCGGTAGGCGTTCTCTTCGGACGGGCTGTCGGGAACTTCGCCGTCGTAGAGCAACACCACGAGCCGGAGGTCGTCGCCGGCCATGGTCGGCTCGAACGTCAGGGTGTGGTTGGCGCGTTCGCCGTCAGAGACGGCTATCTGTTCGCGGTCGAGTTCGTCGGCCTCGAGCACCTCGACGGACTCGGGATCCTCCTCGACGCGCTGTAGCTGGACGACGGCCGTGTACTCGACGTCCTGGCCCTCCGAGTTCACGATCGAGACGGGGAACTCTGCGGTTTCGCCCGCGGTAAACGTGGCGGGGTACCACGTCTGTGTATCGCCGTCGACCCCGCCCGTGTTGACGTGGAATTCGGTGTAGGCCTCGTCGTGGTCAGCCGGCGTCGCGATCATGTAGCCAAAGCCGATGGTAGCGATCAGGATGCTCACGATGAACAGGACGTTGTAGACGCCGAGGGAGGCGTCGTCCCGTCGGCGGGGACGCGATCGGGACTCCTGGTTCCGGGTGAACAGAACGGCACTGAACAACAGCACCGACGGCGCGTAGCGCTGCTCCGCCGGCACGCGAAAGCGGACGACGAACGCGATCAGCGTGAGAAGCCCGATCGTCGCACAGAGTCCGACGAGGATCGGAAACAGCGTGATACCGTACGGCGTGAAGTGCGAGACGAGCACGATCGTCGGAAAGATTGCGAGGCTGAACACCACCGAGAGCCCGACCCGTTCGACCGGTTCGAGCATGTAGTCGTAGGGGAGTCGCTCGAGTAAGTTCCCCGTCCGTTCGGTCGCGTCCTCCCTGGCGTTCGGATCGTAATCGTGCATCGACGGATAGAGAATCGCCATGAGCAGGTAGCCTGGAACGAACAGAATGAGTGGCAACGCTGCGATCGCTCGCAGCGCGCCGCCAACACCTGTGTAAATGACGGCTCCTGCCCCCGCGGAGTACGCGAGGACGACCAGGAGATCCACAAACCACAATCGACCGGGCTCGTTCATTGGACGTAGATAACGAGCGGGGGCGGTTTATTATGTGCGGAATAAGTCGAACGTCCGTTTCGCCGGTTTGTCCGGGAGGATCCGATTCACGCACGATATTTCGAAACCGACGACTTATTACCCTACTAGACATCGTTTCGAGACGAACGCAGTCGCAGGACGCCGCCAGCGGTCGTCGCGTCGCGGAGCGGTCGAGACAGGTTGAATCGATCGCCGAGTCACCGGGCGAACGAAGCCCCCTGAGCAGGAGAACACGTGATCGGAGATGCATATCCGCTGGTCGCCGGACTCGAGATGCCGCTCGACGAGCCGGTGCTCATCTTCACGATCGCGATGGCCGTCTTCCTCGTCGGACCGCTGGTCGTCAAGCGGCTCGGGCAACCGGGGATCGTCGGCATCGTTCTCGTCGGGGCGGCGATCGGACCGAACGCGTTCGGCGTCGTCGATCACACCGACGCGATCGTCCTTCTCGGAGAGGTCGGCCTGATCTACCTGCTGTTTACCGTCGGCCTCGAACTCGACCTCCAGGGGTTCAAGGACGCACCCGAAAACGCCGCGCTGTTCGGGCTGGCGAGTTTCTTCCTGCCGTTCACCATCGGAGCAGTTGCGAGCTACACGATCCTCGGCCTCGGCTTTTACGCCTCGTTGCTGCTGTCTGCGGTGTTCGCGTCTCACACCCTCCTCGCGTACCCGATCGTCAACCGACTCGGCGTGACGAAAAACCGCGCCGTTACCGCCGTCTTCGGCGGAATCCTCTTTACGGATACGCTCGCACTGATCGTGCTCGCGATCGTCACCGGCGCCGTCGCCGACGGGATCACCGTCTGGCTGTTCGCCAGCGTGCTCCTCTCGCTGGCGATCCTCTTCGGCGGCGCGTGGTTCGTCATCCCGCCGCTCTCGAGGCGGTTCTTCCAGACCTTCAGCCAGGAGAGCTACTTCGAGTTCCTGTTCGTGATGGTAGCGATCTTCGCCGCCGCCAGCCTCGCCGAGGTGCTCGAGCTCTCGCCGATTCTTGGCGCGTTCGTCGCCGGGATCGCGTTGAATCGGCTGATTCCGGCCGGTGGAACGCTGATCAACCGCATCGAGTTCGTCGGGAACGCCTTCTTTATCCCGTTCTTCCTGCTCCACGTCGGGATGCTGGTCGATCCATCCGTGATCCTCGACGGGCCGCGAACGCTTCAGATCGCGGCCGTGATCATCGTCGTCATGGTCGGCTCGAAAGCCATCGCCGCCCAGTTGGTTGCCACCGTTCAGGGGTACACGGACCTCGAGCGAAACGTCATCTTCGGGCTCTCGACCGGGCAAGCCGCCGCCGCGCTCGCGATCACGCTTATCGGATTCGAGGCGGGGCTGTTCGGCTCCGAGGTGCTCAACGCCGTGGTCTTAATGTTGCTGGTAACCGCCCTTCTGAGTCCGTGGCTCACCGAGCGAGCCGCGACGAAACTCGCACTCGAGCGCGAGGTCGAGGGCGGCGAAGACAGTGTAACCGATCCGAACATCCTGCTCCCGCTCTCACACCACGCAGAGCTCCAGGAGCGGCTACTCGAGCTCTCGTTCGTCCTCAAAGGCGATCGGGGAAGCGAGCCCGTACACGTCCTCACGGTCGTCCAGCCCGACAGCAGCCGCGACGCCGAAAGCCAGATCGCGGAGGTCCGCGGGGAACTCGAGGGGGTCGCTGCGATCGGCGGCGCCGCCGAAACGCCGGTTCACACCGAAGCCCGCGTCAACCACAACGTCGCGAGCGGAATCGTCCAGGGCGCCCTCGAGGTCGAGGCCAATCAGATCCTGATGGGGTGGGACGCCACGCAGTCGTTCAGTCACCGCATCTTCGGGAGCATCATCGATCAGGTGTTAGAGCGAACGTCGTTGCCAGTACTTATCTCGCGGCTGGGCCACCCGATCAACACGACGAAACGGCTGTTCGTCGTCGTCCCGATCGGTGCCGACCACCACGAGGGGTTCTACGAGGCGGTCCACATCGCAAAGCGGTTGGCCGCGAGCCTTGGAATCCCCATGACGGTTCTCGTGGTCGAGGGGAACCCGCGTCAGTTCGAGCAGCTGTTCGGGCTGGTCGAAGAGGAGGTCTCCGCCACGTTCGAGGGGGTCGACGACTGGGGGCAGCTACTGCCCACACTCGAGGCACAGGCCGAAGAAGACGATCTGATCGTAACGATTTCGCCCCGTCAGGGAGACGTCGGCTGGCATGGCGAGCTCTCGGACCTTCCGCAGCGACTGGCGGAGCTTCCGCCAGCATCGTTCATTACGATTCATCCGAGACAGGGGAAACCGGAATACGACCGCCAGTATCTCCGTATCGACTGACCAATAGTACGGTCCTGGGGGCTCTCAATCGAGCGCCGCCGACGGGTAGCTGGGGGCGAGCAACTTCTCGGTCCTGAGGTCGGCCGACACGCAGTGATCGAGCCAGCCGAGGGCGTCGTTCGCCCGGAGCTTGTGTCGGGGTGGTAGCTCGTGGAGGTACGCCCGGTCGGGGAACAGGCGCTGGTCCAGGTTGTACTGGTTGAAAACTTCGATCCGGTCGGGCCAGGCACCCTGTGGAGACTGCACGAACGGCGTCTTCTTGCGGACGAAGCCCTGGACTGCGTTGAGGAGTTGTGATTTGTGCGGGCGGTCCGGCGGTGCGTGGCGGAGGATGTCCGGATCGAGTTGTTCGATCGCCGCGAGGAACGTTCGCGTGTTCCGGTGTTCCGGCGGGGTCGTCAGATGCCAGTCGAGCAGTTCGACGTCGGTGATGAGCATCGACTCGAGGTAGTTGTCGGCGAGGTGGGTCCGAAACGGAACCGTCGGCTGATTGGCGATCCCACAGCAGTCCAGCCGGTTGTGGACGTTGTCCGCACGGTCGTAGTAGGTAACCAGCTCCGAGCCGAGAGCGTCGATGACGAACGAGTGGGGGTCGCCGTCGATGTTGGTACAGCGAGCGACCGTCTCGCTGTGCTCGGGCACGTAGCCGAGGCGGTCGGTGAGCACCTGGACCGGGTCGGGATCCGGCTCGAGTTGGGAGAGCGGGAGCTGCTTTCCGAAGAGGTCGACGTTTTTGCGCTCGACGAAGTGGCCGCAGAGTAACGTATCACAGAGCAGGCCGTGATACATCGTGTCCACGTCGATTCCGTCCGTGTATCCCGCGTGGTGGATGTGCAGGGACTCCTTGATCCCCTGGGAGTACCTGGTTTTCTCCGGCCCCGCCATCAGGTAGCGCTCGTCAGGTTTGAACACCGTGTGCTCGGTGCCGTACTGCGCTGCCAGTTTCCGTGCCCCCTCCGTCTCCGGGTTATCCGCGGTGCCGATCGTAAAGCAGTGTTCGATCGATGGCACCTGCGAGAGGAGCAGCCGGGAGTCGTAGCCGGCAGAGAGAAGCAGCCCTTCACGACCGGGGTTTCGCGATCGGCGGGCGATCGCGCGTCGAAGCCGACGAACCAGCTCGTCGACGTAGTCGAACTCCTGGGGATCGTAGACGAATCGCTCGAGCGTATCGACAGCGTCGGCGGTGAGGTAGCCGTCGAACGGCACCCGTTTGAGGGGTTCGAGCAGCGTCTTCTCACCGAAGACCGTCCCGATGTGCATGAACTCGCGAAGGGCGTCCCGACACACCTCATGTCGATCCGTCGTTCGCGCGACGGCGGCTGCGTCGGTTCCGAACGTGCGGGCGCCGGCCGCGTCCGTGTAGAAACATTCCCACGATCGAATCGGGTCCGTTGCAACGATCGTCTCGTCCGCGGTGTCGATCACCGCGATGTAAGAGCCGTTGAGTACCGAGAGGGCATCGGTTCCGTACTCCCGGTAGCTCTCGAGCAGCCAGCTGGCGGTGTTGGCACCGGCCGAGTTCGGGGGGAACGCCTCCCCCCAGACGACACAGCAGCCGTCATCGTCTTCAGCGACCGAGCTCCGGCTCGGGATGCCGAGACCGGGATCTCGAACTCCTACCGTCAGTGTCGGACCCTCGAGAATTTCGTCGAATTGACGTCGTGATCGGTGACGGAAGAAGGCCTCCCGATCTCCGAAGACGCCGAATAGTTCTTTGTTCATAGCTGGATAGCGGTTAGACCGCGTGCCCGACGTGTGCTCGACGCCGCAGTTGGGACCGCGACTCGACGACGGCACCCACCGTCGTCATCAGCACCCGATACACCCGTCGGAGTCATACACGATAGATGACCAGTGGCGGTATTAACTATGGGCGAAATAAGCGCTCTTCGGCCGCGATTTTACGTGTTTTTCGGGCGGTGCGAGTCCCGTCACAGGCGAGGGAGCGGCCCGAGTACGTCGGCAGTCGCAGAGATCGTCCCCTCGGCCGGTGGTGAGAACAGCGGCGAGAGCCCTCGTATCGATATTTCAGACACAGTTCGGTGGAGTTTACAGCGGGTATCCCCACCAGTACCCCGGAAACTGCGGAGAGATGCCGCGGTGAATCGGCGTGAAACGAACCGATGCAGACAGTACAAACTGTTGCACTGTGTTCTGAGATGTATTATCTAGGAAGTAAGAGGAGCTTACGAACCAGATAAGAAAAACCCTGCTCTGCATCGGGGGAGATACCGATGACTCGACAGAACAGACGGCGGTTCATTGCAAGCGCCGGAGCGGCAGGAATTGCGACCGGGCTGGCCGGCTGTGTAGATAGCCTGGGCGGAGGCGGTGGCGACGACGATCACAACGACAGCGAGAACACTACCGACCCTGACGGTGGCAACGGCGGGAGCGACCCCAACGGCGACGAGAATGGGGACGAGAACGGAAACGAAAGCGACGACGAGATGGGCGAGGTCATCTCCGACTTCGAAGACGACTTCGATAGCTGGTACGACCTCGACTCCTACGGCGAGTTCGAGGCCGAAACCGAGGACGTCCTCACCGGCGAGCAGTCGCTTCGGCTGACCGCGGACGAAGACGACGCGTACGTGGGCGTCCAGCGGTCCTTCTCTGACCCGCTCGACCTGAGCGACAAGAACCTCTCTATCGGCCTGAAAGTCAACGAACCTGAGTTCTACCGCCTCGAGGTGCGCCTGCACGCGCCCGGTTCGGGGAACATGGTTCACCTCAACCGGACTCACACGGGTCCGTCGGATCACTGGATGCGGATCGACCTCGGCGCGACCGGCGAAACCGGCAGCCCCGACCTGAGCCAGGTGTACGACATTCAGATCATCGCACGACGCCGGAACCAGGACGATCCGGAGCTCGACTTCATCGTCGACGACCTCCGTATGGTCGACGCTCCCGATACCGGCGTCGTGATGCTGACGTGGGACGACAACCACGAGAGCCAGTACCGCGCCTTCGAGATGATGGAGGAGTACGGCTTCCCCGGCACCGAGGGCGTCATCCACCACGCCGTCGGCGCCGGCGACCGCCTCGGCACCGGTCAGCTTCGCGAGATGCGCGACGCCGGCTGGGACATCGTCTCTCACCCACACCCGCAGGGCGACTGGAGCACGCCGTACACGGTAGAGGACTACGACGAGAGCCAGCAGCGCGCCATGCTCGAGGACTCGAAGCGCTGGCTCCAGCAGCGCGGCTTCGAGGAGGGTGCCGAACACTACATCGCCCCCGGGAACGTCCGCGACGCTACCAACGTGGAGTTACTCCGTGAACTCCACGAGTCCTCGGTCAGCTTCGGCGGTGGCAACGTCGGCATCCCGATGACCGATACCCACACGATGGGGCGGATCGACGGGCACGATATCGATCTCGTCAAAGACTACATCGACCTCGCCGCGAAGTACAAACAGGCGTGCATCCCGATGTGGCACGTCATCGGCGAGGAGTACGACAACCACGAGGTGACCGAAGACGAGTTCGAGGAGGTCCTCGAGCATATCGACGACGCCGACGTGGAGGTCGTTACCCAGTCCGACATCGCCAGCGGAAACTTCTAACCCGCCGAGCCGGCCCAACTGCCGCACACCACGATTCCGGTGGAAATCGACGGACGGTGTTTTCTTACGGCGTCACCGGAAGCCTACTCGAACCAGGGAGGCGTCACTCGAGCGCTGTCGGGACCAGGAGACCGCTGTGTCAGGACCGAGCGGTAGCGACACCGACACTCACGGGGTGCTCTGCGACCGTGGCTACCAGCGACCGTTTACGTGGGAGATAATAATACCGCTGAGCCGTCTACCTGCGTGTAATGCCGACTGTTAGCGTTGTTATTCCGACCTACAACCGCGAGGAGATCCTCCCGCGGGCGATCGATAGCGTCCTCGCCCAGACGTACGACGACTGGGAACTGCTCGTCGTCGACGACGGCTCGAGCGACGACACCGTCGCGGTCGTCGAAAGCTACGAGGACGACCGCATCCGGTGTTTCGAACACGGGGTCAACCAGGGGGCAAACGCCGCCCGGAACACGGGGATCGACCACGTCGAGGGCGAGTACGTCGCCTTCCTCGACTCCGACGACGCCTGGGCCGAGACGAAACTCGAGAAACAGCTCGCCGCCCTCGAGGCAAAACCCGACGACGAGGACTGGGTCGCCGCCTACTGCGGGTTCGAGATCAACGCCGCTGGCAGCAGCTGGTGGCTCAAAGAGCGCGTCGCCGCCGTGCTCGCGATGGCCGACGCGGACCGACCGATGGAGGGCGGCGAGGAACTGATCGGCGAGGTGCTCGCCGACAACATCCACTCGGGAGCGGGCTCGACGCTCGTCGTCGAAACCGACGTCGCCCGCGAAATCGGCGGCTTCGACGAGGAGCTCGAGCGGTTCCAGGATCCCGAGTTCCTGCTTCGTATCCTCGAGGTCGGGAAGCTCGCTTACGTCGACGAACCGCTGGTCACTCGCTTCGAGACGCCGGTGCCCGACGCCGAAACGATCGAACGCGCCGACGAGCAGTATCTTGGAACCTACGCCGACACCGTCGAGGAACTCGAGGCCGAGGGCTACGAGATCCGAGCCGCACACAACCTCGTACTGGCGAAGCTGTTCCTGCGGGAGGGAGCGCTCCTGAAGGGGGGGAGCTACCTCCGACGCTCGAACGCGAACGCCCGCCACGGGCCGGGGCTCGCCTGGGCCGCCGCACAGGGCGTTCGCGGGCGAGCGACGCCGGCAGCGGTCGCTGGCGTGGCCGGAGTCGCGACGGTCGCAGCGATCGCCTGGACCCGTCGCTGAGTGGATCGCCGCGGTCGTCGTGGACGGAATCGGCGACGGATCAACACACCTTTCAGTCGGCTCCCCCTACCTGTCGTATGGGTTTTGGTAGCTACGACGAGTCCGAGCAACAGCACCAACAGCAGGACGACGAGGAGGTCGACGCCGTCAACGTCCACGAGAACGACCACGATGGGAAGATGACGTTCGAGTCGGAGCTCTCGACGAACGAACTCGTCTCCCAGCTCGGGGAGATGAAAGACGACGAGTAGCAGTCGTACCTATCGCGTTCTGGTCGATTCGTACTCGAGAGAGAGCTCCCCATCTCCCCCTCGTTCGACCCAGACGACACCGTCCGCGAGCGCCGATAGCGACTGCATCGTCGGCTCGTCGTGGCGAGTGTACTCGACGCCGACCGTCACGACCCCGTCCTCCGGGTCGGCAGCACTGAGAAACGACGACAACACCGTCGCAGGCGGAGTCGCGGTTTCCTCGAGAATCGGACTCACCGACGAGATTGAGAGCGAGACCGGGGCCGGTATCGAGCCGGAGAGCGCGGTCCGAAGCTCGGAGATGGCGACGGCCGTCCGTTCGATATCCCCGGGCACCGGCGTGTGGATCGTGGGGTCCGACCGGTAGAGTGCGGTCAGGCTCTCTCCGGCCGTCGTATCGATGACGCCGAGTCGGTCGAACCAGCCCCGGGAAAGCTCCTCGAGACAGTGCTCGAGTCGCGCGGAGCCGTCGGTGCCGGTCGTGACGGCGATCGCGTGGCTTTCGGGTTCGGTGTACTGTGTGAGCACGGCGAGCGGGAGGTCCGGACGATCGATGTCGGCCGGAAACGCGACCAGCAGGGTTGTCCCCGGTGCGAGGGTGGCTGGCACCGACTGCTCCACGAGCGCGATACCGGCGACGTCGATCGGTGGGTGTATAACGGGAGTCATGGGAGAGATCGGCCCCGGTCTGCGTGGCCTCGGCGGTCGCTCGACGGAGTTCGGCCGTCGCGAGCGCGACGGAAGGAAACGAGTCGGAACCGAAAGTCAACGTAGCGTTCGTCGGCGAGTGTGAAGTGTGTTTCGCTCCTCGAGGCGGCGGTGAACCGGGCGTTCAGGTGCGGAAAAACTGTATCAGGTCGCTTTCAGCATTGAACCGGTGGACCCATCGACAGAGCGGCTCCGCACGGGAGCCGATCGGATCGGGAAAGCCCACGAGAATCTCGAGGATCTCCGAGAGGCTAACGGCGTGGAAGAAAATCGCGAACGCGAGGAAGACGAGCAGGCCGGCGGGCGGGACGACGAATAGCGAGAGTGGAACCATTCCGATGATCGGGAGCGAGATGGGAACGGAGAGCGCGTTCGCGAGAGCAAAGATGGGGACGGCGGCGACGGCGGTCGTTGCGACGATCCGACTGAACCGGGAGTCCGAGACGGGGTCGAAACCGACCTGCCAGGCGCTCCAGACGTGGAAGATCGCCATCGAGCCGTAACCGACCGAGGTCGCGACGGCCGCGCCGTGCATGCCGTATCGCGGGATCAGAAGAACGTTGAGAACGACGTTAATCACCGCTGCAGAGCCGGTCGCCATAATCGGATAGCCGAGCTCACCTTTTCCCTGACTCACCGCGAGGATCGGTCTGGCGAGCGCGAAGCCGAGTGCGCCGGGAAGCAACAACAGCAGCGGCATGACGACGGGCTCGGAGCCCGCACCCCAGTAGATGGGGACGACGTCAGGCGCGAGGGCGGCGATTCCGAGCGCCATGACCGCCGTCAGCAGGAACGTGTACCGTGTCGTCCGTGCCGAGAGTCGGGAAACCGCCTCGTTCTTGCCCTGTGACCAGAGTTCCGACGTCGAGTGGACGAACACCGTCTGGAGGGCGATCGGAACGAACCAGAGGAACTCGGCGAACACCAGCGCCGCCTTGTAGTGACCGACCTCCTCGCTCGTTCCGAGCGCCTGCAGCATCATCACGTCGATGTGATACAACGACATGAGCATCAGGATGAGGACGATTGTGAGGGAGTTGAACGCCATCATCTCCCGTTTTGGGAACGATTCGTCGGGGAACTCGAGAACGCTCCGCATGGACTGATAGGAGTTCAAAACGATGATTCCGAGCGTCGCCGCGAGCGCCGTCGAGACGATCTGCCCCAGCAACGCGCCGACGACGCCGTAGCCGAAGTAGACGAGCGGCAGCGCGACGAGAACGAACGCAATGTTGTACAGAACCTTCAGCGGCTCCGAATACTTCTCGAGTCCGAACCCCATCAGTGACTTCCGGGCGAACGTCCAGTACTGTGAGGTGACGATCATCCCGATCAGAACGTAGAAGTAAAGGGTGAACTCCTGACTCCAGACGAACGCAAAGAAACCGAGATACGTCAGAACTCCGACGACCGCGACGCCGACGACCGCGAGCAGGGTGGCGAGTCGAAAGTAAAAGCCGATCACGTACCCCTCCCAGTTCGAATCCGTCCGGTCTTCGGCGACGTACTTTCGAACGCCGTCTGCGACGCCCGAGCTAACGAAGATCATGATGATCGCGTGTGCAGAGATCACCGTCGCGTACGCGCCGAAATCGGCAGGGCCGAGCCAACGGTAGAGGATCGGCGTCGAGATGATCCCGATAAACATGTAGACGAACTTCCCGATGGCGACGGAGAGAATTCCGCTCAGTAGACTCCGTTGCACGGAATCACCCCAGAAGGAGAACGTGTACTACACGCCACCGTGTCGTGAGTGCGATGGCGGCGGACGTGCTGGGAACCGGATACACACATATGCGGGAGTTACTGGCAGTTGGCTATCGGAGTAGTTTATTATGGCTCTACTAGGAATGCGGGCTTAGTACGTGCCTAGACGGTTTCCCGGCGAGGAGACGGAGATCCGATAGCGACGGCCGTGAGAAGAGGGGCGAATCGTCCGGAGGTTATACGTACGCGTTGCGATCGAAAGAAGTCCCACCGTTGCGGTCTCTGACCCCGTTGTAGATCCGACTGTTGACCACCCGGGTGCCGTCTGCGACCGGGTCGATCTGGATACCGTGTTGGCCTCGATCAGACCGGAGGTACGACCCCGTAACCAGCGGGTTCTTTCCGTGGGCGAGCACCGGATAATCCGGCGTAATAAGCGTGCTTCGGGAGACGAGCGTGTCATCGGCGACGATTTCGACACCCCGACGCCCAGGCGAACCGTCGGTCACCACGCTACAGCCGCGAACTTCGGAGCTATCACGGTTGAGTCGGAATGCCGACGTGTGACTTTCCGCGCCGACGTTACCTCGAACGGATACGCCGGAGAGAACCGCCCGTTCGGGATTAGCAACGTCACTGGACCTGAGAAAGACGCCAAAGCCGCCGTTCGTCTCCATCCTGATATTTGTGTCCGAAACCACCAGTTCTCCGGTGTTTCCGCGCGTAACGATGCCGTCGCCGACCGTGTCGCCGCCGACGAAGACGTCACAGTCGCGGAATTCGGTGTATTCGCCCCGTCGAACGAGGATCGCTTCACCGTTCACCGCGTGGAGGTTCATCGTCGTATCACTGACTTCGACGTGCCCGCCCTCTTCGATACGAACTGCGTTCTGTCGCTGGTCGTTCGGGCGGTTCTGGTCGACCTCGAGGAGCGCGCCTTTGATCGAACTGTTGCGACCACCGATCCGGATCTGGGCGACGTTACTGTTCCTGTAGTGGCCGCCGCGAACCTCGATGCTTCCCGTCCCGCCCTTCGCGTAGAGTCCGTTGTCCGGGAAACCACCGAGTTCGCAGTCTCGGTAGACGAGCGTTCCCGCGTTGAAGGCGTTGGAGATGATCCCGGTCGGGCCGACCCAGAGATTACCGGCGTGTACCGTGTTCTCGTTGTACTCGCCGCCGTGGCGGGCACGGAATCCATCGATGAGGCCGGTGCCTGCCGAATCCGCGATCGCAAAACGGCCCGGACCCCACGTCCCGCTGTCGTGATAGCCGACGAAGTCGATGTCGCGAACGAGAAGGTCATCAGTGACGTCGGCGTCGATCAGTCGCAGTCCCGTGTCGTCGGCCCGCCAGTCGATGTTGAACCCCTCGAAGTGCAGTCCGGTACCTGGCGAGTTCGGCGTTCCGAGGTTGAACAGTCGGTGATTTCTCGGACGGTTGAAGTTGTGGTAGTCGGCGGGAACCAGATCCGCCTCCGGACCGTACATCCCGAAGTTCCTGAAGTTAGTAAACCGGAACTCCTCGTTGAAGTAGTACCTGCCGTCGGGGAAGTACAGGAGCGTGTCGTCGGTTTTGAACTGGTCGATGATCGGATTGACCGACTCGTTCAGCCTGGTGTGCTGCGCGCCGGCGGCCGTCGGATCGGCACCCTCGTCGACGACGTTGATGACGGTTCGGTACTGATCGAACAGTTCCTGACGACCGTCGTTCGCAGAGGCGCTCGAGGCCATCATAGAAACGGCAGCGGTCGCACTGGCGATGCCGGAGAGCACTGACCGGCGGGAAACCGAAGAGGAGGAGCGGGTTTCTGTGTTGGTGGACGGATCGGCGGTCGTTCTGCTGTCTCGCATTGATACAGAGATAGAACAGTTTCGGTGAATATCTGCGCATTAATATCAACAGCATTTATAATATATGTCGTGACTTTCGCGAGATAATCATACATTCAAAAAGTATTTCTGGGGATATTGTATAGATAGACAAATAGTAGAGGACAGTGTGTCGGGACGGCGAACACAGCCGACTCTCGGGCAGCATCGATCAAAAAACGGATCAGCGGGTGAGAGCCGATCAGGTCAACGACGAGCCACAGAGCTCGGCTATTGCCCGGCGAAGCCGCTGTGAAATCGCGGACTTCGAGACGTCCAGACGGTCAGCGAGCTCGTTCTGTGAGATGCCCCGTGGAACGTTGAAATATCCCTCCTCGTAGGCGACAGTGAGTAATTCCTGTTGTTTCGGGGTGAGGCCGACGACGCCGTCTTCACCGTCGTCCGACATCCGGAGGTGGTTTACCTGAAAGGTGATATCTCGTTCGCGACAGTGTTCGTTGAACGAGACGAGTGCATCCCGTCCCGGGAACCGGAGTTGGACGATCCAGCCGTCACGCGAACTGGACGTATCGAGGATACGACCGCCAACCTCCGCCGTCTTCGCGTCGAACGTGATCGCGCAGTCAGTGAGCCGGACGCGGTAGACTCGTCGACTGGGATACCGGTCGACGAGCACCGGATCGTCGATTGTCGGATCGGTTTCGAGGGCGGTCTCGAACTCGTCGAACGTCGGGCCGTAGGCCGTGATGAACAGGACCCTCTCGTCGCCCGACAGCGTCGTCCAGTACTCGGGTTCGACGGTGATTTCGGGACTCCGTCGAAGCGTCGGTCGCAAGAACAGGTCGGTATGATCCAGGCGGACCTCGGCGATGATGCCGCCTTCGGCTTGCGACCGCAAGCCCGCACGTTCGGAACCGGCTGTGCCGGTGCTCACGGTTTCACCCAGGTTCCCACACGATAACCCTGGTAATTACTTATTGTCTCACACGCGCTCATGAATTTCCATATGCGCACCCGACCACATGACCGTGGGCGCTATATGTGTAACGGTCACCAGCAAGCGACACAATATATATTCATAGTTGATGTTTATAGAACGATTTGTACCCGAGCGATGGCCGAAAAAACCCCGCGCCCCCCTGCGATTAAGCGGTTCGTAATCGGTACGGGTCGGTCGGATCACCCGGTAGTTTCTCGCTCGTCGAACAAGAGCGTGAACAGTTTGCGCTCCGCCGCCCGGAAGTGGCGGTTGAACGTCGGCTGAGAAACGCCGAGCGACTGGGCGACCTCTTCACCGGTGCTCTCGCGGGGCCACTCGAAAAATCCGCTGTAGTACGCCGTCTCGAGCGAGCGGAGCTGGCGGTCGGTCAGCGTCTCGTAGAGTTCGGCGCTGAACGCCTGTGGCGGCTGCACCGATCGCTCGCGTTCGCGACGCGCGATGAGTTCAGTTCCCGGATGCTTTCGCTCGAGCATGCTAACGAACGAGCGGACGTCCGCACCGCCGGGCAGTTCGACCAGCAGCCGCGTTCGATCGCCGTCGGCGTAAATCGACCGCAAGACGCCCCCATGGTCTGCGAGAGTCACCGCGATCGTCGATCCCGACACGGTGAGTTCGAACAGATACCCACCATCTCGCTCGGCGATCAGTCGAACGGAGCCGACCGAATCCAACTGCGCCGCCGCATCACGGAGCGCCTCGGGAGTGGTTTCGGTCGCAGTGACGAATACGGTCGTCTCTTCGCCCGAACGTGGGACGACCGTCTCGAGGTCGAGCCGACACGACGCCTGCGTGGCGATCGCAGAGAGCAGTTCGTCGGCCTCACGCATCAGCAACTCGAGTTCGATGACGCTGTCGGTGAGCAACGCCTTCTTGGCCTCGAGCGCACTGATCGCGTACGCGATCGTCTCGCCCAGCGCCTCGAACACCGTCTGTGTATCAGCGTCGAACGCCGACGGTCGACCGGCGTACAACGTAAGGACGCCGTAGACGTACTGGTTGTACACGAGCGGGACGCTCAGTATTGACTGAAAGCCCCGATCGAGGGCGGCCCGCCGCCACTCGAGACCGCGCGGTTCGCGGACGACGTTGTCGACGACCGTGGGTTCGCGGGTCGTTGCGGTTCGGCCCGACGGATCGCCCGAATCGGCGTCGATCGCCATCGTCACCGAGTCCAGGTAGCCGTCGTTGTGTCCCGCCCACGCTCGCGGGGCGATCTCGTCCATCGCGACGCTCGCTTTCCCGATCGTCGCGAGTTCGACCCACTCGAGTTCGGCGAGTTCCTCGCAGGTGCCGCGTTCGATCTCCTCGCGGCTGTCGGCACCGACCAGGAGTTTGCTGATCTGGCGACGACGCTCGTCGATCGCCTCGAGTCGATCGAGACGCGACTGCGTTCGCGACAGTTCGAGTTCGCGGTCTCTGACGTTCGACTCGCGCTCGAGGCGGGTGAGCGTCACCTCGGCGGTCGCCGCCAGCGACTCGAGGGTGTCCTGCTCGTGACGGGCGAACGCATCGGGACTGGAGGCCGTCGCGAACAGGACACCGATCCCGTCGATCGGCACCGCGAGCACGCGGTCCGCTCGGACGCCGAGCCGAGAGACGAACGATTCGACCGTCTCCCGGTCGTAAACGGTCGCCTCCGTTCCCTCGAGACAGCGGCCGAGAACCGTCTCCTCGCGCGCGAGCGTCGGCAGGTCGAACGGCGGTGTCGAGTCCCTCGTCGCGAACGCGACCGGTCTGAGCGTGTCGTCGACGGCGAGATAACAGCCGACGAGATCCGCTTCGACGAGATCGACCGCAGTGTCGACGACGGTCTGACAGACGTCGGGTCGGGTTTCCGCGTCGAGAAGCGTGCGCGTCGTCCGGTGAATCGCCGCAACCGTCTCCGTCGAACTCCGGCTGTCGGTGGCGTCGCGGACGACACAGACCGCCCGGTCGTCGTCCGGCAGCAACACTACCGAAACGGAAACCGGGCGGGAACCGGTCGGCGTCTCGAGGGTTCCCTCGATCGGGTCCATTCGCCTGACGACCGGTGACCGAAGCCGCTCGCGGATCGAGCCGACGACTGACGCCGGAAACAGCGAGTCGAGCTCCTGGCCGACGAGCGCGTCGATGTCGAGCAGATCGAACATCGCGGCGTTGGCCCGAGTCACCGTCGGCTCCTCCTGTTCCAGATCGAGGACGAACACGCCCGACTCGAGGGCGTCGAGGACGGCTTCGAGGCGGTCGGCCCGATCGCGGCGATCGCCCGCGGCTGTCTTTCGGATCGTGACGTCGCGTGCATACACCGAAACACCGGCGTGGGTGGGATGGACGTACACCTCGAACCACGCCTCGAGGGGCTCGTAGGCCGTCTCGAACTCGACGAGGGTGCCGGTCGTTCGGGCCTCGAGCAGTCGCTCATAAAAGGAGCCGGTGACTGACCCCGGGAGAAGATCCCAGACGACGGTTCCCTCGAGCTCCTCGGCCGGCCGATCGAACAGCGTCGTCGCCGCCTCGTTGGCGTACGTGAGCTCCCAGCGCTCCCCGAGCGTGAAGAACGGATGGGCCAGCTCGTCGGCGGTTTCGGCGAGTCGGTCGGTCGGCTCCGGGCGGCCGATCGCATCGGTAACGGTGAGGACGACTCCCTCGAGATGCGGATCGGCCAGCCGGTTCGTGTACGTCACCTCGGCGACGTGCCAGGTTCCGTCGGCGTGTCCCAGCCGGAGCCCGTCCGTCCGGGTTGCGCCGGTCGTTTCACCGGCGACGGTTTCGAGCGTCCCCTCGACGGCGGCGCGGTCGTCGGGATGGACGAGTCGATCCAGACGGGTTCGTTCGAGTTCGTCGGGCGTGTATCCCATCTCCCGCTCGAACGCCGGACTCGCGTACTCGATCTCACCCGACGCATCGAGAACCAACACCAGCGCGTTCGAGTGCTCAAGCACCGATCGGTAGTGTCGCTCTCCGTCCGACTGTGATTCGAGGTAATACCGTTCGGCCGCGTTTCGTACCCGTCCGACGATCAGTTCGTGGGGGTCGTCGGGCCCCACGACGTCGGTCGCACCGGCTGCGAGCGCTTCGGCCGTCGCCGGCTCGGACGCAAGCGCGAGGACGGGAACGGCCGGATCGGACCGTCTGATCGTCTCGAGTGTGCGCCGGCCGTTCGACTCGAGATCGTAGACGATGCAGTGGACGTCTCCCTCCCCGAGCCGTTTGACCGCTTCGCTCGCGGTCTCCGTTCGGACCAGCGACGAGCCGGGAAACGACGTTTCGAGGGCGGCCGAGGCAGCTGCAGTCCGCGTCGAATCGCCGACGACGAGAATCCGCGGCGCGTCGCCGCTCGCGAGTGTCGTCGCTGGATTCATCGGCGCCTCACCTCGGGAGAGTGCGACTGCTCGAAGAGGAACGAACGCCGTCGGTCGCGAGCGGACGGGCGGTCGCTCCGCGGACACCGTACCGAGACGGTCGGATCGGCCACGTTATTCCTGAGTTTCGATGGATCACGGTTAATTATCGGTATCGTATCCCGCCGGTGCCGACGATTAGTAGCTCGATAATAACCACCCCCGTGGGACGTAGGTGTACACGAACACGATCGACCAGTCCGTCGATTCCGCCCGTCACTACCGCCTACGACCCCATATGGATCGCGATACACTCCTGACTGCCTCGCTTGCCCTGTGCTGTGTCTTCGCACTCGGGACCGCGGCGACAGCCCTCGAGTCGTCGGTTTCGACGGAGCCCGGTGAACTCATCGACCTCGACTACGAGAGCCTGCCCATCAGCACCGGTGAGGCAGAAGAGCTCCGGGAGCAGTACGAGGAGGGTCCCGACGCCAGCGACACGGGTGGGAACGACGGTCCGGCCGAGAGTCTGATCGATCGGCTCCTCGCATTGCTCGCGGCACTGCTGGAACTGCTCGCGCGGGCGCTTCCGGCGCTGGTTGCACTGACGGCCCTCGTCGTCGCGGTTCGACGCCGTCACGCGATACTTAATCGCGTGCGCGGGAGCGGTAACGAGACGCGAACGACAGGCTCGCAAACGCTCGCCGACGGCGAGCCGACCGACGACGTCTCCAGGGCCTGGTACGAGATGATCCGCCGACTCGGCCTCGAAGAGCGTCGCGAGAAGACGCCGCGAGAGTTCGAATCCGAAGCCGTCGACCGGGCCGCCGATCCCGACGCCGTCGTCAACCTCACCCGGACGTTCGAGGACGTCCGCTACGGCGAGTACGAGCCGACCGAGGACCGCACGCGGCGCGTTCGAAACGCCCTCGAGCGGGTGCTCGGACGCGAATCGACGCGCACAACGGAGTCAGGAGCCACCGAGACGAACTCACGGGCCGACGAGACGAACCGGCGGGATACCGACTCGCGGTCAACCGGCGACCACGCCGTTCGAAGCGACGGCGGTGATCGGCGATGAACGTTCGGCGACTGGGGCTGGGTGCCGTCGGCGCACTCCTCGTCGTGCTCGCGCTTCTGACCCCGATGAGTGGGGCGGTCCCCGTCGAGACGCTCGAGGGCGCGCTCGGAAACGACCTCTACGTCATCGGGTTCGTGGCCCTGATCAGCGTGCTCATCGCCATCCCCATCGTCGTCTCGGGGCGCAGTTCGACCGTCGAAGAGGCCGAAATGCCCGATCCGGAGGCCGCCGTCACGGTCCCGCACGCGGGCGCGATGATCGATACGCAACTCGAGGCCTGGTGGACACACCTGCCGGTCGTCGGCCGGTCGCGACGAGCGGCGATCCGTGACCGCCTCGAGCGCTGTGCGGTCCAGGCCCTCCAGCGGACCCACGCCTGTAGCCAGGAGCGGGCGCAGGAACTCGTCGAAACCGGTGAGTGGACCGACGACGACCGTGTCGGCCGGTTTCTGGCCGACAATCGGCGGCCGACGCTCGCCGACAGGGCCAGTGCGCTGGGCGGCGGGACCACCTGGTTCGGTCGATCGGTTCGCCTGACCGTCGACGAACTCAGCGCCCAGCACGAGCGACAGTACACCGGTGAGACGAATGAGTGACGCACGACAGCCGACGGCCGACGGCTCGAGCCAACCCGGGCGAGCCGACAGTTCGGGCCGTCTCGAACGAGGCGGAGACGACTCGAGCGAAAACGGTCGGTCCGCAGGGAACGAAACCCCGGGTGGAATCCACCGCCCGTCCCTCAAGGGAACAGGTCGCCGGACGACACGCGCCGAATCGACGAACGAGCCGTATCCGACCACCCGCTGGCGAGGGATCAGCGCGGTCGCTCTCGTCGCGCTGGCAGCCGGAACTGGGCTCACGACGAGTTCGCTGTTACTGGTCGCCGTCGTTGCGGTCACGTTCGTCGTCTACCCGCACGTGACGAGCGCACCCGATCCGGAGCTCGAACTCGAGCGAACGATCCACGCGGACGCACCCGCGCCCGGCGACGAGATCGAGGTCGAAGTGACGGTGACCAACGTGGGCTCCTCGTGGCTCCCGGATCTGCGACTCGTCGACGGTGTTCCGGCGACGCTGAACGTCGTCGACGGCTCGCCACGGCGCGGGGTGAGCCTCTGGCCCGGTCGATCCGCGACCGTCCAGTACTCCCTGGAGAGCCAGCGCGGAACCCACACGTTCGAGCCTGCAACCGTCGTGAGCCGCGACCTGAGCGGTGCCAACGAACGCGAGACGACGGTCGCGACTGACACCTCGATCGACTGCACCGGACGGTCGGCCGACGGCGCCGTTCGGGCGGAGCGACTCTCCTCTGTCGGAACCATCCCGGCTACCAGCGGCGGCGAGGGAACCGAGTTCTACCGCACCCGGGAGTACCGCCGGGGCGACTCGATGCGTTTTATCGACTGGAACCGGTTCGCGCGGACGAACGAACTCACAACCGTCGAGTACCGCCAGGAGCGTGCCGCAACCATCGTGTTACTCATCGACGCCAGGGAGATTGCCTACCGGGGCCGGGACGGCGAACCGCACGCGGTCGCCTACAGCGTCTCCGCCGCCGGACAGCTAGTCAGGTCGCTCCTGCAGGGCCGAAACCGCGTGGGGCTCGCGACCGTCGGCAAGGATCCCTGCTGGCTGCGCCCCGGCGTCGGCAGCGATCACGCGGCGGCCGTCGGCCGGACGCTCGGGACGCACCCCTCGCTGTCGTCGACGCCACCTCGCGAGGAGATCGACCTCGAGGCACAGCTCGAGACGCTGCGTCGGCGACTGCCGCGGGACGCCCAGCTCATCCTGCTCTCGCCGCTGTGTGACGACGCCGTCGTCGATGCAGCCCGCACGCTCGAGGCTCGAGGACACCCGATGAGCGTGATCAGTCCCGACGTGACCGGCGACGACTCGGTCGGCAGCCGTTTCGCCCGCATCGAGCGCGAAAACCGGGCGTCGACGCTCCGAAAGTCCGGGGTCCCCGTCGTCGACTGGGAACCTCCGGCACCCCTCGATACCGCCATCGCGAACGCACAGGAGGCGCGCCGATGAGCATCGCTACTGCAGTCGACCGACCCGCCTCCGCGAGTTCCGCACTCGCCGTCTGCGTCGCTCTCGGTGCACTCTTCTTGCTCGTCGATCTCGAGGCGGCGCGACTGGCGGTCGTACTCGAGGGCGCCGGTCTCCTCGTGCTCGCCGTCGGGCTGTTGCTAACGAAACGCGACCATCTGGTGAGCGGTATCGCCGTGGCGGCAATCGGCGGCGGCATCGTTATCGCTGCCGTTGCGCTCGCGGCGAGTCTCCCACGAAACGCGGCCGCGATCGCGATGATTCCGGGGCTCATCGGCGTCGCCGTCCTCGCGCTTGCGGTTATCCCGCTTCGCGGGGACGGCTCGCCCGGTCTGGTCAAACTCGGCTGCGGCCTCCTCCTGCTGGCCGCGATCACCGCCGCCGTACTCCAGGAGGCCGGAACGACCCCGGTCGTTCTCGCCGGGGCCGGGACGATCGTCGCCTGGGATCTCGCGGACAACGCGATCAGCCTCGGTCGACAGCTCGGCCGGAGCGCCCGGACCATCGAGGCCGAACTCGCCCACGCGCTGGCTGTCGGCGTCGTCGCGGCCGCCGGCGTTGGTGTCGCACACCTCGTCACCGACGTCTCGCGTGAGTCGCTGTCGTTTTCCCAGCTGCTCGTCGTGCTCCTCGGCGTCGTCGTGCTCCTCGCGGCGGTTCACGACTGAGCGGTCTGAAAACGCCGGCTAGCGGCGAGGTATTCAGCGGAAACGTGGTGTGTCCCGGGGTAGACAGTTCACCGGAAACCCGGTGTCCGGAGATTGAGCAAAGTGGAGGTTCAGGGACGAACGGATCGGTGATTTAGACGGTCCGCTCGAACCGACCCCTAGAACACCTCGAGGACGAAGATCGCGAGGTACAGTTGACCGAGTCCCGCGAGGATCATCACGCCGCCGGCGAGTCGCTCGAGCGTCGGTCCGGCAGCCGCGAGTCGACCCCCGCCTGCGAGAACGCCGATTCCGGTCGCGATCGTCAACGAAATCATCAACAGTGCGATGCTTCCGACGTAGGCCGCGAGCACGAGCGCGCCCTCAGCCGGCGAGAGCGAGAGCGCACGCCCGACCACGCCGATGAACAGCGGGGCGACACAGCCCGCCGCCGCCAGGGCGTAGCCGGCACCGAAGATTCCGAAGCCGGCGACGCTCGAGCGACGCTTCGGCAGCGAGATCGTCAACGAGGGGGCCCGGTCGAGAACGACGAGAACCCCGAAGACGACGAGGATCGCGCCGACGATCGGCTCGAAGTACACCACGTTCGAGAGAGTCGCGTGGCCCACCCAGAACGTTGCGCCGAGAAGGACGGCGAACGTTCCGAGAACACCGACGCCGGCGACGACCCCCCGGCTGATCGATCCGCCGAGCGTCGCTCGCTCGGCTTCGGTCTGGCTCACGTAGAACCCGACGTACCCTGGCAACAACGGGTACGCACACGGGGAGAAGAACGTCGCGACGCCGGCCATCAGCGCGAACAGGATCGTCGGCGTCAGCGAGACGTCGGCCATCGGCTACGCCTCGAGCGCCTGCTCGATGCCGGCGACGAGTTCGTCTTCGGTCTTTACGCCGCTGTCGGACCACTGGACCTCGCCGGTAGCGTCGATCGCGACCGCCGTCGGATACCCCGAGAAACTGTAGCGTTCGGCGAGTTCGAGCGCCGGATCGAGGCCGATCGTCCAGTTTCCGTCGTGGTCGTCCCACCAGTCCGCGATATCCTCGTCGGGGATCGACTCGTTGGTCACGGAGAGGAACCGCACGTCGTCGCCGAGGCGCTCGTGGGCAGCCGCGAGCGCGGGCATCTGTTTGATACACGGCTGGCACCACGTCGCGAAGAAGTCGATGAACGTTGCCCGGTCGGGGACCGGAATCTCGAGTTCGCCGGCCTTGCTGCCGGTCGCCTCGACCGTTTCGACGGTCATCCGCTCCGGTTCGCCGTCTTCGGACGCCTCGTCGACGAGTAGATCGTCCGGCAGCCCGCGCAGTGCGAGATAGCCGCCGCTGCCGAGAACTCCGACGCTTGCGACCCCCGCGAGGACGTCGCGTCGGCGCATCTCAGCCCTCCACCACCGCTCTGAAATCGTCGACGATCGGTTCAATGTCGATCTGCGTCGCCTGCGGATACGCCCGCTCGACGATCCCTCGTTCGTTGACGAGCAGGATCAGGTTGTAGTGGGTGAAGGTGTACTCTCCGTGGTCGTGGTCCGAATGGTTGCCTTCGGAGCCGTCCTCGGAATCGTCGTGTCCGTGGCCGTGATCATCGTCCGCCGTCTCGTTGCCGGCGTGGTCGCTCGAGTTGTCGGCGTCGTCGGCCGTGGCCGGGTGTTCGTCCGAATCGATCCGCTCGACCGGCATGCCGAAGTCGTCGTTGATCACCTCCATCCCCTCCTCGTAGGAGTCGGGACGCAGGAAGTGAAAGTTACCGGCCTCGAGGTTTACCCCCTGCTGGTCGGCGTACGCCTCGAGTTCCTCGGGGGTGTCCCGCTCCGGATCGAACGTCATCGCCAGGAACGCCGTCTCATCATCAGTTCCCCGCTCGAGTGAGTCCTCGTGGGCACGCCTGAGTCGCAACAACAGCGCCGGACACGCCCCGTCGGGGCAGGAGGTGAAAAAGAACGTCATGAGATACGCCCGCTCGCCCTCGAGGGCATCAGCGGAGATTTCCTCGTTCGCGAGCGGGTCCGGCAGCGAAAACGACGGGATCTGGTCCCCGTAGGAGGGATGTGACGCCTCCGCCATCGATCGCTCCGGCGGATCGAGAACGGCTCCCTCGGCCCTCTCGCCGGTGTCCCCAGTTCCATCGTCTGCAGCCCCGTCCTCTCCGAAGACGGAACCGGTGTCGAGACAGCCGGCAAGACTGACGACTCCAGCACCCCCAAGCGAGCCGAGATACGTACGCCTGTCCATACGTGAATCGTAGGAACGAGCGATAAAGTGCTCGTTGGTTCTTTTCTGGGACGGGGAATCCGCATCGTACCGCATGAACAACGCAACCTCGAGGGGAACTCAGAGTAACCTCGAGAGGAACTCAGATCAACCTCGTGGACGGTCTCGAGGGTGCCCTCTGAGCGGTCTCGAGAGTGTCCCTCGAGCGACACCCCGGCGTACCGACCCCTGAAACCCGGATAGATACATTCCACCGCGGGTGGTTCGTCCTCACGATGGTGTCAGCCACCCAGCGGGTCGGGCTGGTCGTCGCCGGACTCGTCGGAGCGTTCCTCGTGATCGCCCTCGAGCCCGTTTCGGCCTCGAACGTGGCCGCTGGACTCGGTTCGGAGCGGGAACTCGTCGTCCCTACCTGGCTCGTCCTGCTCACCGGCAGCGTCGCCGTCGGCGCGTCGGGACTGCTCGCGACACTCGTCACCGATCGGGCGTTCGTCGACTCGCTTCACGAGTGGTCGTTGCCGCTCCGGCCAACGCCCACACTGGTCGCTGCAGGTGGCGGGACGGCCGGGGTCGTTGCACTTCTCGGCGTCGTGGTCGTCGGTCTCGAGGGGCCAGCAACGCCGACGGCGAACCTCGCCGTCATTCTGGTGTTCGTCGGCCTCCGTGCGATACTGCCGATGATCGCCTTCCTGGTGGTGAACCCGTGGCCGACGATCGACCCGTTTCGAACGATCGCGGAGGGGATCGGTCGGTTCTTCGAGGGGGTCGGTCGGCTTTCGGGCGCCGTTCCCGGCCGAGAAGGACCTCGAAGCGGCGGGCTCCTCGCGTATCCGACCCGGCTGCGATCGTGGCCTGCCGTCGCCGGATTGGCGACACTCGTCTGGCTCGAGATCGTACTACCGGTTACGGCGGATCCGCGAACGCTGGCGCTTCTGGTGGTCGGATACACCGGATATACGGTGTGTGGCGCGCTGGTGTTCTCCCCGTCCGTCTGGTTTCGCCACGCGGATCCACTGACCGTCGTGTTCCGGCTCTACGGAGCCGTCGCACCGATCCAGCGGACGGATACGGGGGAGAGGTGCACGCTACGGCTGGTACTTCCCGGTGCTCGGCTTCGAGACGGTGACGTACTCGTCGACTCGAGTGAGGTCGCCGTCGTCATCCTTCTGGTCTGGGAGCTAACGTTCAACGGATTCGTCGTGACCCCGCCCGGCGCGGCGGCGGTGTCCACACTCGTTGCGGGTGGGCTCTCACCCGCCGCCGCATACCTGTTGGTGTTGGTCACCGGCTACGGCGCGTTCTGGGGAGTGTTCCGTTTCGCAACCGCGATCGCCAGACGAACTGCACCGACGTATCTCACCGCGGAGATCCTGTCTCGCCGGTTCGCACCGCCGCTGCTCGCGATCGCTGCGGGATACCACCTCGCCCACTACGTGTCGTTTGTGGTCTCGCTCTCGCCGGCCACCGTTGCCGCCGTCACGAACCCGCTCTCGCCGCCGGTCGTGCCGACGGTGCTCGCGGTCCCGGGCTGGGTCGGCGGTCTCGAGATCGGTTTTCTTCTCGTCGGCCACCTGCTCGCGATCTGGGTCGCACACGCGACCGCGTTCGATCTCTTCCCCGGACGGCTTCAGGCGATCCGCAGTCAGTTTCCGTTCGTGCTCGTCATGATCGTCTACACCGCGTTCAGCCTCTGGCTGCTCTCGCTGCCGACGACGCCGCCACCGTTCGTCGACGCCTGAACGAACGCGAGCCCTGATCGGGAGTGTGGTGACAGCCCCACCAACGAACCGGGTCCGGCTACCGACTCCAGTCCGGCTACCGACCCAGAGTCCGGCTACCGACCCCAGTCCGGCTACCGATCGGGTTTCGGCCGCTGAACCAACAGGGATTTTTCGTCCACCCCCCAAGTTCTCGTGATGAATCGCCGCGGGTTCCTCGGAAGCAGCGCCGTCGCCGGCGGGTTCGCACTTGCAGGCTGTCTCGAGCGCCTCGGCTTCGAAGAGCAATCTGCCTGGGAGGACCAGCCTCTGGTCGAGGATCGCCCCGACGCGGTCTACCTGCCAGCCTCCCAGGAGGAGATGGGGACGTACGGCACGGCCGACGACGGCGAGTACGCCGTCGAACTCTCCTACACGATACCCCACCGCTTCTGGGTCGTCGCGGGCGACACCGAACGGGTCGACGTCACCACGGACGACTCGTTACACCTGATGTGTACCGTCTGGGACCGCAAGACGGACACCGTCCTTCCGGTGAATATCGGCCTCGAGATCGTCGAAGACGGGGAAACGGTCCTCGAGCGACCACCGTGGCCGATGATCTCCCAGCGGATGGGATTTCACTACGGAGACAACGTTTCGCTCCCCGGCGAAGGAGAGTATACGGCCCGGGTGCGCGTCGGTCCGCTCGACGTTGCCGGAACCGGCGCGTTCGAAGACCGGTTCGAGTCGACGTCGACGCTCGAGATCGATTTCGAGTACGTCCGATCAGACATCCACGACCTCGGGTTCGAACTGATCGATCACGACCGACGCGGAACGCGCGGGGCGCTCCCACTGATGGACCACGGCGATCACGAGAGCAACGACCACAGCAACGGAGAACACGGCGACGGTCATGCAGACCACAGCGACAGCCATATGGACGACGGTCACGGCGACGATCACAGTAACGGTCACGCGGACGACGATCACAGCGGCGACGAACACAGTGACGGCCATGACCTGCATCCACCCACGTCCGAGGGACGGCCACTCGAGGAACTACCGGGAGACCTCCTGCTCACCGAACAGACCGGTGATGCAATGCTCGCGGTTATCGAACGGTCGGCCGGTCCTGCCAGAACCGACAGAGAAGGTAGCTATCTCGCGGTCTGCCTCCGAACCCCATACAATAATGTCGTCCTTCCGTTCACCTCGCTCTCCGTAACGATCGAACGAGAAGGGTCTACCGTCGTCGACGAGCGACTCGAGGAACGACTCGATGACGAGTTCGGTCATCACTACGGTCTCGCAGTCAACACCCTCGAGTCCGACGACGAGATAACGATCAGCGTCGATTCTCCTCCACAGGTATCCCGCCACGACGGCTATGAAACCGCCTTTTTCGAATTCGAGGACGTTTCCACCAGCTACTGACGAGCCAGAGAAACGATTGGCTTTTCGGACGCTTGCTACGGAGAGAGGGAGTCGGAAGCAGCTCTCACGGCCTAGTTGAAAAGATTCGAGAAAGGTAGCGGTCGCCGGATCCCGCCGAATCCGACGACTGGTTTCGGGTCGGTTGTGAACCCGGTAGTTATGCGAACGACAGCTGTGCGACCGTAACGGTGACGAACAGTGCGAGGATGATCCCGCCAAGAGCAACCCCGGAGAGTGACGTCAACCCGGTCGCAGCCGTGAGCAGGAGAAGCGTACTCACGAAGGCGGCACCGACGTAGTAGCTCTCCGCCTCGATCGGATTCTCGGATCGTTCCGTCGACTCATCGTCAGTTGGCTCGAGGTAGGGGTCGAACTGGTCGGCCGCGGACGTGCGCTCGACGATCCCCCGGCTCTGGTTGTAGTTGATAATCCCCTCCTCATCGAGTTTCGGCAGGTGCGACTGGTACAGCGAGATGTACACGCGCTGGCGCTCGTCCGAACTCAACTGTTCGACCGTCGTCTCGTTCTCCCAGGCCGCGACCTGCTCTGCGAGATCGCGCATGCGAACCGGTTCATCAGTTCCCTGGAGATACCGCAGGGCATCACGGCGCCGGCACGTCTGCAGGATGTGGAAGATGTCGTCTTTATTTAGCGCGTGAGGCTCCGCATCGTCCTCCTCCTCCTCGAACGACAGTTCCTGGGTCGCAACGCCGGAAGTGGTCTCGGTTGTGCTCATTGTCCTCAGTCAGTCCATCTCGACAGGAGGTAATAAAGGATTAAACCCATACCAACCGTTGCGATATCGTCCCAGATCGTTTCCCAGGCGAAATAACGGGTGTTAGGCGAAAGGGAGTTCATTTGGCGGTAATATATCTCTAACAAGTAGCATTCTGAAGATATACCATGTTACACTGTGTTCCCAACTATTTAACAACAGTTACACACCGTTTAAGGCGCCGCAGTCATGCGGTTTTCATCTCCGTGAAGAGAAAACCGCCAGAACGACTGCAACGAATGGAATATACAGCGTTCCATATCTTATGCGTATACTCTATTTTTTATGCGTCTGTTTGTGTCGATTACAACCGAGTGGGGTCGACAGGAAGCATCGAAAACACTGCCGAGTGACGGCTACGAGGGACGAATTCGTCGGAATCGTGTTTTGTTCATGTCAGAGTAATATGGATGCAACATAGTTAGTTTTCTACAGACGTTACGTTTGTCATAACTAACGTGGACAGAAGACTACCACAGAGTTATGTCGCAATCTGACCACCCCCATATGCGTATCGGTTGCCCCCAGTGTGAGGCTATGGTAACCACCTCAATTCCACCTGGAACGGGGATCAAGAGCCTCGAGTCCGGCGATGAGAGCCGGTTGCAGGGGACAGAAGCCTCCTGTAGTAACTGTGGGCACGAACTCGAACTATACTATTACTGACTCATAATATTTCCCGCCTTTTCACCGTTTGATCCGACCGAACAACTCGTCGTCTCCCAGCCCGGCCGAACACCGACCTGACGGTTCGTAGGACGCAACGATTCTCGCGGTGCGTGATTCGGTATGAGCTGTCAGGCACGGTACACCGAGCTTCCGGTGAAAATGGGCGACTGAACCGGACTGGAGAAACAATTCCGGGGACCGATCAATCCATTCGGAGTCGAGCCTCTCGAGAGCATCGGTGGTGTACCGTGTGACACACCAGGTTTCCGGTGAAATCCAGGAGAGGACGTTCGAAGTACATCGGTTACAGTCTTTCACTTTACCGATGTCGTTTTGAAGTTACCGCTGCCCGTATACACTCGCTGACGGCTTGAACTGCTATTGGAGTTCATCATTCGGTGGGGAAAATGACACTCATTGGGCGGTAGGGAAAATAACACTGGGCGGTGGGGAGAGAATGACACACTGGGTTTCCGGTGAATCACGTTTCGAGAGTACTGTCGAGATGAGTTGATCCTCTCGGGTCTCAATCGAGAGGACTTCGCGCGTCTTCTCAAAGAAATCCCGTGGAGAGAGTGACCTATTATGAACCGGAGGACGGAAATTGATTTTGTCGCGGACACACACCGGGTTTCCGGTGAAACAGGGGTCGAGAGTGGGTGGGTAGTAAACGATCGAGGTCGGAGCCACCAAACGTCGTCTTTCGATGGATACCCCGTCGTATCCACACCCGTTTTATCCATACTTTTCATACTTTTAGCGGTTAAATCACCAATGACTGCTTAAAGTCTTACCTATAATAGAAAGTAATAAATAGTGAAGGGGAGAACAGCCCATTGATACATTCGAAGCGGGAGCCGAAGTGTATTCGGCGGCCGTCTTTTCACCGGAAATCCGAAAATTCGTCGTCCGCATCTTTCCTGATCTCGTTACAGTCGAGTCTCCAGACAAGTACCCGCACTGATCGAGTGTTTAGAAATCCACTGTCGTCGCTTCTCAGTCTAGTTGCCCCTGTCACACACCAGGCTTCCGGTGAACACCCCCCCACCCTTACTCGCTCACACCCATTTCACCGGAAACCCGGTGTGCGCGCGCTCATTAAAAACCAACCCACGAATTCCTACCCAATCCACGCACGTTTAGCACCGAGCGTAGCGATTGCAGGGTTTATCCACGGATCTGTTCGCCGCCGCTGATTTTCTCGAGTAACTGCCTCTCGAGCGGCAGTTTAGAGTCTTCCGCTTCATCATCTGCTCTTTCGTCCCTCTTTCCGTGCTGGTAGATACTCTAATCCCTGTGTCGATAGATGTTCTCAGCGGCTCACACCACCGAACGATGGCGTTCCGCGAAAAATCACCGAAGGTGATATTTATCAATACTCTACAAGACGAGCGTTCACCGAACCAAACAGTAAAGAGTATTCACCGGAAACGTGGTGTCTATGTCGAGCTCTGGCGACGATCTTTTCACCCGCGAAGACCCGATCTTCGAGAACAAAGAACTTCTCGAGATCAATCACCTCCCCGAAGAGGGTAGAATCGTCGGACGAGACGACGAAATCTCCGAGCTCGCAAACGCCGTCAACCCTGCAATATTTGGCCAGAGTCCCAGTAATCTCCTGATCTACGGCAAGACGGGTACCGGAAAATCTCTCTGTGCGAAACATATCTCAGAGCGTCTTGTTCGCGTTGCCAAGGATGAAGGAGTTACCGCAGAGTTCGCGTACGTCGACTGTGCACAGGACAACACGGAAACCCAGGCGGTCCAGACGATCGCCTATTCGCTGAACTCTCCCGAGGCGACGGGTGTCAAGATTCCCGACAAGGGACTGAGCACGTCGACCTACTACAAACGACTCTGGAACGTTCTCGATACGCAGTACGGCGTCGTTCTCATAATTCTCGACGAAGTCGACAAACTCGACGACGACGACATTCTTATGCAACTCTCGCGCGCAGGCGAAGCGGGCAAACTCACCGACTGCAAGATCGGGGTTATCGGTATCAGTAACAAGATCAAGTACAAAGACCGGATGGACGAACGCGTCAAGTCGAGTCTCTGTGAGCGGGAGTTCGTCTTTCCTCCCTACGATGCGAACCAGCTTCGGGACATCATGCAAGCCCGCAGTGATGCGTTCAAAGACGGCGTCCTCGACCCGTCGGTGATCCCCCGGGCGGCAGCACTCGCCGCTCGCGAACACGGGGATGCCCGGAAAGCGATCGACATTCTCCGGTACGCAGGAGAAATCGCCCAGTCCAACGGCAGCGAAACGGTCCGCGAGGAGTTCGTCGTCCAGGCTCGAGAGCGCGCGGAAACGGACCGGTTTCGCGAACTTATCCGCGGTTCGACACCCCATTCGCGCTACGTTCTCCAGGCGCTCGCCGTCCTCTCGCTCAACACCCCCGACGAGGATGGCTTTCGGACGACGAAGATCTTCGACGTCTACGAGGAGATCTGTCGTCAGGAGGGATCGGATACCCTCTCGTTGCGGCGGGTCCGGGATCTGCTGAAAGAACACGCCTTCCTCGACATCATCGAGCAATCACGCCACAGCGGCGGGAGCGCCGAGGGCAGTTACACCGAACACCAGCTACTCGAGGACCCGGACGTCGTCCGGAAGGTGCTGGTCGAGACGGTCGAGGGGTAGGAGGTGAACCCAGCCAGTCATTCGGTTGTGCCGAGAGATCGCGTTATTCGACACCGAGTTCGTCGTCGGCCGGAACGTCGGCGTGATCCCACTCGAGTTCGAAGGTCACACGCCTGGTGTCGTCGTCCATCAGTGAGCTGTCGTCGTCGACGCGGACGATGAAGCCGAGGTCCGTCGGTGGGTTGATCGTTGCACTCTGGTTACCAGAGACCAGCGTCATCTTCTGACCGGCGACCGGATCGTCACTGGAGGCCGGAATCGTTTCCGTCTCGAGTTCGTCGGCGAACTCGCGGAGGTAGTCTGCGATATCGTTTCGCGAAAGCTGCCGTTCCGAATCGATGGTTGCCATACGGGCGGTAGTCTCTCGACTACCCTCGTTGTTATCACGTTCTTAAGCAGTTGTACGCCCGCTTCCCGAGTATCGATGCCCCGTCGATTACACGACCGTGTACTTTCGAGGCGCCGCCAGTTCCGACTCCGACTTCGTGCTGTTGCCCCGTGCTGACCCCCCGCGCTGCCGGTTACCGATTTTCGCTGTTACCGGTCCTGCTTTTTCGCCGCCGTCGGGTCTTTTCTCCCCGTCTCGCTTCGAGTGTCGGCTCCGTATTGCTACGGTAGCACAACCTGCTACCAGCGTCGTGGGGTTTCGTTCAACCGCTCTGCGCCCTCGTCCGTCACGACAACGAGGTCCTCGATTCGAACACCGAACTCGCCCTCGAGGTAGATCCCCGGCTCGACGCTGAACACCATTCCCGGCTCGAGGACGCGATCGTTCCCCGCGACGATGTACGGTGGTTCGTGTACCTCGAGTCCGACGCCGTGGCCAGTCCGATGGACGAACGCATCTCCGTAGCCGGCGTCTTCGATCACATCTCGTGCGATACGGTCGATCGAGGCGGCGGTTACACCTGGTTCAACGGCGGCAACGGCCGCCTCCTGTGCCTGCTCGACCACGCCGTGAACCAGTTCGTAGCCGTCCGGTGGTGAGCCCTCGAGAACGAGCGTTCGCGTCTGATCCCCGGGGTAGCGTGCCGTTCCTGATGGGAGGTCGGCGTCGACGTACGCTCCGAAGTCGAGAACGACCGGGTCTCCCGGTTCGATCACCCGATCGCCGCTATGGTGGTGTGGTCGGGCGCCGTTCGGCCCCGAGGCGACGATCGTCGTGAACGCCGGTTTTACGCCGCCGCCGTCCTCAAGCAGCCGTTCGATCTCACCGGCGAGTTCGGTTTCCGTGGCTCCGACGAACTCCGCTCCCCGTTCACGAATTTCGCGTACGACCCGGTCCGCGAGCGCGCCTGCTCGCCGAAGCGTCTCGAGTTCCGTTTCGTCTTTGCAGATGCGGAGCGGTTCGAAGACGGTGCTCGCTAGTTCGAACTCGGCAGCAGGCATCGCACGCCTGAGATCCTGGGTAAACAGGGCCCACATCCGGTCGTCGACGAGAACCGTGCCGATCTCGCGGTCGTACTCGGCGATGACCTTCTCGATCGTACCGAGTGGGTCGTCGCCATCGTCCCACAGCCGAACGTCGTCGATATGCGTCTCTGCGAGTTGATCTGCATACATCGTCGGGGCGACGACGGCAGGATCGCCGACTCGGGGGACGAACAACAGGAGGTGTCGCTCCGCGGGTGATTCCGAAAAGCCAGTCAGATAGGTGAGGTTCGGACTCGGAAAGAGAACTGCGAGGTCTGCGCCACACTTTCTTAGACGCTCTTGACAGGCGTTCGTTCGTCGTTCGAACGGGGTGTCCGTGTCGATCGACGGCCTATCCACGCTGGTCGAGGGATCGTTCATATCGCTCCTTCGGCGAGCGACGAAATGAACGTTGGTGCTCGAACAGCGGCGTCTCGGACAGAACTGTGTGCTCCTTTCACTCCTCAGCGTGTCGGGTTTCACGACGAGAGAGTGTCTCTGGGCTGTTTCGTTCGGTTCTCGTGAACAGTATCGGGTCCCATTAGAGGGCCATGCGGGTGCAGGCCACGAAGAAACCCGTGGAGACGCTGTCGGTCATGGCGAATGCGATTCCCCGAGGAGCGACGAATGGCGGCCGACGGTGGGACTACCCACCCAAACTCCGGTCACGACCACCAGATGGACTCTCCCTCGAAGGGGGGGTGCCTGGACGTCCCCAGATCGCTGATCGTGGTTTCGAACCGACAACCATATCGACACGAGTACGAGCGGAAGGTTGCTACCGCTGAGACCAACGACGGAGCCGGTGAGTCGCACAACGAAGCCACTCACGGCGGTAAGGGAGCCGATACCGGGTCGGCCGGAGCGGCGCTCGATGCCACGGTCAGGACGGAGCGTTCCATCAGTGTCGACGAGCCGACGGGAGGATTGACGGCCGGGCTCGACCCCGTTCTGCAACGGACGAACGGTACCTGGATCGCCTGGGGTGACGGCGAGGCGGATCGGGCGGTCACCAACGAGAACGACTGTGTCGCCGTCCCGCCCGACCAGGAGTCCTATACCCTTCGGCGCCTCTGGCTCTCGGAGGAGGCCATCAACGCGTACTACTACGGATTCAGCAATCGCGTTCTCTGGCCGCTGTGTCACGAACTCACCTCGCTGATCGAACACCGGGATGGTGACCGGGACTGGTATCGAACGGTCAACCGCCGGTTTGCGGCCGCCGTCGCCGAACACGCGACCGACGAGTCAGTGATCTGGCTGCAGGATTATCACCTCGGGTACGCACCTGCGCTTATTCGGGAGTCGGTCCCGGATTCGACGACGATCGCACAGTTCTGGCACGTTCCGTGGCCATCGCCGGACGCGTTCGACCACTGTCCCGGCAAGCGTGAACTCCTCCGTGGGTTGCTCGGAAACGACCTTCTCGGCGTTCACGTCGACCGATATGCGACGGCGTTTCTCGACTGCGTCGAGCGGTTCCTGCCGGAAGCCGACGTCGACCGTCAGGAGCGCATCGTCGAGTACGACGATCACACGACCCGCATCGCCGTTTCTCCGATGGGCGTCGACGCGCGCGAACACGATCGAAACGCCCGTGAGGTTCCTCGCTCCCGGTGGGGGTCTTTGCGAGAGGAGTACGGCATTCCGGAGGGATGTTCGATCGGCGTCGGTGTCGACCGCCTCGATTACACGAAGGGGATTCCCGAACGGCTCACGGCGATCGAGAACCTGTTCGAGCGGTATCCAGAGTGGCGAGAACGGTTTACGTTCGTCCAGAAGGCAACACCCAGTCGGACTGATATCCCGGCATACGCGCGGCTCGGCGAGCGCGTTCGCGATGCAGTCGACCGTATCAACGACCGGTTTGCCACGACGGAGTGGCAACCGATCGTTTACACCGAGGAGTTCCTCCCGCGGGAAGACCTCTGTTCGCTGTACCGGCGCGCAGACGTGATGGTCGTCAGCCCGTTGCTCGATGGAATGAATCTCGTCGCCCAGGAGTTCGTCGCCTCTAACGTCGACACCAACGGTTCACTCGTGTTGAGCGAGCGCGCCGGAGCCCACGAACGCCTGGGTGAGTTCGCGTTGACGATCGACCCACACCGAACCGAGGAGTTCGCGGACCGTCTCGCTTCGGCGCTCTCGATGTCCGGCCAGGAGCGCAAACGCCGTATGAGCGCGCTCCGCAACCAGGTGTTCGAGAACGACCTCGAGTCCTGGATGCGGTTCCAGTTCGACCAACTGAACCGTATCGCGGCGGACAAATCGAATGGAACAGGCGGACGAGCCTGGCAGCCGAACGGCCCACACGAACGCTTTCGGCCGCTGTGACTGTCGCACGAACGGTCACGGACTTTCCTCCTGTGACTGTAGTAGATCCAGCTTCGTCTCCTGTCGCTGCAGCAACTCTTGGTAACACAAATGAGAGCACAGAACCGGGGTACTCTGGCGTCCCGGAGCGGGTAAGGGGGTGTTGGGGGAGTTCCACGCGCGGTTCGCAAGTGATGTGAGCGCATTCGGGGGAGCTCGACCGGAACAGCTCACATTCGCTGGAGTGCCCTGGGAATGTGCTCTCAGGTGCCTCGTTCGAAGCACCTACTACTCCGAACGCCCCCTTTCCACTTAATATCACCGATAAAAATTACTATCAGTTACGGACGCATTTGGGCCGAAAGTATTAGTTACCAGTGGAAATGTAGTTATAGTACGAGAGTGAACGAGAGTGAAGCTCAGACAACCCACAGATTTCCTGATCCTCGAGGCACTCGAGGACAAAGGACGAAACGTCGCAACGAATCTGGCCAGCCACACGGGCAAGAGCCGAAAGAACATCAACACTCGTCTGCCGGTGCTCGAGGACTACGGCCTCGTCAACAAGATCGGGCCAGCAGAGCGCTCCGGACTGTACGAGATTTCCTCGCTCGGTAAGGCTGCGCTGGTGTACCAGGATCAGTACGGCGAAGTCGATGACTTCGACGCCCTGATCGAGGGACCAAACGCGGCTTCAGCCGACGATGGCGAACCACAGGCCGGATTCGTCCGCGGAGAGGACGAGTCAGCTGACGACGACGAGTAACCCATCTTGGGTTAGCGTTTTTGCGACCGCACACGCGTAATTTCTACCATCAGGTTTAGCTCCGTATTCGCGTCGACCGTCCAGGACCGATCGAACCTGACCCCACCCCGATCGGCTCGCTCGAGCAGTACGCCGAGCCGTTCGGAGAACTCTTCGTCAGTAAGCGGCCGCTCCGCGTCGGTCATCGGTCGATCACCCGCCACTGAACGGGTCCGTCGAGTTGATCGTCTACCGGACCGCCCAGTGAGCGAAAGAGTGCGCTCGGTTGCATGGTCTTCCGTACGTTCTATATATCTATAGTATTTTCTTTCATCATATCCGCCTTTTAAGGGGGTAGGACTCACAGTCGTCTGTCCGTTCACTGTCGATGATGCGTCGAGGATCGAGATCGATTTAGGGGGTGAACCCGCCGCTGTATCCTTCGAGTTCGCGCATCGCACACTGGCTAAACGAAAAGCTAAGCTTTCGGGCGACAGGCTCGTCCGACGGGTAAACCGCGCCACATCGAGACTGATCGTCGTCGTAGTCTGGATCCCATGCATAGGTGCTGAGCATCGGCGTCGCAACGTCGATGTCCTCCTGTCGATGGGTAAGTCCGTGGTCGTGGGCCAGCCCCAGTGCGTGCCCAGCCTCGTGGATGAGGACCTGCATGACCCGGTTCGGTGTCGTATACGTCACCTTCCCGCCGGGATCCGACACCGTCTCGATGGGATCGATTCGGCTGAGATACCGTGCGCCGCCGACGGAGGCGACGTGGGGCATTCCGAACCCGGTGGGGGCTGTCTGCATCTGTCCGTCGGTAACGAGCAAGTTGACGTCATCGACGGGCGCGATATCGCCGTAACCGGCCATTCCCGCAGCAACCCGTGAGGGCCACTCGCCGCCTCGTGTCACCGCCGCTCCGTCTTCGGTTGCGACGGAGACGACACCGCCGTAGGAGAGTTCGAGCGACCAGTGATCGACGTCGAGGGCGAACGTGAGATACTCAGTAACTCGGTCGACCACGTCCGAGTACGTCGCGGCCTGTTCTGATAACCAGAAACGGACCTCGAGCGTGTCTACCGGCGATCGAGAGGCGTAGCCGATGACGCCCAGCGAGGCCAGTGAGCCGACCGTTCCGAGTAACGCCCGTCGCTTCACGCTGACTACTCACGACTGAACGAGTGAGAGTACCACTGTTCACATCGACAGTCTTTATCGTGGAGGGCTGGTGGCCAGCCCAGAACGGGGGAGACAGCGCGGCAGCGGTCGCACCGACCACGTTCGTGTGGTCGAAAATGTGGGACCGTATGGGGACGTTACGCGGCTATTGTTCGTGTGTATTGTTCGTGTGTGACGTTTCGCGTGCGTGAAGGGCGGCTACCCAAGCTGGCTGATCTCGATCATCCAGTCGGGCTGGTCTGCGTCCGAACGAACGTCGAACGCGCGCCCGATGTGGACGTCGTGCTCGTTCGCCAGTTCGATGAGCTCTGCCAGCGCCGTCTCGAAGTCGTCGATCTCCATCGTGTCCTCGTGGAACTGCTCGAGGTCGATGGTCGCGCTGGCGTCGTGATAGTGGGAAGGCTGGCTCATGTGTTACCGGATACTGGAACGCCCTGGTGATATAATCCGAATTCTCTCCCGAGCCATTGCAGACCGTTCCGACGACCTTTAGGATACTTTTGATGAGTTAAACTGTGTTTAAGCAGTGCTTGAAAGTCAGAATTTACGATAGAGACGCGATCTGACGCATTTATATTTCCATAGTCTGTCTCAAAGTACTGTAACTGGGTGGGAGACTGGTTCCAGACGGAATTTCCGATGCGAGGGATACCCGAATTGGTGACCGGCGTGACAGCAAGGAACACAGATGTGGTTCGACAATCATCGGTAGGCAGTCACCGGCGACTCGAGTCGGTACTAGAATCGACGCTACCCGTGGGTGGTGACCGTTGGTTTACGTAAAACCGAACTCGGTTCCCCCTTACGGCAGTGCCCGGCGCGTATCAACGATACGCGAGCCCGCTGTGTCGGATCTGATCTCCGCCCAGTCGGGTAGTTCCTCCGTCGCCGTCGAAACGAGCAGCAGTAGCTCTCCGTCGTCGGTCCCGACGAGTTGTCGACCCGTCTCTTCTTCCCACATGCAGGGTTTCCATTTGCCCGACCGCATCTTCTCTCCGACCTCCCAGTCGGTGTAGTATCGGCCGTTCGAGGCCTCATAGAGCGGTCCGACGTTCAATTCTTTTACCACGATGCCTGCACCTCCAGCGCTCGAGTGGGGGCCACCGTCGCGCAATCGAGTGTTTCCACCATTCTGGTACCCACTTGTCTAACCCCTTCCCGTCCGTATCCTCATTAGGGTTTACATGACGTAACTTTATAACTCCCGTTATCGTGAATTTCACGATAGCATGAACTATTAATACCGATTTTCCTCGGATTCAATATGCCTGTATCTGTGTACTATACGGACTGGAAACTCTATTCTCGAGTAAACTATGTGGCTGACCGTTCGTCCAGCCACCCCGGTCACGCCCGTCTGGCGGAGCGAGTTACCAACCGGTTGTGGTGTCACTAAACTCCGGTTCGCTGCTGACTCTCCCGTATCAGGTTAGCTGCTGTTCTGCGAGGAAACCGAGCAACTTTCGCTCCACTCGACGGCGGTGTTCTTCGGCCGTTCGACGGTCGATCCCGAGAGAGTCGGCGACCGCCGTCATCGTCGTCTCTCGGGGGAGTTCGTAGTAGCCACGGTCGTAGGCGAGGAGGAACACCTCCCGCTGTCGACGGGTCAGCGAGGGTTGGGAACCGCCGGGTGCGAACGCAGCGTGTTCGACTGGGGCGGTTTCGAGTTCGCGTTTCGCGTCGACGGAAACCTCGAACTCCTGAAGCAGAGATCGGTAACACCCTGTTAGCCGGTCGCCGTCGAGGGCGAGGACACGACAGAGGCGTGCGCCGTTTTCGTACCGCAAGGGCGGTAAGAGCAGGCAGCCGTGTTCGTCGAGGTGAACGTCAACGGTAGGGGTATCGTGCTCTTTGATGCAACTCTCCGTGACGGCGACGACCGTCGCTCCCTCGACCAGCGCGTCGTCAACGCCGGCGATCGCGTCTATCTCCTCGAGTATCTCGTCGGTTTCCGATGCTCGACAGCTAACCTGCAGGAGATCGCTGTGGTCGTTACACCATAGCGAGATCCGGGCGTCGAACTCGGCGGTGAGGGTGGCGTACCCGCTCGTCCCGGCGAGCCGGAAGGTGGCCTCGTGCATGCAGTCTGGAAGGCGACCTGTATATAAAACACCCGGCATATGCTCACTGTGTTCCCTTCACAGGCCCCGTTCAACGATAGGCTATATGCAGTCACCAGACGCAGCCGACGGTGGCGTTGGCGAACCGAGCAGTCAGTGGCTCGAGTATCAGGGAGCACCGACGGGATCGGACCGCGAGTGCCGTGGCTGGCGCCAGGAGGCGGCGTTTCGCATGCTCAACAACAACCTCGATCCGGAGGTCGCGGAGAAACCCGAGGACCTGGTCGTTTACGGTGGGACCGGCCGGGCGGCCCGCTCGTGGGACGCCTACGACGCGATCTGCGACGAACTCCGCGATCTCGAAGACGACGAGACCCTGCTCGTCCAGTCCGGTAAACCGGTCGGGCGATTCGAAACTCACGAGCGCGCTCCGCGCGTCCTCATCGCGAACTCGAACCTCGTGGGGAAGTGGGACAACTGGGAGCACTTTCACGAACTCGAGGCCGAGG
This sequence comes from Natrononativus sp. DTA114, assembly GCF_059736515.1. Classification (NCBI taxonomy): domain Archaea; kingdom Methanobacteriati; phylum Methanobacteriota; class Halobacteria; order Halobacteriales; family Natrialbaceae; genus Natrononativus; species Natrononativus sp. DTA114. The sequence goes on along the minus strand of NZ_JCASSN010000007.1, from coordinate 33,551 downwards.
GGAAGATCATGTACGGCCAGATGACCGCGGGGTCGTGGGCGTACATCGGCACGCAGGGGATCATCCAGGGGACTTACGAGACGCTCGCGGAGCTCGCGGAACAGCACTACCCCGATAACGAGGGACTCCGCGGAAAGACGGTCGTCACCGGCGGCCTCGGCGGCATGGGCGGTGCACAGCCGCTCGCGGTCACGATGAACCACGGCGTCTGTATCGCCGCGGAGGTCGACGAGAGCCGGATCGACCGGCGGATCGAGACCGGCTACTGTATGGAGAAGACCGACGACCTCGAGGCGGCAATCGAGGCGGCCGAGGAGGCCGCGGCCGCGGGCGAGCCGTACAGCGTCGGGGTTCACATGAACGCCGCGGACATGCTCGAAGAAATGCGGGAACTGGGGTTCGTCCCCGACGTGATCACCGACCAGACGAGCGCCCACGACGAACTCGAGGGTTACTACCCATCGGGGTACACCGTCGAGGAAGCCGACCGACTCCGCGAAGACGACCCCGAAACGTACGTCGAGGAGAGCCTCGACACGATGGAACGGCACGTCGACGGTATCCTCGCCATGCAGGAGGCGGGCGCGATCGCCTTCGAGTACGGCAACAACATCCGCGGCCAGGTCGAGGAGCACCGGGATCACGAGACCGCCTTCGACTTCCCCGGGTTCGTCCCCGCCTACATCCGGCCGCTGTTCTGTCGCGGGAAGGGGCCGTTCCGCTGGGCCGCCCTCTCCGGTGATCCCGCTGACATCCATCGCACCGACGAGGCCGTCAAGGAACTGTTTCCGGAGAAAGAGCACCTCCACCGTTGGATCGATCTCGCCCAGGAGCAGGTCGAATTCCAGGGGCTGCCCTCGAGGGTGTGCTGGCTCGGCTACCACTCAGCCGACGATCCCAACGACCTCACCGAGCGCGCCCGCTTTGCCTTGCGGATCAACGAACTCGTCGCCAAAGGCGAAATCTCGGCGCCCGTCGTCGTCACGCGCGATCACCTCGACGCCGGTTCCGTCGCGAGCCCGAACCGCGAGACAGAAGCCATGCGCGATGGCACCGACGCCGTCGCCGACTGGCCGATTCTCAACGCTCTCCTGAACACCGCCGCAGGTGCCGACATCGTCAGCGTCCACGACGGCGGCGGCGTCGGGATCGGCAACTCGCTGCACACGAACAACCACGTGGTCCTCGACGGCTCCGATCTTGCCGCGGAGAAGGCCAGACGGGTGTACACCACCGATCCCGGAATGGGCGTCATCCGTCACGCCGACGCCGGCTACGAGGAGGCGCTCGAGGAAGCGCGCGAGTCGGGAGTCCACGTTCCGTTAGCGCGCGAGGTGGACCGATGACTGACGGTCTCGAGGGTGGCGAGTTCGTGACACATCCCGACTGGGAGGCCGCAGGCGGCTGGACCGAACTCGCAAAAACCGGCGACCCGAACGACGACCTGTTCGGCCACGCCGTCGCGGACGTCTCGGCGGCCGACGCCGGGACCGCCACCGCCGTCCTCGTCGGCGAGCCGTTCGACGGCGCGGTGATCGGCCGCTCCGGTGCGGCGGACGGGCCGCCGGCGATCAGGCGCTCGCTCGCTCGAACGAAGACCCACCACTTCGACGCCGGCGACGTCGTCCGGATCGGCGATCTCGGCGACGTCGCCTCGCTCGTCGATGCCGACACGGATGCCACGGAGCCCGCGGACGAACCGGTCGAGTCCGTCCAGCGCCGGCTTCAGGAGGTAACTGCGGCGATCCACGAACTCGAGACCCTGCCCGTCTTCCTCGGGGGCGACAACTCCCTGACGTACGCGAACGTTGCGCCGCTGCTCGAGTCCCACGACTCGGTCGGCGTCATCAACCTCGACGCCCACCTGGACGTCCGTGAACTCCAGGGGAGGGCGACGAGCGGCACGCCGTATCGACAACTGTTCGAGGCGGGCCTCGAGGGCTACGCCTGTCTCGGCGCGCGCCACTTCGAAACCAGCGGCCCCTACCGGGAGTTCGTCCGCGAGCGCGGCGGCGAGATCGTCACCGCCGAGGAGGTCGGCGACGATCCGGTCGCCGCGGCGACGCTCGCACTCGAGTCGCTCTCCGTCGATACCCTCTACGTGAGCGTCGACTGCGACGTCCTCGACGCCAGCGCCGCACCGGGCGTGAGCGCCCCGACGCCGGGCGGCCTCTCCACGCGCGAACTGTTCCGACTCCTGCGGCTGCTGGCGGGCGACGACCGCGTCGCTGGCTTCGAGGTCGTCGAGTGCGCGCCGCCGCTCGATCGAGAGGGGATGACAGCCGACGCGGCCGCCCGCGCGATCGCACACTTCCTCGCCGGTTACGGGGTGGGTCGTCGATGACCGCCGATACACCACCCGCCGACGGCTCCGTCGAGAGCGGGACGACGATCGTTCACGACGCGGCCGAACTCGTCGTCGGTCCCGCCGACGGAGCCGCAGCGACGGGGATGGCCCTCGAGGTCATCGAAGACGCCGCGCTCGTCGCGGTCGACGGCGAGGTCGTCGCGACCGGGCCGACCGACGAACTCGCGCGCGAATACCCGCTTGAGAACGCCGACACCGTTGTCGATGCGAGCGGGAGGGCGGTCGTACCGGGGTTCGTCGATCCGCACACCCACGCCGTCTTTGCGGGCGACCGCTCCGACGAGTTCGAGGCAAAACTCCGCGGGAAGACGTACCAGGAGATCCTCGCCGAGGGTGGTGGCATCCTCCGAACCGTTCGTGCGACGCGGGAGACGCCCACGGAAGACCTGGTCGAGAACCTCCTCACGCATCTCGACGTCATGCTCGAGCGCGGATCGACCACGGTCGAGGTGAAGTCGGGATACGGCCTCGACGCCGAGACGGAACTCCGCACGCTCGAGGCCATCGCCCGGGCGGACGAGCGCCACCCGATCGATCTCGTCCCGACGTTTCTGGGTGCCCACGCGGTTCCCGAGGGGACGGACACCGACGAGTACGTCGAGGAGGTAGTCAACGAACAGATTCCGGCGGTCGCAGAGCAAGGAATCGCCGAGTTCTGCGACGTCTTCTGCGAGGAAGGGGTCTTCGACGTGTCCCAGTCCAGGCGGGTGCTCGAGGCCGGCCTCGAGTACGGACTGACGCCGAAAGTCCACGCCGAGGAACTCTCGCACCTCGGCGGAACGAAACTCGCGGCCGAGGTCGGGGCGGCGAGCGCGGACCACCTGCTCCACTCGACGGAGACGGACATCGCGGCGCTGGTCGAGGCCGGAACCGTTCCGGTCCTCCTTCCAGGGACTGCCTTCGGTCTCGGCGCCGACTACGCCGACGCGCGGGCGTTCCTCGAGGCGGGCGCGCCGCTCGCGGTGGCGACGGACTTCAACCCCAACTGCCACTCGCGATCGATGGAGTTCGTCCAGACCCTGTCTTGCGTCGAGATGGGAATGACGCCCGCGGAGGCGCTCGTCGCCGCGACGAAGAACGCGGCGCTCGCGATCGACCGCGACGACGGGACCGGGACGCTCCGCGAGGGCGCCCCGGCCGACGCGCTGGTGCTCGAGGCCCCGTCGTACGCTCACCTCGCCTACCGGTTTGACACGCCGGCCGTGGAAACAGTGCTGAAAGGAGGGGCGGTGGTCTAAGGTGTCCGCCACCCGTCTCTCGGCATCGCCGACCCTGAGGAGCGATTCCGCGAAACGCATCCGTGCCGACCGATCGGCGTCAGTAGGTGATGATCTCGTATCCCTCGTCGACGAGCGAGCGGATGCTCGGGTGCCCGTCGAACTCGGCTCGTCGGTCGGCCTCGCTGTCGTCGACTTCGTCGTTGACGTCGTAGGCGTCGACGCAGTAGTCACACGCCTGGACGTGTTCTGCGACCGCGTCGTAGAGACTGTGGTAGTCGTGGTCCTCGTTCTCGAGTTCCCCGATCCACTGCGTGCCGGCACCGTCGAAGATCACTTCGACGTCGTCACCCGCCTGGTCGAACTCCCGGGCGGTCTGGAGGGCGTTGACGACGCGACCGAGGTCCGACGGCGATTCGGTTCCGGCGAGTACGACGATAGCTGCGTCTGGCATGTGTCCCGTCCTATCGCACTCTGCTACTCAGCCGTTGTGCGCTCGTGTGCCGGCGACGAATCTCCGCCGATCGATCGTGACACACTTCTCGCGGCAGGGCGTACGGATGAGAACATGACTGACGACCCTCGAGGGGGTGCGTACGCGTGACGACCTCCACGTCCACGATCGAACTCGACGGCGAGTCGCTGACGCCCGAAGAGGTCGCCGCTGTCGCTCGAGACGGCGCCGAGATCGCCATCACTCCCGAGGCCCGCGACCGGGTACGTGAGTCCCGCGGCCGTGTAGAGGACGTCGTCGAGAGCGGCGAGCCGGTGTACGGACTCAACACCGGGTTCGGCGAACTGGTCGGCCAGCGGATTCCGTCCGAGAAGATCGAACAGCTACAGACGAACCTCGTCCGGAGCCACGCCGCAGGCGCGGGTCGCGAACTCACGGTCGAGGAGGTCCGCGCGATGATGGTGACCCGTATTAACGCGCTCGTCAAGGGCTACTCGGGGATCCGCGAGGTCGTCGTCGACCATCTTCTCACGCTCTGTAACGAAGGGGTTCATCCGGTCGTCAGGTCCCGCGGAAGCCTGGGCGCGAGCGGCGATCTCGCCCCACTCGCGCACATGTCCCTCGTGTTGCTCGGTGAGGGCGAAGCCATCGTCGACGAACCAGCCGGTGGCGAGCCGGCTACCGCACACCGGGTTTCCGGTGGAGATGCCCTGAAGGCGGCGGGCCTCGAGCCGCTCTCACTCGCGCCCAAGGAGGGGCTCGCGCTGATCAACGGTACGCAGCTCACCGTTGGACTGGCTGCGCTGGTCGTCGTCGACGCCGAGCGACTGCTCGAGGCGGCCGACGTCGCGGGTGCGTTTACCACGGAGGTTACCCTGGGAACGACCGCGAGTTCTGACCCGGCGATCCACGAGGTCCGCCCCCACGGGGGACAGCTCGAGAGCGCCGCCCGGATCAGGGAACTCACGGCCGGCAGCGAGGTCGTCGAGGCCCATCGGAACTGCGACCGGGTGCAGGACGCCTACTCGCTGCGCTGTCTGCCGCAGGTTCACGGCGCCGTTCGGGACGCGGTCGCCCACCTTCGGGAGGGCGTCGAGATCGAACTCAACAGCGCCACGGACAACCCGCTCGTCTTCGGCGCGGATCGGGTCGACGACCGGGCTTCGGGAACCGACCGGGCGGCGGTCCTCTCCGGCGGAAACTTCCACGGAATCCCGATCGGACTCAGACTCGAGTACGTCAGGCTCGCACTCTGCGATCTCGCGGCTATCTCGGAGCGCCGGATCGATCGGCTGTTGAATCCCAACCTCCAGGAGCCGCACCTTCCGCCGTTTCTCACAGCCGAAAGCGGCCTGCAGTCGGGGTACATGATCGCCCAGTACACCGCCGCCGCGCTGCTAAACGAGATCCGGTCGCTCGGGCCGGCCTCGACCGACAACACGCCGGTCAGCGGCGGGCAGGAAGACCACGTCAGTATGAGCGCGCAGTCGGCGACCAACGTTCGACGGGCGCTCGAGAACGCCACCAGCGTCGTCGCGACGGAACTCGTCTGTGCGGCCCAGGCCGCGGAGTTCGTCGACGACGCGTTCGAACCTGACGCCCCGCTCGAGCTCGGAGCCGGAACCGACGCTGCCTACGAACTGATTCGGGAGGTCGTTCCGCCGCTCGAGGACGACCGCCCGGTCTACACGGACGTCGACCAGGTCGTCGCACTGATCGAGCACGATCTGCTGTCGGACGCGGTTTCGGCGGCAGTGTCGGAGCGGTAAGCGGGGACGGGTTCGTCCGGGCCGCCGATTCGCCTTCGCGATCGGTCACCCGGTTCCGCCGCCCTCTTCGAAGAACTCGCTGAGCAGTTCGTACAGCCCTCGCCTGAGGTGTTGGTGCATCGTCGGCGGCGTAACGTCCATCGACTCGGCGATTTCCTCGCCGGTGCTGCCGCGGGGCCAGTCGAAGTAGCCGCCGTAGTACGCAAGCCGCAGCGTCGTCAGCTGTCGGTCGGTCAGCCGGTCGAGAATTCGCTCGCGGCGCTCGACGGCCGTCTGGACCGGCTGATCGATCTCGCGCCTGGCGACCAGCGTCGTCTCCTCGTACACTCGTCTGATCGCATCGACGATCTCGCGAACGTCTGTGCCCTGCGGGACTTCGGCGACGACCGTCCCGCTCCCGTCGCTAACGGTGATTTCGCGGATCGTCACACCGTGATCTGCCAGCGCTCGAACGCCCGACTCCCGAAGTCGGATTTCGACCGTACACTGGTTCCCACCGTCGTGGATCAGCCGACACTCTTCGATCGAACTGTGGGCCGTCGCCTCCTCGAGTACGGTCTCGCCGTCGATCCCCTCGAGCGTGACGTACTGGTAGATCCGACCGTTGCTGTTGGTACCGGTCCACTCGAGAGAGGCCGTACAGTCGTACTTCTCCGAGAGGTCGAACGAGAACGTGTCGCCGCCGGAGATCCGTAGCTCGAGTTCGATGACGGCATCGGAGAAGAGGAGCCGTCGGTTTTTCACGGCGTTGATCGCAAAGCCGATCGTCTCACCCAGCAGTCGAAACGCGTCCTCTTCGCGCTCGCTGAACGCGTCTTCGCGGCTCGCGAGCACCGCGAGCGCTCCGTAGACGGCGGTGTCGTGGCTGATTGGCGCGGCGATCGCCGACCGAACGTCGTGACGCCGGGCCGCTTCCTGGAGATCGGCGGGCATCTCCGGCTTTTCGAGCATCTCGTTGTCTATCTGGACCTCGCCGGTCCGCATCGCCGTCACCACGGGACGCTCGTGGTCGGTCGAGAGCTCACGGATGCAGTCGATGTACGTCTCGGCCTCTCCGGCGCCGGTTCGGTAGTGGATGGTGTGTTCGCCGGTCAGCTCGCCGATCCAGGAGCCGCAGTAGAGCTCCGAGTCGACGAGCTGTTCACAGACCTCGCGCTCGATCGCCGACCGAGTGGGGGCTTCGACCAGCGTCTGGATCACCCGTCTGACGACGCCGTTGATCCGATCGAGCGTCTCGAGGTGGTCGCGGTGCTGACGGAGCTCTCGTTCCCGCGTTGCCCGCTCGGTGATGTCGCGTGCGAGCCAGACGACCGCCCGACTGCCGTCGATTCGATCGTCGACCGGGATGACTTTCGCCTCGAACCACCGGCGCCCGTCGTGGGTTTCGGCTTCGTATTCGATCGACTGTTCCCTACCGGTTTCCAGCGTCCGCTCGATACACGCCTGGAGCCGACCGGCCACGTCGTCGGGAAAGGCCTCCTCGAGGCTGGTTCCGACCAGTTGCTCGGGCGAAACGCTGTACAGATCTGCGGAAGCGGAGCGGATGTTCGCTTCGAGATAGATCCCGTCTTCGTCGATGACGAACGCCTCGTCCGGAAGCGTGGTGCCGATCAGCTGGTGTAACTGGTGCTCTGACATCGTCCCGGCGTCGGCTTCCCCGAGCGTCGTTCGCACTCGACCGCCACCGTCGTCTCTTTCGAAGGCGTCTCGCACGCGTTCGAGCCCGTTCTCGGTGTCGGCCGGCACGTACTCCGTCACCCCGTGCCGAACTGCCGCCGCGGCGAGTCGCTCGCTCCCGGTCGGGGGGGCAACGACCGTCGGCGGGGTGCGGTCGTCGACTCGAAGGTGCTCGAGGACGCGTCGTACTCGATCCGGGGCATCGAGCTCGAGGACGACGCCGACGAGATCGTCTTCGGGCCGGGACTGGACCGAATTCGATGGCGTAACTCGGACGACGTCGGCAGCAAGCTCCTCGCGCAACCGGTCACAGAGATCACTCTCGGGGGAATCCGATACGACCACGACTGTACCGTGTCGACGCTGGTTCGTCATACGCTGGAAACTGTCGTCCAAAGCGGACAATTGAACGGTTCGTTGTGGTGGTGCAACTGCTGCGATCACCAAAAGCCTGGCTATCGTCTCTCCGCTCGTGCCCCGGGGAACTCGCTGCGTGAAAACGGTGCGCGGGTGTTATGTGCGTGCCGTGCTAACTGCAAACGGGACGGGGGAAGATGATCGAATTTATCAAGGAAGTGGTGGCTCGAGGGGACGACGCCGTCGTCTACGAGTGTCGCCGCTGTGGAACAATGGTCGACAGCGAGGAAACACCGTGTCCGGTCTGTGATACCGCAGATATCGCCACGATTCAGACGCGATAGCTGTTCGCCGCCGCGATCGGCTGGCTCGTGTCCGAGGTGAACGGGCCGACTCGGTTCGCTACGGGCGGACACCGGGAGCCGGACGCTTCGAGAGCCGGGGCTGCATCGACGACACGGGCGACGACGCCCGACGTTCAACCCTCAGAGATGGTCCTGTTCTTTCAACTGCTCGATGACGTCGTCGACGAAGGCGTCGACGTTCTCGTAGGGGAAGTCGCCGCCGTCGAGTTTGGTGTTGAGCTCCATCGCCGTCATCGAGAAGTCCTCGGACTCGAACTTCGTTCCCGGCCCGTTCGGGAGTGCCGGAACGAGATCCATCGGACTCGAGATGGGGTAGTCTGCGCCTTCGAATGCCTCGGTCATCTGCTCGCGGAGTTCTGCTTCGTCTGCCATTGCACCCGGTCGTTCACGCGGATAAATATTAAACCTGTTGAGAGCACCAATAGCCGACGACGCGTGTTCGAAGCTGCGACGACCTGTCCGGATCGGATGGTGTGCCCGAAACAGTCATTACGATTCGGTAACGTGTTTTGCACGTATGGCGAAGGACACCGTCAGATACCCGGACGACGTCGTCGAGGAGATCGACGCCCTCGTCGACGACGGCATGTTCGAGAGTAAATCCGAGTTCTACCGGTTCTCTGCGGAGTACGTCCTCACGCTGGTCAATCCCGACCACGAGGTCGAGACGTTCAACTTCGACGAGATCAAGGCCGAACTCGACATCGACGAGCAGTCGCGTCTGGGAACGGTCGGCACCGACGGTGGCACGTTCTTTCTCGACGCCGTAATCACGATCCGGAAGTACGGACTCCGCGGGAACTACGAGGCTGCAGAGCGCTTTATCGACACGCACTACGATCCGACCGATCAGGAGTGTCTGATTCTCGAGGAACTCCTCGGGACCTACCGGAACGGCGGTGACGGCCGGTCGGCCTGATGCCAGAACCTCGATTCACTGGCGACCGGTTCGGTTCCGTCGACTGCGTCTCACCGAGTGAAGCCACTGGCCGGTGGCGACAGGGACGAGGACGGTGATTCCGCTGAGGAATCCGAGAAAGTGTCCGGCCCAGGCCCGGTTCTCGAGGAGAAACAGATCGACCGTCGACCCGAGGAAGATCACGACCGCACTGAACTGGAGTGCGACCGCCAGGTTCGAGGTCCCCTGCTCGACGTGATCGGCGAGGAGCCAGGCGGCGGCCAGCAGGTACGCGCCGCCGATACCGACCAGGACGGCCGAAAGGACGCTCGAGCCGGTCGCTCGGACCGCGGGAACGGCCGCGGCCAGCGAGAACAGACCGATCCCCACGAACGCGGGTGGGAGCGAGCGCTCGAGCGCTCGCCGCTGGTGGAGCGCGATCGAGACGGCGAGCAGCGCGAGCAGCGCCGCCGTGACGATCGAGAACCCGGCGCCGCCGGGCGAGTCACCGGGCGGGGCGGGCGTCCAGCGAACGTATAGCTCGAGCAACCCCGCGGTCAGCGGCGGGGCGGCGAGCAAGACCGTGGCGAACAGGACGTAGTAGCGCCGCCGCTGTGTCCGCCCCAGCAGGGCGAAGGCGGTCGCCACGAGGACGACGTAGCCGAACAGGTTGGTGAGCAGATGGGCGAGGTTCGCGTGGCCGAGCGTCGACCAGTAGGCGTCACCGACGCCGCTGCTACCCGGCTGGTAGAGAAACGTTTCGTAGGAGATCGGCGCGACGTACGCGAGAACCAGAACCGCGGGGACGAGAGCGTGGACGAGAACGTCCGAGGGGGTGACGCGGGCGCCGGGGATCCGACTCTCTCGGGCGCTCATAGGCGGGTACGGTCGATAGTCAGGGCGTCCGCTCGAAAGCGTCTTTCGACGCGGTGCCCGAGCGCCGTCTCCGACTCCGCTCGGCGACACACGTCTTGCACTTCCTAAACTGTGTACACATTCTGAACGGTGTGCTCCGTCGCCGCCGACTCACGGTTGGTCGCGATCCGGGCGCTCGTTCACTCGAGGTCCGCCCCGACGGCCGCTTCGATCGACGAGAAGCCGTCGCGCTCGAGCAACTCGACCAGCCCCCGGTTGATTTCGCGGGCGGTCGCGGGGCCGTTGTAGACGAAACCGGTGTAGAGCTGGACGAGCGACGCCCCGGCTCTGATCTTCGCGTAGGCGCTCTCGGCGGAGTCGACGCCGCCGACGCCGACGATCGGTAACTCGGTGTTCTCGGCGAGCAGGCGAACGACGCCCGTCGACCGGTCCTCGAGCGGTTTGCCGCTGAGCCCGCCCCACTCCTCGCGCTCGCTGGCGGAGAGCCCCTCCCGCGCTGTCGTCGTGTTCGTCGCGACGATTCCGTCCAGATCGAACGTCTCGACGATCTCGAGCAGTTCGAGCACGGACTCGTCGGGCGAATCCGGCCCGATCTTGACCAGCATCGGCACCCCGGCGTCGTTTTCGGCCTCGAGGGTTTCGAAGATCGCCCTGAGGTGCTCCGGGGACCCCTCGTCGAACTCCTCGGGGGTGTTCGGACAGGAGACGTTGACGACGACGTAGTCGGCGAACCCTGAGAGCCGATCGAAGACGCGCCGGTAGTCCTCGAGCGCCTCGGTTTCGTCGGAGGTGTTCATCTTCCCGATGTTGATCCCCAGCGGCACGTCCGGCCTCCCGTCGGTCTCGAGCCGTTCTCGGACGCGCTCCATCCCGTCACCGTTGAACCCCATCCGGTTGATCATCGCCTCGTCCTCCAGAAGGCGAAACAGCCGAGGTTTTCGGTTTCCGGGCTGGGGATAGGGGGTGACGGTGCCGATTTCGACGAAGCCGAATCCGAGCGCCGCGAGCGCATGGGTCACCTCCGCGTTCTTGTCGAACCCGGCCGCGACGCCGACGGGGTTCGGGAATCGGTTCCCGAACAGGTCGACAGTGAGCGCCGGGTGGTCGACGCGGTAGGCGCGTTCGAGTGCGAGTCGCCCCGGGCGAGTCGTCTGTCCGGCCCGAAGTGCCCGTTTCCCGAGCGTGTGTGCGAGTTCCGGGGGGAGTTGAAACGCGAGAGAGCGAGCCCTCGAGTAGAGCGTCATCGGCTCTAGTTGGCGCGTTCCGGTACGTAAGTGCCTCGGGACGACACCGATCGGTCCCGGTCAGACGTTCACGTTCGTCGAACTATGTGAGGGTTCCTCACGAAATCGGGCGAAACTGACCGGCAGAATTGACCTGTATCGCCCGAAAGCCGGCGGATAACGAAATAGTTTTCCTGCGGGTGCCGCTTGGATCGACTATCAACGGAGAGCCATGAGCATCATACACCGGTCGGTCGGAGGGGTCGTCCGTGGCGGCTGAGCACGTACTCGTTCCCCTGTCTGAGTCGATTACTGTCCGGCAAACGGTGGCCCACGCCGTCCAGTCACGACTCGAGGACGCGACAGACGACCTCGTCTGTCATCTCGTCGTCGCGGTTCCGTACGACGCGGAGATCCCCGAGGGGCAGCGAACGATCGACGATGCGCGACAACTTCTCGATCGGGCCGAGCGGTGGGTTCGCGAGGACGCGGGCGAGGCGACCGTCGAGATCGAAACGGCCGTCCTCGGCACCGATGAGTACCTGTTCGGGCCGCGAGATTACGCCAAGGCACTCACGGCGTACGCCGAGGAAAACGACCTCGATTGCGTGATTCTCGACCCGGAGTACAGCCCCGGCGCGACGGCACCGATACTCAGGCCGCTCGAGCGCGAACTCACGGACGTCGGGCTCCGGTACGAGGAGGCGCCGGTCGAGCGGTCGGCCCGCCACGAACGGCTGGTCGGCGCCGAGAGCCGCGGTAAACTCTTCGCACTGTTCGGGATCTCGCTCGGGTTCTATCTCGTCCTTGGCGACCTCTTCTACTGGTTCGACTGGGTGACCGGCGTCGCGGTCGCCGGGATCGTCGCGCTCACGCTTTCGAACGTAACGTTCGCGACGTCACCGACCCTTCGAACGTCCCCCATGCGGACGCTCCGGTTCGCGCTGTATGTTCCATACCTCATCTTCGAGATCGTCAAGGCGAACCTGTTGATCTCGATAGTTATTCTGCGGCCGTCGATGCCAATCGATCCAAAACTCACGCGGGTCAACGCGAAGGTCCGAAGCGGTCTGCCGCTGCTCGCACTGGCCAATAGCATCACGCTTACGCCGGGGACTCTCACGGTGCGGGCGAACGACCAGCGACTGGTCATCCACACCCTGATCGCCGACGCCCGCGAGGATCTCTTCGACGGTGCCTTGGAGCGGGCGATCCGGTTCGTCTTCTACGGCCGGGAGGCAGCGGCGGTCGCGACGCCTCGAGAGCGCGGCGACACGGAGATAATCGGTGGTGACGAGCTGTGACTGCCGATCTCATCAACGACGTCTTTCTGGTGGCTGCGGCGCTGTTCGTCGTGCTCGCGATCATGATGTTCTACCGGGCGGTCGCGGGGCCGACCACGCAGGACCGCCTGCTCGCGGTGAACGTCCTCGGGACGAACACCGTTGTCATCCTCGCGCTGCTCGCCGCCGGCCTCGACGAGCCGTGGTTTCTCGACATCGCGCTGATCTACGCGCTGCTGAACTTCCTGATGTCGATCGCCATTTCGAAGTTCACCGTCGAACGGGGTGGTGTGCTGTGATCGAGACGATCCGGCTCTGGGCGATCCTCGTCCTGGTCATCTTCGGTCTGTTCTTCACGTTCGTCTCGGCGGTCGGCGTCATCCGCCTCCCGGACGTCTACGCTCGCGCCCACACCGCGTCCCAGACTGACACCCTGGGGGCCGGTCTCGCCCTCGCAGCGGTCGCGATCGCGCTCGGCTGGCAGCACGCGACGGTGTACACCGTCCTCCTGCTGTTTTTCGTGTTCATCACCAATCCGACCGCAGCCCACGCGATCGCCCGCTCGGCCGCGGAGACCGGGATCGAGCCCTGGACCGCCGACGACGAGGAGGGTGAGAGCCGATGAGCGCCGTCGCCTACACCCTCGTTGTGTTCATCCTCGCGACCGCGGTCGCCACGGCGCTGTTCCGGGACGTGCTCTCGGCGATCGTCGTCTTCGGCGCCTACAGCCTCGGGATGGCGATCCTCTACACCTATCTGCTCGCACCCGACGTCGCGATGACCGAAGCCGCCATCGGCGCCGGCGTGACGACGATCCTGCTGTTGCTGACGATCGCGCGGACGACCCGCCCCTCGACCGACAAACTGTTCGAGTCGATCAACGTGGCGGGCGTGATCGCCGCCGGCGCGTTCGTCCTCGTGCTCCTGACGTTACTGCCGGAGATGTACGCGGTCGGCGATTCGGACGCCCCGATCTGGGGTGGCGGCGTGCTCTCCGAAACCCCATCGCTCTACTACGTCCAGAACACCTACGCCGATACAGGCGCCCAGAACGCCGTGAGTGCGGTGCTGGCATCCTATCGTGGGTTTGACACCTTCGGCGAGGCCGTCGTCGTCTTTGCGGCGGGACTCGCCGTTCTTCTCGTTCTGAAACGGGAGGTGTTCACCTGATGAGTTCTGACGGTCACAACTACGACGACACGTACACCGAGAGCCAGGTCATCCTGACCGCCGTGAAGATCATCGCCCCGTTCACGCTCACCTACGGGCTGTTCATGACGTTCCACGGCGCCGACACCCCCGGCGGGAGCTTCCAGGGCGGCGCCATCATCGGCGTCACGGTGTTGATGCTCGCCTTCGCCTTCGGCATCGAACCCACCCGCCAGTGGCTGCAGAACTCGCTGGTCGTCGGCCTCGTCACCGGCGGCGTCACCATCTTCATCGCCACCGGCTTCGCCACGATGGCGCTCGGCTACAACTTCCTCGAGTACCGGGCGTTCGAGGAGGCGTTCGGCATCGCCCACTACTGGGGGATGGAGGCGATCGAAGTCGGCGGCGTCGCGCTGATCGTCGCCGGCGTCGTCATCACGCTGTTCTTCGCGATGGCGGCCGGCTTTACCCCCGAGCGGCGCACCCGCACCGACGGGGGCTCCGGCCGCTCGGACGCCGACGGCGGATCGGAGGTGAGAGACGATGATTGAGGGCGCACTCGAGGTGCTCGCCACGCGGTACGCTTACGCGCTCATGTTCGTCCTGATGGGGATCGGGATGTACATGATGATCGCGAGCCAGAACCTCGTCAAGAAGCTGATCGGGGTCAACCTCTTCCAGACCGCGATCTTCCTGTTCTTCGTCGCGGTCGCCTACGTCGAGGGCGGGAAGGCGCCGGTCGTTCCGGCCGATCCGAACCCCGGCGAACTCGCGATGGCCAGCCCGCTTCCCCACGTGATCGTCTTAACCGCCATCGTCGTCGGCATCGCGCTGACGGCAGTCGGCCTCGCGCTCATCATCCGCATCTACGCGGAGTACGGGACGCTTCGAGAGGACACCCTCCGGGAGGTGCGCGCCGATGAGTGAACTCGCCGAACTGTTGCCGGCGCTGCTGGTCGCGGTTCCGATCTTGCTGGCGGCCGTGCCGGTCGCGCTCGGTCTGCGGTACGCCCGGACCGGCTGGTCGGTCGCCGCGGTGACGACCACCACGCTGTTCGCCGCGGCGGTCTACCTAGCGGGTGTCGTCTACGAAACCGGTCGCGTCGTCCACGTGCTAGGTGGCTGGGACGAACTCCAGGGGATCGGCATCGAACTCGTCGCCGACGAGTTCTCCGTGCTGATGGTCCTGATCGTCACCGCCACCGCTGCTGCCGTGTTGCTCTTTACGCGTGCAGGAGGTCCGCGGGGGAACACGTTCTACGCCGGCTACCTCTTGCTCGTCGGCGGGTTGCTCGGACTTTCGCTGACCGGCGACGTCTTCAATATGTTCGTCTTCCTCGAGATCGTCGGCCTGGCGACCTACGCCATGATCGCTAGCGGTGACGGTCCCGAGTCGGCCGTTGCAGCACTCAAATACCTCATCCTTGGGACGCTGGGTGCATCGCTGTACCTGATCGGCGTCGGCTTCCTCTTCATGGCGACCGGCGCGCTGAACATGGAGGTGCTCGGGGGGGCGATTCCGCAGGTTGCCGAGGCCGGCGGCGGCGACCTGACGCTGCTGCACGCCGCCTTCGCGTTCATCTTCATCGGCTTCGCGATCAAGGTCGCACAGTGGCCGCTGCACACCTGGCAGCCCGACGCCTACCAGCACGCGCCCGACGGCGTGACGCCGCTGATCGCGGCGCTCGTCTCGACCGTCTCCGCCTACGCGCTCGGGCGGATCATGTACGACGTCTTCGGCCCCGAGTTCCTCCTCGCGACGCCGTACGCGACCGAGATCGTCGTTGTCGTGGGTTCGGTGAGCGTCCTCGCGGGTAGCATCCTCGCGGTGATCCAGCAGGACGTCAAGCGGATGTTCGCCTACTCCTCGGTTGCCCAGTTCGGGCTGATCGTCGCCGCCTACGGGCTGGTCACGCAGACGGCGTTCGTCGGTGCGGTCTTCCACCTGATCGGTCACGGCATGCTGAAAGCGGGGCTGTTCCTCGCCGCGGCCGTGATCGCGCTCAGCTACGGTGCGCGTACCGTCGACGAGTACGCGGGCCTCGCCGGCCGCCGGCCGGTCGCCGCCGGTTCGATGGCCGTGTTGCTGATCGCGCTGATCGGCATCCCGCCATCGGCCGGCTTCGTCGGCAAGTGGTACATCGCCGTCGGCGCGATCGAGGCCCAGGCCTGGTCGGTCGCCCTCGTCATCTTCCTTTCGACGATGCTCACGCTCGCGTACGCCGCACGGCTGCTCGAGAAGATGTACTTCACCCCACCAACGCCCGTCGAATCCCCCCACCCGCCGGGGATCGCGACCGACGGCGGCGAAGGTGGTGACCGCCCCGACAGCGGTGAGAATACGCCCCCGACGGTTCGCAACGACGTGGGAAGGGGCAGACCCTCGGCCGTCACCGCGGAGATGCTCGCGCTGCTCGTCCTCGCGGCGATCACGGCCGTCCTCCTCGGCTTCGCGGGTGACGCGTTCTTCGACCTGCTCGAGCCGTTCACCTCGGAGGTGTTCAACTAGATGACTGAAGAATCTATCCTGCCGCTGGCCGCCGTGCTCGTCTCGGCGATCGCGGTCGTCCTCATCGTCGCGTCGCACCGTCATCCGAACGTCCGCGAAGGCTGGTCCGTGCTGGCCGCGCTCGCAAAGTTCGGCATCGTCGCGAGCATGATCCCCGGCGTGATGGACGGCACCGTCTACGAGTGGAGCCTCGCGGAGAGTACCGGCTGGGACTTCGTCTTCGGCATCGACTTCGCGCTTCGCGCCGACCCGCTCGGCCTGCTGTTCGCGTTGCTCGCGAGTTTCCTCTGGATCTTCACCTCGTTCTACGCGGCGGGCTACATGCGCGGGCTCGACGAACACGCCCAGACGCGTTTCTTCGCCTCCTTCGCGGCCAGCCTGTCGACGGCCGTGGGGATCGCGTTCGCCTCGAACCTGCTCACGATCTTCGTCTTCTACGAACTGCTGAGCCTCGTCACCTACCCGCTGGTCGCTCACAACGAGGATAGCGAGGCCCGGATCGCGGGCCGGAAGTACCTTACCTACACGTTCTTCGGCGGCGGGGTGTTCCTGCTCGCCGGGACCGTGCTGGTCTACTGGCTCACCGAGATGCACGGACCCGAGGGGGCGACCCTCACCTTCGAGGCCGGCGGGATGAGCGCCCTCGCGGACGCGGCCGCGGCCGATCCGACGATCGCCCAGGCGGCCTTCTACCTCCTGATCGCCGGCTTCGGCGTGAAGGCGGCCGTGATGCCGCTTCACTCGTGGCTCGCCGACGCGATGGTGGCGCCCACCCCCGTTTCCGGGCTGCTCCACGCGGTGGCGGTCGTCAAGTCCGGCGCCTTCGGGGTCGCGCGGGTGATCCTCGAGGTATTCGGCGTCGACACGATCCGCGAGCTTCCACTGACCGTTCCCGTCGTCGGTGAGGTCGGGCTGAACATCCCGATCGCCGTTCTCGCTGCCTTCACTCTCACCGCGGCGAGCATCATCGCGCTCCGAAAGGACCACCTCAAACGCCGGTTGGCGTACTCGACGACGGCCCAGCTCTCCTATATCGTGCTGGGGCTCTCGATGCTCAACCCGTTCGCGGTCTTCGGGGCGCTGTTGCACATTCCCGCCCACGCGTTCGGGAAGCTCACCCTGTTCTTTTGTGCGGGAGCGGTCCACGTCGAGACGCACACCGACTACGTCAGCGAGATGGCCGGCATCGGCAAGCGGATGCCGCTGACGATGTCCGCCTTCGCGCTGGGGTCGGCCAGCATGGCTGGCATCCCGCTGCTCGCCGGCTTCGTCAGCAAGCTCTACCTGCTGATCGGAGCCGGCTCCATCGGCGGCGCCTACTGGTGGTTCGCGACCGCCCTGATCGTCTCGGGCGTGCTCAACATCGCCTACCTCTGGCCGGTCGTCTACACCGCGTTCTTCGAGAGCGAGGACCGCCACGACGCCAAACCGCTGCTCGAGTTCCCGCTCGGCGGTCGGATCGAATCCTACGGCATCGCCGCGGGACAGCTCGCGACCGACGGTGGAAACGCCGCGGACGACACGGACGACGAGGAGTACGAGTATGCTGTCGACAGGTATCCGAGCGACCACACCACTGAGGATGAGACGAGTCACGAGGGCCACGCCGACGACCACCACGACCACGGCGACCACCACCACGGCGGGCCGCCGGAGGGCGGCTGGGTTCGCCACTCGCCGTTCACGGAGAGCACCTGGCTCATGCTCATGCCGATTACGGTCATCATTACGGGCGCGGTCGTCCTGGGACTCGTTCCCGACTACGCCGTCTTCCTCGAGCTGGTCGGCTACATCGTCGAGGAGGCGACCGGGGAGGTGATCCTCGATGGAAACTGAGGCTCTATCGATGGTCTACCCGCCGCTGCTGGTGTTCGCCGCGGCACTGTTGATCCTCGTCCTCCCGCGCGCGATCGGCTTCGCGTTCGGGGCGCTCAGCCTCGTCGGCGTCGCCGCAATCGCACTGTTCGCGCCCGAGGGGGCGCTTCTGAGCGGCACCTTCCTCGGCTTCGAGGTCCAGCCGTTCTACATCGACGACGAGGGCTTCACGCGGCTCGTGGCGCTGGGGCTCGGCTTCCTCGGCACCTTCGCCGTGATCTACGCCTACTCGAGTGAGGCCACCAGCGTGATGGCCGCCTTCGCACTCGCCTACGTCTCGAGCGCCATCGGGGCCGTCTTCGCGGGCGACTGGCTCACCCTCGTCTTCATGTGGGAGATCATGGCGGTGACGAGCACGCTGCTCGTCTGGCACTACGGCGGCACCGCGGTGCGGGCGGGCTACCGATACGCCATCGCCCACGGGATCGGCGGGAGCCTGGTGCTGTTCGCGGTGATCGCCCACTACGCTCAGGAGGGCTCGTTCCTCTACGGCGCGGGCGTCGACGGCGACGTCGGCATCGGGCCGGGGATCCCCGCGATCCTCGCCGTGCTGGGGATCGGCGTGAACGTCGCCTTCATCGGCTTCCACACCTGGCTGCCGGACACCTACCCACAACCCCACTTCGCCGCCTCGGTTTTCCTCGCGGCGTTTACGACGAAGACGAGCGCGCTGATCCTGTATCGGGCGTTCCCCGAGGGCCACCTCTGGCTCGCCTACATGGGCGGGCTGATGGCCGTCTACGGCGTCGTCTTCGCGCTGCTCCAGCACGACATGCGCGCGCTACTCTCCTATCACATCCAGGCCCAGCTGGGGTACATGGTCGCCGGCATCGGGATCGGCACCGCAATCGGCGTCGCCGGCGCGATGGGCCACCTGTTCAACAATATCCTCTACAAGAGCCTGCTGTTCATGGCCGTCGGCGTCGTCATCTACCGCACGGGCGAGAACGATCTCTACAAACTCGGCGGGCTCTGGAAGGAGATGCCGATCACGGCGGTCGCGTTCGCTATCGGCGCACTCTCCATTACCGCCGTCCCCGGCTTCAGCGGCTTCATCAGCAAGGGGATGATCTTAGACGCCGCGAACCCGCACTACTACGGCGGTTCGGAGTACCAGGCACTGTACTGGCTGCTCTTTCTCGGCGCTATCGGCACGTTCCTCTCGTTCATCAAACTCGGCTACTACGTCTTCCTCCACGGGCCTGCCGACCGCTCTGTACCGGACTCGAGGCCCGGCCAGAGCGTCTCGATGCTCTCGGTGGGCGGCGCGTGTCTGCTCCTCGGCCTGCCGGCGCTCGGCTGGCCGGTGTTCGCCGATCTGTTGCCGCTGATCGACGGGACGCAGTTCCTCGGCCCCGGCGGCGAGGACCAGTTCCTCGACCCCTACAGCTTCAGCCACCTTCGGGATGCGCTGATCCTGATCGTCGTCTCCGTGATTGGGTTCAGGCTCATCCGCAAGCCGCTGTCGAAACTCGACTACGCGGATCCGGCGCTGGTCGTCAACCCGGCGACGTTCTACCTCGGACGCGCCTCGATGCGCGCCGTGACGGAAACCTACGCCGCGGTCGACGCCGCCGCCGTTTCCCTCGTCCGCCGGTGTTACTGGGCCGGCAACAACCCCGCCCTGGCCGTCGACAGCACTGCCCGGCGACTGCCGAACTGGGTCGTCGAGGTCGACGAGCGCCGCCCGGCCGACGGCGGCCGCCCGTCGACGATCCACCTGCGAGCGAGCATCGGGCTGACGGTGCTCCTGTTGACCGTCATTCTGACGGTCGTTCTCTGGCTGCTCGTCTGATTTTCGGCCGCTGTTGGCTCCCGTTACCGTTCAGTACGACCGGGATACTCCGCGAAGACATCCGCCTGGAACCCGTCCGCCGGTGGCAGCATAGCTCGAGCGCTGGCGACTCTCTCGTCCGCTCGCACTCGCCGTCGGGTCACCGTCCCCACGAGGCTAGCCCGAAACTACCGCCGGACACGCGTCGAATAACAATTACACGAGAGAGGGTCTGGCGGCATAGATGAGGGCGAACGCTCTATCCACACAGCCGGCCCTGGCACAGAGGATCCGAGACACGACCGCGACCCCGGGGTGACGTTCGTGTACGAAGATCACGCCGTCGCCGTCGTCGTCCCAGCGTACAACGAGGCGGGGTTCGTCGGCGACGTTATCGACACTGTTCCGTCGTTCGTCGACCGCGTCTACGCCGTCGACGACCGCTCGACCGACGGCACGTGGGCGGAGATACGCGACCACGCCCGGCGAAACGGCGTCGGAGCCGAGGCCGCCGACACCCGTCCGGATTCGGTAGACGAGACAAACGACCCCGTTCACTCTCCCCGGAGCGAGCCGAACGGCCACCGGACGACGAGCGGTGACGACGCCGTTGCGGACGGTGGGGCAACCGAGGGACCGGTCGTCGTCCCGATCAGACACGAGCGCAACCGTGGCGTCGGCGCGGCAATCACGACCGGCTACGAGCACGCGCTTGCCGACGAGATGGACGCCGTGGCGGTGATGGCCGGCGACGGCCAGATGGACCCGGATCAGCTCGAGCGGCTGTTCGAGCCCGTCGTCGACGGGCGGGCGGGGTACGCGAAGGGAAACCGCCTCTCCGACGGTGACGCGCGGGATATGTCTCGATTTCGGCTGTTCGGCAACGTCACGCTGACGCTGCTGACGAAAATCGCCAGCGGCTACTGGGGGATGATGGATCCGCAGAACGGCTACACGGTGATTTCGCGGGAGGCGCTCGAGGCCGTCGACCTCGACCGGCTGTACGACGGGTACGGCTTCGCGAACGACTTGCTGGTCGCGTTGAACACCCAGGACGTCCGGATCGCCGACGTCGCCATGCCGGCCGTCTACGGTGACGAGCAGAGTCACATCCGCTACCGGTCGTTCGTTCCGCGACTCTCGTGGCTGCTTCTGTGCGGGTTCGTCCGTCGGCTCGAGCGCAAGTACGTGTTACGGAACTTCCATCCGCTCGCGCTGCTGTACGCGCTTGGCGTCGCCGCGAGCGGGGTCGCTCTGGCCGGCGTCGGCGCGGCAGCGGCCGCCCGCTCCGGCGCCGATTCCCGCACCGAGCGAGTGATGGCCTCGCTGGTGCTGCTGGTACTCTCCGCGCTGAGTGTCCTGCTGGCGATGGCGTTCGACCGCGAGGAGAACGCGGAGACGGTGGTGGAGGTCCGGTAACGATGCGCGTTATCGTCACCATCCAGCATCCGGCACACGTTCACTTCTACCGGAACGTGATCGACCTCCTCGAAACGGAGGGCCACGAGGTGTTCGTCTTCGCCCGCGAGAACGACGTCGCGGTGCCGCTGCTCGAGGAGTACGGGATTCCCCACGAGGTGCTCGCGGGCGTCCAGGACTCCCTCGCCGGGCTCGCACGGATCCAGCTCACTTACGAGGCGCGACTCCTCCGACGGGCGCGTCGGATCGATCCCGACGTGATGACCGCGATCGGCGGCGTTGCCGTCTCCCACGTCGCCCCGCTGGTCGGCGCGAAGAGCGTCGTCTTCATCGACAACGAGGGAGTCAGCTCCCACCGTATCACGACGCCGTTCGCCCACGCGGTCTGTACGCCCCAGCGCTTCGAGGACGACTACGGGGAGAAACACGTCCGGTACGACGGCTATCACGAACTCGCCTACCTCCACCCCGACCGGTTCGATCCCGATCCGAACCGTCTCCGCGCTCACGGTGTCGACCCCGACGACCGGTACTTCCTGCTTCGCTTTCGCAAGTGGGACGCGCTTCACGACGTCGGTGAACTCGGCCTCTCGCCCGAGGGGAAGCGACGGCTCGTCTCCCTGCTCGACGACCACGGCGAGGTGTACATCACCAGCACCGACGAACTGCCGTCGGATCTCGAGCCCTACCGATTGCCGGTTCCACCCCATCTCGTCCACGACCTGCTCTACTACGCCGACTGCTACGCGGGCGATTCCGCGACGATGGCGACCGAGGCGGCCGTGCTCGGTACGCCCGCGGTCCGCGTCCAGTCGTTCGCCGGACGCGATCGGGATATGAGTAACTTCATCGAGTTACAGGAGACGTACGATCTGCTTCGCTCGACCCCCGACGAGGACGAAGCGATCGACGCGGTCGAAGAACTGGTGACTGATCCGTCGACGCCCGAGGCGTGGGCTCGCCGCCGGGAGCAGTTGATCACGGAGAAGATCGACGTCGCATCGTTCGTCGTGGATCTACTCCGTGCGCAGGCTGGATTCTCGACGCACGGGGAACTTCGGCGAACGGCTGCGCTACAGTAACGAGAGAGATTTGGGCGGCGGGTAAGGTGTGGGTACCTCGATTGCGCGTGTGTGCCGCCCTGGCTCCACGTCGGAACCGATCTAATTCTCGGCGTCCCGGCGTATTACTATCGGCCGCCTAAGCCGTTGCAGACGCGGTTGGGTGTTCCATATTCTCGCGCCGAGTGAACTCAGTGGTCCTCTTCGGACCCGTTCGATCCGGGTCCGCCGCCGTGATCTTCGATGACGGTGATGGCCCGTTCGCCAACCGAGGTTCGCAGCCCGGTCCGTGAGGACGTCGCGTCACGGCGGTACCGCCGATCGTCGATGCCGCGCCGAGCGCCCCGTGGCTTCAGGTACTCCCCATCGATATCGACGTCGGCCTGCTCACAGAGCCGTTTCAGGATAGAGCGGGCGCCCTCGGTCGTGATCGCCGGCGGGGCGATGGCGTACTCCCGGGCGAGTTCGATCGCTGTCGCCGTCTCGAACATCGCGTCGACCGCGTCCTCGTCGTACCCGCGGTCGGCGAGCCCCGCGCGAACGTGGCTGGCGATCGACGGGGCGTGACGCGTCGGAAACAGCGGCCACTCGTTCGACGGAGGCTCGAGCACCACGCGGTACCGACGCAACGGCGTTCGGGCCGCCGCGGGAAGGGTAACGTCCTCGAGTCGCTGGGACGTCCCGAGGACGCGAATCGTTCCCGTATAGAAGTCGATGTCTCCCCAGGTCGCGCCGGTTCGGCGCTCGTCCTCGGAGACGCGAAACAGCTCCGCGCCGCGAACGCCCGAGTGTGCGAGCACTGCCACCATCGCGTACTCGCGCAGTCGTCCGAGCCGTTCGTGTCGACTCCCGTCCTCGGTGTCGAGTGCCCGTTCACGGACGAACGTTTCGAGTGCCCGACGCTGGTCGCGCGTCCAGAACTCCTCGCTCGGTTGCTCGTTCGCCGTCGGAAGCTGTCGTTCCGCCTCTCCGGCAGTCGCGGGATTCGACTCGAGCAGGCCGCCGTGAACGCACCACGACAGGAACGCCCGGACGACCGCGAAGTAGGTCCGGGCCGTCGATGCGGTGTACTCCCCGCAACGGGTTCGGTCCTCGAGGATCGCCGCGTACGAGCGGCAGTGCTCGGCCTCGAGGTCGGAGAGCACGGTGACATCGTGGTCCTCCTCGAGCCAGCCGGCCCACCGCCGAAGGATCGACTCGGCGTTCGAGGCGTACGTTCCCGCCCCGGGGCCGTCCGGGTCGCCGACGGCCTTGCGCTGGAGGTAGGCGGCGACGGCGTCCCGGACAGCGACCTCGCTCACCGGTTCCCCACCTCCCGGACGCGACGGTTTCTGGCCGGTCCGAACACGGTCGTCCGGTCGATCCTCGTTCGCTTGACGGGACTGTCGCGCGGCGTCCTGGTACGGTGACAGCCGTCGTCGGTCATCTGGTTGGCCACTACTGCTCTCGCCCGCCACATCTGCCTTTCGGTAGGGGGCCGCCCGGAATCTCGAGGCCGATGAAATTCGAGTCGCGGTTACTGGCTCCGATCGCGGGCGTCCGCCGGTCGAGGCACCCACCTCGTGGTAGGTTCGGGCTTAGTAGGCAAACAGCCGCCAGAGCAACTCCCCCGCGCTCAGTGGGCCGAGTTCGTCCGGACGATCGACCTCGATCCCGACGTCGTACTCGACGGCGACGTGGGTGTCGTACTTCTCGTCCGGCGCCGCCGCGTCGGAGACGTTCAGCCGAAACTCGCCGTGAGAGAGCGTCTTCCGTTCGGTGTCGATCGTCATTCTGGCGTGGGACTCGTGGACCTCGGGGTCGGCGGCGAACTCCTCGAGGTCTGTGCCGGTGAGAGCGAGGTGAACGTCGTCGGGATCGGTGAGTTCGAGCGTAATCTCGCCGTCGTCCGCCGCCGCGACGGTCCAGTTGTCGACATCGGATGAGGGCTCGCCGAGCTTCGGCAGCCGATCTTCCGTCAGCATCGCGTAGCCGGGAAGGGGGTACCCGTACAGAAACGTTCCGTGAGTGGAGTACGAGTCGACGCCGTCGAGCGTCGTCGCCAGCCGACGCTGCTCCCTGTCGATTCGGAGCTCGTATACCACCTCCTCACCCTCGTCCGAGACGTTCAGCCACCGGTATTCGTGGCTCGTTCGGTCCGTGTTCTCGAGTGCGGTCGCGTACAGGTCGTCCGGATCGTCCGGTAGCGGTTCCGGTGACGTATCCATCGGTCGCACTTCGTGCATTCTGACCGCACCGGCGGCCGTGACGAGCGCCGTTACGACCAGAACGGCGATCACGAGCCGTGCAACTGGGAGGGGCTGCCGTGATCGATCGTTGCCTTCCGTCGGTTCAATCGGCACCGTAAACCGGTCGAACGCGAGTGCACTGGTTCCCGCGAACCACACGACGGCGCCGATTCCGAGCACCAACCCGCCGAGGAGAAACGGCACGCCGGCGGCATCGACTGGGCCGGCCTCGAGGCCTGTCGCTCCGATCCAGGCCGACGAGCGGATCACGCCAAGGGCGACGCTGACGACGAATCCGGAGAACAGGAGGTTCCCGAGGGCAATCAACCCCAGCCGACGGGGCGTCGAAACGGGTGCCACGATAGCACTCCGAAGCGCGTCGATGACGGTCGCACCGTTCGAAATCCGGATGACCGCGACCGCGGGGATCACCCACGCAACGAGTGCACCGATCGCGACGCCGACGAACGGTCCGTACGTAACGACGAAGAACGTAAACAGCTCTCCGTACCCGGCCCAGTAGAGGAGGTACCGACCCGGCGTGTCGACCAGGAGAAAGAGGACGATTCCGCCGATGACGGCGATCCCGTGACCGGCGACTGCGAGGACGACGAGCGCCGGCCCCCGTTTCGTCAGCCACTCCCTGCGCTCGCGTCGCGCGCGGCCGCAGCTTCCATCCCACACGGCGTCGCGTGCCGTCGAGACGACCGTTGCAGCACCGAACGCGGCGACGACGGGCGGCCAGAGGACGGCCGCGAGGAGTAGCCAGAGATCGCCGAACAGGGGCTCGAGGAGTGTCACCAGACCGAATCGGAGCAGTCCCTCGAGCAGAACGACGACCGTTGCGACCGCGAGGAGCCGCCGCATGGATAGTGCGGTCCGAAGGACCGAAAGCACCGATGTCACAGATCCCATTTGACACGAACATGTAATAACCCGTTCCCCGATAGGCCCCGCTTCCGGACGAGATCGCACCGACAAATCTATATCGCAGAATACGATTTATGGCTCCGACGGTGCTACCGGCCGCTAATTTGCTTATTTCGCGTGTCTCGAACCCGACACGCGAATTAGCGATAGTATTATGTGACTGTCAGCAATAGCGGAACGTGTAGAAATGGCCCTCTTAGAACGCCCAACACCCGGAGGGCTTGGCCTCTTCGGGGGGACGGGCTGATGAGCGAGCAAATCAACTGGTCGCGAATGTCCCTCGAGGAGCTCCAGCGCACCTGGAACACCGAAATCGAGGTCGAACTCGGGCGGCGCGGCCACGACCTCGGATCGCGCCCGACCTACGAAGAGATCACCGAGGCGGGCTACTCCGGCATCGCCTACGCACTTCGCGAGCACCACGACATGACCCTCTCGGAGTTCCTCGAGACGGTTGGCTACGACGCCCCATCCCCGGCGGGCTACCCCTGGGGTATCACGGACGAAATCACCATCGACGAACTCGAGGCGTTCATCCGCTCGCGCTCGCGGAGACACGACCTCGCGGAGAATACGATCAACACGAAGCGCTCTCGGCTCGCACAGTACGCCCGCGTGTACGCGAACCGCTACGGCGAGGCCGATTTCGTCACTCGAGCGGCGGACCCGTCGAACCACCAGGCGGAGATCGAACGCGCCATTGCCGTCTTCGACGAGTTTCACCGCGACCTCGAGAGCGACGCCTCGAAGCTGAAATACTACGGCGAGGTAAACCAGTTCTACAGTCACCTCGAGCGGCGGGCGAAGGCGGCGTTCAATCCCGTCGAGGATCTGACCGAGGAGTTTCCGTGGAAACGCGAACAGCCGGACAATCGGCCACTCTCGAGCGACCAGGTGCGACGGCTCCGCGGTGCCGTCGAGTCGCCGACCGAGGAACTGGTCGTCCTCGGGCTGTGTGCGTGGGGGCTTCGACGCAACGAGGTCGCCGCGTTACACCGCTCTCAGCTCGCGCTTGCGGGCGACGACCCACACATCGCCTTCGGCGAGGAGCGAAAGAACGGTCCAGGGACTGTCGCGCTCCTCTATGGGATCGACGCGCTTGCCGCACGCCTCGAGATGCTCGCCTCGAGAGATCGGCGGTGGAACGGCTATCTCTTTCCGTCGAGGGCCGCCGAAGCGGGCCATATCACGGGCGAGACGGTTCAAAACCGATTTCAACGTCTCGCCGAGCGGGCGGGCGTCTCCGTCCACGGCGAACTCCCGACGTCGAAACTCGGACGGCGGTTCTGGTATACGACGTATCTCGAGAGCCAGACGGATCTCCTCGAGAATCTGGACGCGATCGCGGACGAGCAGGGCAGCACTGACCCGTCTGTCGTCCTCAGAAACTACCTGTCGGAAGGGGAACGCCGTCGGTATCGCCGCGAGTTCATGCGAGAGCGACTCGAGGACGTCTTCGACGCGAGCGACTGACGGATTCTCGCCGAACCAATCGTCCGGGGCTGCTGGTGAGCGTTCTTCGATATTCAGGGAGTGGTTGCAGCTACCGATACGGGGTGACCCCGCACCGAAAACTGGCTGTTACGGTGAGCGCGCCGGCTCCGAACGTGATTCGACCGGAGCCGACCTTACCGGGACGGCTGAAACAGCGCGCAGTTTGGGCACCAGACGGAACCACCGGTGCGAACGATCTTTCTGCCGCCGCAGTCGGAACATCGCTCGGCCGCATAGCGAACCATACGCCGTCTAACAAGAGCCCGGCTATATACCTTTGCGTGGACAGTTGTCGCACTGTTCTTACTAGGTTGTTCCGGCAGTGTGCGACGCTTTGCGGCCAGCTTCGTCGATTTGCGGATCGGCGTTTCGAACAGTTGTCGAACGAGGGGGACCCAATCCTCTGCGCCAAATGATACGTTCGACGGCGTTCCGATTTCCGTGGCGCTCGTCTCGAAATCGGAGGGTTGCTTGCTTCTGTACCTGTTATGCGCGACGGATCGGCTCCGCGTGACTCCGAAATATCTGCTGTATAGACGGTGTGTGGGTATACTATCTCTCGCAGATGCCGGTGGAGATGAGACGTCGGCTCACGCGGCGCAGCCTGTTGCTCCGCAAAGCCACCGAGTCTCTGTCCCAGAACTGCTGAAACTGGTGTATCTGGCATAGACTCCATAAGTTTCACCGCCTCGATCCGCCGCCCTCTAATCTGAACAGCACAACCGGCTCGGAAGATAGATTTTTGATCACCAGGGGCAGAGTCTCCGTGTGCCAACGTACTCGAGTTGCCGCGAGGAGATCGAGACGCTCCACGAGTTCTTCGTCGCGTGGTACGCCGGCGAGAGGGACGAAGACGAGTTCGAGCGACTGGAACTGGCTCTCGGTCCGGGGTTCGAGATGGTGACGCCCGACGGCGTTCGCCACGACCGGGCGGCCGTTCTCGAGGGCGTCCGCGACTCCCACGGCCGCGACGAACCGGACGAGTTCGAGATCGAGATTCGCAACGTCGAACTGATCGAAGAGATGGGACCGTACGCGGTCGTTCGCTACGAGGAGTGGCAGTACGCGGCGACCGAGACGACCGGGCGGATCAGTACGGTGGTGTTTCGCGACGCGCCGGACGCTCCCGGTGGCCTCCGGTGGCTCGACCTCCACGAGACGTGGCTCGAGCGGTAACACGGTCCGTCTGCACAATCAACCATAGCTGTCGCCACCCGCCCGGTTCTGCCACATCGACCGTTCCGCTGACATACGCCAGGCTTAGGAGCGACATGGCGGCATCGGCGGGCAGCAGCCAGGTGAGCAGCGTCCGTTCCTCGAGTTTAAATGGGATGGGGCT
This sequence comes from Natrononativus sp. DTA114, assembly GCF_059736515.1. Taxonomy (NCBI): domain Archaea; kingdom Methanobacteriati; phylum Methanobacteriota; class Halobacteria; order Halobacteriales; family Natrialbaceae; genus Natrononativus; species Natrononativus sp. DTA114. Next base: position 5,286 of record NZ_JCASSN010000007.1, on the reverse strand, counting down.
GCCAGACCGACCTCGGGGCTGTCGCAATCGTTCGAGAAACCACCACCACCGAAGTGCCGCGCGTGCCCCACCGGCCACACTCGGACGTCGGGCGCGTGGCATGCGTTATCGCTGTACCAGCCCCGCCCCTCTGTCGCAACCGTCCGAACGGCGGCGCGTCCACTCCATCTGACGAGACGGTGAGTCCTGACCGGCTTCGGGCGTACACGACCCGGGACCCCTGATCGTTTTAACTCGCTCGAGGGAGTGCGTTCGGTATGCGTTCCGACCGAGTGAGTCGGCGGCGGGTTCTCCAAGGTATCACGCTCGTGGCGAGTGTTGGCGGCGTCTCGAGCGCCACACACGGAGTTGCAGCCGCTGAAGACGAACCATACGTGGATCTCTACCGGGAGCTGATCGACTCGGTGGTCCTGGTACAGGTCCTCGAGGCGGCTGGCCCGGGCGGCGCGACCGGGTCCGGGTTCGTCTACGACGACGACCACGTCCTCACCAACGACCACGTCGTCGGCGACGCGGACGAGGTTGACCTGCAGTTTCCCGACGAGCGGTGGCGCTCCGGAACGGTCGTTGGCGCCGATCCGTACAGCGATCTCGCGGTCATCGAAGTCGACGATCTCGAGGACGTCGCGGCGCTTTCGCTCATGGAGTCGGCGCCGGAGGTCGGGCAGACGGTCGTCGCGCTCGGGAACCCGCTGGGGCTCGACGCCTCGATCTCGCAGGGTATCGTGAGCGGGGTCGACCGATCGCTTCCGAGTCCCGCCGGCTTTGCGATACCCGCGGCGATCCAGACCGACGCTCCGGTCAACCCCGGTAACAGCGGCGGCCCGCTCGCGACGCTCGAGGGGGAGGTCGCCGGCGTCGTCTTCGCGGGCGGCGGGCGGAACATCGGCTTTGCGATTCCCTCGGCGCTCGTCCGGCGTGTCGCCCCGGCGCTGATCGACCAGGGTGAGTACGAGCACTCCTATCTGGGGATCGCTGCAACCCCGTTCACGCCGCTGCTGGCGAACGCCTACGAGACGGACCGCAGCGGTGGGGTGGTGATCCTCGAGGTCGTTCCCGACTCGCCCGCCGACGGCGTTCTCGAGGCGGCCGACGGGATGGCGGTCGTGGACGGCGATCCGGTTCCAGTCGGTGCCGACGTTCTCGTCGCGATCGACGGCGAAGAGATCTCGAATCAGGACCGACTGTCGGCGTACCTCGCGCTCGAAACCAGTCCCGGAGAGATGATTACACTCGAAATCGTCCGCGACGGGGAGCCGGAGACGGTCGAGCTAACGCTCGAGGCCAGACCCGATCCCGAGTAACCCCGGTCGTCGTGTCGTCAGTCGTCGGCGGCAGGCGTCTCGGGCCGGTACTCCCGGCTGATCCGCTTCCACTTCCCGCTCAGGAACCGGTAGTAGTTGATCACGGCCGGGACGGCGGTTTCTGCGACGAACGAGACGTAGAGTGCGCCGACGCCGAGTGCGGGAATGGTTAGCCCCGGAACCGCCGTCCCGACCAGCGGCAGCGTAAAGCCGGGGATCGACAGACCTGCCGCGCCGAGGTAGGCGATCGGAATCGCGAAGCCGAACATCCCCAGCGCCTGACTGTAGAACGGCCAGCGCGTGTCGCCGGTGGCGTCGAGCGCCCCCGAGGCGCCGCCGGCGACCCCCTGCAGGACGACGGCGATACAGGCCGCGTAGACGAGCGACACCGCGGTCGAAATCGACAGTTCGGCGGGATCGTTCGTGAACGCGAGCGTGATCGGTTCGGCGAAGACGAAGACGATCGTCGCCGAGACGACGTACACCGCGACCGCAAACCTGACGATCTCCCGGCCGTACCGCTCTGCGGCGGCTTCGTCTCCCGTTCCGAGTTCCTGTCCGACCAGACTCGAGGCGGCCAGGCCGAAGCCCCACCCGGGGGTGTTCATGACGCCCCAGATACGCCGGGCGATGACGTAGGCGGCGACCGTATCCTGCCCGAAGATGTCGACGACGGCCAGCATGGGAAACTCGGCGATCGTCCAGACGAGGTTTCGCCCCATCACCGGGAGCCCGATAGTGATCAGATCCCGCAACGTTTCCCCGTGGATGTACGTTCCGAGCGGGTCGATGGCGACGTCGAACGTTCCGATGCCGGGGAGCCGTCCCGCCACCAGTCCGAGGGCGAAGGTCGCGGTGACCGCCAGGTTCGAGAGGACGGTTCCCAGCGCCGCGCCGGCGACCCCCATATCGAGCCAGAAGATGAGGGCGGCGTTGAGCCCGATGTTCGCGAGCGCGCCGCCGGCGCGGATGACCATCGGCGTCCAGGCGTCGTCCATTCCGACGAAGACCCGGCTCCCGATGAGGTTCAGCCCTGCTAACGGGATGCCCAGGCTCACGATCCGCAGGTACGTCGCCCCCAGTTCGACGGCTTCGGGACTGTCGCTGATCAGCGAGATGAGATCGGTCGCGTACAGCCAGAAGAACGCCGTTATCGGCATCGAAATTGCGAGCACGAGGACGGCGCTCGAGCGAACCGCCTGGCCGAGCTGGCCGTAGGCGTCGGCACCGTAGCGCTGGGAGACGAGCGCGATGGTGCCGCCGGCGATCCCGCCCCCGACGGAGAAGGCGAGCCCCCAGAACGGGGAGGCGAAGCCGACGCCGGCGATCGCCGCCGAGCCGACGGCGATGCCGACCATCGCGACGTCGACGGCGTTCTTCGACATCCGCGCGATCCCGGTGACGATGCGCGGCCAAGCGAGGTCTGCGGTCCGGCGCGCCCGCTCGGCCCCGATGAGGCCGAGTCGAGCGAGCCCGAGCCCGATCCAGAGGATCGCCAGTCGGAACGGGTTGGGAATTCGGCCCACGAGAATCTGGCGGAGCTTATCAATCGCTACAAAAAGACCTTGCTCAGGCGGCAGTCCGGACCGGTTCCGGTTGGATACACTGTCACACGGCTCCGTCTCTCGAGGTCGGTCCGGACATGGCGACCGCACTCGGAACCGTCGCTAGCAGAGGGGTGTGCCCGTTGTATCGGCAGGAGCGTTACTCCGCTTCGTCCACGGCAGCGATGATCTCTTCGGCGACTCCCGGGTCGTCGACCTCCTCCCCGTCGACGAGCACGGTCGGGGTCCTGTCGACGCCCCTGTCGTCGCCGTGGTTCCAGTCCGCGGTGAGCGTCGGGTAGTAGGTCCCGGCCTCGAGGGCGTCCTCGACGGCGACCGGATCGACGTCCTGGCCGTTGGCCAGGTGGACGAACACGTCCTCGCTCCAGTCCTCGGTCGCCATCACCTCGCGCTTGTACTCGAAGAACTGGCCGGTCGAGTCGTCGTCGGTCCGCGTCTCCGCCTGGACGGCTCGCGCGGCGTTCGCCGCGGCGACTGACAGATCGTCGGCGGGTAGTGGAAAGTCGAAGTGGCGGTAGGTCGCTCGCTCCGTCTCGAGCAGTTCCGCCTCGAGTTCCGGCATCACGGACCGCTGAAACTGCTGACAGCTGGGGCAGCCCAGGTCCTCGTAGACGTCGACCGTGACGTCGCCGTCGCCGAGCGTCGGCGTCGGCAGCTGGTTTTCGTCCGCGTCGGTTCCCTCGAGTTCGTCGGGGAGCGAGGCCGGAAAGAGCGCGGTACAGCCCGCGAGCGTCGCCGCAGCGGTGGTGCCGGCCGCGACGCGGAGAAACGAGCGTCGGTTCATACGCGAGAGATACGGGACCGGGGACGGTTAGCGGTGTCGAACCGCTGTCGAGTGCGTTGTAAGACGCCGGTCAGCGGCGCCCCTCACTCACCCGACGCCGGCGAGCCGGTTTCCTCGAGCCGCCCCTCGTACTTCGAGAGCGCTTCCTCGAGAGCCGCCGAGGCGTCGACGTCGACGGACTCACAGAGCGCGAGCAGCGAGAACAGCGCGTCGCCGAGTTCGTCCCGGGCGATCTCGAGGTTCCCGGGTGACGCCCCGTAGCCCGTCGACTCGTTTACCTCCTTTCCGATCTCGCCGACCTCCGAGAGAAGGTCGAGCAGCCGGTACTCGGGCTCGCTATCGATCTCGTGGGACTCGATGAACGCCGCGACGCGGTCTTGCTCGTCCATACCGGACTCGAGTTTCCGTGCTGGCGAAAAAAGCGGTTCGATCGCTGACAGCGGGCCTGTGGCAAGCCGATGGGATTATCCCGATCCCGACTCGAGAGTCGCCAGCCAATGCCAGCGGAGGAGCCAGACGAGACGGACGACGGTCCGGCCGGGATTTCGGTTCCCGAAGCGCCACCCGACCCCGACACCGACGATCACGTCCTCGCCGACGAGGAGCTCGCGTATCCGGAGTTCGCCTTCGAGACGGGCTCGATGGCCGACGACGGCTCGTTCGCCCTCGAGGCCGACCTGGATCGCGAGACGACCCGCGAGTGGCTCGCCGACCTCGCGGGCGGACTCGCGAGCCACGACGTCGCGGTTCGGGCACCCGACGGCTACGCCATCTTCGGCGTCGGCTGCGAGGGGGTTTCGATGTCGTTCGAGCGCGATCCCGAGGCCGCGGGCGACCACGTCGGCACCCTCTCGGTCACCCTCGAGCTACCTGCGAAGCTCATGACCCACGCGAGCGATCCCGACGGTCCCGCAGCGGGCGCACGGACCGGGACCGGTTTCATCCCACTTTCGATGCTCACCGAGGACGCCGACCCCGCGAGCTACCGGTGTTACAACTGGATCGACGACCCGCTCGAGGACCGAGACTAACGCGTTCCTTCGACGACCAGCACTGGTACCGGAGCCTTCTCGGAGACGCGATCGGAGGTGCCGCCGCGGAACAGCCGCTCGAGCAATCGCTGACGCCCCATCACGATCAGTTCGATGTCGTTCTCCGCGGCGTAGTCGAGAATCGCCTGGTGGCGCAGTCCGTGAGTAACGGCGGTTTCGACGGTTGTCACTCCCGCTTCGGCCGCCCGGCCGGCGACGTATTCGACCGCCTCGGCGCCGATCTCCTCGAGGTCGTCGAAGTCGATTCCCGGCGCGATCGCCGCGGAGTTGACGACGTACAGCGCGTGCAACGTCGCGTCGTGGACGTGGGCCAGTTCGATCGCCTCCTCGATCGCCCGCTCGGTGTTCTCGCGGCCGTCGGTCGGGACGAGGATCGCATCGTACATTGCCAGTCGGTTCGTGGCCGACGGTGAAAGGGTTTGACTCGAGTTGTGAGGTCCACTCAGGCGATGCAAAGTCTGGCTGCAAACGTACCTTTTTACTGCGGGTCCTCGCTCCCTACGGTCGCTCGAACCGCTTGCAAAAATCTACGCTAAAAAGGCCGCTCGCTCCCGCTGGTCGCTCGCGGGTGCAGCGCTGGA
>NZ_JCASSN010000006.1:0-185531 GCF_059736515.1 Natrononativus sp. DTA114 | reverse complement strand
GGGCACCGAACCGCGTATCTTCGAGATAGCGGCGCAAACGTCGTCACCCAGACGGATATCTCTAACCTGAACGCCGGAGATACCTTCGTATTATCGCCTTCTGGCGGTATTGAAGGCTCGAATACGTACTCGATTACGATGGATGCCGACGGCGACCACTGGATCCGGGGCGAGGACAGGAGCCCGAACTATGACTACGAAGACGACAGTTTCCAGGTAACCTACGGCGTCTACACCTCGGGACAGTCGACGACCGAAAACGTTCGCTACGCTGTAAGCGAAATCGCTGCTCGAGACGAGGTCGTAGACCCTGGCTGGTTGGAACTCGGGTCAGATGATGATCAGAGCAACCCGAACAATGAGAGCGGGGTTCTGTTCTGGTTGAAAGATGACATCGACGGAATCGAGGCACGAATCTCCCAGAACACCGAAGGGCACCGAACCGCGTATCTTCGAGATAGCGACGCAAACGTCGTCACCCAGACGGATATCTCTAATCTGAACGCCGGAGATACCTTCGTACTGTCCCCCGCTGGTGGAATCGAAGGCTCGAACACGTACTCGATTACGATCGATGCCGACGGTGACCATTGGCTCCGGGGTGAAGATAGGAGCCCGAACTATGACTACGAGGACGACAGCTTCCAGGTGACCTACGGCGTTTACACCTCGGGACAGTCCACGACCAGAAACGTTCGCTACGCTGTGAACGAGATTCGGGATCTCTAGCCAGCGCCGGTTCGCCACCCTTTCCTTCCCGTCTGGGTACCGAGATTCGGATTGCTCACCTGCCCAGTTCGTCCGCTTTTCATTCCACTCGAACCGATTCGTCCTCGTCGTCGACTCGGCCGGCTAACACTGCTGCCTCACAGCGGGGACGAGGATCTCCATGGACACTGTTAGAAGTTGCGACTGCTCCGCTCAGTGCATATGGAAGTGGAACTCGTATCGGTACTTCGTTTCAGGAACCCTTACTGGGATAAGCTGATACATAGAGAGTCCGACTAATGCGATTGTTTCTGTCATCTAATGGAGATTGTAGAGCAGCTGTGCTGAATACAGAGCGCGAATGTCGCACAAGTCAGAGCGTGATTGACGCAGAGGGTCGAACGCTCAGTACAAGTGCCAAACAAAACAGTGAACGGGGTAGTTCCGGCACCTACATTTATCCCAATATAGAAACCATTCAGTAGTAATTCAGTATGGATTTCAATCAGGTGATGAATATAGGTATAATCACGCTGGGATTGAGTTACTTTCTCTTCTACTTCGAATTGACCCCGCTCATTGTTTCTATCGTGGCTGCCTGTTTGAGCGGAGTACTAATTCTGATAGGAGCGTTCTATACCTTGAAATGACTGATAATCCCTGGACTCTCATTTAGTATTGGACTCCGAAAAGCACCAATTTTCGGATGGAATTGGTGAACTCTCGTGCTTTATCACTATCCACTATCAAAATATCCGAATAAATAAATGCCATAATATAGATGTCACTTCTATGTTTGACTGGATTGGTGGGGGGCTTAACGCATTGATGGTCGTTGTATTGGTAGCTGGTGGGGTATTTTCGTTGTATGTTTCAAGATCGCGAACGGGCGTGGATAAAAGAGTGAATATCCTTTGGGGAATGGCGTTGTTATGCTTCGCTGGCTCAAATTTTATTATTGGACTGAGACAAGGTACCATGGTATCGCTACCATGGCTACCTAGTTTCTTCACTGGCACCGTTTTAGTTGGTTCTGGGTGTATTCTTCTGTACAAACTTTTCACTATACGCCGATGATTGTCTAATGAGGTAAGTATTGTAGGATTATTTATATCCTATAGAAGGTGGTATAGTTGCAGGTTATATACCGGGTAGTCCAGAGAAAACCACGCGAAATAAAGGAGATCGCCTTGCTGCATGCATCCTCTAGGCCTTGTTTGAACGCGTGATTTCACGGGTGTGAGTCCTCGATGGCGCGTTCGATGTTGCGGACGGCGGATTTCATGACAAGTTCACGGAATTGCCCGAACCAGGTTCGCGACCAGAGCGTCTCGCCGTATCTGCGTCGGAGTCCGAAAAACACCGATTCAGCGTTCGAACGCTGGTGATACGCCCGATCCTTGATGAGCAAATTTCTCGCCCACCCCCGCATCCCAGGATCTCGCTGCGGAATCAGCGGTGTGATACTTTCCGCACGCAACCTCGTGCGAAGTTCCTCCCAGTCGTAGCCCTTATCGGCAGCGACAGTCGCTAACTCGTCGAGATTCCGCACTAACACCTGCCAGCCGACTTGCGTATCGTGCGGTTGTTTCATTGAACAGTGTATATCGAGAATCGCACTGGTCTCGCAATCGACAAGCAGCGTCGTCTTCACCGCCTCGAACGTGTAGTCCGTCCGTTTGACGTAGTGCTGGCTGGCCTGGACGCGATCGACACCGGTTGCGTCGATCGCCTGCACATTACCGAGATCATACAGTTCGACGGACTGATCGAGGATCGCTCGCCACCGCTTCATCGGAATCGCCTGCTTTCGCGTACACACCGTCGAGAAGTGTGGCACCGTTTCAGGCGTCAACCCAAGTGATTTGTCACTCTCGGCATCTCGCGGAGGACGTCCATTAGCTTCCGGTACGGATGGCCGAGATACTCTTTGAGCCCCTGAATGGCGAGAATTACCCAGTCAGCATAGCCGTCTTCTCCCGGACGGTAGGCCGGAGCTGGCTGGCCAACGACGGCTTTTTGGGCGAGCGACACAACCCTCTCCGTGAAGCGGGAGGTCTTCGTGTGCACAACGAACCCGACCCGCTTCACTTCCTAGTAGATTTGGTATTTTCCCCGAGCTACTAGCACGGCGATATGAGTTCGATCGGCTCTACACTGCTGAAGTTTGAGCATCTAAACAAGGCCCATCCTCTATATTCAGCAGACTGTTTGTATCAATATTAGAGGGTTTCAACAGAGCCCTCGAGTCGGTGGCGGAACGATCCGTTTCGCTCGCGAAGGGACCGACCGAACGCCTTGAGCGTGTCCGTGAGCCGATCGGACCACTCACCATCGTAGCACATCCGACAGCGCCGATCGAAGCGGATCGGAACCTCGTGTTCGTACTCCTCGCACGCTTTCCACTTGCTGTCGCCACCTCCGAACGAGAACATCGCCGAGACATACCGCGAACGCGTCGTCTTCGTTCACGAGGCGGCCGTTACGAGCGAGATGATCCGGTCGGCGCGGACCTACTGGGATCTCCGCATCGAAACCGACGAGAATGAAGTAGAGCTGATCGAGGCGGTACAACGGTTCGCCGTGACAACGATGAACCGCGAGCAGTTCGGTGACCTCGAGCGCCTCGAGTAAGCGGGTTCCGTCCTCTTCGTGGATACTCGTGGCCGTCCGACAGTCTGTCAGTCGCTGAGGGCTTGCTATTGGAGGTTCTAGGTTTTTCCCGTAGGTGGTGGTCACTTCCGTATGCGAAACATAGACAGGCGAACGTTCGTAAAAGTGAGCGGGTTGAGCATCGTATCCAGCGGCCTCGTGAGCTCCGCCGTCGCTCAGGACGGCGAAGAGCCGGACTACGGCGACTGGTTCGAGGACGTCGACAACTACGAAGAGACCGAAGACCTGACGGGTGAAGACGAGACGACGGTGGACGTTGGGGCCGGCGATCAGGGACTCCAGTTCGACCCGCCCGCGATTCGCATCGACCAGGGAACGACCGTCGTCTGGGAATGGACCGGCGAGGGAGGCGGTCACAACGTCGTTCACGTCCCGGAAGAAGAGGAGGAAGAGGAGATCGAAGGGGCGACCGGCGCGGACGAACCCGCCTTCGAGAGCGAGATCGAAACCGAGGAAGGGGTCACGTTCGAACACGACTTCGAGGACGCTGGAACGTACCTGTACGTCTGTGAGCCCCACGAACAACAGGGAATGAAAGGGGCAGTCGTCGTCGACGAGTGACGAGCCCTGAACGATTTTCTCGAAGCTCCCTCGAGACTGCAGCTACGATTTCGCGTCCGCGAGTAGGTCGGGGCTGTCGAGGTACTTCCGAACCCCTTCGGCGGCTCGGAAGGCCAGCGCACCGACCGTTCCGGTTGGATTGTAGCCGCTGTTGTGGGCGAACGCCGATGCACCGGGGATGAACAGGTTGTGGGCCTCCCAGCACTGGAGGTAGTTGTTCACAACCGAGTCGTCGGGATCGGCGCCCATGATCGCGCCGCCGGTGTTGTGGGTCGACTGGTAGGGCGTGATATCGAAGCTGTCCTCGATGGTCGTGCTAGCGTCGACCGTGTCGGCGCCCATTTCCTCCATGATCTCCTCGAGTCGCGGCCCGACGTACTCGACGAGGTTCCGGTCCTGCTCGCGCCAGTCGAAGGTCATGCGCAATAGCGGGCGGCCGTACTGGTCGGTGTACTCGGGGTCGAGGTCGAGGTAGTTCTCCCGGAAGGGCAGCGACGAGCCCTGACAGGAGATCGAGATCGAACTGTGGTAGTACTTGAGGCTCTGCGCTTTGAACTCCGATCCCCACCCCGGCGTTCCCTCCGGAACCGGGTTGTTGGCGATCGGCCGGTCACCGGTCTGGCTGATGGCGATGTTCCCGCCGTGGAGGAAGTCCAGATCCTCGTGGTCGAAGTTGTCGCCGTTGAAGTCGTCGATCGCCGCGCCCAGCGCCCCGGCGCCCATGTAGAGATTCCACGCTTCGTCGTCGAAGAACCCGCGGGCGCTGGCCTGGAAGTTCTGGTAGCAATAGTTCTTCCCGACGACGCCCTTGCCCGTCTCGGGGTCGTACGGCTCGCCGATCTCCGACAGCAAGAGGAGCCGAACGTTGTTCAGCACGTACGCGGTCAGCGCGACGACATCGGCTGGTTGCTCGTACACCTCGTCGGTTCGCCGGTCGACGTATCGTACGCCTTCGACCCGCTGTTCGTCTTCGTCGTACAACAGTTCCACGACGTCGGCGTGAGTCCGAAGCTCGAAGTTCCCGGTTTCCTGGGCGGCGGGTAAGACTGTGGTGATCGGCGAGGCCTTCGCACCCCACTCGCAGCCGAATCGCTCGCAGTAGCCGCAGTACTCGCAGGCGCCTTGCTGGACGCCGTCCGGGTTCGTGTACGACTCCGTGAGGTTGGCCGACGGCTGGATGAACGGCTCATACCCCAATCCATCGGTCGCGTCCATGAATCGCTCCATGACCGGCGTCGTGAGCATCGGCGGAAGCGGGTAGTCCCGCGAGCGGGGACCCTCGTACGGATTGCCGTCGTCCTGAATCTCGCCCTCGACGTTGCCTGCCTCGCCCGCGATGCCGGCGGTGTACTCGAACTGGTCGAAGTACGGCTCCAGCTCCTCGTAGCTGATCCCCCAGTCCTGTAGTTGCATGTTCTCGGGGATCTTTTCCTCGCCGTACTCGTCGATCGTCCGCGACCGAATTTCGAAGTCGTAGGGAAGGAACCGCCAGGTGACGCCGTTCCAGTGGACGCCCGCCCCGCCTTCGCCAGATCCGGGCAGGAACGCACCGTACCGTCGCATCGGGAGGGCGGGTTCGTCGACGTTGTTTCGGAACGTGATCGTCTCCTTCGAGAGATCCTGCATCAACTTGTACCGGAGGGCGTACCCCAGTTCGTCGTGGACCGTGAAGAAATCGGCCGTCTCCCGCTCGCCGCCGCGCTCTAGACTCACGACCTGATAGTCGTTCTGGGCGAGTTCCTTGGCGATGATCCCGCCGGTCCAGCCGGCACCGATCGTTACCACGTCGACGGGATCGAGTTCTTGGACCATCACCGATCACCTCCGTCGTCCACGGCCTCCTCATCGAGACTCGTCTGAGACTGCTCCCCGTCGGCGTCGCCGCGAGCAGCTTCTGGATCGACGATTTTCGGAAAGTCCGCCTCTGCTGCGTCGTGGACGTGCGAATGCCCCTCCTCGCTCTGTTCGTTAGCCGGCTCTTCGTTCTCACCGTCGATCCCGAGCGATTCGACGTCGTCGGCCAGTTCTCGGAAGTTGTCGTCCTCGAGTTCGATGTACTCGTCTTCCTCGATCAGTCCGCGATAGCTGCCGAGCGCACCGGGCGTGCCCGGGAACCCCTTCAGTCGCCAGCCGACCATCTCGCGGTTGCCGCCGTACATCGGGTCGCAGAACATCCCCTCGAGGGTGTTCTGCCGGACGAGGAGGAAAAACCCGCTCGCGTCGATGTCGCTGTCTTCGAACGTCTCTACCTCCCCCTCCTGCAGTGCAGCGACGATTTCGTCCTGCTGATCCCCGTCGAGTTCCGTGAACGACTCATCGTCGTACTCCTGTTGGGCGTACTCCTCGACTGCGGCGATCCCCTGATCGTACGCTTCGTTCGGCGTGAGTGCGTACTGCCAACCCTGCGTCTCCGAGGGGTTCGTCTCCGCCCACGGGACTTCCGTCTCCTGGTCGACGTCCTCGGGTTCCTCCGGGTCGTCTTCGAACGGATCGGTCGGATTCTTCCCGGCGAACGGCGCCTGCATGTACCACCGCTCTCCTCGTCCCCACGCCGAGTTCATCTGCCGGTCGATGTAGTAGACGACGCCGGCCTCCGGTGCGCCCGGTCCGTTATCGTCCGACGGGTAGAGTCGCGCCGTCAGGTCGTAGACCACCCGCGCCTGCCGGATGGTAAAGTACTCGAGTCCGCCTTCCGCGACCTCGACTTCCTCCATCTGCTCGAGGGGCGTCACGTCGAAGTCCTCGGGTGTGAACCCCTCTGCCGTCCCGGCAATTCCGAAGACGGCTAGCCCGCCGCCGACTTGCATTACCGTTCGTCGAGAGAGGTCGTGGGTGAAGTCGTGTGTTGGTCTGTCACCATTTGACATACAACGAACGGCCTCCAAGCCACTACATCAATATATCCCCTTGTACTTGCCAGCAGGGGGTGCTCTCTCGATGCGCCGTCCTCGGAATTGAACAGAAATCGGCGCTACCGAGTACCATTCGTCAACTGCATCCACTATGCTTATTACCATTAACTGCAACCTATTTACTCGTTCTTCCATACCCGCGTCGATCGTTTCTCAGTCCGTGCCACAGTCGCGCCCTGTATCTCGCAAGCCTCGCTGGATCTATCCAGCAGATGGCAGAAAATGCATGCTGCATACAGAGCATGCACCCGTCACGGCGACTTGCTTTATTTCACCCACTCAACTCTGAATTACCCGAAATAGGAGCGTGCGAATGTCGCACGAAATTCGGCTCGATTTGCGACGGTAGTGATTGGTCAGTACAGAACGCATATTTTGCACGCTGTGGAGTTCTGCCACTACTGCCATCGGTCGGGCGTTCGAACCCGGTGGTTCTGGACTGTATCACAGCATTATACTCTCTGGCACACGTACACCTGCTATCGATGGATACAACTGACGCGGATCTGATTGGAATTCTCTGTGATGACGATCAGCCGGTGTTCACTGCCATCGCTAGATGCCTTAGAGGCGCGGGACATGAGGTTCAGTTCTTCGATCCGCGATCCGAACTTTCTCCGAGTCATATCGACGATCTCGCTCTGCTCGTTAACAAGCAGGTGTTTCCGCACAATCTCCCCGCGCTCAGGTTTGCACGGCGAACGGGGACGCCCCTGTGGAACAACCTCATCGCGACGGTTGCGTTAAGTTCCCGGCTAATCGGACTCCAAGCACTCGAGGCGGTCGGGTTCCGCACTCCCCAAATGACCTTCGAGAAACCCAAATTCGAGTACGTCGCAAAACCCTACTACATCTGGGATGGTGACGTCGAACTGAACGGCGAGGGAGGCTTCTATCAAGAACTGATCGCTACGGACCCTGTCGATTACAAGTACTACGCTGTCGATAATGGAGCGCGAGTCCAGACGGCAGTCAAGCGTGTTACTTCGAAACTCTATGGCCCCAAACGGTTCCTGAATCAGGTGCGCCCCAGACCGATGCTCGCGCGCCGTCTGCGTCGCCTCGTCAACCGGCTCGATCTCCGAGGCGTTGGTGTCGATTTTGTCAAAGATGACGAAGACCAGTTCTGGGCCGTAGACGTCAACCTCGCCGCAGGCTATCGGAATAGTGGATTAGAACCCGCTCTCTGCCAATCGATTCGTGCGAGTCTCCCCACCGATAATCTGTAAGCTACCTCTTCAAGTACCGAAGAGAGAGGGGTGCTGCTGCATCCATGCTCTATACTGATCAGTTAGACGGATTTTTGAACGTACCGCAGCCAGCATCTCGTCGTGGCTTCAACGTGTGAGTCTCGACGGGTTGTCTTTCGACGGATCGCACAACGGTCGTACGTGGAGTGGCCAGCATATGACTCAACGCCGCTGTACAACCGAACCTCTCTTGGCGGATTGAAAGAGGACGTTCGCGTCGTCTCGAAGGCGTGGTTCACCCATGATGAGCACAACTCGGTTGATCAGTTCGTTTGCATGCTTCCACTGGCTTACTTTTGCTTCGATCCTCACGACTGCTATACGGGATCAACACAGTATGAAATGGACACGCTCTTTCGGGTCTTCGTCCTGAAAGAGCTCTACGGGTGGGACCACGAAACAGCACTCGCTGAATACCTCGATCGCCGCCCAGATATCTGCAAGCAATTGGGTCTGGAGACGATCCCGAACCAGTCGACGCTGTGGCGTAGCTGGCACAACCGATTTACTGAAGATCTTCGTGAGATAATCGAGACAGCTGCACGAACGATCCTCATCAAAGCCCAGAATGCAGGCGTCTCAATTCCACGAGAGCCGGACCGGAAGCTCCCTCGCCGTAGTGGTGACACTGAAGAACCGGATCTAGATAACCAGGCCGTACTGGAACAGGCGGAGAAGATCACAGGTCACCTCAGCCGTGTCGTCTACCCCACCTTCTCGCTTGACCGGGGAGAGGGGTGTGCAATCCACGAGAATGCCTACTGGGACCTACAAACCTACCTCGGGCTTCGAGAGAATCTGGCTGCCAATGAGGGGTCTCGCAGCTTCATCTACGAGTCGGCTCGTGAGCGGACGCCGTTAGGTCACGCCCATCGCGAGCATATTCGAACTCTCTCGATACCGGAGATTCGAACAATGTACCGGCAAGCAGTGGGGAGGCTCATAGACGAGGCTGCAGACACAGAGGAGTTCTTCCGAGCTGGTATCGTGGCTATCGACATCACCGAAGATGCTCCGTTCACAGGGGACAGAACGGGCCATGAGGACGAGATCATCGGAACGAAGGAGAACACCGACGAGTACGCATACCAGTGGGCGACAGTACAGCTGGTCGGCAACGCTGTTCCACTTGTGTTGGATGCTCGTCCAGTACAACGAGGCGAGACGCGGAAAGAGATCGTCGAGGATCTCCTGAACTCAGCCCAGGACATGGTTCACATCGATAACGTGCTGATGGACCGGGAATTCGATAGTCAGCATGTACTGGAACTGATCAGCCAACGTGGGCTCTCGTACGTCGTTCCGAAACGAATGCAGACCAGTGAAAAAGCCCAGGCCAAGAGACTCCTTAAACGAAATCAGGACCGATACAAGACCGATCGCAAACTCCATCTAGGCAAGAACGAGTGGCATGAGACGACGTTGATCTACCGGCGGAAAGAAAACGCCGAGCACGATGACCATCGCCAGTATTCGGTGTTCATGTCGAATCGGGATGGGTTCATCACTGAGTATGGCTATCGGTGGGAGATCGAGAGCGGGTACAAATCGATCAAGCGGTTCATGGCTGCGACGACGTCGAAAGATTTCGGGCTGCGGTTCTTTTACTTCGCGTTTGCCTGTCTCCTGTACTCGGTCTGGCGGGCCGTTGATCTGCTCGTGCAAGCCGAATTGACTGAAGAGTACGAGCACGCGCCAATCGTGACGGCTGATAACACGCTGACGCTGCTAAGGAAAGAGACTGGAATCGGGTAGAACGCCCACTCAGTCCGATCGCACGCCGTGTTTCTGAGTGGCAACGCTGGTCCCAGTCTCGGAAGATCGTCGAAGTGGTTCCTGAGCCAACAAAGATTGGTACTTGAGAGGTGATCTGAAGCGGCCCCCTTCACTGATTCGTCCAAATATCTGCATCACAGGCCTGCTAAACACGCTGTAGTCTCAACTGCAGAACTTGTGCAGAAGTTGCGACCGCTGCGCTCAATGCATATGGAATTGGAACTCGTTTCGTCACTTCGTTTCGGCGAGTCTTCACCGGAAGAGCCGATACAGAGAAAGTACTCACCTAACAGCTGATTCACCAAACCTCTACTCGAACGAAACTTCGGAGAAGCTATTGTAGTTCTTCGACCAGTGCAGTCGCTGCTTGGTCAACAAGATCACTGTCAAGACGGCCCTGCCAGAAGTCAATATCCTCGTTGTCAATCGACTGGACAGCCCATGGAACGATCCGACTTTCATCTGGTGTCCCACCACGAGTCCAGCTCGTCTCCGGAATCTCGATCAGGTCGTTCATCCACGATTTCGATGTCAGCGTTAGAGCGATATACTGCTCGCCGTGAAACGGACGTCCCTCGTGGTTCGAGAGAATGAGCCAGGGCCGAGCGTCCTCGTCACTTTTAAACGGATCATCGCCATAGACGACATCGCCCCGCTCAAAGGTCGGTGTCTCTTCGTCGGTCACTGTTTATCTTCGATGCTCGGGTGTGGTGTCTGCGGTGCGTGCTCGCGCCACGCCTCCGCGTCCTCGGTACCGAGTTGGTCGTTGAATAGCTCGGTCGCCCGCTCGTAGCCGCTGTATCCTTCGAGGCGCTCGGCGTCGTCGGTTACCGCCCAGTACGTTGCCTTATGCTCGACGAGGTCGCGGTCCTTTAATCGCGAGAGAGCGGTGCTAACCGCGCCCTCGTCGACGCCAATCTTGGAGGCGATTTCGCGCGCCTTGAACGCTCGGTCCTCGTTGGCAGCAAGAAACCCGAGGACCTGGTCAGGGACAGAAAGGTCCGTGAGGTCGTCCTCGCTCGTGTTCTCAAAGGTATCTCGGTCGATGGACATCGCTGAATGGAGGTACGCCATCCACTGTAAAGAGTGTTAGGAGTGAAAGCTATGAAAATAGTAAAGACAACTCTTCAATAGCCACGAAGCGCTTCGAGAACTGTATGCATTGAGACGGCCGGTCTCAACTTCCCAACTTGTGAATTCGGTATAGCGGCATAGGATTCAAAAGTTAGAGAATCGCACTGTAGGATGCTCGAGAGTTACGAAAACAGCCGAATTATACTTTTTGTTTTCTACTGTGCGTTAGAGCCGTAATGCACAGTGAATTTATGCACCTCGACACTGTACGGTCATCCAACCAGATGCAACCCACCGATTCAGGGCCTACACCCAGGGAAAACGACCTCGAGACCACTATCCAGCGGTTCCTCGAGTCCGGAAACAAATCGGGGAACTACCAAGACGCCCTCGAGCGCGTGCTCACCCACTGGCGGGAGCGCCTCGCCGATCGTGGTGTCACCCGTGTCGAGGACGTCTCGAAACGCACTATGGCGAGCTACGCGCAGTACCTTTCGCGACGCGTCGACGCGGGAAACTCCCGGGAGGTCGACGGCGGGATCTCGGCGGCGACGGCGTGGACGTACTACGACTACGTCTCGGCATTTCTCTCTTACTGCGTTCGATGGGATTACCTCGAGGAGAACCCCGCCCAGAAAGGGATCGCGCTGAACGAGCTCCCACCGCGCCCGAAGAAACAGAGCGGCGACCAGCAATTCTGGTCGGCCGAGGACCGAAAGGCGCTGCTCAGATACGCCGACGAACGCGCACACGAGGCTGTCGACGAGCAGGGACTCGACGCCCTGGAGGAACTCCGCGATCGCGCACTCGTGTACGTGCTCGCGTACTCCGGGGTTCGCGGTGGCGAGGTGCTCTCGGATCCACGCGACGATCGTCGCGACGGTCTCCGGTGGGCCGACGTCGATCTCGAGAACAACCAACTCCAAGTCCTCGGAAAGAACCAGCAGATCGAGGAAGCCCAACTCCCACCACAGGCGCACGGACCGCTCGAGCGCCTGGAGAAGGCGCTTGATCCGCCCTCGAAAGAGTGGCCGGTGTTCGTCACGAGCCACGCGCCGTCGCTGTACGGGGCGCTTCCAGATGACGTCGAGGTCGACGGCGCCGACGTCCTCGAGTTACTCCGGAAACACGGTGTCTCCCCGCCGTCACTTTCGACCAATGGCGGCCGGTCGGTCCTGAAACGACTCTGTGAGAGTGCCGATCTCGACGTCGACGGGGGATATCTGAAGCCCCACGGTGCGCGTCGGGGCGTCGGCGAAGCCATCTACCGTGAACGCGGCGCAGCGGCAGCACAGCGGGCGCTGCGGCACGCCGACCCACGGACGACTTCACAGATGTACGCTCACATCGAAGCGAGTGAGCTCGCCGAAGAAGCTGGCGAGGTCTTTGAGGGTGAATGAATCGCGAGGGTGCTCACTGACACTGTCTCAATCCCGGTCTGGGTCCTCTCTGTCGCAACAGAACCACAGGTATAGCCTCTGAAGCTATGATTTTACAGTTTCAATCCCGTTCTGGGTTTTCTCTCCGCTGCGACGCCGCGATCTCGGAAACGCGAACTCCTTCAACGGGTTTCAATCCCGTTCTGGGTTTTCTCTCCGCTGCGACCGGTCGTGCTCATCATCATGATGGCTGCACTCGTGATGTTTCAATCCCGTTCTGGGTTTTCTCTCCGCTGCGACTAGCGGATCGACGCCGCAATGTCGTCGATCTCGCCGTTTCAATCCCGTTCTGGGTTTTCAGTCCGCCGCGACTACTGTTGCCCCGAGTGTGGGTGTCAGACCTACTAGTTTCAATCCCGTTTTGGGTTTTCTCTTCGCCGCGACGGCCGATCATCGGGAGGACCACGATCTCGTCCCACGGTTTCAATCCCGTTTTGGGTTTTCTCTTCGCCGCGACACTCCGTATTCCGTGAGAGTCTGTATACAATTTTGTTTCAATCCCGTTTTGGGTTTTCTCTTCGCCGCGACAGTGTGATGATCTGGTGAACGAGAGCGTAGAAGATCCGTTTCAATCCCGTTTTGGGTTTTCTCTTCGCCGCGACACTGGGACTTGATCCACGCGGACGTTGACGAGATCTGTTTCAATCCCGTTTTGGGTTTTCTCTTCGCCGCGACCTCTCGTCTTTGTCGTCGTCCGGGCAGGGACAGTCGTGTTTCAATCCCGTTTTGGGTTTTCTCTTCGCCGCGACCCGACTGGGTCGCCGACGTCACCGGCTCCGGGCTGATGTTTCAATCCCGTTTTGGTTTTTCTCTTCGCCGCGACTCGCTTGGCGCGTCTACGCTGACGATCGCTGGTTCGGTTTCAATCCCGTTTTGGGTTTTCTCTTCGCCGCGACTCGCGATCGTCGCGCTCGCCCTCACGTTTCACAAGGTTTCAATCCCGTTTTGGGTTTTCTCTTCGCCGCGACTTAGTCATCGGCCACCCCACAGAACGACTCTAAAGAGTTTCAATCCCGTTTTGGGTTTTCTCTTCGCCGCGACTCCAGGGCGCGCTCGAGTCGATCTACCGTAACGTCGTTTCAATCCCGTTTTGGGTTTTCTCTTCGCCGCGACCCCGGATCCTGCTATGTGCGAAAAGTACAGTACAGAGTTTCAATCCCGTTTTGGGTTTTCTCTTCGCCGCGACATTAGCTCGAAGTATTTGCGCGCTTTATCCTCTAACTGTTTCAATCCCGTTTTGGGTTTTCTCTTCGCCGCGACCGCGTTCGCGAGCACATCCGCGAAGCCCAGCAGCACGTTTCAATCCCGTTTTGGGTTTTCTCTTCGCCGCGACCGCGCCGATGTCGTCTTCGCCATCCGAATCGAACTGTTTCAATCCCGTTTTGGGTTTTCTCTTCGCCGCGACAATCGATCCGAACACCATAGTTACCTACCCCACAGGTTTCAATCCCGTTTTGGGTTTTCTCTTCGCCGCGACACTTCGCTGGAAGAACCGGACTTGCACTTCAACGTGTTTCAATCCCGTTTTGGGTTTTCTCTTCGCCGCGACCATTTGTGCCTGCCCGTCCATCCTGTCCTCGAACATGTTTCAATCCCGTTTTGGGTTTTCTCTTCGCCGCGACCCGGGCGCTCGACGTACAGCGACTGGATCAAGTTCAGTTTCAATCCCGTTTTGGGTTTTCTCTTCGCCGCGACGTCTCGAGGAGTTCGTCGACCAGCTGTGCCTCGCCGAGTTTCAATCCCGTTTTGGGTTTTCTCTTCGCCGCGACAACGGGCAACTACCGGAATCTGTTCGTCACCGGGAGTTTCAATCCCGTTTTGGGTTTTCTCTTCGCCGCGACGCCTGAGATCGCAATGGGCGACATCCCACTGGCCGGGTTTCAATCCCGTTTTGGGTTTTCTCTTCGCCGCGACCCCTCGAGCAGTTCAACCGGCGTGTCGTAGTCGGCGATGTTTCAATCCCGTTTTGGGTTTTCTCTTCGCCGCGACACTCCTCGAGGACGTGGTACGCGACGAGCGCTGCACGTTTCAATCCCGTTTTGGGTTTTCTCTTCGCCGCGACGCTGACGCCGCAACCATCGAAGACTTGGAAGAAATGTTTCAATCCCGTTTTGGGTTTTCTCTTCGCCGCGACTCGATTACATCCAAGATTTCGCTGTCGGCTTTGAAGTTTCAATCCCGTTTTGGGTTTTCTCTTCGCCGCGACAACCGTCCTCGGGACGCCCCGAGATATCGGTGTCCGGTTTCAATCCCGTTTTGGGTTTTCTCTTCGCCGCGACGCGGCCTCGAGCAACGGCCGACAGGGAATCCTGTTTCAATCCCGTTTTGGGTTTTCTCTTCGCCGCGACGAGAGTTGTTCAGCTGTGTCCGCGTCCGTTACCGTCTGTTTCAATCCCGTTTTGGGTTTTCTCTTCGCCGCGACACGACACGTACCGACACGGCTCCACGCTGCGCACCGTTTCAATCCCGTTTTGGGTTTTCTCTTCGCCGCGACTGCCTTTGTGGAGATGCGTGTCTGCCTTTGTGATGAGTTTCAATCCCGTTTTGGGTTTTCTCTTCGCCGCGACCCGACGGCGGCGAAGACTCCCACGCCGCCCGCATCAAGTTTCAATCCCGTTTTGGGTTTTCTCTTCGCCGCGACAGGCGTTGTCGCGGCGTCTGTGCTCGCTATCGTAGAGTTTCAATCCCGTTTTGGGTTTTCTCTTCGCCGCGACCGTGTGGGTGGGCTGGGCCAGTCCCTCGCTCCCGAGTTTCAATCCCGTTTTGGGTTTTCTCTTCGCCGCGACCGCATCTTGTAGACGAGCACGGCGAGTTTCGTACTGTTTCAATCCCGTTTTGGGTTTTCTCTTCGCCGCGACATCGTGATGTACGTCTCGTCCTCGGAGACCTCGATGTGTTTCAATCCCGTTTTGGGTTTTCTCTTCGCCGCGACAGCATCGAACCATTTGATCAGGTACGCCTCGTTATGTTTCAATCCCGTTTTGGGTTTTCTCTTCGCCGCGACATCATCACGCGGGTCTCGTCTTCGGAGACCTTGATGTTTCAATCCCGTTTTGGGTTTTCTCTTCGCCGCGACTCGGCGGCGACACCTACGACAAGTGCGTCGCCGCCGGGTTTCAATCCCGTTTTGGGTTTTCTCTTCGCCGCGACGATTCAGAACCCAGGTCGAACCGATCGAGTCGAACGGTTTCAATCCCGTTTTGGGTTTTCTCTTCGCCGCGACCGGGCGGGCTTCCGCTGCGTCCAGCGGGACGTGCTGTTTCAATCCCGTTTTGGGTTTTCTCTTCGCCGCGACAAGAACCCACTGAGGATATTGCCGAGGTTCGCGACGTTTCAATCCCGTTTTGGGTTTTCTCTTCGCCGCGACAGCCGGAGCCTGAGCCGGAACCCGCAGTCGAACCAAGTTTCAATCCCGTTTTGGGTTTTCTCTTCGCCGCGACACCCACGACGGCGTGGCTCACCACACGGCGACCGAGTTTCAATCCCGTTTTGGGTTTTCTCTTCGCCGCGACAGGGGGTTCAGATACGGCTATCTAATCTAAAAAGCTTTCTCAGAACGCGATTTTGAGCCGCTTGGTCATGGACCCCTGCTGTACACGCTGTTTATATGGGTCAGCGAAGAACGCGGTTACGAAGAGGGTCCCGAAACCAGGTATAGCTCTCCTCCGAGCGTGATTGTGACGTACTTTTTCCGATCGTTTGTCTCCGACTCCGCTAATCCTTCGCTTTCTAGTTGATTGACGTGGCGGGTGATCGTACTCTTAGCACTATCCTTCTTTTTGTGGAGGTCATCGATCGAAATTGGAGTTTCGGCTTGCTTGATTAGCGATAGCGTTTCCAGAGCGCCTTTCGACTGTGTCGCTCCGAGCCGCGGCAGTATCCACTCCCGAACTTCTCCGTCGATGTCACTGTACCCAAATACTGAGTCAATGTGTTCTGCCTGTGCAACAGCCGCAACTGTAAGTGGGGCTACTACGTCTCGAGCGCCACTTCCGAGGTTGATGACTGGATGATTGGCTTCGAGCAGAACCGTACTACAAGTCAGTACCGCCGACGTGAAATCGTTGTGGGAGATTCGTTCGATAGTCGTTTCTATGCTTGAGTCGAATTCGTGCAACGTTCGTTCGACATCGTCGATTGCTTCGGTCGCTCGGTTGTCGTCAGTTTCCCGCTTCGGACGAATCAGCACGACTGAGTCCGGCAGTTCGAGATCGAGCTTAAGTATTGGTCGCATCACGCTCGTTGTGTTGAACCCAATCGGGGAGACGTAGGTGTGCATGAATGGGCGGTACTCACGCTGAACCTATAGTATTGCAGGAAATCGCAACGAACTCAAAACAGTTGCAATATCTATATTTCGCTGGATTTATCACGTCCGAATGGCGTTCTCTACCACGGTCGTATGGGACAACAAACCAGACAAGCGGCCCGACTACGTCGGATCGAACTTCGTCTTCAGGCCAACAAGCGATTCGACGTTCCTCTGTCGGACGGATACACGGTCTATAGTGCATTGCTCGCTGCACTGGAATCCGCAGACGAGGAGGTCAGCGCACGCGTACACGACTCCGATATCGGGAGTCTCCATAGTAGCGGACTTCAGGGTCAGTTCGGAAGCAGCGATCGACCACACCACAAACTCGTTCTTCCGAACAAAGAGTATCGGCTTTCGCTCGGGGTGACCGACCCCGACGACGAGACAATCTTTCAGGGTCTCGTCTCCGCTCTGGTTCTCGAGGGTGACTCGATCGAACTGACCAACGGTTCGCTCAACGTTGATTCGTTCGAGAGCGAAAACGCTACGCACTCCGAGTTGCTCGAACAGGCGAACGACGCCGAAAGCACCCCGGTGACAATCGACTTTCGAACGGCGGCATGTATCGAAGAGGTCGGCGAGGTCACGACTGCGTTTCCCCATCGCTGGAGCGTGTTCAACTCTCTGGCAGGGAAGTGGAACCAGACCTGTCCCGCTGATCTGGAACTGGAATTGGATCGGGAGACGATACTCGACTCTGTGATCGAAAAACCCGACACCGACAGCTACCAGACCCACAGCGTGCTCGTCAACCGGGTCGAGAACGAGACCGGCGAAAACCGGAACCTGTTTCGACAGGGGTTCACCGGCGAAGTGACCTATGACTTCAAAAACGCGAGCAAAAGCGTCGAGAACGCCGTGAAAGCGCTTGGGTTGTTCGGAGAGTACAGCGGGGTAGGGAGTGCGGTTGCTAGGGGTTGTGGTAGCGTGAATGTTGAGGTGTAGGAAAATGAGTGATAGATCAGACGAAGAACAAAGTGGACTCGATGATTTCAGCGAAACGGATAGAGGAAAGTGGGATAAGTCACATGTGATGGAAGAGTCACAATCTGGTGTTGCATCCCTTTCAGAAGAAATCTTCGAGGATCCTGATGAGGCATTTGCTCCCGATGAGACAGTGTCTGGCGAGCAGGCAGCACTCAATGAGGTGTTTAAGGAATATATCTCTCATATTGATGGAAAACTCATCGAGGCGGGTTGGCTATATCTCCCGAATAAGAGCATCGAGTACGGGAAAGTCGATCAATCGATGCTCAACCATACTCGGAATCTCGTTTTCTTCCTCCACCGGCTTGCGACCCAGGCAGAACGAGCCGGTCTCAGACCGATATCTCCGAAAGAGTTGCGTCACCTCATCGCTCTTGCAGTCATTCATGATTATCACAAACTCCGTGATGAAGACGAAATTCGGTCAGAGCGATTCAACATTACAATCACGGAATTAGGGCCTTTCATTGACGAACTCGCCCTCAAGGAGTTCAGTACCGATCCTTCGGAAGAAAATTCAGCACTTGAGATGCGGGACTTTCGTTCCTGTGCTGTCGATCATCACGCGACCGACAATGCAAAATCAACGAACGTGACGATTCGGTGGGAAAGATACCGACCGTTCATCCGGTTAGCAGACGGAATGGCATCCTCGACAACGCCGGAAGAAGCGGCGAATGCAAGAATGCAAAAACAGTTTCGGGAATGCTTTCCTGGCGCGAGCGTTGCACTGACTCACCACCGAATCGATCATGTAAGTGGTATTTTCACGAATCTGCTTAATACAGCAGTAAGCGAGTATCTGAGTGACGAATTTGACTTCACTCTTCTAACGATCTATCAAGATGGATGTGTGTATCTATCGCCAGAAGATACATCCCACCCAGAGAATGAAGGGGAACTATCCGAAACGATCGCAAACCGCTTCGGTAAATCAATCAAGAAGTCTCACTCGTCGTATAATAACCCCGATCAGTTACTGTTGAACTTCTCAACAATCTCACAGGGGTTATACAGTCTGAACGCGCCAGATTTCTTCTACGCAGGGGCACATAATATGCTTCGGGCAGTCGTGCGGAAAGGAGTCAACGACGGCAAGGAAGATGCCGGTCCTAGCGAGGCTGCACTGGACTCGATGGAACTACTGGAGGAAAGTCTGGACCAAACGTTCGCCAAGACAGAACAACAATACGGTCTCGGACGGTTCGTCAATACCATTAAAACGTCGTTCGTCAGACCGTTACTCGACAGTGATGCAACTAGCGACGATCTGATTCGAGCAACAGTAGCAGTGTTTGATCTCCCGGAGACTCTCGCAGATCAACTCATCAACCTTTCTGATGAGACGTCTTCATCGTTGACGAGTGGGGGTAAGTGGGAATACTCCTACGCTATCGCTCAGGGACTCCTGAATCGTCACGGTGGCGGCCCCAACATCCGGAATGCCGAAGATGATGTCTTCTCGACGGTTGATGCCTGCCTCAGTGAGCTCGCTGGCGATACCGATGAATGGCGCCAGGTCATCAGAGATGAGCACGCTGGAAACCTGAAAAAGGAGGTACGGGCATTTATCAGCGAAAATCTTCGACTCGGCTCTGGTAAAATGATTTCATCCGAATCGACTGTGGATACCTTCGACGAATATCTGAAAACGTCTCGAGGGAAAACGTGTACACTGTGTAGCCGTGGCGTTGCTGCAGGTGGCAATTTAGGCCCGATGAAATCGAAGAAATCACTCACAACGCTGCAGAGTGGCTTTTCGAACCGCGAGATGATAGGGGCCAGAGAACGGGAAAAGCTCCTGTTGTGTTCTGCCTGCCGTATCGAATTCTCCCTTCGGGAGACAGCTGCTCGACGTCGAGGACCCGGTCGGTTATTTTTCCACCTGGTCCCAGACTACTTCTATACGCCATTTTCCTGGCAGCTGTATTCTCGAACAATTAATCGATTTACTGGAGAGAACCGCGTTCGGATTGGACGGCTGGCTGAGGCCATATTCGACATCAAATCACCGGATGAATTCGCTTCAGTCATGGACGAATTGACCCAGCCCGAAGGAAACGGGCGAACAATGATTGAGTCGTTATCTCAGGAGTTCGATCGGAACCGGCAGTTCGGCGCACAAACCGTTGGGTACTTTAAAAACCCCGATAACGATACCGAGTTCCAGTTTTTCGGGGCATTTCTCGCCCTTGCAATCAGTTCCTACACGGGAATGAGAGTGTATCTTAGCGCATCTCCAATCCCTGAGATGCGGTCGCGTGACTTCCAAGAATTCGTGAAGATTGGAGGGGGGTTCAGCCAAGTGACAGCGTTTTATGGAGACAGCGTACCACTCTCTGAATTGCAAGGTCGCCTTCGGTCTGCAGCGGCACTAATCAAACTCGGCCACGCCTTGCAGGGAGACTCTCGAAAGGACTCGCTGTTCGCAAAGTACCTTCGGGTAACTCGTAACGAGATGCTCCCGGGGTCGTACCTGCTCAAGCGAGTAGCCCAATCCTCAGATGAGGGGCCGTACATTCCTGCCCTGATGAGGTACGCTGTCACGCTCGATGAACAAGCCGGTATCAAGCAGTACGGTTCAAATATGAGTGATACACCACACAGCCGCATTACGCAACTCGCTGATCTCGCCTACGACGCAATCCGTCCCGCAAGTGGACACGGGCGAAAACCCCATCGCGTCGAGCGAGTCTTTCGCGAGAGTGTGAAGGCGGTCTCGAAAACAGGAGAGCAACTTAGCCGAGACGACTACGTGATGCTCGTCTCAGGACGACTGCAGAAGATGCTCGACCGACAGGCAGGAGACGGCGTTTACCCGGTCAGTGCAGAAATGTCGAACGCTGGTACACCATTGCAAGAACGCATCGAGGAGTATTCCGAGTTCTTCGTCGATGAGATTCTCTATGGTATCGCTAACGGTCGCCCTTCGCAGCTGAAACGGCTCAAGAACAACCTTGCCGATGGGTTCTTTGGTGCGACGCTCAGGGCAGAATCGAGGTTCTACGAAGAGCGTGGCCAAACGAACGAAACCAACGATACGAAACCGGAGATGGAGTAACCAATGCTATCAGAATCAGTCACTACGGCGCTAGAGGGCGGTACCGTTCCGATCGACGAAATGACGAACACACCGGGAACCAACTACACGACAATCCTGGTCCTCAGAGAACTCGAAAGTCACGCAATCTTCACGACGAACGGCCAGGACGCGGACATCGCATCGTTGTCGGTCGTTGGAGATGACTCGAGTATCGAGTACTCGCCAGGAATAATGTTCATGCGTAAACAAACCGGTAGCGACCGTCGCATGGGCAAGGCCATCCAGCGTGAACTGCTGGATTACGAGGAAGAAGACTCGATGGAGGTGAACAACATGAACCCTCGTTCAGTCGAATCCGCCCTCTACGGTAGCGCAGCAAGCGGTGATGACGACGTCGATATCGGCGTCACCTCGCGAGTGATGTACGATACAGCGTTTAGCGTTCGGGATGCGAGCGCGTGCATCGACGAGAAGTTCCAGAACGCACCAGGTGAGGATTACGCCAAAGGTTCCCGTTCGACCATCCGCGAGCCGGATTTCTTCGAACCGGGTTCACTCTTCCCGTGCGCAATTACGCTCCGAGACGCCACCCCCGCCGAAGTAGCGTTCGTTGTCGCAATCACGAAACGAAACAAGCGGTACGGTGCAGCAACGACTCGGCTTGGCCGCGTCAAAAACCACATTCTTGGCGTGTACACCGGCGCCGAGGAAGGACCTTCGAACCGTGAACTCACGGCAAAGGCCATCACGTCGTTCGCTGCTGAGAACGATTATACGTTAGGTGACGTCGTTCAGGCCCCAGCACTCGATGTTGGGAAGGCAAGTGAGTACGTCCGAGATGCGTACGACGCTGCTTGCACAGAAAAGGTGGCACAGAATCCTGTCGATCAAACGATCGTGAACGACCTCATCAAGATAGCTGCAGATGACGAACTCAAGCCCATCTTAGAAGCCCAGCGACCGAATTCTGAGGAGTTTATCGATAACGCGATCAAAACTGACGGGGACTGACGGGGCAGCCATGCAGGTAATTGAAGCAACGCTCACGACGCACGGAAAAGTTGGATTCGCCTCACGAGAAGTGGGACGAATGACTGATACTGATCCGTGTATCCTGAATACAGCGTTGCACTACGCCCTCGGACTAGCGAGTGGACGGTACGTGGACGTGATTCACCAGCCAACTTATATTGAAGATACTGCTGATGTAGTCGACGAAGTGTACGTCACTCCCGCGGCGCCCGCTCGTGTCGAACAGCAAGGGACGACCCGTACAGAATATCTCACGACGAATCGGAACGCGAGAAGCGACACCTACGCTACGCCAAACTACCCGGCAACTGATGATCCCACAGGTCGGGCTGACAAGAACATCCCGACATTCGAGCGTGAGCGGGCATTAGCACCCGAGAACGCGTTCCATTTCTACGTCTTTCCGTACGGGCAAGACGCGAGCGAAGTATCTACACGACTTCCATCGTACATTCGGCTCGGGAAGAAGCGAGGGAAAGGACACGTCAGTTATCGAATTGTCGACGCCGAGCGCCGATCAGGCTCGTTCAGTCTTGGTCATCCGCTGAGCGTATACGATCACGATGCCACGCCGACTGGTGGCGTCGTGATGAAACAGATGCAACCGACACCGGTTTGGTTCGAAGGGGAGTTCGACACCGACCACTATGCAATTGAGCCTCCATTTCGGAACGAATCGAGGATACGGTACCCAGCCGGGGCAAAATTCCTCGCGACAAAACGGGACGATGTCTAATCTCGATTCAGTCTCGCTTCAGCTTGCTGGACTTGGACTTCGGACGTATCCAGGTGAGTATCCGATGGACGGCATCACCCCGTACCGACACCAGTGGGCCCTCCACGACGCACTTTTAGCACGTGAACCCGGGATATTCGTGAACGATGCCCCTACCGGTGGGGGGAAAACGCTCTCCTGGCTCGCGCCAGTGATTTCAGAAGGGCTCTCAACGGTCGCTGTCTATCCGACAAACGCCCTCATTGACGATCAGAAACGAAACATATCTGATATCCTGAGTGATATTGATGGTGGAGACGACTGTCAGCTCTTGGCCGTGACCAGTGAAACGCTCCAGAACGAATATGCGGATCGGTTCCCCCATGCTAGTTCGAACGGTGAACGGCTTTCGCTACTGCTGAGGCAGGTGTTTTCTAGTCGGAAGACCGTCGTCCTTCTCACAAACCCCGACATATTCGTATTGCTTCGGCGGGAGATTTATCGAGAGCGAATTGGGCATATCAAACTGTTCGAAGTGGCCGTTGTCGACGAATTTCACCGGGCAACACGAAAAGAGCGGAATACGATGCTTTTCCTCCTCGACGAAATGTACGATACTGATGAGTCAATATGTCGATTGAACCATCTCGTCTTCTTGAGTGCAACCCCAGACGCGCGCCTCGAACGGCAGTTCGAAGATGCGATGGTTGCACCATATTATCGAGTCAATGACTTTAACTGGCGAAAGACTCCGCACCCTGCAATCACAGAAGAAACACCATCAACAATATCATTTGCACCGGGTGATTTGCCTGCAGAGTACAGAGCGGTCTTGCCCCCTGTCGATTTGTTAATCGAGCCAGCACAGACCTTCGGGACCGCAGCGGAAATATTAGCCAACGACGAAGTAGTGTTGGGGCGATTAGCTACCGGCCGGACGGTTATCATGCTCGATGGAGTTCACGAAGTCGATCGCGTGTATAATTTCCTACTCGGTACGGATCTCCCCCGGATTGAGCGCATCGACGGATTTCACCGCGAAGACGTCCGAGAGAAAATCGACACGTTCGACACGTTAGTGAGTAACTCAGCTGTCGAAGTCGGTGTCGACTTCGATACAGACCAGGTCGTGTTCTCGGGACACGATGCTGCTAGCTTCTTCCAGCGACTTGGACGACTTCGCACCCGCTCTGACCGTTCTGCTGCGTTCGCGTACGCACCTCCTTATCTCTTTCATGACCTTGAGCCAATTGCTAACTCTCTCGCTGAACAATGGGTTGATCGCTCAGAATTCGAAAAGCGTGTTAAATCAGCCTACGTCGATTCTTCCACACCCACTTCGTTTGACTGGCGGTACTCTGCTGTAGAGGCATACGATCATATTGAAGAGCGAGTGAAAAGTGCAACACCAGACGATAAAGTGGGCATTCGGAAGGCTGGTTGGTACCGAATTGAACGCCACTTTTTCAGCGAAAACCAAAGTGGTCTCTCAAAAACGGATCTCCAACGTATACACGAGGTCGCTGATTCATCTCTTCTTGATACGTTGAAGACGTACCGAGGGGGAAGTGTCCAGACGCTCGTTTACAATCAGTGTTCGCAGACCGTTCAAACGTACAACGTTCTATACCTCCTCCGCCATTCTGACGTTTCGTTTCACACCCGAGAGGACTTCATAGCTCAGCTACCGGACGAGCTGATCGACTCGGTATCGAGATTGGAACCATACAGTAGCGGCTATTGTATCTACCGAGGAGACTATGACGGACAATCATCCGATCCGAATGCAGGTCAGACAACTGGAAGGGATGTTACGTACAAAGCAACGGGGGAACTCTATACTCTTTTAAGCGAAACTCCTCGAGGTATCCGTACCCCAGAGGTCTGTACCGGTTTAGAGATCGAAGTGACACCTGGCGTTAACGGTGTTGACTTACTAAAGGACGAACTCGCCACCGACCAGATACTTTGTTATCCGCTCGAGGGGCACGTCTCACAAATTCAGAACCAGTACTCGCTCGGTTCATTTGGCTTCATCTATTCACTTCTCTACTCAGAGGGGAAAGCAGCGGTGGCATTTAACCACGACGCACTTTACCTTCATTGTCGTGTCCAAGATAGGAAACGTACAGAACCAAGCACCCTCGACGAGGTGCTTGATTTTTGAATTTTCCCACAACCGTCGGAAAACAAGACGAACTCGTTCACGTTAGCGCGTTGAACGAGTATGTGTACTGTCCACGCCGGTTCTACTATCAGCGATATCACGACGAGATCGGCACCCCATACGAACTCGTCGATGGTCGATCGAAGCACCAGAATCAATCGAACAGAGGTGGGTGGGTGACTGAACGATACTTCAGGTCTGACGAACTCAAGCTACACGGAAAAATTGATTTGATCGAATCCGATGGTGAAGTTCTTACCCCAGTCGAGCGGAAGCGTTCCGAAAGTGGGCAGTACTATCCGAGCGACGAGGTGCAACTCACCGGCTACTGTATGTTACTGGAAGCCGCACTCGACGAACCAGTGAACGTTGGCTACATCTATCTGTACTCGACCGACACCCGGCACGCGATTCGAATCACCAAACGGCATCGAGAAGCAGTTCACAAGATCGTATCGAAAATCACTGAAATGACTGTTGATACCCTCCCCCCATTCACAGACAATCCGACAAAGTGCGACGCCTGTTCTGCTCGTGAATACTGCATGCCGGCCGAAACCACCCGTCTCGAACCGGACAAAGCAGCCGGAACGGGTTGGGAGGATCACGTATGAAAGAGTCAGAAGGAATGTACGACGAGGCGGTGCTGTTTGTTACGAGACAGGGTACACAGATTCGCGTCGACGGTGGACGAATCATCGTCTGGGACGTTGACGGTGACGAGGGCGAAATCGCCTCCCGTCCAATGGGGAAGATCGACACGATCAACGTCTTCGGTGGGGTAAACTTTTCGACGCCGTTTGTTGCAAAAGCCAACGAGCATGGCATCGTTTTGAACTACTTCACACAGCACGGGAAATACCGCGGCAGCTTCGTCCCAGAGAAGAATACGATTGCGGAAGTCCGGCGAGCGCAATACGCACTCTCCGAGGAAGCAGAACTCGAAATTGCCCAGGCGATAATCACCGGCAAGATTCGGAACGCGCGGACATTGCTCTCTCGAAAGGGTGTTCACGGAACAGACGTACTGAAAGACCTCGGTATTCGTGCGGGTGCCGCTCGAAACAAGGACGAACTCCGTGGGACGGAAGGTGAAGCCGCAGAGCGCTACTTCGCCCGACTAGACGAAACGCTAATCGATGGTTGGACGTTCAGGAAACGAACGAAGCGACCACCGGAGGACCACATCAATTCGTTGCTCTCGCTTACCTACGTCTTTATGAAAAATGAGGTCTTGGCAGCACTTCGTCAGTACAATCTCGATCCGTTTCTGGGCGTCCTGCACGCTGACCGCCACGGTCGTCCGTCACTGGCACTCGATCTTCAGGAGGAGTTTCGACCAATCTTCTGTGATGCGTTCGTCACACGACTCGTCAATCGTAGTGTCGTGACTCACGACGACTTTCGAAAGGATAACCGATTGAACGACGACGCGTTCAAGACGTACCTCTCGAAGTTCGACGAGTACATGCAAGAGGAGTTCACCCATCCACACTTCGAGTATACCGTCTCGCGACGAAAGGCCGTCCGTCAGCAGTCAATTCTGCTCCGGAAAGCAATTACCGGAGAAATGGACGAGTACCACGCACTCACTTTCGACAGATAACAATGCGTCTCGCAATTACATACGACGTCAGCAAGGATTCGAATCGACGACAAGTGTACCGAACGCTCGAGAGATACGGTGCCTGGAAACAGTACAGCGTGTTCGAGCTTGAAGTCTCGAAAACCGATCGGGTCAAGCTCGAAGACGAACTTGAGTCACACATTGAGCCATCCGACGGCGATCGAATTCGAATCTACAGTCTTTGTGATTCATGTGTCGACGCGATCGAGGATCTCGGCGCCTCACAGTCTGGAGAGCAGTCGAACGTCATCTGAAGTAGTGTAGTTTCACACCCCGATTTCATCGACCCCTATAAATCGCGTGTATAGCCATAGTTGACGACAGCTATAGTGAGATTCAGCCGTCGAGAAACGCTTATTAGACCTATAGCCGAATTATCACCCCCTGTCACGGCGGACCGAAAACCCAGAACGGGATTGAAACTCGATCAGGGCGAGTTCGTCCCAGTGGACCTCTGCGTGTCACGGCGGACCGAAAACCCAGAACGGGATTGAAACATGCTGTTCTTCGCTTCCTGAATCGGGCCGATGAAGTCACGGCGGACCGAAAACCCAGAACGGGATTGAAACGACGTG
Source organism: Natrononativus sp. DTA114 (assembly GCF_059736515.1). Lineage (NCBI taxonomy): Archaea > Methanobacteriati > Methanobacteriota > Halobacteria > Halobacteriales > Natrialbaceae > Natrononativus > Natrononativus sp. DTA114. Next base: position 158,677 of record NZ_JCASSN010000006.1, on the reverse strand, counting down.
AACCTTTGCGAAGGGTGCGGTTGGAGCGAGTCACGGCGGACCGAAAACCCAGAACGGGATTGAAACTTGCCGTGCTGGTGCTGATGCTCGACTACATCACCAGGTCACGGCGGACCGAAAACCCAGAACGGGATTGAAACCACGTGATCGGGAGAGTGGAGTGCCTCAGCAAGCTTGTCACGGCGGACCGAAAACCCAGAACGGGATTGAAACGAGGCTCCGACCCTTGTTTCGATCGATGCGAGCGATGTCACGGCGGACCGAAAACCCAGAACGGGATTGAAACTCGAAACATGATATGCATCCCCTACCACGAACCCTGGTCACGGCGGACCGAAAACCCAGAACGGGATTGAAACCCGCATAATGGCCCGGAAGTGCTCATACTGCAGTCACGGCGGACCGAAAACCCAGAACGGGATTGAAACTGTACGATGCGCCGTCGAACGAGTTGACGGTTGTGTCACGGCGGACCGAAAACCCAGAACGGGATTGAAACCCGATCTCGTCGTCAACGAGTGTCCCGCGTGTACGAGTCACGGCGGACCGAAAACCCAGAACGGGATTGAAACAAACTAAACGACCGCGTCGAGCGGTGGGATCCGCTGGTCACGGCGGACCGAAAACCCAGAACGGGATTGAAACTAAGTGACGGTGTGTGATTCGCTCCCGTCTTTGAGCAGGTCACGGCGGACCGAAAACCCAGAACGGGATTGAAACCGCATCTCGTCGAGGATGAACTTAACGACCTCCTTGGTGTCACGGCGGACCGAAAACCCAGAACGGGATTGAAACTTGTGAAGCACTCGGTTGCGGTACATGGCTTCGGGAGTCACGGCGGACCGAAAACCCAGAACGGGATTGAAACGGCCGGAAGGCAGAGGAGCTCGTCGAGGAGATGCAGTCACGGCGGACCGAAAACCCAGAACGGGATTGAAACCGGCTATCCTACTCAGCGCCGGAGTGTTCCTGTACTGTCACGGCGGACCGAAAACCCAGAACGGGATTGAAACAACCCGAGCCAGCCGAGTGACCCCCAGTTGTGGGAGTCACGGCGGACCGAAAACCCAGAACGGGATTGAAACGCAAAGACCTCGAACCCCATCGAGTTCGCGAAGGTCACGGCGGACCGAAAACCCAGAACGGGATTGAAACATCATGACGTTCGGATGGTTCCTCGGTGCGATCGAGTTGTCACGGCGGACCGAAAACCCAGAACGGGATTGAAACCAGACCTGGGGCATGTTCGCATCACGAGCGAAGACGGTCACGGCGGACCGAAAACCCAGAACGGGATTGAAACCCGAACCCAACGACTCCGATGATCAGCGACGGGTCACGGCGGACCGAAAACCCAGAACGGGATTGAAACAGCACGCCACAGATCGACGAGCGGACGGCCAGCCCGGGTCACGGCGGACCGAAAACCCAGAACGGGATTGAAACGCGGTCGATGATCGAGATCCCGGCGTTTGAGCCATGGTCACGGCGGACCGAAAACCCAGAACGGGATTGAAACGTGATGCGGCGTGACGCTGCGGAACAAAGCCGTCCTGTCACGGCGGACCGAAAACCCAGAACGGGATTGAAACGACGAGAACGAGGAAGCGGCGATCACGCTCGACTGTCACGGCGGACCGAAAACCCAGAACGGGATTGAAACACGATAGACGGCCGTCGAGCCGGAGAGGCAGCGACCGGTCACGGCGGACCGAAAACCCAGAACGGGATTGAAACCGAGAAAGGCAATCTGTACGTCAAACCCATCCACATGTCACGGCGGACCGAAAACCCAGAACGGGATTGAAACAGCGACTCGTCAACATCGCCGACTTCTCGATCGAGAGTCACGGCGGACCGAAAACCCAGAACGGGATTGAACCGCCTTCCAAGTGTCGGGGTTCCCCTCGAGGGTGCCCCTTTCGTCCGATTCGACGGCCGGTCGTAGCTAGTCATGAACAAGCGTCTTCGGCCGTTGAATACGGGATATTCGACCCGTTGCGGCCTTCTCGAGACTAAGACCGATCCACGCACCTGACTCGGAATTTCGAAGATGCCAGTGCGTCCCACAGTACTCCGGACCGGCGCCTGACCACGACAGACAGTAGATCTCGAGACCGCTGTCGCGACCGCCTCGGACGTGATAGTACGCCTCGGCGGCGGAGTAACCGAGTCCTTCAACCGTCCCGTCGCGGCCGTCGTACTCGCCTTTCCGTAGGTCTGGATTAGAACGCAAGTACGCACGGATTCGCGCTGCGGTCTCGTCCGGCTCGACGAGGATTCGGTTCATGAGCGAACACCCATGAACCGCTGTCGTCCCGACCGGCGTTCGTCGGCGGACCAGACGTCACGCTCGAGGCGCACCGTTCCGCCGGCGATCGACAGCACGGTGAGCAGTTCGTAGCGCTCGAGTTCCGCTCGCCACATCTCCTCGGGATACTCGCCGAGCGTCTCCTCGAGGTCCTCGAGGTCGGCCCGGCCGTCCGGGGTGAGCTCGTAGCGGATCGCTTTCCGTATCGACTCGCGAAGCTCTTTCTCGACGTCACCGTCGACGACGCCCAACTCGAGGAGGTCCTCCGCCCGCTGTTGACCGACCGTCACGGGGATCGTCCGTTCGCGCTGACCGACGCCGGCGGCGACGTCGAGCGTGTCGTCGACGGCGTCGTCGATCGACTCTCGAGAGACGTGCCGGTCGGAACCGATCTTCGCGAGCGGGTGTAGCGTCCCGTCAGCGTCCTCGGCAGCGTACGTCTGAATGAGCACGCCTTTCGACGGCGACTCCTCGCCACCGAACAACTCGAGGCGGTAGGCCGCTCGATCGACACTCTCGTAGGCCGCGTAGACGGCGAGGGCGATCATCACTGCCCCGATAGGCGCGAGTACGTGCGAGCGCGTGAACGCCCACAGGACGCCGTACGATGCGAACAGCGCGAACAGCGTCAGTCCGCGCTGGAAGATCGCCAGCCGAATAGACTGTCGGGCGAACGTCTCGGTGAGCGCGTCGTGAACCTCTTCCTTCGCGTCTCGAGCGGCGTAGGCTACCGCGCCGATCGCGAATGCAACGACACCGAGGACAGCGAGTTGTGTGAGGATATCGGCCGCCCAGAACGCTGCGAGAACCGCGACTAATCGGCCCTCGATGAGCACGACGAGTGCGTACGCTGGAATCAGTGGCGCGGCCGCGAGCGCGAGACCGACCGCACAGTAGCGGGCGACCAGGTAGGACGCGACGAGGACGTCCGGACCGCCGCTCCAGTCGATCGTTGCAGCGTGTCGAAGCCGTTTCACGAGTGACCGGACGGCGTACGCCAGTACGATCAGCGTCGCGACGAACGCAGCCACCGCGCCGATCGCGGTGCCGACGGCAGCGATATCGAACGACCGCTCGAGGACGTCGACCGTCCCGACGAGCTGTCCGAGGCCGGCCGGGATCACGCCGGCGAGCCAGATGATCGCCACCGCACCGACGGTCTCGAGTGCGAGCGTCCCGCGGTGTTCGTACAACTGCGTATCTAGACCGTCCGGAACGCGTCGATCGAGGACGGTCACCGCGACCGCGCCGACGAACAGCAGGACCGAGAGCACGTACCAGTGGTGGTACGCGAGCGTCAGTGCGAGCAGCGTGTGCGCGAAGACGAACTCAGCGAGAAACGCCCCGCCAGGGAACGTCGCAAGCCCACTCACGATCATCGACAGAACGGTCTGGGTGATCGGGACGGCGTCACCGAGCAGCGCCGTCAGTTCGGGGAAACCGCTGCGCTCTCGAGTGAGCGAGGCAACGATCGCATCGGTGGAAACCGCAAGCGCTCCGAGGACAGTCACCAGGACGGCCACGCCACCGACACGACGAGCCGCTCGCGGAACGGTTGGGATCCGGTCACCGGCCGCCTTGTGTAGCTCTCGCGCGACCGTCGAACTCGCTTCACGGATCGTTACACGGTCGGGGTCGTGATCGGCGTCCTCGCCTCGAGCACGTGCAAACGACCGGTCGAACGCCGCCTGGAGATCTCCGCGGTACTCGTCGACATCGGCGCCGGCGGGAATGCGGACCGTCTCGGGTGTGCTGTTACGGATCGACCCGAGGAGCGCACTCTTCTGCCGGCACTGTTCTTTCGGCAGCTTCGAGAACTTGTTTCGGCGGTAGGCGGTGATAAGCGCCCCGACGAGGACGATCAAGACGAGCGCAGTCAGCCAGAACTGTCCGGTCGTGCGCTCGGGAACCGACACCCCTGACGCCGAGAGAAGAATCTCCTCAAGCATCGGTACGACTCCGGTGGCTGTCGAGGAACGTTCGCAGTTCGTCGTCGCGGTCGTCCTCGCTCACTGAGTGTTTGAAGTGCTGTTTGTAGTACTTCGCGATCTCGATGAAGTATGGCAAGGTGTCGCCGGATACCCAATCGGCAGAAAGCCGTAGAGAGAATCCTATATCTCGTCCGAACGAACGACGTCACGTTTCATTCACTTGTTCAACCCCATATGGGTATGAAGGCTATGGCATCCAAGTTTTCGCGGTCACCTTCGAGGCATGCGTCCAAAATAACGGCGGTGCTGGCGACGTCGAGGTCGACGGGGAATATCTCAAGCCCCAGAGTGGCCGTCGAAGCGTCGGCGAAGCCATTTATCGCGAACGCGGCGCGGCGGCAGCACAACGAGCGCTCCGGCACGCCAACCCACGGACGACCTCACAGATGTACACACATTGAAGCGAGCGAACTCGCCAAAGAGGCGGGCGAGGTTTTCGAAAACGGGTGAGTTAGTCCCGCTGAAAAACAGCTTTCACACGCTGAAGAAAAAGCACGGAAATAATAGCGCTGTTTATTGCGTTAGCAAGTATCAGAGTAGTCGAGATCTCGATCGTCCAGGTAAATTGTATTCTCAAGTTCCATCCAGTCGGCATCGTATAGGCCCTGTACATCGAACCTTGACTTTAGATCGAAACTAAGCCAATCTTCCCCCTCAGTGTCAATGAGGAAGTAATACGTGTGTCTAGAGTAAGGGAATCGGTCGTGAGAATATTCCCACTCACTTTCATTATCGTTACCAGGCTGGCTTATCTGTGCGTTTTGTTCAGATGTAAATGCATTATAGATGTCGGATGCGCTGTAGAAAGCACCGAACGCATCGTTCATACTGATTAGTTCTTTCCCTACAGTCTCTAATCCTGCTTCCAAGTTCAACCCATCGTTGTTTACTGGCGGTGTCACTCCGAATATATCGTCATGTTGATCGTCTTGTAGGTTTAGATTATCATCGAAGTAGCCAGTACTCACTGATAGTTGGTTCTCAAATATTTGGCCCTTCGGAAACTGCTGATCACCGATGTCTCCTGGCTCAACCTTGTGACGATCGCCGCTAGAATCGACTCCAACTAACTCGGAATTAGCAGCCACTCTGAACAGGTGCTGCCAGTCGTAGCCTGTGGATGTGTCGCACCGTCGGTCGGTACCGATATACGAGATTGTTTGTGTACAGTAATTTTCGACATACTCATATTCGTGTGGTGAATCGCCAATCCAACTGGCGAACTCATAGTTGTGATTTTTATCAGACTCGTAGTCGCCAGCGGAGACTTCAACAGTATCAATAATTTCTCCTCTGTCAGAGGCGGCTACCTTCTCAGATAGCATTGGTGTTAGGCTAAGAGCTCCAATTGTACCAAGAGTGCCAATGAATGACCGGCGGGTATTAGACCGGATTTGTTCTGATTGCGGATCTTCTTTCATACGGCTATTATCACCATCAGACATTTCTGTTGGAAATGTAGGTCAAGGGAATAAAAATATAACGGTTTTCGACCTATCATCTCGATGTTCGTTGCAACACACCTACGACAGCAACTCACAGGCAAACATCCAACCCTTGACCCTGACTCAGCGACGAGATTTTCGAGTGGCTAAAAGACGAGTTCTACCGAGGAACCATTGCTGTCTTATAAATTCTCTCGCTTTGTGATTGTCCAACTACCAATCCCCTCAAGTACCTCCTCAGCCATCTTCTCCCCCACACCGGGAACACTTTCGAGCGCTCCCGATGGTCTGGCAGAGGTCCTCGAGTGAGTCAAACTCCTCGGCGATCGCCTTACTCGTCTTCTCCGCGATCCCATTGACGTCCTCGACGACAGCACGGATCTGCTCGTTTCGGTCGTCGAGATGGAACTCGAGTACTCGCCCAAACTCCCGTTCGTCGATTTCACCGTTTGCGAACCGTTCCTGCGCTCTTTCAACAGGGATGTTCGGCGTCGAAAGGCTGTTCCGAACGGCCAATACAAGTGCGAACGCGAGAACGACCGCGAGTACGAGGAGATCTATCCAAGTGGGCTCTCCGTAATGGTTCGACGTATTTGAACCCGCGCGTTACGGGTTCGGTCGGGAGCGGTTCGTCGATACGTTCGAGCGGCGTGATTCGAAGCTCTCCGATTACGATCTCGAGGACACCTCCGCGGGCGTGGACGAGATCGCCGTCACAGAACAACACCGACGCGCTTTGACCGGTCTGTCGGGGCGTCCCGTTGACGCTCCAGTAGCAGTAATCGTGACTGGCAGGGAGCTCGCCCTCGAGTTTGTGCTCGACCGTCTCGCGGCGGGCATAGATCAGGACGTCCTTCATACGCTCACCTCAAGTAAACCCAGATCAGCGAGGATCCCTTCCGTTCGATTCGAGGGTCGGTCGTAGCCGGTCATGAACGACCGTCTTCGTCCCGCCGAGTACGGGATATTCGACCCGTGAGCGGCCTTCTCGAGACCGAGGTCGATCCATGCACCCAACTCGGGGTTTCGGAGGTACCAGTGCGTCCCACTGTACTCCGGATCGACGTCCGACCATGACAGGCAGTAGATCTCGAGACCACTGTCGCAACTGCCTTGAGCGTGATAGTACGCCTCGGCGGCAGGATAACAGAGACCTTCGACCGTCCCATCACGACCGTCGTACTCGCCTTTCCGCAGGTCTGGATTCTTCCGGAGGTTCTCACGGATCCGTTTTGCCGTCTCGTCGGGCTCGACGAGGATCCGATTCAAGGCCGAACACCCGTGAAACGTTGTCGTCCCGATCGACGCTCGTCGGCCGACCAGACGTCGCGCTCAAGGCGCACCCTCTCACCGGTGATCGAGGTCGGCCCGCCCATCCGGGGTGAGCTCGTAGCGGATCGCTTTCCGAATCGACTCGCGAAGCTCTTTCTCGACGTCGCCGTCGACGATGCCCAACTCGAGGAGGCCCTCCGCACGCTGCTGGCCGGCCAGCGCGAGAATCGTCTGCCCTCGCCGGCATATACAGTGATATGAGCAAATTATTCCTGTGGTCAGCGATCCTCTTTTTACTAGTATCACCATAGACATGATTATGGCAAACAACGGCGTGTACCCCTTAGACGGGGCTCGAATGGCGGATTTGATCTCCGAACCTGGAGACATACCGGCGCTCCGCGAGCAGATCAAGGCACTGGCGAGGGACGCTCGAGGTCGTGGCGAGGACGTCCAGGTCGATGATTTCCTCGCCCAATCCCGGAAGAACGATGCCGCCTATATCGCACCAGCGGATATGGAGAAGGCCGAATGGATCGCTGATATCTACGAGAAGGAGGGGGAACCAGAGCTCCACCCGCGGAACTTTCACTATATGATCCTCGGCAAAGGCTATGAAATGCGAAACGGGGACGTCTATACGAACTCCGATAAGTGCTGGGTTGAGTTGAAAGAGGCGTTCAAGTGGGCGCGAATCTTGGGGTTGATCGACTCGTCGAGGATCGAAGATTCAGAGAACCCAGACGCCAAGCCGACCGCGTTTTCGGACGTGAAACGGCCGTTTCCCGATGACGCCGGGGTGACGCTCGCCGAGACCGGGGCCGACGTCGACGACGGCTACCGGCCAGCGCGAATCCCGGAGACGATCGAACCCGCCCGTGTGCTCTTCGAGGACGTCGACGACTTCATTGAAACCGCGGCGAAGATGGTCGCGGATCAGGCGTTTCACCGGCTTTATTTCGACGCGACCGCCGAACAGCGGTACTACATCGAAATTTGGAGCGAGAAATCGGGTGTGATTCCGGAGGATCTGGCTGGGGAGTATGGCGCGACGATCCGCGAGGCCGGCAAAGGTGAGTTCTCGCTATCGATGTGCGAAGAGGCGATCGAGATCGCGGGCAAGCGCGGACAGGATCTGGCCCTGGTGGTCGTCTCAGATTTCGACCCACGGGGACACGATATGCCGATTTCTGCAGGGAGGAAGCTCGAGGTTCTCGGTGCGCTCCAGGGCGTCGAGGTTGAAGTGACCCAGGGCGCAGTGACGAAAGAGCAGGTCCGCGAGTACGGTATTCCCGGTGATCCGGCGAAGACACCGGACGGTCTCGAACAAGGGATCGCGGGTGCGAAAGGCTATGAAACCCAGAAGAAACTGTTCAGCGAGTATGCTGGGCAGTTCCCCGTCGAGATCCAGGGATTCAGCACTCGGTATCCCGACGCGTTCGAGGCCGAGATCGAAGCGCGCGTACGTGCGTTTTACGACGCCGAACTCGGCGAGCGGATCAAAGAGCATGTCCACGACGCTCGAGACCAGGCACATCGGGTGCTTGAGAGGGCGTTCTACGGTCACGAAGCGGAGATTGAAGCCGCACTCGAGGATCTCCACCAGGGGATCGATACGTACCAGGACCGCCTCGAAAGCGATATCGACGGTGCGTTGACGGGCCTCGAGATGCTCGGTCGACGAGAGCAAACGGTTCGTGATCAAGAGAATCTCGAGACGTTGCGCGACGAGCTCACAGAAACGATCGCCGCGGTCGACCATCGGGATGTTCTCGCGGGCGTCGATATCCCGTTGCCCGAACCCGACTCACCTGGTGTCGACGATCCGGTATTGGATACGCGGCGGTCGTTCCTCGAGCAACTCGAGGCGTACCGGCGGTACAATATGCGATATGCGGACGCGTAGTGAGAATGACAACTTAGATTGTTCGGGGGTATTGAAATCTAATGCAAGAATGGACGGGTTTAACTGGTTGAAGTCTTGAGTCTGAATCGGGCCAGGGTTACCGTTTCACCACCTACTACCTGGCCCACTGCTGTCGTAACATGTCTCGTAGTATAACAATTGTTATTGACTATGTACAATATCAATTCTGTCTTCACTGCCGTTCTACCAGTCCGAATCCGTGAACAAGGACTAAGAGTAGGTTCGTAGTACGACGGTTGTTATGACGGCTGTCAAAGTTATCCGCGTGATGGGAACGTCCGAAGAATCCTGGGAGGATGCGGCTAAGGAGGCATTCCGCGAGACCAGCCAATCCGTTGATGACATCTCCGGCATCAACGTCGAGAGATGGACTGCTGACGTCGAAGACGGTGAGATCGTCGAATACAAAGCGACCACCGAGATCGCGTTCCCCGTCCAGCACTAACTTCTGCGACGGTTCTCGAGCGCCCACCCTGAGTAACCGATCACGATATCGATATCGGGCACCAATAGCGGTATCACTCACGGTATTGATATCGATATCCGTGCCTATCCCGGCGCAGTCGTGTGGTTTTCGTTTTGCCGACTGCTCGAGGTCGACTAACCGCAGGGCTTCGTTGCCGGGTCACTCTGTGTGGGTATTTCTGTCCCTATCTGGAGGCCAAAAGCAAAGCGAACACCGTGGTGTTCGGCGATCAGATTTGATTTGGAATATCCCGCCAGTATTACAGTGTACGTGCGTCAGTGTGCACGGGTTGTGATACGTGATATGGGGCTCCACCAAACCGCAAGGCTGCGCCCGATTTAATTGTGTATCACTCGATGAGATGGGTAGTGATATGTATCACTGGATCAGATTGTCGAGGTCTTCCCAATCTACTTTTAAAGCCCGGCGTCCGATTCCGGTGAGTTTGTACACATTGTCGGATTTCATGATGCACCGATCGAGCTTACCACCCTCTTTGAAATAGTGTGAGGCGGTACCACGGGATATCCCTGCAGCTTCTGCGATCTTCGGCACGCTGGTCATCTCTTCGCGATCGTCGTGTTTGATCACGTGTAGCAGCGCAAGCAGCTTCTTGCGCATGTCGCGTTTCTCTGCTCCAATCCAGTCCTCGAGACACTTCGGGACGCTCTCTTGGTCGAGGATCTGCTGTTTGCGCTGGGATTGAGCTTCGTCGTGGCCCTGGAACGATAGTGTCCGTTCAGTCCGTCGCGTCGCCGCAGAGAGTTTCAGGTCGCTCGGGATCTCGCCATCTCGCCGTGCCTCGAGTGTGGCGTCGATCACACGGTCGGCGAGCGCGTCGCCCGCCTGGACGTCGTCGGGATCGATCGTCACCGGGACGGTTTCGAGGACGTCCTCGAGTAGAAGGTGCCAATGGCCGAGGTCGGGGAGGTCGTCGTTTTCGAGATCGATCGGATGAACGACACCGGTCTGGGCGTCGACCCACCAGTCCTTGTCGTCGTTCTCTTTCTTCCACCCGTCGTACAATCCCTGTCGGACGCGAGCGCCCCACGCCTTTCCGTATCGGTCTCTCCAGGCTTCGTCGCCGAGGCCGAGGCCACAGCGTGCGCCACGCCACTGGATCGGCCAGTACTCTTCGCCTTCGGTGAGCAACATTCCCCACCCGACGTCGAAGCTGGTGAGTTCATCGATCTGGGCCGGCGAAAAGTCGTAGGAGCGGTCAAGAGCCATGATCTCCTCTTCGCCCAGCCGAAGCAGGATTTTCACCGGCATGTTCGTCCGGATTGCTTTGTAGATGTCGTTCAGCTTCTGGGTCGATCCCAGCATCAGAATCCGTCGAGAGCCGCCTCGAGTGGCGATCTCGTAGATGGTATTCCGGAGGGCTTTCACCTCCTTGTTGAATTTGGCGTTTGCCATCACCGAGGGCGCGATATCTTTGAGTTCGCGGATCTCGAGTAACGCCCGTGGGAGTCGTGGGTGCTCGTCGCGGGCGCGGAAGATCAGGCGCAACCAGAGATTCAGGATGATGTATTTCAGCGCCTCGTTCCGTGGCTCGAGGAAGTTACAGTTGAGGACGGCGACGCGGTCTTGGGCGGCGAGTTCGGCCTCGATATCGAGGTTCGTCTCTGCACCGGGATCGCCGATCAGTCCCTCGCCGGCCAGCATCATCAGCGATTCGGCACACTCCTCGAGTGCGCTGTCAGCGGCCATTTCGTAGTTGACCTCGCGGATCGAGTAGTCCTCTTCGACCGCGTCGGCGTCTTTGACTTGCTGGTGGCCGTCTTGCTCTTCGAACTCGTCGTCGATGAGTTCGGTGACGGTAATTGTCGCCTCGAGTTCTTCGGCGTACTCGTTGAGCAGTTGGACGAGCGTCTCGACGCCCTTGCCCTGGAGTTTAGTCTCCTCGAGTGCCTGGCCGATCCGCCGCATGGTATTCGAGTCGTCGGTCGTGATGCCAGCCAGTCGGAGGATCAGCCGCGGGGTGAGCGTGTCGATCCCCAGTGTAAAGCGGTGGAAGTTCGACGGGAGAGCATCTGGGACACCGCCCGTGTCGGGGACGTACACACGGGTGTCGTACGCTTTCGGTTCCTGGTTGAACTGCTCGAGGTTCTCTTTGATCGGCTTTTCGTCATTGGCGATACCGATCATCGGTGTTTCGTTGCGGCCGTCGTCGAGACACGAGAACCACTTGTAGCCGTGTTCGTCCTTGAGGTTGCCGCACATGTTGACGATCGTCGAGTCCTTGCCCTTACGCGGGAGCGCGACGACCAGGACGTGTTCGGCGTCGTCGTGATTGATGAGGACCTCTTCTTGGGTTTCGTCGAGTGTCTGGGATTTGCCGATTCGCCGCCGCCCGATCGGCGTCACTTCGCCTTCGACGGGTGACTTCGCGCCAGGGAGATCGAGTTTCTCGAGGCGGACGGGGACGTACCGCGTCGTGTCCTTGTAGGCGTAGATATACTGCAGTCCTTTGGCGATCTTGACGTCCGTTTTGTACTCTTGTGCCGGCGGTGGGTGCATCCCTCGCTCGCGGTCGCGTTTCTGGGCGAGAAACTGGACCTTAGTCTGGCGGTCGAGGCGGGGATCTGACGGGTGCAGCAGCCGCTCGAGGCGGTCGTCGTGGATCAGAAAGTAATGGATCGTCTCGAGGACCTCCGTCGCGTCGTAGGCGCTCTCGCCCGCGAGTGCGTCATCGGCTTCGGCGAGCAGTTCGCGGACGTGGGCTTCGATCGCTCGATTGTCCTCTTCGATCCGCTCGAGGACGCGGTCGGTGAGTTTGCTCTCGATCGCCTCGTCGACGTCGATGCCGTCTTTTGGCTGTACGCTCGGTGCTTTCTGTGGGTCTGGGTCAGAACTCATGGTTGTATCTGGGTTGCTGTATGAAAAGGGCGGTGAGCGGGCTATTAGCAGAGAACGGCCGTGTAGCGGACGACCTCGCCGTCGTCGGTCACGACGTCGAACTCGAGATAGGTGCCGTCGATCGGCGCTTCGTCACTATCCGGGCCCAGGTCGTTGCCGGCCAGTTGGATCGTCACACTGTCGTCGTTGACGCTGTTCTCGCGGTGGTGGGTCAGATCGATGGAATCGCCCTCCGTGACGATCCCTTTCCGGTAGCTGTCGATGTAGTGGCCGTCAGTGTGTTCGACCTCGAGATCGAGCGCGAGTTTCGCCGTTCCGAACGTCTCGAACTCAGTGGTCGTCACGTTGAGATCGAACGCCGAGAGTTCGTCGTGTGTCTCGGTGACCGGCCGGTGGTCGTCTGGCCGATCGACGTCGACGCCAGTGGCGCAGATGAGGTCGTTGCCGTCTGCCTCGAGTACGTGGGCGAAGTGTGCTTCGAACGCGTCGGGATCAAGCCCCTCGTACTCGGTTTCGTCTTCGTCGTCTGCCTGGAGACCGGTCGCGTCGGCGACAGTGCCGGCCACTCCGACGCTCGCGATCGCGACCACGATGATGACTGCGAAGAGGGCGACCGATCCGCCGAGGACAGTCGTGAACGTGTCGCCGGAGAACTCCGTTGCGACGTCACTCGAGAAGACCGCCTCGACGAGTGCGGCCGGGGCGAGAAACGCCGCGGCGTACACGAGGAACGTGATGAGCGACGGGATGAACGCGAGTGTCGCGCCCACTGTTCCGTAGGCGGACACCGCCGCGAGTAGTACGCCGATGGAGACGGCGAGTTGCCAGACGCGCTCTCGAGGGAGGACTCCCGAGAACCCCCAGATGGCGGGCATCGCGACCAGCATTACGAGCGAGACGGCTGCGATTACGACTGAGGTCTCGATCGCCAGTTCTGCATAGAGGTTGAACGGGTCTGTGAGTGCGGGTGTGTTGCCATCTCGAATCTCGCCCATGAATATGATGAGGGAGACGAGAAGGCCTGCGAGGATGCTTGCGACGACGATTCGGCCGGTTCGGTTTGCGATCTGCGTTGGGTTGATGTGACTAACGTATTTCATGGATCTGTGGTGGTGACTGCTGGGTGGGTTACTGCGCCTGTACAACGTCGGGAGTGTCTGCTCCTTGACCTCTATTGGTAGTACTTGTGACTGTCCGCGGCTTTACCAACCGTGGGCTATATCCTCTAGATATCCAGATTAGAGTGATTCGGTAATGCCTACAACCGACGAACAACGAGCAAAAGCGGCTGTTGACGAGTTTCTCCAGCGTGGCTTACTGTCTGAGCGGGTGGCGACGGCAGTAACGACCCATCTCCGGAATGGTGAGTCGGTGCAAGCACTCGAGGTAGTGCTTGAACATCGTCACCAGCGGAAACTCTCCTCTCAGACCGTCATCGAAACGTCGGGAAGCTCGAACTCAGGTTCGTAGTCCGGCTTGTAATCGACCGAAAACCGCGCTTGGGTCTTCGCGACGTCCGGGCCGACCGCGTGGGTTCGCAGCCGGACGATCGTCATCTCCGTCTCGCCGCCGGTCGGCGTCTCGATCGGGACCGTCTCCTCGACGAGCGCGTACGGGACGACGTGTTCCTCGTAGCATTTCGAGATCAGCCGTGGGTCGTAACCGATGCCACCGACGCGACTGCGATCCTGTTTGATCACGCGGTCACAGAGCTTGTTTTTCGGGAGCATCTTGCCCTCCGCCTCGGCGACTTCGCGGACCAGCATATCGATGATCTCTGGCTGTTCGACTGTGTCGAGATAGCCCTCGAGATTCGGGACGAACTGCGCGAGATTCCGGGCAAACTTTTGCTGGACCGTCGGTGGGACGGGCTCGCCTTCGATGTTGGCGTGGGCCACTTCGGAGAGCGTCCAGGCCAGCCGAATCGCGTTGTAGTCGGCGTAGACCTTCCCGTCGCACCAGCCGTAGTAGACCGTGACGTCGTCCGTCTCGACCTTTTTCACGAGGACGGCGATATCGTGGTAGGCCGGTCGGTGGTCGGGTTCGCGAAGCGTGCGGGCGTAGCGGCGTCGCCGCCAGTGGACACCCAGATACCAGGCCGATCCCACGATCACCGAGAGTACCCCGAAGATGGCATACACCCACAAGGCGACCCAAATCTGGACGATGAGTACGAGTACCGCGAACACCGTGAGCGCCGGCATCGCGAAGTTCCAGAAGAGGTCGGTGAAATCGAGCGTCGAGGCGATCTCGAGGCGCGTGAGACGGGCACGGTCACCCACGTCCATGTTCGCGCGCTCGTCGACCACGAGATCATCTACGTCGGCGGCATCGGCGCTTACATCTGCGGTATCGACGACGTCGCCGTCGATCGTATGGGCGTCTTCTGCGCCTTTGATGTACGTCGTCGGGAGGTCGAACGCCTCTAGAATCCGGGTGGCGGTCGCGTTGACCGTATCGGACGGGCTCGCGACGACGGTTGTGCAGCCGTCAGCGGTCTTGGCTTCTGCAGCCAGTCGGAGACAGGTACGAACGCTGAAGCCGCTCGAGGCCGCTGCACGTTTCGCCGAGCGGCGATTGCGGGCGTACCGAAGTGCTCCCACCAGGAGTAACGTGAGCAAGGCGTAGGTCCACAGCGAACTGACGGTCCCAACGAAGCGGGACATGAACCACGAGGAATCGCTCGAGGTCTCGAGGCCCCACGTGAGCGCCGTGATCACGCCGCCGGTTACGGCGAGGATGCCAAGGATCATGATCGCCGATCCGATGCGCGTACCGATCTGGTCGGAGGGGCCGAGAATCCAGAGTTTGAGTCGGTCGACTGTTGCTCGAGGCAGGTTCAGTAGCCGGATGATAAGACCAGACAGTCCACTGCGCCCTCGAGACGCGCCACCAGCGGCCAGTGAGCGGATCACAGCCACGAACGCGGCTATCCGGCCGGGTTCTGCGTTGGTCGCTGTCTCCGCTTCATTACTCTCCTCTATTGGTGTTTCGTCTTCCATCAGAACCCACGCTCCGTTTCCATGATCTCTTTCATGAGGTCCTCGACGTCGGCGCGGGCGTCACCGTAGATGTGACCCATGCCGTAGACGGCTTCCATCCGAACGAGACACGCTCGAACACACGAGAGCGCCTCGTCGGGACTCGAGAGTCGATTCGTCGAGAACACTTCGGCCAGCCATGAATCGCGGATCGTTTCGGGCTCGAGTTGCCCGATCGCTGTCTCTGCGTACGGTTTGCCACCGTCAGCTTTCAGAACGTCACCGGCCTCGAATTTCGACGGCCCGCGGCGGGCGAGTTCGGCCATCTGGTGGACCGAGTAGACATCGAAGGCATCCTGCCAGTAGACGGCTTGCTGGTCGTTGATCTCGTTGAGTTCGGCGATGTGCTCTTCGTTGGCGGTCTGTTTGTGATTCTCGTAGGCGGCTTTGAGTTGCTCGTGTTTGCGTGCAGTCTCGCCGGCATCGTTCTCGATCCGGTCGAGAATCCAGCCGTGAGCCTGTTCGCGTTTCGCGGCGACGATCGCAATCAGCGCGAGGCCGAGAATCCACACCAGTGGGTTCTCCGCAGCCATGATCGCCAGCATGAACAACTGGACGGCGCGTTCGACGAGGAACGATTCCACGAGTTCGACGCGGTCGACCTGCCAATCGTAGTAGTCCTCGAGTCCGGCTGCGGTTGTCTCGTAGCCGCGATCCGCCGCGTCATCCTTCATGTCCTTGATCAGCCCTTCGTACTCGGTCATCCCCGCTGCGGCGACGGACACCGACGTCTCGGTCGCGTAGAGGTCGACCGTTTTCATCGATCCATCGGCGAAGTAGACCTCGAGTTCGAAGTAGCTCGAGCTCTCGCCCGCAGCGTCGTCGTCGTAGTCGACGTGGACGGCCTGGTCGCCTTCGATCAGCGACGCGTCGGCCGAGGACTGGGAGATGCGGACGTTCTCTGCGGGTTCAGAGAGTGAGAACACAGCGAACGGGCCGCTCGTGTTGAACGTCTCGTCGCTCGAGGTCGTCTCGATCGACAGGTGATCCTCACCGAAATCGATCGGTGTGATCCGCAACCGGTCAGCCACACCTGGAGAGCCGTCGTCGGCTAGCTCCGTGGCGTTGTCATCGACGAAGTCCGGGTTCTCTTCGGCCTCGGTCGTGTTCGAGGCGCTGTCGTTCGACGCGTTCTCGGCGTCTTGGATCGACAGCGTCGAGGCCGTCTCGGGTTGTGGACCGTCGTAGGCAACAGCGCCCATCGGGACGATCGAGCCGACCAGCAGGATTGCGATCAGGGCGAGTGTGAGTGTACGCTTCATCGGTTCTCACCTCCGTCAGTCGCGGCCTCCGCTGGTTTCTCTGTGCCGTTCGACGCGCTCGAGTCGCCCTTCGAGTCGGTGATCCCGACGTAGGTCTGGCGTTGTCCGTTCGGCGTTTCGCCGTCGACCGGCGCTGGGCCGATGATATCGGACATGCGCTCGAGTTTGTCGAAGATGTACTCGTGTTCCTTGTACCGGCCGCTTTTGAGCATCCGGGTGAGTTTCTCGAGTTCGTTCTCGACGACGGCCAGCGTCGCCTCCATTCCAGAGAGACGCTTCTGGGCGCGTCGCTTGCTCTCTCGCATTTCGATGTACATGTCGTAGGAGAATTCCACTGGGGCGCTGTAGACGTAGTCCGGGCGCGTGTGGACGTCTGTAGTGACGTTATCGCCCTCCGTGCGCTGGACCCACGTCGTCGCGTCGACCTGTGTAGCGTGGTCGGCGATCTGGTGTTCGATTGGCTTGCCCGGTGCGCGGTGGGTGCCCTCGAGTTCCGGGTCTTCGGCGACGTGCCTGTATCGTCGGAAGAGGCCGAGGACACGGCGTTTGCTGTACTCTTTGACGACCGGATGACCCTTCGAATCGGCTCGGATATCCCGCGTATCGATCGGGATCTTCTCTTTGCGAGTGTCACCGGTTTCGGTCTCGTAGATGTTGATGAGTTCGCCCTCGTGCCGACTGGCAATGTTCGCGGCCATGATGCCGCCGACGAAGCCGATCAGGACCTTCGTACCTGTGAGGATCTGGTCGGCGAACATGACCTCCGCGGGTGAGCCCGTCCGGATGGTCTGGAAGATGAAGACGGCGATCACGAGGATCAGCAGACCCATCGAGGCGAACATGATCTTGCCCGTCCTCGAGAGCGCCTTTGCCCTCGCTGAGACGGGGATCGACGTGCCGCCTTTGGAGTGACTTGGTGTCGAGCCGCGGTCGTGTTCGTCGCCGTTGCCGTCGTCGACGTACTCCGTCGCCGAATCGATCTCTTCGCGCGACTGGCCGACGATGTACCAGACGCCGACGAGGATCAGGACGACCGTGATCACGGCCAAAAGGATGGTTCCGATGTTCACGGGTACTCGACCTCCTCGTCGCCGACGTCCATGTGTGGCTGTGCGCCCGGCTGGGCCATTTCAGTGAGTTCGACGTCGATCTGTTCGTGTAGCTCCCAGCCCTCGTCAAGCGTGGTCTCGTATCGATTCTCCCACTCGGCGATCCACTCGGGAATCCGGTGGCAGTCGTAGACGCCTGCGAGTTTGCGTACGCGACGCTTGAACTGCGAGGCGGTTTCGGCCTCATCTGCGATCCGGTTGAGTTCGTCCTGTGGAACGGACTGGGTGACGATCGGGCACCCACCGCCGTAGTGCGGGCAGGGTTCACAGGCATCGGGAAACGCGTCAGTCGGCTTGTCGACGCCGTCGTGGTCGTACATCTTGAAGCCACCCACGTCGTCGCTCTCGCCGCTGGTGAGCTCGGTGCGCTTGGTCTCGAGGTACTCTTCGACGTCCCCCGCGGGGATCTGGTAGGAACTGCGAATCCACTCGCGGACTTCACGTCGAAGGTCCGTGTCCTCGATGTAGGGAAGTTGATCCTGCAGGTGGCCCCTGAGATATTCGATCTGCTGTTCGTTCTGTTCGTTCGCGTGCTGTTGGTGACTCTTGCTCATCGAATCGCCTCGTGTTTGATCTGCGCGTCGATCGGTGGGAGATCGAGTGTCTGCCTGGTGTCCCGTGGGTCGGTGAGGACGACCGCGTCCTCGACGACGCGAGCGACGAACGGATCGCCCGCTGCGAAGGGGAACTTCGAATCCGTCGCGACCTTGACCGCGACGTAGAACTGGAGTGCCTGATTGACGTCCGAGGCAGTGCCGGCGCACTGCAACATCATCCACGCCTCCTGGTGGTCTGTGAGCGTTGCGACTGTCTGGGTTGTACCTTCGGTTTTCGCATGATAACAGGCCGTTATCAGTCTTTCAAGTGTGTTTCAAAGTCGATGCCAAACGAAAATCACGACCGCCCGTTGGCGATCTGGGTACGGGCTCCTCGCTCGCTCTTGTAGCGGGCGTAGTTGCCTCGAGCGAGGAAGTAGCCGCCGACGATCATGATGACGCCGGCAACGTGCAGCCCGCCGATGATCAGGAACACGCCGACGATCACCCAGAAGGTCATCGTCACCGTGCCGATTCCCGAATAGATCTCGACAGAGGACTCGCCTTTACTCTGGAAGAGCAGGTGACCGAGGGCGATTCCCACGCCGATCGCGAACAGGGCCGTCAGTAGGGTGTTCAGTGGTGTCATAGTCTGTTCTGGTTACTCTCCCCGGTCTTTCCGCAGTTGGTCGCGAGCGCGGCGCTGGACTTTCGCCGATCCGACGCCACTCTGTCGCTCGAGGGCGAGATCGCGCAGGAACGGCAGGCCGTAGCGACTGCCGAGGATCACGAACGCGATCAGCAAGCCGATGATCAGTCCACCGGGGTTCGCGAACGAGATCAGGACCGCGAGGATCGCAATCCCCCAGATCACGGTGTCTGCGTGGCTCATGGACTCACCTCAAGTACTGACGTGTCTGGCGTTGACACGGCCGTGAACGGCAAGCTGAAATCAGTCCAGCTTCGGAGATCCGCGGTGTAGGACGTCAGTTCGTAGTCGAGCTTATCCCGCAATCGCGGGTCTGCCGTGAGGTGAACCGTCGCGTCCTCGTTGTAGGTGACCTGTATCGCGCTCACCTCGCCGTCTTCGTCCTCGAGCGCCCGATAGAACACGGGTGCATCGGAACTGTCGCCGATCGGGGCTTCGTGGCCGTCGATCTCGTAGGTCGCGTGCCAGTCTTCGAGTGGTTCGCCCGTCTCGGGGTTTGCGAGATCGACCGTGATCGTCTCCGATTCGTTGCCCTCGAGTTCGTACTCGCGGGTCTCGAGGTCGCTTCCGAGGCCGAGGTAGCCACCAAGTCGGTCGGTCAGCCCATCGTAGTGTTCTGCACCGGCTGCAGTCCACGAGAGTGATTCGATCCGCAGGTGCGACGGTGCGAACAGCGCCTCGCTTTCGGCGGGCATCGCGACGGTCACACGGGTGTACGTCTCGTCATCAGTGAAATCGTGGGTCGCTTCCCACGACGCGGTGAGATCCGAGTCGGTCGCCCCGACGTTGCCGAGCGTCGACGGCGTCACGACGATTTCAGAGAGTTGAATCTCGAACTCGACGCAGTAGGAGTTCGGATTCTCGAGCGTAAGACGAGTGAACGCGTCACCGTCCTGGGTCGTCACGCGGGTGTTCTGCTTGGTCACCTGCGCTGATCCCGTCTGGTTAGCGTCCTCGACGGTTGCGTCGTCAGTCCGGAACTCGTCGAACGTGACGGTGAGTTCCGGATCGCACTCGGCGTCGCCATCGTCCGAATCAGCGGCTGCAAGCGCCGGGACGAACAACGAGCAGACGAGCACCAAGGCGAGCGTGACCGCGAGTGTGCTCGAGCGCGTTACCATGGTCGCCACCTCCAGATCCGACCGAGGCCGCCGGCAACCCAGTGATAGGCGCGCTCGCCGGCCTTTCCGGTCATCAACGAGTGGATGAACCGATCGAACGCTTCGACCGGGAGTGCGGCACGAAACATGTGGTAGAGCAGTACCGTGCCGATCGCGGCGAGGATCACGGAACTCGTCGCCGCAGAGAAGGCCAGCAGCAGGCCGATCAGAACGACGAACAACGTGATCGAGAGCCCGCGAGCGGTGAACAGGCCGCCCGACCGCAAGGCTTCTCGAGTATCGAACGGAAGGTAGTCGTTTAGGCTCATACTGGTGTCTCACCTTTCGAATCCGTAAGCGGCCACAACCGGTCGAATACCGGGTGTAGCCGGAACGCACCGATCAGGAACGGGATGATCATGATCACCGACAGTGGCGTGAGGATGCCGATACTGACGACGATCATCATCGCCGCGATCGCGACGCTCGAAACCATCTGCTCGTAGGGTGTCGACTTGTAGCCCGCCGCGTTGGGGAACTGGTCGGTCACCCAGTCAAGGGTATTCCAGAACCGATCCCACAACCACGGTGGGACTGCGTCGGAGATCGACGCTTCCCGGAGGACTGCCCAGATGTTACTGAACCACTGCCTGGTGACGCGAAATGGCCACGTGACGGCGGCTTTGACGGTCATTGGCCACCTCGTGTAATCGTTTTCCAGACGCGTCTCGAGGCCGCTTCGAGTTTCGCACCGGCCAGTACCAGCCCGTAGGCGGCTCTCCGGAACGGCCAGAGAACCGCGTCCGGGACTGTCTCTTTCGTGACGCCGATCCGTGCGCCCGTACGCTTGATTGCTCGGTCCATCCGAGCAAACTGCCGTGCAACCGGGACGACGAGTCTTGTGGTGAGCGTTCGGGTCATTCGACGTCCTCCGTGTCGTCGGTGCCGTCGAAGCCGTCATCGAGCATCGTCGATTCGAAGTAACTCCCGAACAGGCCACCGTACCGCGTGGCAACTCGAGCGGTGTACTCGTCGTCGGGGTGGTCGTTCTGCATGGCGACGTTCTCGACGAAGTACTCGAGTTCGTACGCTGTCTCTTCGGCGAGGAAGCCAGAGTGACGGTGTTCCTGGTCGACGTTGCGATCGGTCGACCGAGTGGCGGTGACGTCTCCCCACTCCTCGTTGGTTTCGTCGTACTCGAGGGTGAGGTAGAACCGCTCTTCGACGTTCTCGTCGCCGTTGTCGTCGACGAGCGTGGACTGATGAACTTCGTACTGATCGGTGTCGTAGGCCGACGGGTTCGTCTGGTTGTTGAGATAGTCGACGAGGACGTCATCGTTCTCGTTGAGCACCTCAACTGAGGCGTCCGCTTGGGCCTCGAGATCCCCGGGTTCGGCCCACGGGTTGATCTGGGAACTCTCGTACTGGAGACGGTCGAAGAGACCGCCAGCAGCGCCAGTAGCCGCGCTATAGAACGCTGAGGCGCGATCACTGGCCGCCTCGAGTAAGTTACCGTCTGTCTCTTCGTTCTCGTCCCTCGAGGTGAGATCGGTTACAAAATCCGTCTCGTTATCGGCGTCGGCGACGGCGCTCATCGGCGCGATCGCGAGACATGTGCCGATCGCGAGGAGTGCCACCGTGAGGATGGTGAGCCGGCGCTGTGTATCATGCATGGCGATCAGAGCCCCGGAACGATCCAGCGGACGAACGCGGCGAGTCGCCAGCGTGTCCGCCGGAGTGCGGTCTGCAGTCTGTTCTCGTAGCGTTGATGGGCGGCATCGGAGTGGCCTTTCGAGTCACCGTACCAGCCGCCGCTGTTCTTGCGTGGCATTGTTTGGAAACTGAATCGAGGATTAGACGCTCATCGCGAGCTCACGCATCTCTTCGGCGGCGCGTCGAAACGCCACCAGCCGTGAGGCGTTCTCGAGGATCGTCTCGCCGTCGATCGCGACCGACCACGTGCCCAGAACGGGTTTCGACACCTCGACAGTGTGGCCGTAGCCGCTCCAGGTCTTCTCGAGGGCCGCCTGTCGGATTGGTTCCCACTCGCCCGGCGGTCGCACTCGGATTCTCGAGGGGGATCGCAGGACGTCCCGTGCGGTCTCGAGAAGTTCGGGGCTCTCACCCGGCTGTGTCGGCGTAACGGGCGTTGCGTCTCTCGAGATCATGTCCGAGTGGTCGTACTCTCGTGTGTGCGCCTGGACGCCCTCGCGCTCGAGGGCGCGTCGCAGCCGACCCGATCGCGGGCACTGGTCGGTCGTCTGTGACTGTTCGTCTGTCTGTGTCTGTGCCTGTGGTGGTCGTTGCTGGTTCGTAGCCATCGTTGTCACCTGGTCGCGCTGGAGCAACCGTGAAAAACCGCACCGCGAGTCCCCGCCGCCGGAGTCGAACCGGCGTGCCACCTCGACGGGAAAGGTCGTCGGAAGAAAGCTCAGATCAGGGGAGCGGCCGCCACTCTCCATCCCCTGCTCCGGTGAATACATACACCGTCTGCGATGCCGTCCACGAGACTGTCCGGGAGATCCACTGGGCTGGTGCTTTGTCTTCCGACAGGTCGTCGCGTCCGCTGATCAACTGCCAGATCAGGTCGACGACGCCCCAGATCATCGCGACGACCGAGATGATCATGGCGATCAGGTAACCGATCGTCGACAACCAGATGAACGTCCAAATACGCCCAAGGGCGCGTTGTCGGTTGCTCATCTACGCTCCGTGTCCGCGGTGGGTGAGGAGCAGTCCGCCGGCCAGCGAGAACGGCAGGATGCCGCCGTTGGCGCTGAAGATTTCGGAGAAGACGCTCCAGACGCCGTCGCCGATATCGAGCATGCCGAAGCCGTGGGCGTCGAAGTAACTCGAGCGCAGGTCACCGAAGCCGACGTCGTCGAGGTCGCCGGGTGCGTGGTTACCCACGTGGGCCTCGAGTCCGGTCTCGCCCTCGTAGTCGTCGCCGACGTTGATCTCGAGTTCGCCGGAGTGGACGAGCATGTAGGTGTCTTCGCTGTCGGCCTCGTCGCCGGGCTCGTCAGCGTACGCGCGGTAGACTTCCTCTTCGTCGGTGTCGTAGAACGTCACGTCCGAGAGGAACTCACCGAAGTCGGCGTCACCGCGATCGAATGCGTCCTCGATATCGCCGTCGAGGAACAGGTAGACGGTCGTTGCGTTGCCGTCGATCACGAACTCGTCTTCGATGTGGTAGGTGTCGGGCTCGTCGTCCTCGTCGCTCCACGGTGCCCATCCGCCCTCGTACTCGTCGACGTCGACCTCGACGCCAAGGTCATCGTCTTCGACGGCCTCGTCGTTGAGGTAGATGACGGTGCGCTCGTTGGTCGCCTCGAGCGTGACGGTGAGTTCGGTCTCGTCGGTGACGACGTCATCGTCGGCGTTGGTGTAGGTGTGCTCGAGGACGAACGTGACGTCAGTTGCGCCGTTGGCGTCGATCGGCACCGTCTCGAGGTCAGAGTGATCGAACTCGAAGGTGTGCGTGACGTCGACGTCGTCGTCAGTCGAAGAGTAATCGATGTGCGAGTCGTCCATCGAGAAGTGCGTCGCGTTCTGCGCTTTCACGCTGAACGCTACCTCCTCGGTGTCGATCGTCGAGTCCGTTGTGAACTCGAGTGTCTCGAGTTGCTCGCTATCCGCGTTGTAGCCCTCGATGATGGTTCCTTCATCGATGGTACTCTCCGTGGTTACTGCGGGTGACTGTTCTGCTGCGACGGTCCCGGTCGCGCCCGCGAGGGCGATCGCGAGGACCATCATGATAACTGCGAACTTACCGATGTGTGTGAATTTCATTGAAGCTGCCTGCTGTCTACTGAGTGGTTGCCTATCTGTGCGGTCGGAACGGGCGTATTCGGGAGGAGGAAGCCCTCCTACCTCGTATCTGATTGCTGTGGGTGTCATTGATGGATCACTGATTCAAGAGTTAGAACCACGAATCCGAGATTTGGAGCCGTCTCGAGGTGTCGTCTGCACCGCGTAGGCCGAGTTTGTACCACCAGCGGGCGGCACGCGCGTCTTTCGAGTCTTCGGCCCACCAGGAATCTGCCCGGCCGTTGAGCAGCGACCACGGGTTGTCGATCGCGAGCGGGTTTGAGTTCTCGAAGGTGTTCTGGCGCTCCCAGCTATCGCGGACCTCGAGTAGCGACTCGAAGCGGCCGAAGCCCTCCGGATCGGCACCGCGCTCGTCTCTCGAGAAGGTGTAGTGGTGCCACGGGTCGATCACGTCCAGGTTGACGTGCGTCTCGAACGCGCCCTCCGAGTGTGTGAGCACAGCGTTCTCGGCGCTGATCTCGATCGGGAAGTGGTGGTAGCCCGTCGCGATGACCGTCTCGACTGCGCCCGTTTGCGGATCGACGAACACGTACGACGGTTCGTGATCCCATAGGTGGGAGTCACTCGCAAGGATACCAGCCGCGTAGTCGACGATACCGAGTTCCTCGAGTCCGGCGTCCTGGTGGGTGTAGCGCGCCCAGATTACGTGGGCGTCAGTGTCGTGATCCGGCGAGCGAGCGGTGTAGCCATAGCAGCCGATGAACTCGCGTCTCGATTTCGCCGAGATGTTGAGAAACGGTTTGTACAGCCGGAGTTCGTCCAGGTCATCGGATCGGTAGATCGTATCGCCGCCGTCCTCCCACTCGTAGCCGTCTGCAGCGACTCGAGCGGTCGTTGCGGTTGCCCCGATGCCGGCGGTCGCGAGCGCCGGTAGACGGGTGAGAACCTCCCGGCGAGTGCAGCCGTCGCTCGAGGGGCTGGATTGTGCTTCGGACATGGTGATCTCCTTAGAACAGACTCGAGGCTTGGGCGCTGATGTTCGTCAGCGGATACGCGCTCAGGTGATCGTAGCCGAGTCCACGGGTCGCCGCCTCTTCGGTCATCGCCGCTTCTTGATCGTCCTCAAGCTCATGATCGACCACGGCGCGGGCGGCGTGGGGCATCCCTGCACCGACCTCTTCGACCGCCGCCTTCGGGATTGGTGAGGCCGTCCGTGCCAGTCGGTCGTTGATCTCCCGAAGGTCGAATCCGCCCTCGGCGGCGAGCAAGAGGCCGGCAACACCGACGACCTTCGGGCCGGCCATCGACGTCCCCGTGAGACTCAGGTAGTCGTCGCTCCCCCGGCGTTGGGGGACTCTGGCGATAGACTTGCACCCCGGCGCTCCAAAGTCGGGCATCGCCTCGGCGGTTGTTCCACCGGAACTGTCGATCAGGCCGTCGTGTGGGCCGACGTTGCTGTAGTAGGCGCTCAGGGCGTCTGTTGGGTCTACGACTGTCGTTGCACCTACGGCGAGGGTGTGTCGACTCGAGGCCGGCGTTGCGACCCACCGGGAGAGTTGACGGTCATTGCCCGCCGCCGCGATCGGGATCGAACCCATGTCGACGGCGTAGGAAAGCGCCTGGTTGATCGTCTCCGAGTAGACGTGCGAACCCAGCGAGAGACAGATCAGGTGTGCACCCTGGTCGGCGGCGTAGACGATCGCGTCGACGATCGACGTGGTCGAGCCGCGGCCCTGATCGTCGAGGGCTTTCAGCGCGAGGATCTCTGCACCGGGCAGGTAGCCCCGATAGTGCTGTTCGTCCAGGTTCGCCGTGATTGCAGAGGCGATCCATGTGCCGTGATCGTCGCCGTCTGCGACGGCCTCGACGCCCGTCTCCCGGTCGTCGGTGACGAATTCTTTCGAGTCCGCGCGTACGCGTGAGTTGCCGTCACCGTCCTCGAACGGAATGCCGTCCGTGACACCCGTATCGACGATTGCAATCAGCAGGTCGCCCGTGTAGGGCTGTTCTTCGCCATACTCGTCAAACGCCGCCGTCGTCGCACCCGTTGCGTCTCTCGAGGCGTAGATCGACGTCTCTTCCATATCGCGCTGGAAGGCCACGCCGTCCGGAGTGGGTGCATCCGATCCGCGCGCCCACAGATAGGCATCCTGCGTTCGGGAGAACGACTCCCACGAACTTGGCCCATCGAACCCGCTGTACTCGAGCGGGCGGGCGAGCATACGCTCGCGATTCAGTTCGATGTGTTTCACCCAACTCAGCCCCTGCAGGCCGTTGCCGAGATGTTGATCGAGCGTCCCAGCACCGATCTCGCTCGGTTCGGCGACGATCGTCGCCGTCTTCGTTGCCTCGTGCCACGTGCCGTCGACGACGAAGCCGTCGGTGTTGCGCTCGAGATGGTCCTCGAGTACGTCGAACTCGACGTCGTCCTCGAGCGTGATCGGCCAACTGTACCGGTCGCCGGAGTGTGCGACCGCGTCGGATGGTGCGCTCCAGCGTCGGAAGACCGGCGAACGGTCCATCGTGCCGAGTGAGAGGATGGTCGCTGCTGGGGCCGTCTTCTCGGCGCTCGAGGTGAGGAACTGTCGTCGTGTCTGTTTCATGCCATCACCCCCGCAACCGGGGTCGTCGTGGTTGGTGTCGCGGTCGGTGTTGCAGGTTCGACCGGAATCGTCGCTGCAGCGTCGACTGCTGCGGCCTCGAGCGTCGTGACCAGCAGTGTGAGTGCGTCGACCAGTAGGGGGACGAACGGGATACTGGGCATCCAGCGATTGATCCGGTGTTCCTGTCGGTCCCACCAGTCGGGGTTCTGCTCGATCCGTAGGTCTGCGTTGCCCCGCTCGTCGGTGTGGGTCACTAAGATCACTTTGCCATCCTCCCTCTCATCGATCTGGCCGTGTCGATCGCTACTGTCAGTGATCGCATTGCCGTTCACCCACGCGAGCGCGTCGTCTGAGTACTCGTCCAGGTGGAGGAACACCGAGACGTGGCTTCGGATTTGCTCTTCGGAACTTCCTTCGAGGACGTTTACGTCGATCTCCTGTGAGTCGTCCTCGAGTGCGGCTTCGGGCATCAGGTGGAGCTCGCCCGGTGGGTTCTCGCCACTGCCGATGATCGCGTCGATGGTGAGTGTGCCGTCGTCTTCGGTGATTCGGGCGTTCTCGAGGCCACCACCGATCACAGCGTGGGTTCCAAGTGGGGACGTCCCGGCGCGGACTGTCGCCCGGTCGCTTCGTGCAGACTCTCCCGCGCGTACGCGCTCAGTCACGAGGAACGAGTCACCGCTACTGGATTCGACCGTCATCCGGACAGTGTGCAGCCCCTCACCGTCGGTGTCGAAGCGCACGCGGTCGTCCTCGAGCGTTGCCTCGAGTTCCTCGCCATCGGCGTTGAACACTTCTGCGTTCGAGACGCCGTCGAACTCGATCGGATCTGCGGGCTCGAGGTCGACGGTCACCCGCTCGCTTGGACCGGGGGATTTCGTCGAGAACTGAACTGCGTCGATCTCGGGGAGTGTTCCGGAGAAGGCCGGATTCTGGACTGTCGTCGAACCGGAACCGACGCCTTCGGAACCGGCGACCTGGAGCTCGACGTCTGCGATCGAGAAGTCGATATCGTCGACCGGGTGGTTCGAAACGCGGACCGTATTGGAACCGAAGAAGCCGCCGTCTTCGATCGAGATGTACTCCTCATCTATTGCGTGGGTCTCCCCATCGGACGTGTGGATCAAGACTGCAACGTCGTTTTCGTCGACCCAGCTTGGGATCGCCCATGCGACGTCGAAGGTGTCTTCGTCAACCTCGACTTCGCCGTCGCCGATATCGACAGTGTCGTCCATCTCCTCGAGTGCCTCTCGGATCGCCTCGAGTTCTTCCTGCATCTCCTCGCGTGACTGCTGGTCATCATCGGAGAGTTCGCGATCGAGCAGTTCCTCGATCTTCTCCTGGAGTTCGCTGTTGTCTTCGCTGATGTTCCGGTAGTTCTCGTGGATCTCGGTCAGCCGGTCATCGTCGATCTCCTCGATGAGTTCGTCCCATTGGGCCTCGAACTCCGAGACAGAGCCGTTCATGAACTCCTCGAACAGCTCTTCGAATCGCTCTTCGAACTGCTCGAGGTCCATGATCCACTCGCCTGTGTCCATCCGCTGGACCTGGATTTCGACGGTCTCGTCTTCGTCGAGGCGGTGGGTGTTGATGTTCGCTTGACCGAAGACCACCGTGGTATCGTCGAGTTGGAACGCCTCGATCTCCGTGCGGATGTTCTCGAACGTGATATCCTCCGGATTCTCGTAGTCGTCGATCGCGATTCCTGCGGGCAGGTCGTACGCAACCGCGTTGACCGTGATCACGTCACTTGGGACGTCGACTTCGAACTCGCCGTTTTCGTCGACCTCAACCGATTCACGCCAGATCGCCTCGTTCTCTACGAGGTCTTCGATCCGCTCGGCGTTCGCGAAGAGATCCTCCGACAGTTGCTCCATATCCATGATCTCCTCGCGGATCTGGCCCGCGTACATCTGCGTGAGATCATCCGGGTCACCGACACTGAACGCATAGCCGCGTTCTGGATGCCCCTCCGGATACGCGCGATACATCCCTTTCGGGAGGTCGACCTGGACCGCGTGGTGCTCGACGTCGCTTCGGAACGTGCGTTCGACCGTGACGATTGGCTCGGTTTCGTGGGTCGTCTGGGTGTACTCGAGCTCGACCGGATCGAACTTTTCGATGACGACCTCGCCCTCAGTCGGGTGGCCGGGGAACGAGTTGCGAACCGGTCCTTCGAAGATCCCGTAGCCACCCTCGTTGGGGTCCCACAGCGAGATCGTCACCGTCTCGTCGGGGTCAGTCGTGAGTCGAGGATCGTCAACCTCGCTCGAGACGGTCGTTGTTTTGCCGAACCAGCCACCCGATCCCCAGTCATTGGACTGGTGAACGAGTGGGTAGGTGGCGTCCGCTTCCATGTGGCCGTCGAGATCGTAGTCGGCATCCCACTCTTGTGGGAGTGGGTTGGTGAGCTCGTCCTCGAGTTCTTCGGCGAGGCGCTGGTACTCTCGAGCCTCGTCCTCAATATCATCAACATCGGAGAGATCGAACGCTGGCTCCCGAACGCCGTAGAAATCTAATGACGTACTGTTACTTTGAACGCGGTCGCCATGCTGGTCGTGGACAGTGCCAACGATGGAATCGCCACCTTCACCACCGGGTGCGAAGTCGATTCCATCCAGATGCTTCGCAGCAATATCGTATACGGAGGAGGAGGTGCTGTCTGTTTCTTCAGCGGAGAGATCATTTATGTTGTGTCTGACAACATCATTGTTATTACTCCCGGTGTAAAGCATCCCATCGCCTAATCCAACCCCCCAAGACGTGTCGCTGTGTCTATACCCCTCAACAACTTCGTACGTGTCCGAATCTATCTTGAGAACGTTATCCTCATTCGAATCTTCATAAGCGGTTGTATACAGGTATCCGTCGTAATATTTCACCGCGTGCCCTCGGTTCGAGGAATACACATCGTGAGTGTCAACCACCTCCAGTGTATCCATCGTAAGTTGGTAGAGTCCACCCCCATCACGGTTAAACGCATACACATAATCACCATCCCAAGAGATTTGGTAGACGTTCCTTCCCCCGATATTGGTGTGCTCTAACTCCTCCATTGACTCTGTATCAATCTTAGCAACACCAACGTCAGTCCCTACGTATGCGATCCCTCGGTCGTCAAATTGGATCGAAACTGAATCTCGGTTAACAGTGTCAACGATTTCGAGGTTGTTTGGATCTACCTTGAGAAACGCACCACCGTCGTCTGCGACGTAAATGTACCCGTCAGGTCCTAGCTCCGTATCACGGATACTCCCCTGGTCATTGAACGATTTAGTATCGACCGCGGTCATGTCAGAACCGTCGATTTTGTGAAGGGTGCCGCCCCGGTCAGCTCCAAATACGTAATCCTCCGAAACTGTAACTCCCCAAAAGTCGCTCCCCGTCCCAGTAGTATACGTATCTATGACCTCGAGCGTCACGGGATCTCGTTTCTCAAGTTCCTCGTCACTGTTGGCAACGTAGATGTAATCTAAGTGACTGTCTCCAGAGGCTTCCGCGATTCCGTCGTGTGAGCCACCGAAGATTCCGGGAGCTGCCACCATCGTAAACAGCGAGGCAGTGAGGATAAGCGAGAAAATGAGTGCCTGTAGCTGTATGCGCCCGATAGACGACATGGATGTGTTGATCGTTTTGCGTAGTTTGCTGGCGAGCGATTCGTCTCTCGAGTCGGTATATCCTGTCATGGTGTAGATTAGTTATCCATGCTCCGGTACACCCGGTACAGCACTTGGATGAGCGCGTCCTGGTCGGAGTTCTGTGGGCGCTGTTTCAGTTCCTTTGCGTCCTCGAGCCACCCGTCGATCTTCGACTGTTGGAACGAGTGTTTGACCTTGAGGTTTAGGAGGACGTCCTCGACAACGTTGAGAAAGTCGGCGATCGGGAGATCACGAAACGAAACGCCACCGATGTAGCCGTGTTCAGGGTCATACCGCCGCCGATAACGGTGTTGGCCGTACTCTTCGACGCCATGTTCGTGATGGTGCTCTCGAGAGACGTACAAGACAGGGTCGGTTAGCCGGACCTCCCGATTGTCGGTATGGACCGCAGTCGGGTTGTGCTGGAGGTGTTCGCCGTCGAACAGCCACGCACAGAGTTGTCGTTTCCGACCGCCGGGGAGATTGGGTGGGTGGTACTTTGTAACTGTTGAGATGGGGTCTGCACGCTCGCGGAGCACAGTATGTGCTTTCGACCGAGCGCGTTCGAAATCGGTCACACAGACACCGGGGTAGTCCGGGCGCTCACGACGGTCCCGAACCCACGACCGAAGTTCGCCTCCGCTCATCAACGAGACATCTAAGTTAAAGAGCGTTGACTCCTCTATGAGCCGCTGGAGTTCAGGAACGGTGAGTTCTGAGATCGGCGTCTCGTCAAGTTCATCAATCGATTTTCTTCCCCACCAATTCTCTCGACTACCGAGTGCTACAGGTTGATTCGTACTCATGGTTGTCTCCGTTGACGCTAGAAGTAACTGCTGTCCCGATCCAGCTGGCGGTCGTCATAAGACGTTGACCGTTCGAGTCCATCCGACGAGCGTGTCGGACCACCACCGGGCGGGTTGTTAGTATATTCATGACTACCATCATATATGAAGTTATCGACGACAACTAGATCAATAGCTATCAATCAATTCTGGTAGACTTTGGAAGGTGTCTGAGTTTACTAATCCACGTTCACCATAAACCGTAGATTATTGACCCGGCCGTGAGAGTGGCACATATGGGCGGCGAGCCCGTTGACGGTGATGAGTTAGACGAAACTGAGTCGAAGAACGTGACGCTGAAAAAACGGACGTTCCAGGCGCTCGCAGAACGATATCCGCACGGACTCGACGATCCCGAGCGCGTTCGAATGGCGATTCACGAGGCACTCGAGGGAAGCGACTCATCGACTGTCGACGAAACGGAGTAAGCCGAAGCCCGTAGTCCTTGGCCGGGAACGGGCGTCGACAGTGGCTACGCTCTCAAGCAGGTAAAATGATTCGCAAGCAACCAGAGTGGGTATTTTGTCGCCTCGAGGGTATTGACAGCATCGCGCCTCGATCTGGCAACGGAACGCCGGCTTGCTGACAGTGTTCTAGACTCGCCAATGGCGAAGCCCTTTCGGGACGCCATTGATAAGATTTCTGCCAAGATCAATAGAGATTGGAATTGGGCATTAGACACAATATATCCCGTTTGAATCTCTTTCTCGATGTTGCAGTGTTCGAATGACGAGGTGCCGTTGCAACCGCTGCGGTCCTGTATGATTGACCAGGAACACGATCCCTCCGAGACAACGTTACTCGTCCATGGCTACGGCTAGCGAACTTACATTTCCCAACTCAGATTGACTGCTGACTCGACCATGTCGAGCGAAGCCTAATCGAGAAATGGATTCATACGCCGAAGATGCGTGTTCACCGCTTCCACAAATCGTTGGGGCGAGCGTCAGGAGCTGTCTTGAAATTTTTATACACTACTATAATGTGGTGTGGTTGGACTTATTACTTAATAGACATCCACTGGAGGAGTTGCTAACTATACAGAACCATATTTCCAATAATTGGGCATTTAAATAAGCAAAACCTATCATTTTCGGATCTTACTGTACTACAATGTGTGGATTTCGTATCAGGTGAGCAAACCATAGTGTATAGTCCTAAATTTGAGTGTACAAGTATATTATAACTGAGTGAGAAGATAATTATACTGTGTCGACCAAACGTAGATAGTATGAGCCAACACAGTGACCAGGCTCGGCTGTCAGAACTCCGGCGAGAATTCCATGCTCATCCTGAACCCGGATGGAGAGAATTTTGGACGACCTGCCGTATAATCGACGAAGTTGAACGCCTCGGTGTTAGTGAGTGGTTTGTTGGTAAAGAAGTTCTCAACACAGAGTATCAAACAAATATACCTGATGAGGAGGTGTTAGACCAGTGGTTCGAACGAGCACGTGAATTAGGCTCATCTGAGTCTGTTCTTGAGAACCTCGAGGGAGGGTATACCGGTGCGATAGCGGTATTCGAGCGTGGTGAAGGGCCAACTGTTGCACTACGAGTCGATATTGACGGGCTCCCACTAACAGAATCAACTGATGAGGATCATCTCCCCGCAGCAGAAGGATTTCGATCATCTACTGAAGAGACGATGCATGCATGCGGTCACGATGCACATATCACGATCGGATTGGGGGTATTAGAGGCAATTATGGAGAGCGACTTTTCGGGAACGCTCAAAGTGATCTTCCAACCGTCGGAGGAACTAATCGCTGGCGGAGAACCAATCGCAAAAAGTGGCCATTTGGAGGATGTTGATGCACTACTTGCAGTGCACGTGGGGTTGAACCATCCGACAGGGACCGTCGTTGCAGGGATCGATGGATTCCTCGCGGTCCGTCAGATGGAGATTGCATATACTGGTGAATCTGCTCATTCGGGTGCACGTCCAAACGAGGGAAAGAATGCAAACCAGGCACTGGCTGCTGCAGTGACCAATTTGTATAGCATACCACGCCACGAACGTGGATCGACACGGATCAACGTTGGTGTGATGGAAGGCGGGACAGCAGTCAATGTCATCGCCGATCGGGCCAGAGCCGAGATCGAGGTACGTGGGGAGACGACAGAACTTGTAGATTATATGCATTCTCGAGTGCAGTCGATACTTAGCGGGGCCGCTGAAATGCACGGGTGTAATGTTGATATCGAATCTGCAGGTGGCGCACCGAGTGCAAAAAGCGATGATCGCCTTCGGCGTCTCGTCTCAAAAGCAGCAGACTCACATTCTGATGTTCTCCAAGTGGTAGAGACGGATTCGCTTGGGGGTAGTGAAGATGCATCTCACTTGATGACCACTGTCCAACAACAAGGGGGAGTCGCAGCCTATGTCGGTATCGGCACAGACCATCCAGATGGTCATCATACACCGACTTTTGATGTTGATGAGTCGAGTCTCCCAATAGCTGTGGACGTGCTCACCGATGTTATTCTCGAATTCTCTGCTCCATCCCAGGGTGATTGATTACTGATTCAGCGGGTATCTGATTCCGGAGAAAAGAATGGTATTCGTCTTTCTATATCTGTTTTATAGCTCTCACTAACACCTGCGACTATTACACTGGTATGCGTGTAATCCCCTACACTAGGTCCACATGGAAACAAGAACGGAAATCTGAACAGATCTAACGGACCACTATGATAAATTGATCTTCAATTCACATTCATTAGCGATACTAAGTACAGTCTGTGGTAGTTCCTCTTCAAACTCTGTTCCATGCATCCGATTTGCGGGGCCCGATACACTGAAAGCGCCAAGGACGGCGTTATTAGAGCTGAATACCGGGGCACCGACAGCACGTACTCCTTGAATTTGCTCTTCTAAATTGAAAGCGTACTTCCGTTCCCGTATTCGTTCTAATTCAGTTCGGAGCTCGGCTTTCGATGTAATCGTTTCAGAGGTCAACCGGGTCAACTCGAGTTCGGAGACTGAAATTGAGTCGTCGAATGCTAACACTACTTTTCCAGCAGCTGTTGCGTGTAGCGGAACGCGCTTTCCAATCGTCGACCCCGTCCAGAGGCCGTGCTTCCCGGCTGAGGTATGGATATAGATTCCAATATTGCTTTCCTCTACAAGGAATATCGACCGATAACCAGTTTCTTCGGCGAGCATCTCTGTATATGTCTTTGCAGTCTGATACAGGTCCCTTCTATTTTGAACGTATTCTCCTAACTGGAGAAACCGGAGACCAAGATAATATTGGTCATCATCCTGGGTAACATACCCACTGTTTCGTAGCGTTGCCAGGTGACGATGAACCGTGCTCGGGGCCAAATCAAGCTTATTTCCCAGCTCTGTTACCCCTGCACCATCAGCTTCCCGTAAAGCCTCTATCACCTGCAGAGTGATCTCCGATGTTCGTAGCATCTCGTTTCTTTTTCCCTTGTCCATACGCTACTATTTCTGTTGTGAGCAATCAATATTCCGGTGAGCGGAATCAGAATACATGCGGTTAGCACGATCTACCCATTAGAGTGATGCCAATGGGTCAACCCGAAGCCTTGGTTTAGCAACCTACTCAGAATAACAGGGAGGTCAGTCTATGAGTGCTAAGTCCGACTGGATATGTATGTACATCGTTGACGGCCGCTACTAGTCGTTGGTTGCAACTGCAGACTTATTGCTTTGTAAATCCGACCGAATGGACCGAAGAATATCATCAGTGGTTTCAGCAATAACTTGCTCGATGAATTCTGGGTCAGACTGTGTCGGGTCGCCTAATCCACCTTGTTCAGTTATCTCATCAAAGTAACTGAACTGTCGAGATTCGTATCGGGACCTCCTCGTCTGAGGTTCTTTCTTTTCGGAACGCACAGCTTCAGGACAATAGTGCTCAATCTGGCTTGTTTCGTATTCACCCGCATGACCCCACTCAGTTCCGAATTCCTCTTCGAGTTTTTCTCGAGCGAAGTCCGTCCAATTCACATAGTAGGTCGCTAAGTCGGTTGTTCGTTGGAGACGATCCATCGCAAGTTTGTGCGGTTCGATATTCCCTGCATGGCAATTCACAATGACGAGATCGGAGCCCCCATGCTGAGACACACACTGCCCGATTTCGACAATCATCTGAATATATGTCTCGAAAGAAAATGTGAACGTTCCCGGGTAATTCATATGGTGTTCAGAATATCCGTATGGTAGTGTTGGGAGCGCATGCATTCGCAAATCGAACTCAGAAGCTCGTTCCAAAAGCTCATCAGTTAATTCCGTTGCTCTAATTGTGTCTACTGACAATGGAAGATGAAGTGAATGCTGTTCTGTGCTACCACATGGCAGTACTATGAAGTCAGTTGTTTGGAAGACATTTTCTGCTTCCTCCCATGATAAGTCCTCTAACCAGCCGGTATCGACCGAATCAGCCATGAGGTCCCCCTTTGAGCAACAGGTATATAATATTTTTGCTGGCCATCAAATTTGATGACTTATTGCATCTATGCCACTTACAAAGCAAAACTGTGTACGAAAATCTATTTTGGAGGGAGCTGCATCCAGTGTAATAGTCAGTAGCTGCTTGGTAACGTGTTTTAGCATTTAACCGGTTAATGTTGCCCATACAGCCCCTTATTTATCTGGGGGCACTAATGCGGTCTGGTATGGCAAGCATTGGCAGGAGGAAACTCCTTGCAGCAGCAGGTGCTTCAATGTCCCTTACCGTCGCGGGATGTTTTGGAGATACCGGGAGTGAAAACGGGGAGGGGAACGGCAATGGAAATGGCAATGGCAACGGTGCTGATGGGTCTTCTGATGAGATACTAAACATTGGACAGGCACTGAGTCCGGTCCATTTCGACCCCATCGAACAGTTTTCGAATCCAGATGGCATCGTCGGCAATCGCCTCTACAGTTCGATATACACCTATACGGAGGAGTTCGATGTCGAACCTGAATTGGCAACAGACATGCCTGAAATTGAGGAAGACGGTACTCGGTACATTATCGAAATTACCGATGAAGCACGATTCCACAACGACGAGCCAGTAACTGCCGAAGACGTTGAATATTCTATTACGGCACCAGTTGACGAGGGAACCCCGTTAGCAGCATTATTCTCTCCAATTGAATCGACAGAACTCATTGATGAGCAAACGATCCAGATTGATCTGGAGTCGCCATATGCAATGTTTGAAGAGGTGTTGACGCACCATGTCGTTCCAATGGACGTCCGCGAAGCCGACCCTGGTGCATTTGGAACCAGTGAACCAGTCGGTTCCGGCCCCTTCCGGTTTGTTGATTGGGAAGAGGGCAACTTCGTAGAAATCGAACGATGGGACGACTACTGGGGAGATGAGCTACCCAACGTTGCTGGCGTTCGATTTGTACCAATCGACGAGTCGACGACTCGAATCACAGCAATTGAAACTGGGGAACAAGATATAATTGAGACGATTCCTCCGCAACTCTGGTCGACAGTCGAAGAAATGGATGATACTACAATACACGAGACCCCCAGTGTAGGATACTTCTATGTTGCATTTAATTGCAACGAGGGCCCTACTGCAGATGCTCGAGTCCGGGAGGCTATCGACTATACCTTCTCAATGGATGATGCAGTTGAACGGTACATCGAACCTGCCGGTGTGAGACAGTACAGCCCTCTGCCCGCAGAGATGGCCGATGATTGGGATATGCCGGTTGATGAGTGGGCAGAAATCCCACATGAGCCTGATATTGACAGAGCAATTGAGTTATTTGAGGAAGCAGGTGTTCCTGATGACTGGGACGCGACAATTCTCGTTCCTCCGGATGACAACCGTGAAGAAATAGGTCTCACGATTGCCGATGGCCTCCGCGAAGCGGGATACGATGGAACCGTTGAGCGGTTGGACTGGGGTGCGCTACTTGACCGTGCATATACCGGGAATGCAAATGACTACAACATTTACGTCCTGGGTTGGATTCGGTACGCCGACCCTGATGACTTCATGTACAATCTCTTCCACGAAGATGCGGAAACGGTGAACCAAGGTGTCTTCTACCGAGATGAGGAAGTCCAAGAACAGATTCTAGAAGCACGGCAAACGCTTGACCAGGATCTTCGTCGCGAGCTATATATCGATTCGATCACAACGCTATTAGAGGAACGGGTTCACTTGCCATCGTACAACTATCAGAACGTCTATGCTGTTAAAGACGATGTAGAGGATTTCCAAGTTCACCCGGTTGGGCCAATTAATCCTCGGCTCTTGACTTCCTACAACAACGTTAGTATTAACAGATAGCACTCCTCCACCTATACAATGAGTTTGCTTCGATATACGATACGCCGATTATTCCAGTCAGTCTTTATTTTAATCGGAATCGCAACGATCACCTTCTTTCTAGTTAATGCCATGCCCGGTGACCCCGTACGCATTATGCTTGGGCCCGGTACTGACCAGAGTACTATCGAAGCTGTCGAAGCACGATATGGGTTAGATCGGCCAATCTATGAACGATATTTCAACTATATGATGGGCGTTGCTCAGGGCGACCTCGGACGTAGTATTCACTACAATGGTGTCCCAGTTACTGAGAAGATTTTCGAGCGGCTTCCGGCGACTCTGCTCCTCGTTGCGTCGAGCTTTACGTTAGCGATCTCGATGGCAATCCCTCTGGGTGTTATCTCTGCAAAGCGCCAGAATAAACCGACTGACCACATCTCTCGAGTCATCGCTCTTATCGGTGTCAGCACGCCTTCGTTCTGGATCGGATTGATGCTCATTATCATCTTTGCATATCACTTGAATCTCTTTCCATCCTCAGGGTTGATCATGCCGTGGGCAGACCCTGCGAATGTGAATAGTGCTGGAACTCGGCCAGAGGTACTCTGGCAATCCTTTGGACACTTGATCCTCCCTACGATTACCCTGGGGACCCTTCAGACTGCCGCAATTATGCGAATCCAACGCTCTTCGATGCTCGATGTACTTGATCGAGAATACGTCGTACTTGCCCAGGCATTCGGCGTTCCCGAGCGGTCAATTCTCCGCAAGCACGCTCTACGGAACGCACAACTTCCAGTCGTAACGATAATCGGTATTCAGCTAACTACAGCACTCGGTGGGGCTGTTCTCACCGAGACGGTTTTCAATATTAACGGTATGGGAACACTCATGATCACTGCAGTTGAAAGTCAGGATTACTCACTCTTGATGGGGGTAACGCTGTTCTTTGGACTAATATTCGTCGTCGGGGTATTGATTACCGATATCCTGTATGCTTACCTCGACCCACGGATATCGTATGACGGAGGTGAGTAGTGATGGCGAGCCATTCTGGCCAGGCGGATCCAGATCGGCCCGATGACGCCGCAGTATCGGGCGACCAGTCAGAACGAAATATTCGGGATCAGGCTCAGTGGCGATACGTATTAGCGCAAATAAAACGTGACACGACCGCCAGGTTGGGGCTGTATATCATCAGCGTCGTGACTGTAATCGCGATCTTCGTTACTGTTGATGCCCAAATTCTCGACTACTATCTTGCAGACCGATTCTGGTACCATCCAGAACGGGATACTGGGTCACCAGCCCTTCTACCTCCACTTGGTATCGAGAATAACTTCGGTAGTAGTACCTGGCGACACCCTCTAGGGACGGATCAACGAGGGCGAGACATTCTAGTTAGACTCGTCTATGGAACTCGCATTGCGATTCAGGTAGGAGTCGTGGCGACAGGATTCGGTGTAATTCTGGGAACCGCTATTGGTGCGATTTCTGGATACTATGGGGGATGGATTGACGACATCTTCCAGCGTACGGTAGAAACGGTCTACGCCATCCCACTCCTCGTTCTTGTGATTGCGATCATGGCTGTCTTTGGTCGCCACCTCTGGATCGCAATTCTCGGAGTCGGAGTCGTTACAATCCCGATTTTCGCCCGCCTGATTCGCTCAGAAGTCCTTAAGATACGTGAAGAGGAGTACATTGAGGCTGCCAAATCGATTGGGGTTAAAGACCGGCATATCCTGCTCAGACACA
This sequence comes from Natrononativus sp. DTA114, assembly GCF_059736515.1. Taxonomy (NCBI): domain Archaea; kingdom Methanobacteriati; phylum Methanobacteriota; class Halobacteria; order Halobacteriales; family Natrialbaceae; genus Natrononativus; species Natrononativus sp. DTA114. The sequence continues at coordinate 119,776 of NZ_JCASSN010000006.1, read as the reverse complement.
TAATCCCGAATAGCTTTGCGCCTGTGCTGGTACAAGCTACGCTACAGGTTGGTGTGAACATCCTCATCGTGGCTGGCCTCTCCTTCCTTGGGTTTGGTGTCCAGCCACCGACGCCTTCATGGGGGCAGATGCTAGCTGACTCCAGAGGATACATGCTTCCAAATCCGTGGTTTAGCATCTGGCCCGGATTGGCAATCCTCATAACAGTGATGGGATTCAATCTCATCGGTGACGGTGTTCGAGACGCATTAGATCCAAGGAACAATAATTAAAATGACTTCGAAACCACTACTCAGCGTCGAGAATCTGACAACGCAATTCGCTACGGACGAAGGAACCGTTAGAGCAATTGATGGTATCTCATTTGATGTGTATGAAGGTGAGATTGTCGGGTTGGTTGGCGAATCTGGTGCCGGAAAAAGCGTTGCTATTCGCAGTATACTACGGCTTATCAAATCACCGGGTGAAGTTGTCTCTGGGACAGTGAGATACAAAGATGAAGTGCTAATCGATCGTTCTCAAGAGTCTACCGGCGAAGTCATCGACGGCGAAGCTATGCTCAGTGAATCTCAAATGCGTTCACAGATTCGCGGCTCTGAAATCGCTCTAATCTTCCAGGATCCGATGGAGAGCCTGAATCCCGTTTTCACGGTTGGGAGTCAGCTTCGCGAGTTTATTGAAATAAATCGGGGGCTTTCAAAGAAAGAAGCTGAAGCAGAGGCAATACAAATGCTTCGTGAGGTCGGAATCCCCGAAGCCAATGACCGCTATTCTAATTATCCGCATCAGCTCTCTGGTGGAATGCGACAGCGTGTGCTCATTGCGATGGCACTTGCGTGTGAACCAAACCTCATTATCGCTGATGAACCCACGACAGCACTTGATGTGACTGTTGAAGGCCAAATCATTAGTCTCGTCCGGCAACTACAGAAGAAATATGATACTAGCTTCATCTGGGTCACTCATGACCTCGGTGTGGTTGCAGAAATTTGTGACCGTGTGAACGTGATGTACCTAGGGGAGATTATTGAACAAGCTGGAGTTGATGACATCTTCCATGATACGAAACATCCCTACACTGAAGCACTGCTACGGTCGATTCCAAAGCCACATGAGACCGTTGGAACTTTCGAACCCATTGAAGGGATAATGCCAAGCCCTCTCGAGGCGCCCACTGGATGTCGGTTTCATCCACGATGCCCCGATGCTCGAGAAGTTTGCAAACAAGTTCACCCTGACATTCGAGAGGTCGATGACCGACAGCGCTCTGCGTGTTTAAAACACGACGTCTTTGGCTCACAGTATGAGGAGAGCCAGCCACTCAAGTCAGGCGCAACTAACAAGACACCGCTGAATCAGGCGAACCAACCAATTGAGGGGAGAGAACAATGAGTAGTGAAAGCAACGACAATCCATCAGTTGCTCCAGCAGGGAGAACGAACGAGCGGGTCGATGATGAGCAGATCCTGCTCGAAGTAAACAGCCTCTCTAAATACTTCCCCACAGAGACTGGGCTATTTGCCGGAGTGAACCTAGACTGGGATGGATACGTTCCGGATGTAACGTTCGGTCAGGATTACGTAAAGGCAGTAGACGACGTCTCTTTTACCGTCCGCAAAGGTGAGACTCTCGGGCTTGTTGGCGAGTCTGGATGTGGGAAGAGCACGCTTGCCCGTACAATCCTTCAGTTACTCAAGCCAACTGAAGGTAGCATTCAGTTCGATGGGACCGATATAACTACGCTGAGCGGTGAGGAGCTGCGACAGCAACGCCAGGACATGCAGATGGTGTTTCAGGACCCTCAGTCGTCACTCAACCCCCGAATGAAAATCGGTACAATCGTTGAAGAACCATTGAAAACACACGGCCTTCTGGACAGCGAGGGCCGAGAGGCACGTGCGAAGGAACTCCTCGAGAAGGTCGGACTAGACTCACAACATTACAATCGATACCCACACGAATTCTCTGGAGGGCAACGCCAGCGGGTAAACCTCGCACGTGCACTTGCACTTGACCCGGATTTCATTATTTGTGACGAGCCGGTTGCGTCATTAGACGTCTCGATTCAAGCACAAGTTCTGAACACGATGCAGGAACTGCAGCAAGAATTCGGACTCACGTACCTGTTCATCGCTCATGACCTGAGCGTCATCCGACAAATCAGTGATCGCGTTGCTGTGATGTACCTCGGGGAGATCGTCGAACTTGCTGAAAAGGAAGAGCTATACGAGAACCCACAGCACCCGTATACACAAGCTCTCTTGGATGCGATCCCTGTCCCGGATCCGCGACTCAGGAGTGAACGCAGAACGCTTGAAGGTGATCTGCCGAGCCCAATGAACCCCCCAAGCGGATGCCGGTTCAGAACGCGGTGTCCTGAGTTGATCGCACCTGAGAGGTACAATTGGAACGGTGAGTGGGATAGCGTCCGTGACCTGATCTGGGCGATTGACCGCCAACTGATTGAACCCGAACCGGTTCCAAAAATCAAAGAACAATTTTTGGGTGATGCAGACCTCTCTGCTGATATTGAGCAAGACCTCGATTCGGGTCTCGAATTGTTTGCGGAGGGGAAATACAATGAGTCAGCAGAGTTGCTTACGTCTGCGTTTATGGATACTAGTGTCTGTGCACAAGAGAAACCGAATTACGAAGTCAAACCAGAGTTCAGTGATGACCGACACTACGTCGGCTGCCATCGGGTAGCCGAGAAGTTCTCGTGAGGTACCCACTCTCCTCGCTCGCGTGTGCACCCCTCGGGGACAGAAGTTTAGTGCCCGCTTTTTCAGCTAAATACGAACGCGATCTTACACCATGTTTTGTGTCTCGATATACTCAGCAATCGTTTGGAATTCGACTCCAGACTTCGATTTGAAGTATTCGAGTAACTGCTCAAGGTGACTAAGTCTGTGAGCTTGCCCGCTAATCTGTGGATGAAGTGTGAGAACGAAAACACCGTTCTCAATGTGCTGGTGCATCCAATCGAACTGCTCACGCCAAGCACTGAACACAGCTTCTCCGTTTGCAAAGCCTTGACCTCGGCGATAGGCAAACGCCGGGAAGTCATCGCGCTGCCAAGAAACCGGGACTTCAACGATATCTGTTTGGGTTCCTCGGTCGAACGGCCCATCTTCGGGAGCGTTCCAATTGGCCGGTACGAAGTATGGTTCGAAATCCGCGGCCATTTGGCTCGAGTCCCATTCAAAGTTCAGTTCCTGCAGAATCTCGAGCGTGTGTAACGAGAAATCCCACGAGGGGGAACGGTATCCTGTCGGCTTACGCCCAGTGAGTGATTCAATACACTCAATCCCCCGCTCAATGTCCCTCCGCTCTTCCTCTTTTGATTCAAACTCTGATGGGGGCTTGTGAGTCCATCCGTGATGCTGAACGTCGTGCCCCTCTGACCAGACGGTTTCACATCGCTCTGGGAAACTCTCTAAAGTGTGCCCTGGGATGAACCAGGTCGTATCGATACTGTGTTTGTCGAATAATTCGAGCAACCGCGGTGCACCATGATCGACACCGAATAAGCCTCGAGAGATGTTCGTGGGGCTTTCCCATGCATCGAACAAGTACAACCAGGGGGACACTCCGTCGAAGTCACAACTTATACAGACCGTTGATTGAGGCATGGCTGGCGTAAGCAGGACAGTAAGGTAAAAGTTAGCACACCGGCTGGATCTGCTATTGCATATCCTGTCAGGCCGGTTCAGCAAACGTCAACATTCTCTGTGGGTTTTCTCGACTCATCACTGAGATCTGCCTATCACTAATTCCACGGTCGCGCATCATCGGCACTACAGTATCTAGAATATGCGTGTATCCATAGCCACCATACGTAGATCGAGTAGTCTTCGATGCGACGTCATGGGACAACAAGATGTTCTCGAGATAGCCTGCCTCGATTAGTTCCTTAATCGAATCCACTCGCCACCTATCAGACGGGTAGCCGTCTTCAAACACTTCCAGATAGGAATGCCTCCCAAACAAATCATATTCGAGATATGCACCACGCTTTGCGATTTTCTTCTGGTAGGAGAGATCCTCATACAGCGATCGATCGATGTGGCCGATTACGACCTGTTTAGGGGATAACCCCTCCTGTTCAACGATATCTAGAATTTCTAATCCCCATCGGGAGGTGGGGTATGTTCGGTCGCGTTGGCTTTCTTGGGTCTTTCCGGGTGGGTGGATTGTAAGCGGTGCTCCAGTGCGAACAGCGGCACGCGCTGCCGCACGGAGAACTTGCCGCTCAGCATCTTTGATTTGCCCGCTGAGCCCGATTTCACCGATGATACCTGCACGTACGTCAGTCCCGCCAATCCCTTTACAGACGTCATCGACGAGTTCTTGTGTTATATCTTTCACAGACCGATGGGAAATCGACTGTGGGTGTGCAGGTTCTATGTAGTAGCCTGTTCCGTGAATGATGGTGAGGCCGGTTTCACGAGCAACTCCTCGAACGCGTTCAGGATCTTCGCCTACGTTTTTCGGTGTGACATCGACAACCGTATCGCCACCAGCACGAGCGAACTCGCGCAACTCACTGACTGCTTCCTCGACAGAGTCTGCTCGCATGTTGTCTTTGTGCATAAACGGGTTCTGGCGAATCCAGGCCAGGTTCTCCATTGATACAGGTTCTCGAGCAATTGCGCGTTCATAAGCAGACGTGGGCTGGCTAAACAGTGCCTCAGTGCCATCAAAGAATACGTGCTCATGTGGAAGTGTAACTCCGAGAGTACTCGGGTCGGTCGTACCAGTGACTGTGACGACACTTCCTTCGTCTTGTGTTGACATACCGCCTACCACGTTCTAAGTCAATGTATACGTACGGTTACCGGAGATGGCGTTGTCAGTCGGGTGGTGCTGCTTTCGTTTTTAGATCCAGGCATTCGCTGCACAAATAGCGCAACTTAACGTGTGCTGTGATAATGTGTCTATATGAGCCGTGGATTCGGCAACTATTCTCTTGACCACGTTATCGTTACAGACCGGACCCTCGAGGCGATGACCGATCAGTTCTCCAAATTGGGGCTGGAACCAGTCCCCGGTGGCGTCCACGATAATGGGATCACTCACAACTCCATTCTTGGATTCGATGATGGGTCCTATATCGAGTTGCTTTCGACTGTTCAGCCAGGCCAGCACCCACCTCGGCGTAAAGACCTCATCTGGGGCTCTGCTGGCCCTGCTGGGTGGGCTATCTCACCCACAGACTTCGATCGTACCATGCAGACGCTCACTGAACGGGAGGTCCAAGTCAACGAACCCATGGCGATGAGTAGACAAACAGGTGATGGTGATCTACTCGAGTGGGATGTTGCGTTCCTCGGTGACTGTGTTCCAGGTACGCGGTATCCATTCTTGATCGCTGATCGCACCCCGCGGAAACTCCGGGTTCAACCCGCAGACAGCGTAACCGGAACGGAACTCGTTGGTGTTCAATATGTTCTACTTGGGGTGGCTGACCTTGAGAAGGCCGTGACCGATTATCAGCATGTGTTTGACCTCTCAGACCCTGTTCGTTGGACAGACCCTGAGCAGGGTCTCGATATTGCTGTCTTTGAGGACACTCCTGTAATACTAACGGCACCACAGAGTATGGATAGCTGGCTCGCAGATAGAATTGAGGACTTCGGAGAACTTCCCTGGGGATTTCTATTGGGAACGACGGATTTTGCTCGTTCTGAGAAGCGGTTCTCTCTCTGTAACTGGGACCAACCACTCACGCAGCGAATCGGATGGCTCGCAGAGGAGTTTGGAAACAGCGGAAAACTAGGTGTTGTCGAGGTTTCTGGTTAGAGTCAGACAATCAAGTGCCTCCATGAGTTTATTACTACTTACGAAAATACCCTCGTATGAGTGGCCAGGGCTATGACGTAATCATCGTTGGAGGGGGAGCAATCGGTGTCTGTACCGCTTATCATCTTTCTCGTAGTACAGACCTGACCATTGCGCTCTTTGAGGCAAATCAAATCGGAGAGGGGTCAACTGGACTATCTGCCGGAGGAATCAGACAACAGCTGTTCCATGAACGCGAAGTGGAACTTGCGATGGATTCAGTCGAGCAGTTTCAGCGGTTCAGCCAGGAGACTGATCGGTTTACTTTTGAGCAAAACGGCTATCTTGTACTTGCACGCACTGCTCGAGAAGCAGATCAGCTGCAAGAAACCGCTCGCATGCAACGCAGGGTTGGTCTCGAAGTTGAAGCCGTGTCACCGACCGCAGTTCAGAGTAAAGTACCCTATCTTACGTCTGATGATATTACTGCAGCAAACTATTGTTCAACAGGTGGAGTTGTTGACCCCGAATTGTTTATCGATTGGATGGCCGAACGGGCGAGAGAAAAAGGAGTCGAGATCTACGAGCATTCACCTGTTACTGACATCAATACACAGAGTGGGCGTGTGCAAGGGGTCCGTGTTGGAGAAAAACGATACGATGGGAATACTACCCTCATCGCTGGAGGCGTGTGGTCAAATGAATTGGTCACTCATGTGGGGGGTTCTCTCCCTCTCGAACCGGTTCGCATTCAAATTGTGGTAACAAGGGAGAATACTGCTGTTTCAGGGACGGAACCATTTGTGATGGACCTCTCAGAGAGTCTATTGTATCGGCCCGAAAAGGGTGGAAAGCTCTTGGTGTGTGGCCAGGGTACACAATCTGCAGTCATTGATCCTTCCAACTATAATAGGGATTATGATCGGTCGTTCGAAATGCAGGTGCGAGATTACCTTGACCGATGTTGTACTGGGCTCAACGATTCCACCATTACGCATGGATGGGCCGGGCTCAAAGCTATCACTCCTAATTCACTTCCACTTATTGGCCAATGTCAGAATAGTGTTGGCTTGTATGTTGCAGCGGGGTTCAATGGCCATGGATTCATGCTTGCGCCTGCGGTTGGGCGAGCACTCAGTACAAAAATTTCAACCGGAAATTGGGGGGCTATTGACCTCGACTTATTCTCGCCATGAGGCTCCTTCTCAAATCGGTCAAAGAGGGTCTTTCCACTCTGAGTGGATTATGATACGTAAGATGCGGACCCCAATCGTGTGGTATTCTAATCCAGATCAATCTCTGGCACGGTGATGGACTTGAGTCTGAGAGCCCCACTTACACATTTCGTCCCAACATCTCCCGTACGGCACTTGAATTCTATCTCGAGTGACTTGGTGGGTATCCGCGGGAACCGATTCAGTTCTTAGGGGGAGGACTACGAGACAACAGTGTTAGAGGCTCCTCAAGTTGGGCCTCAAGGACGTGGCTCGGTCAGATTTAGAATTTTACGTCGACACGGTCGCGGTCGAGGAAGTGCTGCTCGGCCCGGCACGCTGGCGCCAGAATCACAACGGAACGGAATCGATCACCCTCAGCTATCGTGGACACGACATCACCGTCAGAAATGACGGCTGGGTGTTCGTCAATACCGACGAGACGTGAGCAGGTCCTCTTTCGAGTAGTTCAGAAATGAATAGAAAGTGAGTTTTCCTGGCCAAAACAGGGTTCCGCAACTCGTCAAGTGCTGGTCGGTTATTCTTTCGACACAAAATCGACGTCCTGAAATTCGAACTGAGCTCCACCGGCAGCACTCTCTGACACCGCACACGCCCACCCGTAGAGGTCGGCCAACTCCCGGACGAACGCCAGTCCCAGCCCAGTCCCGCCTTCTTTAGCTGCCGTCGTGAACCCGGCTTCAAACACTGTATCTCGTTCCTCTGCCGGAATTCCGGACCCATCGTCCGCTACATAAAACCCGTCCGATCCTTCTCCAACCTCAATGGTGACGCCCGCGCCACCATGTAGGACTGCATTTTCGAAGAGGTTTCTGAACAGGTGCTGGAGGTACGTCTCGTCCGCTTGTATCTCGCCGTCGACCTCAATGTGAAGTGTTGCATCGGGTGCGTCTACTTCCTCCCAAGCGTTCCGTACCACGTCTGCAAGCGATACCGGAGTTCGCTCACCAACGGTCTCTCGTCCATGCGTTAAGACCAGCAGGACGTCAATTATATTCTCGATGCGGTCAAACGCCTCGATGATGTAGTCGACGGCATCCGGGGCCGCCTCAGTCGGCAACTTCTGGCTGTAAATCTGGCCGATTGCAACCGGATTACGCAGTTCGTGGGCGATCATGCTCGCCAGACTCTCGAGACGTTTGTTCGACTCCTCGAGTTGGTCGATCGTCTCCTCGAGTTTTTGTTCGCGCTCAATTTGTTCGCTGATGTCACGCGTCACCGCAATGTGAGAGATCGTTTCATTGGGGAGGTGTAGTGGTGCTGCGTGCGTTTCCATATTCCGGCGCGTTCCCTCAAGCCCGATAATATCAAACTGCAAGGTCCCATTTTCACCCCGACAAATTCGCTCGTTGAACTCACGGAACCGTGCACGGTCCTCGGGGGCAATCAGGTCGTAGACGGATTCGCCGATTACGCTCTGCGCCGAGTCGGCCTCTGCCATTTCGAGGCCGGCAGTGTTCATCTGGAGGAGGGTACCGTCGCCGGCGACCGTCTTGATGCATTCGGGCGTGGCCTCAATAAGCGCACTCAGATGTTCTGTGCGCTCACGCAGGTCCTGTTCTCGCTGTTGGCGTTCGAGTTCGTATCTTACCCACTGCCCCATCGACTCGAGAAACGCGTATTCGTCATCTGAGAAGCCTTCGTCCCTCGGCTGAGAGGTGATGAAAAAGAACGTCCGATCAGTATCGCCGGAGATCTCGATATGGGTTCCGAGGTATGCTTGGATCCCGAACTTCTGATACACATGGATGTCGTCGTATCCTTCCTCGTGGGGGTCTGAAACGCTTCCAGCCGCCTTGATCTCGGTGGCAGCAGTGCAATAGGTTTCTGAGAGCGGTAGTTCAACACCCGGTTCGAAATGCTCGTGATCGTCGCTGACGTACTCAATCTCGAACCAGTCCTCTTCTGTATCGACTCGAGCTTGTGCTCCTAATTCGAGGTTGAACCGGTCGCATCCCAACTCAAACAGTGCCTGAAGCTTCTCCTCGAACGGTTGGTCTGTGCTGGCGATGATTTCAGTTTGCCTGCGTGTGAATCGTTGGCGTTCCTCGAGTTCCGCTTTCGCGTCAGTTTGCTCACGGAGCGTTCCTATCATTCGCTCAACTTCGCGAGTAGGGCGGTCAGGGCCGAGGAATTCAGAGGGTGGCGTATAGTAGGAGTTGTGACTCACGCGGTTGTCATGAATCAGGTGCGGGTGGGTATTGATGACATCGCGGATGACCTCCGGCGGGAATCGCTCGCGATTGTACTGACAGAGCGCCATTCCGTCTACGTCCTGAAAGAGATAGTTAGCCTTGCTCTCGCATTTCAGAAGGTCATCGACACGGGCGTCATCGTCTAAAATAAAGGACATCTCACCAGTAACGCGGAGTGCTTCGTATTCCTCAGCCGCCTCCCTGGTAGCATCGTTGAGAAACGACAGTGTATCCTCCGGATCGAATGATCCAGTCCGAAGATAGGTTTCCTGTTCCTCGTGAATCGAGAAGGCTCCTGACTCCAAAGCGCCATCTACGTCGATTCCCCCGTCTTGCATCGCCTCTATCACTTCTTCTCGAGAGGTTTCGTGAGTGATGTAGACACAGCGTTCACCCTGCTCGAGGCCTTGGCGGATATAGGGGACGACTGCCGCGAACTGCTCGTTGCGGGTCTCGTAGATAAGCGCAAGATGGTCGTTAGTGTGTTCATGGTCGTCAAGGTGTTCGGCAGGCCCAGTAAACGCCGGGCTTTGGCGCAGTGCGTCGAGGCCGTGCTCCCTGCCCGGCGTGTTGCGTTGGTGGTCCTTTTTGACCGGTTGACTCATTGAATGTGATACTTTTGGCGCACAGTTAAAAGTGATGTTGCCAATGGTCACTTCCAACAAGTGGTATGCCCTATATCTATAGTATCTGGGCCATTAAGCGGGTTGATCGAAGTCCCCCGAGCCCATCAGGAACCGTATTCGATTAGCGCCACTCTGCTATTAGTAACCTGGCTTATAGTTCTCCACAAAATGGTTTTGTGGAAATTGGATGAAGAATATCACTGTAGGCAAGCGGTTGCTCTTTGTCATCGGTATTGGTCATGTTGTGTCACTGTTCGTCCTCGTCTCTCACCCGCGGACAGAGAATTGAACTCTCTTCAGCGAGTCCGAACAGGTCGTTAAGGTTGACGCCCGCACGCCGGCCGTCGGCACGAACCGCGTACCATAGATTCGGTCACTGTTTTGTTTATGCTGGAGTGTGCGACTCCAGGATACGGTATTCTTCTGACAGGGAATCCCAGAGGTGATCGATCTCGTCGAGTGACTGCGTCTGTGCGATTTGAGCCTGGAGCTCAATACAGTCTTCAATTGGGAGTACTCCCTGCAGGGTCGCCTCTCTGACGACCTCTGCGAGCACGGATTGTTGGTATGTGAGGGGGGAATCTGTCACAGTCTGTGCCCCCATAGATGCCAGCCTATCTGTTTGGAAACCGGTAACACTTAACGGTGATTATTGTACGATCTACGCGAAGGGCCAAACGCTCACTACGGGGACGACGTTCATACTACCCATTTCCTGACTTTGTACATCTTACTGAGAAAGTCTTTTTACGTTGGCTGTGAATATCGATGCGAGCGTCCATGGGAGTTAATAACACTCATAGCGGCCTGAATGTCCAGTACGATTCGGCATCATGGCTCGTCACAGCTGTCGGTATAGTACTCGGAGTAGCTGGTGTTGCATTTCTCGTTACTCATCCAGAACCGCTCACCGCCTGGGCTGTCGAGCTCGCACTCGTCAGCGCTCCGGCTGCAGCAATCATCTACGGTGGCTACTGGATCGCAGCCCACGATGTGCCTCATAAGGATGGCTGGCACATTGCAAAGTGGTGTCTCGCGGGGACGATCACCGCAGCAGTACTGCTGTTTGGATACGTAAGCGCCGAACAGATAGCGGGGGCAACCGTAATCAACCCTGAGCTGCTGATCTTGCTGGGTGCTCTCGGTGGGGGAGTCGTATCGCTGTTCACGGCGATCTCGAATGAGCGACGGTATCTGGATGTCGCTCTCGATACCGATGAATATCGATTGGTTGCCGCAGGTGCTGCGCCGTTCTCCGCTGACGCACAAAAGTTCGCCGAACTCGCAGCAGATACACGGTCGTGGTACGCTATCTGCGCGCTCAGACTGGCGGACGATCCACTCGATGTTGGATCGCTTGCCGCCCAGATCGCGACAGTCGAAGAGACGGAGCCCCAGGAGGTACAGCTCGAGTTAGTCCACAACCGACTCCCAAAACTGGCTGATGACGGGCTAATTCATTACGAGCCTGACGTGAACGTTGTGTGGACCGACGACCGAATTTCATCAGTAATACAGGCGAGTGAGGAGTTGGCTACGGTCAGTGAATCCATTACCTCGACTGAGCACTAATCGATTTATTCCCCTCCTGATCGATTCACGTGCTGCACTCATGCTCTCTATTCAGAGTATGGATTCGCCAAACGCCACTGTGTGAGGCCTTCAACAGAGCCTCGCGGGTCTCTAACGAGAAATCGTTCGACCTACATGTCGATCTCGAGGCGGCATTTGAGTCCGAGAGGCCCATTAGTTGGGATTTCGAAATCGAAGATTCGATGGTATAGACGTTATCGGGCAAGTGTGCGCTCGAAACGATTTTCGACTCCAACCCGGAGAATGATGACTACCTCCCGGACCAACCCGGCTATTTCTGTACACTCCTCGCCACCGCTCGATGGGACACGACGTAGCGATTGTCTTTCTCTCTGCTCATCGACGAGGCAAAAAATGCGTCTACTGTTCTTATCGATAGCGCGACTTCTGATCACGGTACAATCTAGTTAAGAATTTCTAACGTCGAACAGTGTGTCATCGGTTGTAGCGGCTGTTGCCGTGATGTCTCCAGACGTCCGTGAGTTTTTATGTGAACACGCGGCCAGCCTGGATATGCTTCCAACAGAGCATCCACAAGACGATCTGTTGATCGTTGAAGCGCTCGTGTCGTTTAGTCACCGGCTCGAGACAGTCGAACCAAGACGGGCCGAGCGGGCAGTACAGCTCGCGACAGCCATAGCAAACAGTCACGGATTGACAGTAGTCGATGCACTCGAGCAGGTCAATAGCAGAACCGAGCTGTGAGTAAACTGCTCTGTAGGATCACTAGAAGGCACTGTAATTGGCACAATATCGTCGGAGAACAGTCAACATTGAATCAGTAACGAGAATCCACCGTAGACCCTTGCTTTTGCAGGAATTGGTATATCTAGCAGCGATATGAGTAAAATACGTCTGAATCGAACCGCAACTACCTCTCTCCAACTGGTCCAAAACCGCCGCAGCCTAGTGGTCCCACAGAGCACTCAATTCAGCAGGCATCTCTTGACAGGTCCCTGGGAGAATTATTGCATCACCGTTACCCGCTTCACCTATCCTGAGCATTCAGTGACCTAGCAAAAGGCCAGTTTTGGCTTCCTTGGTTAGATGTAAGCAAACACCCTCTATCGGAAAGCTACTCCCGACCACTGCCTGCTTCCGTCGGCATATTCATCCCGTAGTCGTCAAGCTGAGTCTGCTTGTCAATTTCGGCAAGCACACGCTCTTCGCACTCGTCTCTCAGCTCGTCCTTCAACCCCTCAATTTTCCAATCAACCCATTTGTCCTCTAACACTTGCTCAAGATCGTCTTTAGCAGTGTAGTTCGACACAATCTTGAAATCTGCTCGAGCATTTTCCCAGTCGGATAGGAAGTTGATTCGTTTTCCAGATTCGATCAAGTTGTCAACAATCTCTGAAATACGCTCTTCTGTGTAATTCAACGCATTGTTAGAAACGTACTCCTCAACGTCCCTACGGTTCACACAGGGATGTCGCCCCTTGACCCTCCGTGATTGTACCACGACGCGTAGGCGATCAACAATAATCGATGTTGGCAAGACATCTGCTTGCCCAAAACTCGTCGTCACCCGGTCCAACTCACCGTTTAGCGACGAGATATCGTGTGTATGCCGTCGATCGAGTTCCTCGAGCATCGCATCTGGGTCTTCGGCCTCCAGATTATCAGGGAAGGATGTGGGTCTTGCCTGCCGAATCCACAGAGTGTCAGAGTGTGCATCAACCACCCATGTGATGAAATTAACACCTGTCTCGATAATCTCCTTTGCGATCTTATCACCATGATTGACATACGTCGCCACTACAAATTCCATGTGATTGATTTCGCTCCCGAGGTACTCCTCTTCGATATACTCCTTATGCGCTTCAGCTACCTTTTTGCGCTCCTCAAGTTGGTTCACAACGGTTGGTGCACTAGCCGGTATCGACGATTTCGCCTCACCAAAGATTACGCTCCCATCGAGGTTCCAGAGTAGAAAATCGAAATTCGGGACATTGAGTTCCTCAAGCGGCTCAGCGGTGATGAATTTGTAGCCGGCGGGTTCTCCTTGCGCGAACGGGAAGATTGAATAACTGATCAGCTTGCGGTGCTGCTGTTGAACGTTGATCTCCTCACGGAGGTTTTCACGCTTGGATTGCTCAGGGAACGTTTGGAGCTTATACTGAATGCACTTGCCATACAGTCCCCGATATTTCGTTTTTTGACCCTCTGGCACCGAACTAGGAGGATCAACGTTTGTCATATTACGCCGCAGTCTGTGATTCGTAGAGTTTCATCTTCGCGCCTCCGTCTAACATCTGGATCACAGCCAGATAGAACTCGAGGATCGACGGGAACGAACAGTTGTGTTTCGGAACGATCCGCATTGATTCCTCAGTCGCACTGACATTGAATAGTGACCCTCGATTTTCATCAGTTACCTGAGCAGAGAAATCAAGTGACCCGGCTTGCTTTGTAACGTCGGTGAAACTGAAGTTCAGTCCCTCACTGTTTTTGGTGCCTTTGATGAAACTTTCGGCCTGCATTAGTGTCACTGGGTGACCAAAATCTATCTCACCAGAACTCACTTCTGGCACTTGGATTTTCAAGTTTCCCGGCTCCACCTCGCGCTTTTCGAATTTGATATTGTTCGCAACATCAAGCAAGTCGAGAACGTTAACGACAACCTCGTTCAGCAGGTCGAACAGGATCGTGAAGCTCTCGCGATTGACGGTTTCTAAGGTGAACTTGCCAGAGGTATCGATTCTTATAGAGACATTCTCATGCTCATACTGAATACGAGTTGGGACAACACCGTACTCAGCACGAAATTCATCAAGGCGATCGCGCCCGTCAATACCCTTATATTCGATCTCTCGACTGACATCTGGACGGGTGCGTGCATCAGCTAAGCTCGGAACTCGCTTTGATTTGAACTCGGAAATCCGCATATCGTCATAGGTATTGAGGACAATCTCATTCATTGTCTGGAAGTCCTCAGTCATAATCGGCATCGGCGAGAGGCAGTCACTGTGCTCCGAAACCGGGGGTAGCGCCTGCCGAATGGCTTCCTCGGTTTCAGCTGTGACGACCATTTGGAGTTCGTCTTCGTATTCTCCGACGTAGAATTTAGCCGGCCTCTCGGTACCTTTTCGATCTCTATATTCCCCAACGAACTTCGTAATGTCTCCAAGCTCCTCGGTTTTGTAGTGGCTGTCAAGGTAGTCCCGCCATCCGTCATCAGAAAGGTAAAGGAACGATTTGACACGCTGCCCGTGGTACCCCTCTAAAACGGACTCTGGTGAGTCAAAGATGACTCGGCAAAATTTTTCGAGGGTGTATTGTCCATCGGGTATGTGCATTGGGAGACCTCTGACACCGCTGTTTGGTGAATATGTTACACCGACACGTATATTAGTTCCCCATTTGGGGCGAAAGTGAAAATACGGCTTGAGGGGCTCGAGTGGCGGAATTGTGAGTTTATGTGCGAAGACGAGCCGAAGTGGAGTGATGTCCACGCGACACCCATAGGACGACCTATTGATCGTCGATGCACTCGTCAACTAGGCGTACTTATTCGAGGAGAACGATCCTGGCCGTGCCGATCGCACACTTGAGTTCGCGGACGATCTCGCCGCCAACCATGGTCTAGCAACGACAGAGGCGATCCTCCAGATTGACGACGAACACTATCGGTGAGATCGCGTAGTGGCTCTTAGATCTCAGAAAGGTACCTATCAACGATACTATTTTACCAGATGGATGTATGATGTCGGGTATGCCCATAGATCTCGATTCTAGTGCGTGGGAAAACGCGCAAACCAGTGATGCCATCCTGGCCGAGATAAATAATCTCTTCTGGGACCATAAGGAAAAGGCGTTCAGTGTGAGGGAAATTGATGAATATCTGCTTGAAGAGCATCCGGGTCTGTACCCCGCTGATTTAGTTGGGTCCGAAGCTATTGGCGGGGCAAAAGCAGCCCGTCAGTCAATTGTGACGAACGTCCTCTTCAACCGATACTGGAACTCAGAGTTCACCTTTCGGTATATCACGCCTGAAGACGGTGCAGAACCTGGACTCTATTTCGCAGACGATGGTGTTGGAATCAACCCCGTCGCAGAGATTGACGAGGTGAAGGACCCTGATCCGGATTCAACTCTCGGAACACTCGAAAGTCGGTTCCGTAAGATAGAGAGGAATGCCAATAACCAATCTGAGTTAGAGGATCGGATTTCTCGTTTAGAGTACCGAGTTCGAGAAGAGCATGGGATGTGGTGATTTCAGCAACCACTGGTCAAGGAGACCACGATCCGTGAAACGTGGCGTTCATCGTAGTCTTAGCGAAAGTCCACTAATTGAGGGTGATGGAGATTGAATTACCTCATTTCTGATATAAGCTACTGAGCTACACGCGATCGGGGGTTCCTGCTACCCGTATCGGCTACCGAGAGCGTATTGATACACTCAAATATGCCAATCACCCGGACCTATTTGGGTATCGTCAACTTGGTTCAGCGTTCTGCTAATCCCAGATTCGAGGGATTCGATATTGTACAACCAAAATTATTCCGGTGTAAAAGATCCCTTGAAACGCTGGTAATCGGCGAGAGAACGGACAGGATATAGGTTTAGAGAAGGCGACCCTATAGTTGTAGATCAGGACTTGGAGATCTGACTGATCAAAAACATTGTGGATGGCCACGGAATATTTTAAGAGGAGTGCGATACGGCCACTGCTTATATACTCTCTTGGCTTTGTGGAAGTCATCGAACAGTGATAGATTATTGTGGCTGTACTGAATACAGAGCGCGGGCCGTGTTTTGATGCGGCAACAATCGTCTCCTACGCGTTGTTCTCTACATCCGAAACTGGTCTGTGATGTGGTCACACCGTATTCTGGTTAGACGAAAGGACTCCTGACTCGTCCGTTCAAGGGCGTCTAAACAAGGCTCAGAGCGCGTATTCAGCAGCCAGAACCCATCATTTGTTATGGATATAAACAATGCCAAATTGGCTTCTTTGTCTCTCTGAAATCGATCAATCAACTCTCCGAGCAGACTCGAAATCAAATTCAGCTGTCTTAATTGGCGCATCGTCTGGGACATCGCTCTTATTCAATAATCTATTCGGAAATGCGGCCTGGGCAACGCCGATTAGCTGAGGTTCAGCTTCTGCGAGATACGCATGATAGCCGTATGGTCCGAAATGTGTCTCTGGGTGCCATGCCTTCACCCAAAGATACACCTGATCCTTGAGTCGGTGAGTGCCCTGTTCAAAGAGTTCGCTTGCCCATGGTACCTTTCGTGTATCCTCTTCGAACAATGCCATTGAAAGCTCTCCAATGTGCCAGTAGTTTCCGTCACCCCAACGGGCGAAACTCCGTGTACTTGTCCGTTCAGCTGCAATTTCCTTGAAGTTAGCACTCAATTCGTTTTTCTTCCCGTATGATTCTGCCTTCCCAATGTACCGCGGAACGATAATCGGCTGCTCGCGACTATCGGAGTCGGCAAGCTGGTACATGAGATAAATTAGTCCTTCATACCCGTCGTTCTTCACTCCGCTCGAGTGAACGCATTTTCGTCCTTCTGCACGGATCCGCTCGTCAATAGCGTCTGAGCGCTTGAGTCTCCCAGAGTCGGTGAGTTCCACGTGGAGCTGATCATCCGTTGCGAACAGCGGAACTGGGTCAGCAGTTGATTCATTATCGAAGTCTGGGTAGACGTACTTCTCGAGCCAGTTGGCCCATAGGTCTGCTTTCGTACCCTGTGAAGCACTAATCTCGTTCTGAGGGTGTTGGCTCGTTGTCTCTGCTATCGTAGAATCTATGGTAAGCCAGTCGCTTCCAGCCTTCCCGATTTCATGAAGGACACGGTTCGGTACGAACTCGCGATTCGTCATCGTCCGTCGGTACTCCGGATGTGCGTAAATGAGTCCGATCAATTTGGCTTCGAGTTCTTGCCGATAGGTCGCCAGACCATATGGACACGAGTCGATAGTCTCTACATCCAGAATCCACACGTAGAGCGGTGAATCAGCTGCATCACGAACTGCTGCAATATGGTCATATTTTGAGAAACTCCCCCACGAGCCGTCATCTTCCCAGTCCTGGATTGGGAGTGACTCCGTAATTTTCTTGTAGTGCTGGTAGATTCGAGATCCAATGTTCCGGGATTCACCCACATACACTGGGGTGATGTCGGAGGCCTCGGTAATCGGGTCGTCCGCTAAGTAGATGAGGTACAGGTATTCGCCATCGTTCTTTCCGTATCGATAGCGGTCGAGCGCGTCAGTAGTGGTAAGTTCTCCATTGGCCGTCGACAGGAATGGAACCGGATCAGGCCGATTCGGTTCGCGAATATCATTGAGAAGAGTGTCGTCAACCCATGATCTCCAGAGGTCTGTCTTCGAGACAGTCATGTGAGTGAGATTTGTTCCTTTACTGACTTACCGGTTTCGTCCCTTCAGTGAGTGGGGAAATTCGACTACCGCTTGGGGAATGGCTCCTCGAGGTTCTATCGACAAATCTATAATCAATTACGATTGATGTGATTCCAATACAGTCTTCTGAGATAAAGCAATCTCAGCTAACTATGCCTCGATATCCTCCAACTACCAGACAAAAACGGTTTGCAACTAAGTTCTCATTAGTACTAACGTTTGGCTTCGCCTTTTCCTTTTCATTTGTAAATGTTTATGGTACGTACAGGGCGTTCGAAATCCCAACGGTAGCCGAGGCAGTGGGATTTGTGCTACTGTTCGTTCTTTGGCATCTTGTTGCATTTGCGATACTAATACGCCCAAACATTGACGAATTCACTTTTGAGGACCCACTTCAGGATCTACCCATTACACTCCGCTATCTTGGATTGGCTGTCCTATTATTCTTAATTGACGTATTTCTGTTTTCGTCTTGGACACTCACGCAGACGATGGCTTTTGCAAGTTCCAACCAAGCGGTCATATCACTCGTCTTTTCGGGGTTACTGGTCTTACTATACTACGATCAGCACCGTACCCAACGTCAACAAGTGAGGTTGATGGACCGACAAATGGCACTAGAAGAACGTCGGGCATCATGGCGAGAAGCACAGGAACGACCACGATTGGAGATCAATCACTGGAAATTCATAGAGGATCTTGACTCCATTGCGGATATTCCCGAGAATGAAAACTCGGAAGATCAAGCTGCATCCTTCCTAACTGGCGGACTTCCAGGAAATCAAGCGGGTACCTTTCTGGCACAGCTCTCAAACCGTGGTGGTACAGCGGCTCGATCACTTCGCCTACGCATCGAAGTATTACTCCAAAGTGAAGAACTTCCAAACGGATACTACCATTTGAACGGTTCTTTTCTATTCTTTTCAACAGACCTATACCATATGGATCATAATGCCGTTGACCAATATTTTAAGCGAGATGACGTTTTAATCCCGAAAGAAGAGACCTGTGAGGTCTTCGGCACTATTACAATGGTTTTGATGAGTGAGGTTGATGGATCGAAGGATACGCTTGGAGAGTACTTGCGCCAACTTCCCTTCTCAATTGAGACTGTCGTACTTCGATCCTCCCTCATATACGAAGGTCCAACCGGGACTGAACACACGGAGCCAATAGCTGCTGCCAAAGTCCCTGTTGAGGAGATTGATTCCCTTTCAAATGCCTTTGAGGACAAACGGTTAATTGGTTTTGAAGATGTGCCGACTGTCGGGCCTCAGGCAAGCCGTAGGTTCTTCGAAAGGGAGTTTGCGAACATCACCTGGGACAGTGGAGATATTGTGAAGATCACATACGATATAACCGAACAGTGATCTGGGTGGGTTCCAGATACTGGATGTTTCCGTATTGGCTGAATTAACACTCATACAGCCCAGAGGAGATTAAACCCGCTCAAAGCCATGTATCCGCCGATGTTCTCGCAGAAATTTCGGATGGGGTTGGTGTAGCTTCTTTTCTGGTAGCCGAATCGTTTCAACCTCGAGGCTACTCAATCTCTCATACGTTTCGCAACCTGGCTGATCTCTAACAATCACTCGGTGATCGTCACTGATTCCAATCCAGCCAGAGTCAAACGTCCAATGGTGAAACCTACAGAGAGCAACGCCATTCCGGATATCATCACTGCCATTTTCACTTTTTGGATAAATGTGAGCCGCTTCAACCTCTGGATTGCCTGCGGGAGTCTGCCGCTGTGAACCGCATACAGCGCAGGTGGCATCGTAGACTTCCGTAACTGCACGGCGAAAGGCAGTGGATCGATTACGACGTTGAGTCGTCGTGTACGTTGTCTCAGACTCTGTCAGCTCTGGTTCAACCTGAGATTCCTCGAGAAGCGCCTCTGTTTCTTTTTCGAGTTCTGCTGGTGCATCTCCGAGGTCTCTTTGTGCGTGTTCACGGAGAGCCGCGGTGAGACTACCGTATTTGTCGACCAACCGCTTTTTCCGTTCTTCTATGACGCGTGTGAAGCTCTGTGGATAATAGGTGTTCCAGCCGATATCGTAGTGAAATTCTTGAGAGAAGATATCTACCTCTTTGACATCAGATAGGTAGAATATGTATGGCCATCCATCATTGATATCAGCGACTCGTCGACCTTCATCGAACGATGTCCAAATTTTGCGTGCCAAACGCTGATTCTCCTGTGTTTTGACGACCGTGGCGATATGCGTATACGTCTTTTTCTTCGTGTAGAACAGGACCTTATCGCCCGGTTGCATAGCTTGCCACGCCGATTGGTTCCCGCTAACGACCCCCCACACAGAGATTGAATCGGTATCGAAATTTGGGGCCTCTGGGTAGTTGCTTGGATCAATACCATCCAAAATCGTGTCACGGAAGTGTCTATACGTCCCCTCCTTCTGTTCTCGACTACAAGGTGCAAGAAAGATGTTGTTTGGCTGCGTCATTGACTGAACATGAGCTCCTTGGGTAATAGTCTTGGTTGCTTACCATAATTTCGCTCAGGCGTTACTCAGGCCGTTCGAGGCCAGCTATGATGACGGGAGGGTATCGGCCCTATCGCGGTTCGATGTGAAACTCTCGAACCAGCTCGAAAAGACATCATGGCTGAGACTTTCATCAGTGTCCCCATCATGATCGAGGGTCGCAAGGTATCCATTTCGGCCCCAACCACAGATAACTGGTGAGCCAGCGTGTTCTGTCCGCATCATTCTGTGTTTCGTCAATCGCTCTGGTTCATCGCTTTCCGTGCTAACTCTCGCTAGTAGTTGGCTGAGGATGGGGTTTCCAGGCGCGAGAAAATGTATCGAAGGGAACTCATCCGCACACTCTGCAGAGAACGTAACGGCAATTGTGCTTTCATCTGGTGCGATTGTCTGGGCGATTGTTTGCTCTTGGTGAGGCTTGTCGATCTCGAGGTCGGCACAGTCAAGTCGATACGTCGAGCGCTCGTATCCGAAATCAGCAGCAGATTCGTTACGACTCATCTCAACGTCTAACTCGCTGACCGCTGTGAACGTTATTCCCAACTCCGCAAGTGGCTCATTGCCGACGAGAACTGCCTCGAGACTATCAGTCGTATATGGGGCAGAATATGCGTATTCGGTATCCCCGACATCGATGATGTCTGGGTGTACGTACGACTGCCAGGCCTCGAGTTTCGCTTCATCAATAATATCCTGGGCTACCGGTTTGTCGAGGGAATCAAGCGACTCTCCAACATCAACCCGATCGATTTGTTCCTGGTTACGGATTTGTTTCTCGAACTCCTCTTCTGCTTGTTGTACGGCTTGTGTATCGTCATCAGCTTCGAGGGCAGCAGCTCGGATCTGCTGATTGACGCTCGAGAGGATGGGTTGCATCTCACCGACAACGCTTTCGAACAGGTTGATTCGCGAATCTGCCCGATCATAGATCTCTGTCTCAATTGTGTCCTTGTATCGGTAGTTGAGGATTTTTATTTCTGGGTATTCTTGCCCAATACGGTCGATACGACCGATTCTCTGTTCTACACGCATTGGGTTCCACGGTAGCTCGTAATTGATGAGCGCCCCACATTCCTGAAGGTTCAGCCCTTCACTCGCAGAATCTGTGCATACGAGTACTTCGATCGTTCCATCATCAGCAGCGAACTCCCGTTTCACATGTTCTTTGCCGACGCTGATCCACTCCTTGGTATCAGAGTCGAACACCTCCCCGCCCCGTCCAGAATAAGAGGCCACTGTCTCGCTATGGATTGACGTCAGCCTGTCGCGGATGAAATCCATCGTGTCTGCGTATTGTGTGAAAATAATGACCCGATTGTGACCATCACGCTCTAACTGATCGATATCAGTGAGGAGTTGGTTGATCTTCGGGTCCGAATCAAGGTGTAGCAAGTCGTTCACGAAGGATTCCAATTCATTGATTTCCCGTTCGATCAAGTGAAGCCCCTCATCAGTCATATTCGGAATCAGCTCCGATAGATCAGTGTCTTCGAGATTCGCTTCCAAATCATCGAGCGCTTCAGCATCGCCTAGCCCTTGTTTGGATACTGTCTCCAAAATCAGCTGCTCGCTGTGGTGGTGTGAGCGCTCTTTTGCGCGTTGCTTCCCCTCCACGACAGCCTTCTGCGTACGCAACGTACTGAGGCGGTTCTGAAGGCTTTGAGAGATTGCATAGATGCTACTGGTGAGTCGTTGTCGGTAGGTAGACATCACAAATCCGATTGCTTGTGTCTGGGTGTCATCGGACTGTTGTGCGAGTTTGTAGAACTCTCGTGTGTACTCCCGAATCCGGTCGTAGACTTCCCGAGCGTCATCGGTCAACTCAATCTCTCGAGTTTCCGGTTTCCGCCGTGGGACACGTTCGTCAAGTATGCCCGCCTCTCGGTATTTTCTCAGTGTGTCACGCGTGTTGCGATGAATCAATGCATCAACGGGGGTCGATGCGCTAAAGACCTCTTCAACCACCCGCCACCCAGCATCGCTGAGTTCGTCTAACGCATCCAGCTGATCTCTTCTCGAGTACATCAGCCATTCTTCTTCAGCTTTCCACTCCGGGTAGAAGAGGTACTTCAGTTTCTCGTCTTCGCGAGCCTCGTACGGATCGATATCATACGTATTGAGTGCTTCCTCGAGTGTCTCAATGTAGCCGTCGTAGTGCTCACCATAGTCCGCAGCTAACTCACAGGCGTTCAGCACTCGTTGTTTGGCGATGCTCCGTGCCTGATTCTCATCGAGCTCGAGTTCTGCAGCGACAGCATCGAACACACGGTCCGACAATCGATTCGACGGTAAGCGGTCTTGGTATCGTTGTTCGTCAAGCGTCGCCTGGGCGGACCAAGGCTCTCCTGATGAGGTTCCGTCTCCGTCGAGGACCTCCTGTAGCCCCGTTCGAAGTGCCTGGCGCGTTTGGAAGAAATCGACGAAAGATTCCTTATTCTCCCATCGGCCAGGGAGGTCCAAGAGTGCCATCAGATCATACAGCTCGTCAGTATTAAGCTGCATAGGGGTTGCGGTGAGGAGGTAATATGCTTGCGTATGATTTCGAAGCCGCTCCAGCATTGAGTAGAAATTACTCCCTTTTCGTCCGTTGTGAGCCTCGTCAACGATCACGGCATCCCAGACTCCTTCTCGATTTTCTGTAGGCCGCCCACGGCAGCTTGCAGGGACGTCGTCTCGAGTTCGGACCCGGCCACTGTCTTCTGGTGCCACCTGATTCCAGCGGTCGGTCAGGCGGGCTGTGTGCCAGGACATGATGATGATGCTGGGGGTGTCTGTATCTTGCTGCGTGTGAAGGAAGCGCCAGATAGGACTTTCTACCCATGCTTGGCTGGCTTCATCGTCACTAAGAGAGAGTTCAGATTCCGCTGGTGGTGAGTGTTCGCGTCCGAATGAGTCGATGAAAGCGTATGAATAGTCGCTCCCCCGGTCGTAGCGATAGGTATTCAGATTGAATTTCTCCCACATCTCCTCTTGCCACTGGATTGTGAGGCTTGCTGGGACGAGCAGTAGCCCGGTTTGAAGTTCATCCGTGAGGCTCAGCCGTGAGAGGGTTAGGCCAGTCTCAATGGTTTTCCCGAGGCCGACCTCGTCACAAAGCAGGAAGCTGTTTGGATAGGTGTTGACGAGTGTGTCAGAGACAACCCGTTGGTGAGGCCATGGTGAGATCGTACTGGCGTCTTCAGCCAGTGCAAGTCCACCTGGAGAGAGGTGGCCGTCTGCGATGATATTCGCTTTATCCCGTTCGGTTACAGGTGCCTCCCCACGAGCGATTTGGACCGCCTCCGTGAGTTCTGCTTGGGAGTCTGGATCCTTCCAGTCTATGAGTTCTCTTTTGATTGCCTCAGGAAGATCATAGACTTCGACGTAGGGGTGTTCGTCTTTCCATAGTCGGTTGAACGTGTCTACGTCGCTATCGACGTACGTTGATTGTTGGTCCTTCCACGATCGGTGAACCTTGAATCGCTCATAGTTGTTTTTCCATCCGCCGATAGTCTCGTTGACGCTGCCTTCGAACGACAGTGCATTTCCTTCGTCATCATGGAAGACACCCATCTTGGGGTGGAAGATACGCCACGACCCTTTTCGTGGAATTGCGACTTTGATATGGAGACGGTCGTCTCGAAGAAGGCGAGCGAGAAGTTGGAGTTGTGCGTTTAATTGCTCGTCTTCGAGTTCTTCGAGTGAATCACCGAGTTCGTTGAGGGCTTCGAAGATTGGCCGGTCTGTGGTGTAGAGTTCAGTGCCGACGATCAATCGCATCTCGCCATCGTTCTCGAGGAGTGCATCGATGCCTTTTGATGCGATAGCGAGTGCGCTACTAGAAAAATACCCTGCGATACGATCGTATCGAACGCATCGCTTCAGCGCTGGTACGTAGAATTCATCTATGAGATATGAGCCAGTATCAGAGGGTCGACTCTCGTAAATGGACTCCCAGTTGCGATCTGTGAGGGTAACCATCAGTCAGGATATCTTCAATAACGAGTGGGGGGACTTAACAATACACTGTTTGGAGAGGTGCCGCAGTCTTCGAATTGGGATCTTTGCGGGTGATAGTCGTAGGTCAAATCCGTTTCAGAATGGTTGTGTATTGAGGCCCATCACAAGTCATATTATGTGTGATTTTACAAGTATGGCGGAATATGGGAGAGGGTGTGATGAAGATGTGCATGTATGGTGGGAGTATGTGGAGTTCATAACCAAAAATATGGATGTTTGTTGCTGAGAGAGAACCTCAATACAGTCACGAATGCCGTTCTATATTGAACGGTAGGGTCGTGAAGAGATTCTGACGGGCAATATCAAAGGCGGTGGGCTCCTTTGGTCAATTAGAGCGAGCTGTACACATCGGATAGCAAATAACGAGTGGGTGGCCCCACATGGTGATTTCTTCAGGGCAGAAGGCAGTCATACTATCAGGTACAAACTCGGCTTCTTCCTCGAATCCGACGGTCCCTCCCTTGATTCGGAAGGTTAGATCGTTAGTTCGTTCGACGGCTTCAGTGATACCTTCATGAGGTGTGCTAATGTTATTCCCTGAATACGGGTTGCGAGCAGCGATGATATCGGCGTCTCCAGTTTCTGATTGCTCTAACGGGTATACGCCTTGGAGCATCTGTTCATCAACACGAAGTGAAGCAGAGTTCACTTCTGTTGTTTGCTGTGTGATTGGACCGCCATCATTCTCGAGCAAATTCTCAAGGTCTGGCCATGCTAAGACTGGCTGATCCATGAGAACGCCACATCTCGTATAATATAATACTTCCCACTCAGAGCGGTCTTCGTCTATGTATCGTTTGCCACCACGCAGAAGTAGGTAGAAAAAGCCATATTCGGTTGCTGTGAGGATAGTAAAGCAAGGGCGGTGCATATTGAGTTCACACCCATACTGGGACTCGAGGGTCTGTTTGAGTTCTTCTCCGAGGGAAAACGGATTGTGGAGGTCTTCTCTCAGCTGTTGAAGGCCACTACCGTTGAATCCAAAATCTGAGCAGTGGTAGCTGTAGTATAGCCTTCCTTGTCCAGTGTCGGCTTTGAGGTGGGTCTCTACTTTCTCGATCTGATTTATTACGTCCTCTGGGGTGGCTTGGCCCATTGGCAATGGAACATAACTCGAACTCCCTGGGGTAGCGTTGTCGTAGGTGAGAAGTCCATGGAATGGGACTAGGCTTCCATATCCGCCTAATGAGACCGCTCTTTTATCGTATAGCTTGGTGTCTGCTGACATCTACTGCAATCCTCCCACCAAGGTATAATATACATTTTGGCTATAATTCTAATAAAATAGAAGTACCAGAAATAGCTAATTAGAAGTCGTTGATACTTCGCTGCACAGTCCTCTCATTTTCTTCTGTGAATACATTTGGACTAAAGTCAAGATCGAGCACGTCTCGGGTTCTTCCAGCTGCGAGGTCTCGTACGAGTTCCCAGTCCTTGTGATCGTGGGGCAATACCTGAAGTAAGGATTTGAGGGTCGCCTTGAAGGTGGAGTCGGTGTCGAAGTTCCGTTCACGAAGCCAGTCACAACAGGCACTCTCTCCTTGTACCTCATAGACATGCATTGCCGCGTGGATCTTATCCAGAGCGAGGCTGAAGGAGAGATCGTCTGGGTTCACAGGGAGACGGCTTGAGCGGTCCTCTGGCTTCTCATTAATATTCTGGACGCGATCCTTGTAACTGCGAAGTTTAATGTCACCGCGACTCTTTCGCCAAGTCTTCGTGCTGCGTTTGATTTCGTCAATATTGACACCAATTCCAAGCCCGAGCTGGTGACCCTCGTCGTAGGAGAACGTCTGGGACTCATGGACGAGCCAGCTGAGGATGTACCACTCAGTGATGTTGTCGAGGTCTTCAATTCCTTCCGCTTCGAGATATTCCTCAACGAGGACCTGAGTGACGGCTTCGCGTGCTTCTTCGAGGGCGCGTCGTGGTGGGACCTCGTTGTCTTCGTCATCAACGACCGGATACGCATCAGCAAAAACTCGAAGCGTGGGACCGAACGCACTGATGATGACGTCGGTTTTAGTGAGACTCTGTCTAGAGTCAATAAGATCACGAGCAGCTTCCTTTGCAGCCGATCGTGTGTCTGATTTGACATCACTCCAAAGCGAAGGAGTAGTGTTCTCAACGTCACGCTCTTTGTGAGGTTTTCTTCCTGTAAGTAACAGTGTGGAGTCGGCAGAAGCACTACCTTGCATACCCGCCCTTTGTGGCATTTCACTCGTAATCGGGTGGGTGGATGTAATAACAAAGCCGGATTTTATAAGCGACATGGTCAGAGTATCCCATGCGTCTGTCTCCTTATGAGTGAACATTACAGTCATAACTCCCCCGTTATCTGTTACTCTAAATAACTCGGAGAAGATATCGCTCATCTTCCTTTCGTAGTGATTTTTAGCCAATTCTCTAGTAGAGGTATCGCTTCCTGCGATATCTCGGAATTGGTCGGGATTAGCAACAGCCTCCTCACCCTTTTCTGTCAGATCGCTCTCGAAGATGTTTGGAAAGACATTGTTTAGACACTCTCTCATCCAAACATAAAAGAAGTCAGATAGCTCTGAATACATGATACTACTGTAGTATGGTGGATCCACTATGACCGCGTCCATGGAATTGTTATCATAGGGGAGGTGAGCGGCGTCACCCACAGTTAATGAAGCAGATCGAGTATCCTCTGGAAGATAGTCCGTGAGCTCCCTATACGACCCATATATCTTTTCAAAGTAGGACATATACCCAATTCCACCGACTGTCAGATTATTCTCCACGAAAACCCGCTTGAACGCTAAGTTTTTGTCTTTGAAGGTTGGGTTTGGATATCCTTGTCTCGTATTCCAGTCAGATAATCTACTGTTCAAATCAACCAATTTACTGAGTGTGAGTGTTAGAAGCGTAAGGATAGCTTCTGCCTCCCTTTCAGAGTGTTGCTCATAAATACGTGGCTCTAGGTCCTGAATTGTCTTTACATAGGCATGATTAGTAATTAGTTGGCGTGGCGAAAATAGACCCCTCCATTCATTAATTCCAAATTCTTGGGGCTCAGATGTTTTGTTGCCGTCAGGGATCTGTGTAGAAAGGAATGTAGAGAGCGATAGATCTGATTCGATTATTTCCTTCGCTTTAGCTATTGCTTGCTCATCTTGTTTATTGGGGGCACGAAGGCCATAACCACCATTTTTGTCACTATACCTGACGCAATACGTCTCGTATTCGTAGTCCCTCTCCTGGAATTTCTGCTTTATTTCGTCGTTTTCTGTCACTACTTGGCAATGCATACACTCTGCATTACCACCTCGAGATACAGGCCCATCACTAGGATCGAAATCATCCAGCTCACTTTCAGTTGGTGAGACTAGCAATTCATAGGCATAACTGCCGTTCGCCTCCCGGTGAGGCTTAATTATTGCTCTGTTCCCATTTGCTTCACTTCGAATTCGCCATCGGGTTACTAATGGGATATCCGTTCCACATGACTTACATTCTATTGTATATGTTGTAATATAGTTCGACGGTGTCTGAAACTCCGTGGTACTCGGATAAATATCAGAGACCTCTTCCTCAACAAGGGAATTTACCTTGTTAGCCCAGTTCATCGCATCGTCTTCAATGTCGCCAACATCTGGTGCATATTCTAATAGGACCTTCAGAATTAGAGAGGGAACAGGATTGAGCTCATTCGCATAAGTGGGTAGACCGTAACGAAGAGACTCGTATGGAATTACTCCACCTCCAGCAGTAGGATCTAGCACAGATGGCAATCCACCACCCCAAAATTCACGTAATTTGCCATGAAAATCTTCTAGTTCAGAGGGATCCATAGACCGTGTAAATGGCCTTGGATATCCGTAGTGATCTTCTAAGGTCCCATCACGCTTTTCTTCGCTTGCTTTTTTCCGTTCTATGAACTCCTCGATGCTTCCTTCAATCCCTTCTTTGGGCCCAAACTGCATGAGCTGAAGTAAATCATCAGAATCAGTGTCGTCTGGCAAGATAGACGCAAGAATAGCTAATCGAGCAGCAGGAGTGGGGCGGCGTGCAAACCATGGATGAAGATATCGGTGCGGAGGTAAATACTGAGGGTTGGCCTCTTTGAGGTTCTCAATACCAACCGGCTTGAGTGGCAATTTTCCCTCTATAGCAAGCGGTTTTAGTGGCTCTTCATCTATATCCTGGATTGGCCGTTCACTCATGATTAAATATGGTTTGTTGGTAGGGTTCTAAGTGCTTTCTCTCCGTTCGGATTCGAAGAGCCAACACTTCGCCCACCCATTATTGCATTCCTTGTCACTCATCCCTATGATCCCCGGCAAATATCCGCATCCGACCGATCTGTTTGACACCGAGAAAGCCGGGCCCAGCTGTCTCTCGGAGAAACTATTCACTCCCTCAGTGTCCGTTACGCTCGAGCCAGCGATCCCAGCACTATCGAGTATTTTGCGAATTTGCGGGATAATCGATCGTGGCCGATTCCCGGACTGCTGTCTAATTTTCACTGCTATCCACTCGTCCCAGTCCCAGCGTTTTGCTTCAATTCCCGTTCTGCTGTGCAATCCCAATAGAGGGAGCGAACAAGCTCCTGCAAAAACGCCGTATCTGCGTAGCGCCAGTCGCTCAAAGATTCTTCCATGAGCTACGATGGATTTGGAGTATCGCCTCTTAGTGATCAGTCAGTTTGGTCTGTGCTGTTTCATCACCGTCGTCAGCGAAGACGTTCGGGCTATAATCGAGGTCAAGCACGTCTCGAGTCCGTCCGGCAGCGAGATCCCGGGCGAGTTCCCAGTCCTCGTGATCGTGGGGAAGCACTTGGAGTAGCGCCTTGAGAGTGGCATTGAACGTGGAGTCAGTGTCGAAGTTCCGCTCACGGAGCCAGTCACAGCAAGCGCTCTCGCCTTGGACGTCGTATACGTGCATTGCAGCATGGACTTTGTCTAGTGCAAGGCTGAAGGAGAGATCATCAGGGTTTACGGGGAGACGGCTCGAGCGGTTCTCTGGCTTCTCATTGATGTTCTGGACGCGATCTGAGTGGGCGCGGAGGGAGATATCACCACGGCTTTTGCGCCAGGTTTTCGTGGACCGTTTGATTTCGTCAATGTTGACGCCGATACCGAGCCCGAGCTGGTGGCCTTCGTCGTAGGAGAACGTTTGGGACTCGTGCACGAGCCAGCTGAGGATGTACCACTCAGTGATGTCATCCAGGTCTTCGATTCCTTCAGCCTCGAGATATTCCTCGACTAAGACTCGAGTGACTGCTTCACGAGCTTCCTCAAGGGCGCGTCGTGGTGGGATATCATTGTCTTCACTATCAACAACGGGGTATGCGTTGGCGAATACACGTAGTGTTGGGCCGAAGGCACTTATTATAACGTCTGTTTTTGTGAGGCTTAGTCCAGAGGTAAGTAAATCACGAGCAGCGTCCTTCGCAGCTGTTCGGGTATCAGATCTGACGTCGCTCCAAAGAGTGGGAATCGTATTTTCAGATTTGGGATTTTTGTAGGGTTTTCTTCCGGTGAGTAGTAACGTACTGTCGGCAGATGCGCTGCTGCGCATATTTGCACGCTGTGGCATTTCACTTGTAACGGGATGAGTAGAAGTGATAATAAAGCCAGAGTTGATGAGTGACTTTGCAAGAGTATCCCATGCATCAGTTTCCTTGTGTGTAAACATCACCGTCATCACACCCCCGGGATCGAGCTGCCCATAGATATTAGAGAAGATATCGCTCATTTTCTCCTCGTAGAATTCATTGGCTAGTTTTTTCTTCGACTGAGATTCACTGGCTACCCCTTCGAATCTTTCTGGGTTTGCTACAGCTTCATCCTCTTTATTTGTCAGCCGATCTTGGAATTGGTCAGGATAGATATCGTATAGATACTCCTTCAACCACCCGTAAAACACATCAGCTAGTTCAGAATACATGATACTACTATAGTAAGGCGGGTCAACGATTGCAGCTTGAATTCCATCACCGTAGGATAATTTAGCCGCATCCATCGTGGTGATGTCAGCAGGTTGAGCGCCATCTGGAAGGTAATTGACTATCTCTTCATAGGAGTCTATAACTTTGGAAAGAACCGACTGGAAATCCATAGTTCCTGTCGTCAGGTTGTTATCTGTGAACACACGTGTGAACACCAGAATTTTGCCTTTGAAGACCCGACTTGGGTAACCCTTACTTGTATCCCAGTCCGCTAGTCGGGAATTCCGGTCAATTAGTTTACTACACGCGAGAGAAATTATACAAAGAATAGCTTCTGCTTTCTTATCATCATACCTTTCCCGTATTTGTGGTTTGTAGTGATTAAAAGCCTGAAGGTACTCATATTGAGTAACGAGTTGTCGAGGAGAGAAAAAGTCTCGAAGTTCCGTTACTCCATAGGCTATAGATCGATCTGCGTAGCCTGCAAATCGTTCTGTAGACAAAATTGTAGCGAGGTCATAGTCGGTTTCGACTCGGTCCTCGGCCAATTCAAGTGCTTCATAATCTTCTTCGACAGGCGATCGAAACCCAGAACCACCGTTCTTCTCCTGATACTTCACGCAGTAAATCTCATATTCATAATCTCCGGTATTAAACCTCTCTCTGACGACTTCTCCTTCGGTGACAACATTGCAATGTGGGCAGTCTGCTTCTCCACCTCGGTCTACATATCCATCATTAGGATCAAAATCGTCGAGATCGCTATCGTCTATATTGGTGATACATTCATAATTGACAGATCCGTTTTCTTTCGGATGAGGTTTAACAAATACGTCGCCAGATTTAATGGTCCATTTGGGTATTAGAGGAATTTCACCACTGCATTCAGGACATTTAATCTTATATGTTGAAACATAAACATCGGGTTCCTGGCCTAGTTCATTACTTGGGAAGTATTCCTCTAAATTGTCTGAAGCTCGGTGATTGATTTTGTTAGCCCAATGATGCACTTCCGGTTCTATTGAGCCGATCGTAGGCGCATAGTCTAATAATGCTTTTAGGATAATTGATGGAACCGGGTTGAGCTCATTCGCCTTAGTTGGGAGCATATATCGGAGCGACTCATACGGTATTATCCCTCCACCCGCTGTGGGATCTAGTATTGTTGGCAATTCGCCGTCCCATTGCTCTTTAAGAATTGTGTGGAGTTCGTTGAGTTCTTTCTCGTTAGGAGATTGTGTAAATGGGCGCGGATAACCATAATGCTCACCGAGAGTTCCACTCCGTTCTGATTCAGTAGCTTTCTTTTCCTCCACATATTCCGCCAATCCGTCCTCAAGTTCTTTTGGGCCAATTTGTAGTAGCTGGAGCAGTGTATCTGATGATATATCTTTTGGAAGGACTGACGCTAAAATCGCTAATCGTGATACTGGAGTGGGCCGACGAGCAAACCAAGGATGAATATATCGATTGGGCGGCATATGCTTCGGGTTTGCTTCTTTGAGATTTTCGATACCAACTGCTTTCAAGGGAAGTTTCCCCTCAATAGCTAGTGGTTTCAACTCCTCTTTGGGTTCAATAGACTCTTCCATATTTACTTAATGTGGTCCGTCAGCATTGTTCGGAGTGCTTTCTCTCCATTCAAATTGGAGGGGGATCGACACTTCGCGTGCCAGTAGTAACACTCCTCGTCGCTCATCCGCGCGATACCTTGACAAAGCGCTCGCATCCGGTCGACACGCTGGAATGGTTTGATACCGAGAAAGCCCAGTGTAAGCCGTATTCCAGCCGTCTCCGGTAGGAATTCCTCCCCCGGTCCAGACCCCGTCACACTCGAATCATCGATCTCGACAGCATCAAGCGTCTCGCGGATCAGCGGCAGGATCGACCGCAGCCGACTCCCAGAGAGCCGTCTGACCTTCACTGCCGTCCACTCCTCCCAGTCCCAGTGGTCGACCTCGAGGCAGTCCAACTCACCGAACACTTCCTCGAAAGTATCGACTACGAGTTGATGGTTAGGAGTCAAGCGCTCAAGGCGCTCATTTCGGACATTCGCTTGATCTGCAGGCAGTAGTTCGAACAGTGTTACTGTGCCCCCATCCGGGCCGCTGCGACGAACGAGCGCGAAATTTGGACGTCCGCCGTAAACACTGCTACCGACTCCAGTCTGTCGCTGTGACGGTGGCAACGGGGCCTCTGGTGTCAACTGCGACGTCATTGCTCGACCTCTATAGCCGTCTCGGTCGGCCCTTGAGCCTGCACCTTCACGTCTATATTTGTCTGTCCGAGAGTATTCTCGAGTTCTGCAAGCAGATCGTTCTCGTCGCCCGTGATTGGCTCCGGCTCTGCTAGGTTAACACGGAATTTCAGATCGATCCGAACCGTATCACCAAACGGATCGGGCTGGTTCGTTACCCGAGAAAATTCTTCGAGGCCGCCTGTAAACGTCGCCTCATACTTCGCGTTTGAAGATGACGCTGTTTCGTAGTGCAGTCGGACTGAGATGTGGTCAGCTCGGTCCTTGAAGGCACTTTGCTGGGCGATGAACGATCCTTTCGAGAGTTGGTCCTCGCCCCCGACTTCAACTGTTATCTGAGATAGGCCGGGATCACTTTCCGATGTTGCTGCTGAAATCCCTTTATCCCGAGTTTCTTTGAATGCACGGGAAGCGGCCATCAGACTTGTTGCATGATCCCAGTCGGATGGCTTTGCTGGTTCGTCCTCAGTTCCAATCCCCTTTTGAACTGAACCCGTCCCCTTCGAGCCACCTTCACTGGTAGTCTTGAGTTCATTCTTCGATCCGTCATCATTGTTATCTTGCTCTGCCTGTTCGGGTACCTCGAGCGAATCACTGTGTACCTCGAGGAACGCTTCGATGCCCGTGTAGACGACGTACTCATCGCCGATCCTCACGTTCGAGTCCTGGATCGACGTTTGGACGTCGGGTGACTCGACCAGTGGTATGTCTTTGTCCCAGTTGACTGCCTGTGCATCTTCGTCTCCGTTCCAGTAGCCGCTCTCGCTCTCGCCGTCCCAGTAGACATACCCGGAGTCGTCGACCATTCGTGCGACCGTTTTCCGTAGCGGCTTTGTGCTTAAGAGATAGGGGAGACCAGGCTTCTTTGCGAATTGAGTAACAAGCTGCTGGGTCGTCATGCTGTCCTGAGTCCTCTGCCAGAGCTTCTGCTTGAAGAAGGCCGTCCCCTTCGCACTTGCATCTGCCCGGATCAGCCGGTCCTCGAGAGTCTCCTCAACTGCACTGACGAGCGACGTCCCACCGTTGGCTTCGGTCGCGTTGATCGTAATGTGGGTCAGTCCATCCCGATCGACATAGTATAGATGTCGGTAGACACCGCGAACGAGTTCCCCAAGTAATCCGCGTTTCTCGTCGCGACGTATGTCGAGTTCCTCAGTTTGTTCTGGCGATAGATCTGCAGTTTGTAGAGAGTCTTCGAGTAGAGCATCGATGGCCTCGAGTTGCCGTGCTTCCTGGATGCCTGTCTTAATTCGTTGTTCGTCTGGTGCGAGAAAGAGTACGTAATTTTTGTAGACCCTGCTCTGGACCTGGCCACCATGCTTTGTAGCAGCTTTCTCATACAGCGTCTGGATCTTAGATGGGATGGTTGCTCCACCATCAGATACCGGCGCTGTATCCATATGCATTATACCGATCTGTGGTTTGGCCACCTTGTCAGGCAGATCTGCCGGTGACTCGGGGAAAAGAATTGGTTCGAAAGCACCAGTACCATCTATATCTGCTAGTTTATCTTCAAAGCGCGATCTGGCTTGAGCATCAGGTGTGTTGTCTACACGTTGATCGATTATTCGAATAAGGTTCGGATCAGACTTGAACCGAACTCGCTCTTCGTCGTAGAGATAGTAACAGGCGACAGTCATATCACCCCCGGCAAGCGCCCCCAATGCAGAGTCATAGTTATCAAACCGGATTCCCGGATGTCCGAGTGCAGCGTTCATCTCTGCTCGAGTGAGTCCTGTTGCCTGTTCCCCATAGGCAAGACTGTGCCAGAGGACAGTCGTTGTGAGGTGGCTTCCAAGCTGAGGGATACCCTTCTCTGTCCATTTGCGATCCTCAAGCTGGGCGTGTGCAGTATTCTCTTCGCTATAGATATCCGCTGATACAGCGGCACTCAGATCAACGAATTCAAACAGCGTCTCGTGGAGTGTGGCATCAATACTGCCATCAGGCGCGTTATCCGCAGGGGTGAGATCGTACAATCGAATCCAGTGCCGATCATAATGTTCCGGGCGGTGATTCCAGAGGTAGTAGACGGCACGAGCAAGAAGCTTCAGGGCACCGCGTGTTCGCTGGAATTTCGGGATCGTATCGATCTTTTCCGTGAGGGTATTGATGATCGTGGGATGGAACGGGTACTCACGCTCGAGGCGATCAACGAAACTGGCATCAGTAGCCTCCTGAGGGAACTGCCGATCGCTACCAGAGTAATACTGGAAGTACGATTTCGCGATTACCTCGGCTTCCTCTCTCTTGATATCTTCGAACAACCGGTGCTGAAGCACCTTACCAACCTCACTTTCGGACGTTGGTGTGACCGTCTTATGCTGCCGACGGCCGATTTGGTTGAGTTCATTGATGAGCGAGCGGACGTCCTCTGCCTCCTCTTCGAAGGCTGTGTCAGCGATGCTGTATACAATGGTGACTTCGTCGACTTCCGAAGCCGTTTCGAGCAGTGAGAGGACGAACGTTAGCGTCTGGCTCGCGAGTGTCGCATCACCAACTTCAATAGCGGATGCAGCCTCGAGATACGCTGCGATCTCGTCTATGAGAATCAGTGCAGGCCCATCACCGAGGTCGAATAGTCCCTTCAGCGTATTTCCCCCTGGAGCGTTTCGCTCTTGGTCGTATTCCTTGAGATACTCGTATCCTTCCAGCCCGTAGAGCTGATAGGCGATTTCACCCCACATCGTTCGGCTATTCGGAGCGTCAGGGTCCGAACGATCGCTTCGGGCATTACGGGCATCGACGTTCCCACCGACGAAAACCGCCGTATCTGTGTGGAGACCATCGTCAGCTGCCTCGCGATACGAATCTGCTAAATCTGTGTCCTCCTCGAGAAGATGTCGATCGAGGCCCTCAATAGCTGTGGGATCCGTCGCGAGGTGATATGACGCAATAAGGTCGTGTGTTTTCCCACCACCAAATCGAGTGTCGAGGCACAAGATGCTACTGTTGTACTTCCCCTCATGCTCTGTCCCTGCGAGGAATCGCCCTGTTAGGTTACTGAGTAACGTTCGGAGCCCATCCGTGGGATAGGTCATCTCAAAGAATTTGTCGGGGTCGCTGTACACAGGAGCTGCATCCTCCGGTGAATGAGCGACCGTGGCGAGGCTTGCTGCAAATTGGTCCTCTTGGAGAGTCCCCTCTAGGACATCTTCCCGAGGCTGGCACGCATCAAACAGAGTTGGATAATCGCTTGAACTCATTTTTGCTTCGTGGCATAGTCAGGTTGATGACCTGGTTCCAGCCCTCGAGTGTTAGAAAGGGATTGGACGTCATTTACAACCTTAGAATCAGTGGTGAACTCGATTCCAGGTGAGCCATCCTTCCCAACATGGCTTTTCCTCTTCCCGGCTTGTTTTCGAGTCATTAGATGTACTCATCACTAAGCCAGGATGTTATAATCTTTGCTTAGTCGAATTTGGGTTCACTTTGCTGCTCGAGAGCAGTGACGCGAGTAGTCACATCAGACAATCAGAAAACAAATATAATACAAATTTCAATTCAAACATAGACTCGAAGATGGGGTTGAACATTGACGATATAATTGATGCGGAGCAGCCAGAGTCACGCGAATTAGATTATAAACATCCCGGGGCAAAACCAAAGGATCTCGTAAAGGAGCTCGTTGCGATAGCAAATTCAGGGGGAGGGTCAGTCATTGTTGGAGTAGAAGAGAGTGGTGGAGAGATTGTCAGGTTGCATGAAGTACCCAATGGATCAGAGACTGAGGAGGGTATCCAACAGAATATTATAGAGAGGGTTGATCCAAAATTGGGTGTGGATCACAGTATAAATCCGTATACTGGGAAGAATTCGGACTACCATGGCTATGAGTTGTTGGTTTTGAACACAGATCCGGGGAATAGGCTGTATAGTTATAGGAGATCGAAGGGCAAAATCGTATTTCCGTATCGACTTGGCTCTACAACGGGTTATATGACCGGGAGCCAGGTGAATCAGTTCTATCAAAACGGAATTCGGCCAGGACGATCAGGAACACCGTCGCCTCAAGAGCAGTTAGATCCCCAAGGCGATGAAAGAGCAGATGATTCAAAGCGTGATGAAGGAGATAGCCTTTGGGAAGATATGGTGACAGCAATAGATGACATAGCTAGCAAGACAACCCATAACGGGCATAATCGTGGAGGTTCCAATGGTACCCCCTCTACTGATCATGCATTCTCTGAAATTGATCTTGAGCCATCTCAGACACCGTATTACTTTACTCCAGCAGAAGGGTACGAGACGATCACGTTCCATCATGTGCCATATTACCCTCAAGCCTATGGAATTGAAGGACACAACATCTATATTGAAAAATCAGATCTTGGACTGGTTTTCTCAGCTCTGAAAAAGGAGTTCAACGCTGAAATTGAAAGGGGACACTTCGCTATCTCACAACGAAATGCAGCGTGGTTTGGCCAGGGCGCGCGCGACTTTATCGCTGCTGTTGATTTGGATAAACGCTATGGTAGTGTTCCTGACTCATTTGCTATTGATAAACATCACTCTGAAGGCATGGTTTTTGTCACCGACTCCAACATTGGAACGATCATAGTCAGATCGCGTCGAGGAATCAATGGTGATCAGAAATATTTGGACGAGTTCGCAGTTAGCTTCTGTACCGACGGTATTCCAATCGATACGACCCCGTTAGACAACTTCCTTAATCTGTTGGATTATGGTATCCACTACGCCCAACCATTTGAAATGGAAACAGAAACTTTTCACTTTGGAGGAGAAAATATAGTGGTAGAGCCAGTCAAGCTTCTACAGTCGCGACGCAATGATGATTTTGCAGGATGGGCCATTTGTCAAAATCCGTTCTACGAACAACCAGAGCTTCTTTTAGACGATATAGGCTATAGAAATGATGGTCTCGAAGCTCTCACAACATTCGAACGAATCCCGTGTCGTATCAAAGATCATCATCCAATCGATGACCGCTATGAGTATGAATTGATCAGAGCATCAATCACATCTCTGACTGCGGTTCAGGGTTCAGTCCCACACACAAATGCAATGATCTGGATTAATTGGTAGGCGTTCGTCCGATAGACGTTATAGGGCTTTCTACCCATTCCAGAGTTGAGATTGCCGCGTCCGGAGACACCTGGCGTCCTTGGTGAATGCCCCTGAACAGTCACTCGAGTAGGACCGACGAGGACCGATCGAGTGACGTACTCGATAGTAACCGTAGAGAGCGAACAGCCGTTATCGCATTGGAGTTTCGTTGTGCGGGTAGAGTGAACCCCTTCTCAGGGAGTGAATGTACTCGAGAGACAGCCCCGTCCGATGACGTCAGGTGTCTCCGGAACTCCCTCTCTCACCAGGGATATCAGCATCGTCCATTAGTAAGATACGGCGCTCAGTGTACTCGAGCCCGTTCTTTCGCTGTGACTTCCGTTGTACTGCAAGTCTGCTCTTCGAGAGATTGAGTTTGGCATCGATCGTTCTCGAGACGAGCTTCTTGGCATAGTCGTCGCTTACGCCCTTCTCTTGACGGCGAATCCAGTGTTTCATATCACCAGCGGTTACGTACTCGCGAACACCTCCACTGCCCTTCTCCCATGGGTTGTCACCGACGGTAGAATCGATACGAGCTTTCCAGAGCTTCGCAGCAAGCCGTGAAGGAAGCGATGACGTCGTTGCACGGAGCATATCATCGTCCATCCGCGCAAGTTGCTGGATCGGGAGGAGATCACCGTGAGCCAACGCAACATCGCCTCCGCGCTCGAGCGGGTCTTCACTCTCGGGTAAGCGATAGTACCGCTTGCTATCCTCCTTGCGGATGCGCTCGAGGCGGCCTTCTTGAACATCGATCTGGCTTTCGTCGATATTTACCTCGAGTAAGTGTGCTCCTTTCTCAAGCTCGCGAGCTTGGATCTCGCTAACGCGGTCTTTGTTCGCGTTGAGTTTCTTTTCGTGAGCGTCTAACCGGGCTTCGATTGGTGTCCGTGTAGTCTCGAGTTCTTCGAGTCGCTTGCGTAGCTGCTCGTTTTCTCTACGAGTGGTCTCACAGGCGACCTCAAGACGCAGAATGCGTTCGTCTTTCTCTTCGAGTGCGGCCTCCAATTCCGTCAGCCGGTCATGGAGTCCCTCGAGTTCGGTGGCGAGTGTTTGAATCGTCGATGCATTGGAATCGGTTGGGGTTGGATTTGCGCTCATGTCTTCAGTCGATAGGGGTGTTCAGCGGACGATGCAGTCGCTACTCGAGACAGTCAGCACGAGCTGGGGGCGGGGACATTCAGAAGGTACCTCGAAACTCGGGCCGGTTTCACTGGCGACCTCGAGAAACTGAGGCTGGTGTTCCCGCTGGGTACGTAGCAAGAAGGAAATCGACAGGCCGTCATGGAGATATCCTACTGTCTGCAACGGGTGTTGGACGATCCTCTAAGGAAGTCAGTGGATACGCGCAGCACTGACCAGGATAGTAGCGCTGTGCAAGAACCGTCGCAGCATTGTAATCGGCATAGACGCCGTCAACGTGACATGCGGGGTTTGTACAGCGGAACGTTTTGTTCAGTTCGCGCTTTCCGATAACCCCACAGGCGTGGCACTCCTGAGAAGAGTGGGACTCAGGGACTGTCGAAACTTCAATAGCGTATTCTGCAGCGATGGTTCGCAGTCGCAAGTGAGCCATCGCCAACAGCCAGGCTGTGCCACGGTGGGCATCTGGATCGACCAACCAGGACCAGAGATCTGGATCGAAATGGCTGTTTTCGGTGATCAGAACTGGGTGTTCGTACGCCAGTGCGTACGAACAGATCTCGGCGGCGGCCTCGTCGATCTTGACGACGATGCCGTTTCGGTGTTCGCGAACAGCAGCAGCGATTGTGTCTCGGTCGGACCCACTCGAGAGCAAGTGGATTACATGTTCTCGGAAGTGTTCGAGGAGTGTGCAAATCTCCTGGCCGCTGACCCTGTACGCACCCTTCCAATCAGGCATGGCCGTTGGGCAGGCAGTGTACAGATTATACTCACCGAGATCAACGCCGATAGCAGTCGCCTCGAGGGAACTGCTGGTTGAGGTGGCTGAGGGGCCGTCACTGATCGCGTAATCGCGTACACCAAGACTCACGATTCCTCACCCTCGTTCAGGACCGCAGACGGGCAGGGGCCACGTACGCTCGATACAGCACCATCGGAATCGACGACTGCTGGAACAGCGGCACGTTCGAGATCTGCCTCGAGACAATCAGCAGCGTCGCGTAGCTGGGCGGCCCACGCAGTCGCATCCGTGTTGGCGAATCCAGGTATCTGATCCCAATCGAGTTGTTCGTGGGCGTGTGCGAGTGCTTCGAGGCGAGCGATCGTCCGGTGTATCTCGAGTTGCTCCTCAAGCGATATGCGTGCCCGTCTACAACCGTGGTCTCGAGAGGGTGAGACTCGACCATTGAAGCATACGTCCAGATTTGAGACAGGCTCGCGACCAGTTTCTCGCCACTCCTCGTTTCGACGTTCGTGCTCTATCCGCCAGGCCTCTCCACCGGTATCTGGAACGAAGGTTACGCGTCTGCGGCGCCCGTTGATCGTTGTGTACTCAATACTGAGATCAAGATCGGTAGCGTTCGTTGCTCCGGCTTTTGTGGGTTCAGTTTCTTGTGGGCGGTCGTGACCACCGTCTGTGAGCAGCGGGGTCTCTGCTTCGGAGCGTTTGCTGGTTTTAGTCTCGGAGTTCTGTTCTCCGGAGAGTGGACCGATATACCGGCGGCGTCGTGCGCCACACTCCGGGCAGGCGTCCGAACCGTCGGTCATAAACTCGTGACTGCAGGCCGTACACTCGTATTCGAGTGTCTTCGGGTTCGCTGTGGTAGTCTCGGTCGAGAAAAAGCCGCGATCGGAGAGTTGCTTGCAGGTTTTACACAGGCGGTTGTTGGTAGTCTGCTGCCCGCAGTGTTTGCAGCCACCACAGACCATCAGTTCTCACCCCCATCGGTGACTGGCTGGGATGGTTTGATTCCTGCTACGGCCAGTGTTTGGACGTGATCTTCAAGGAGGGTATGGCCGGGGTCGGTGAGTCGATACTCGTTGGTTCGTCCATCGAGTTCGCTCTTTTCGACGAGTCTGTAGGTAACGAGATGATCGAGGTTTGGATAAAGAAGGCCGTGACCGATTGTATCGTACTGGGACTCGAGGGTAGTTTTGATACCGAGGCCGTAGGACGTTTTGTCCGCATGCTCGAGGCGTGCGATCG
Source organism: Natrononativus sp. DTA114 (assembly GCF_059736515.1). Lineage (NCBI taxonomy): Archaea > Methanobacteriati > Methanobacteriota > Halobacteria > Halobacteriales > Natrialbaceae > Natrononativus > Natrononativus sp. DTA114. Next base: position 79,092 of record NZ_JCASSN010000006.1, on the reverse strand, counting down.
CTGTGAGAAGGTCACGCTGGAACCCAGTGAGGTCGTTCCAGGTTATTCCGCCGTCAGCGATGATGATTCCATCGTGCTCGAGGAGTTCGACGTCCGCATCGTCGGGGTGGGCACCGGTATTGTTAGGTGACTCTTTGTTGGGTGAATCTACTGGACGGGGGGAAGTGGATGAACTCGTCCGTGCACCTGCGTTGTCGCGCAGGTTTTTGTAGTCGGTTGAGTGGGTGATGTCGGACGATGCGTCTGGGTCGTGAACCCTACAGTTATGGGTTCGGGGGCGTTTGTTTCGCATGGCTTCTGAAATCCCGTGGTTGGGAGTTGGAAGCCGCGTCCGGCGTGTTCTAGCACGCTGGGCATTTTGAATACCCAGAGGATTCGGCTTCCAATCTGACTGTATAACTGGACCCACTTATAGTTTGTCACCCAACGGCAGTTGGGAGATGCCATTGGGTAACTATTAATACCCAATAGGTATTCATGACTTCGTATCGGTGTTACTATGAGTGAGACTCACCCAGTTGATAATCAGATGCGGAAAACTGCCGATTGGATGTCCCCTGCTGACGATCGTATCCTTGAGGTAATCCGAGACGAGGGGAACATGACTCCACTTGCGCTCTCGCGTGAAGGTGAAACCTCACGTATTGATATCGGCCGTAAGTATGCTGGAGAGCGTTGTCGGGAACTCTCACGCTACGGGCTTCTCGATAAAATTGAAAAGGGACTTTTTGGAATGACTGAGCATGGATTAGCTTATCTCGCCGAAGAGTTAGATGCCAATGATCTCGAGCCACTTGACGATTGAGTAATTGTATCCAATCTTGTCTATTCCACCTGATTCTTGGAAGTCCGGACGATATTCATCAGGTTATAAATAGGTGCATTGTAGACAATTTATTAATGGACTGTGAGAAGATTGATGAGTACATTGATCGAAGTCAGCAGCTCATCGAGTCTTCACCACAAATGGACGAGGAAAATACAAAAGTCAAACTCGTTCAGCCCTTTTTAGAATTACTTGGATGGAATCTCTACTCAACGGAAGTTGCCCTCGAGTATACCGTTCCGATGGCTTCAGGTAGTACTCATGTAGATTATGCACTTCTCGTAGGGGATTCACCCATTGTCTTCGTAGAGGTGAAGCCCGTTCGCTCCACACTCTCCGATGCGAACATCACGCAGTTGCGGAGTTATATGCGGCAGGAACTTGATGTAGATTGGGGGATCCTTACAAACGGAAAATCGTTCGAGGTTCTTACTAAAGACCGCCAGCAGAAGGATAGAGAAGAGGTTTCTGTTGTCCAATTCTGCCTTGACGATCTCGCCAAAAACCCCGGAGTACTTGAACTACTCTCAAAGGAGTCTATCCGTTCGGGGAAATCCGACGAAATAGCAGAGCAGGTTGCGCGAACGAACCGAGCAATTCGAAGCTTGCAAGAAAACGAGGACTATATTACAGAATCTGTCGCTGAGACGGTCGAGAACGAAGTTGGTGAATTGACGATCGATCTCGAAGAACAGGCCCGAGATTTCGTACAAAGTCTTGTTACAGTTCTCGGTGAACAACGACAGTTTGTCAGCGAAGAGGTGACGTCAGAACTTGATGAGACATCGGGGGAATGCGATTCCGAGAAGCCAACTAACAATGGCAAACAAGACGATCGGGGCTACATTATATGTTTTTCTGATGGGAGGGTAATTCCTAACAATAGAGATGAAATGCACACACATCAGAAACAGAACATGGGTGCCGCAGTTGACTACCTGATAGAGAAACATGACCTTATGGACAAGATCGAAGTTCCGCATCTTACCTCTCATGCGAGAAAGAACTGCTCTATCAACTCCGAACCGATTCATCCTAATGGGGCTGAAATGAGGTCCCCCTATGAGTTAGTAAACAAACACTATCTCGACACCTCACTCAATACGCAGAATAAAAAGGATCGTATTCGCGGCCTTGCAGAGAAAGTAGATCTCTCTGTGGAGTTTTTATCGGAGTGGTAGTCACCGCAAAGTGCTTGTCCAACTCATGCGAAACTGGTTATAGTCTTGACCCCCTCATTCTTATTAGGTTACTTCTCGGTAGGTTTATGAAGGGGAATTAGATAATAAGCGATAAAATGGATTCAGGTATTCTTAGGGAATATCTTGCTAGTGATGAGGAACTATTGCTCTCATTTAGAGCAATGGAAGTAATTCAAGGTAGTAATGATACTGATGATAACCCAAGCTTCTCCGAATTAATTGAAAACCAATCTTCTGACCCCAGCTATACCTTTGGAGCAACGGATCGACGGATAGTCTATCTAAAAGATTCTGGAGGGTTCAAAGATATTGATTACCAACATATAAGTTCAATTGAGACGGGTATTGAAGAAGAAGAGAATGCTGATCCCAGATTGGTATTAGGCTGTTGCGGGGGTTTCTTGGCGCTTGGAGGTCTCGGGAGCATTTCTGATGACCCCGGAATTGCTATTATTGCGTTACTTATTGGAGTGGGGCTAATTGCGGTCGCACTACATTGGGACCATAAGAGCAAAAAACAAGAAAAGCAGAAAATGAAGTTTATTACGGGGGATGAAGCACATCAACAGCTTGAGGTTACACTCTCATTGGATGCAAATCAGAATATTGGTGCTGAATTAAGTCAAATTCTACGTGAACGACGATAGATGAGTATTCCATTTTTATGCCATGGGGAACCTGAAAGGTGTTTTAGGGTTCATGGGTATCGATCTCCGATCTGCTCTCGATGTGTCGGAATTTACGTTGGGTTCTTTGCAGCTTTAATAGCTGAGTATCTTTTTGGTTTACCATCATTGGTTTTCGTCCCGATCTGGATACTGATAATAATTCCAACTGCAATTGATGGAACTACACAGTTGATTGGGAAGAGAGAAAGTTCGAACAAACTTAGATTTTTAACCGGGTTTCCGGCAGGCCTAGGTATGATGTTTCTCATTAGAATTGCGCGAAATATATTCGTATGAAAGATTCCTACCTCCGTCGAAAATTATGGGTTTGAAAATATATGATACGACATTATTATTGATATAGATAAGATGGGCTGATATTTAAAACAGATTCTAATAACTTTCGAACAATAGTTGTCATAGACAAGCCGGATTTCCAGACTCTATCGAGCTGAGCGACCAACAGGAGTTCTTGTCATTCTTAGAGTCGGTGATCATCCAGTTGCTCACGGTGTGCAATCACGATGAGGATGTCACGCTGGAACCCAGTGGGGTCGCACCAGGTTATGCCGCAGTTATCGTTGATGATCCTATTGTACACGAGAAGCCCGACTCCCTCATTCAGACATGTACAAATCCAATTATGAGTTCTACAGTATCATCCACCTATGTGGTAAGACAGCGCGCAGATTGGATGTGTCCAGTTGACGAAAAAATCCTAGAAACGATGCGTGATGAGGGGAACATGACTCCTGGCGCACTCGAGCAACTGGATGTCACTGTGGCCAATTATGCGAGCAATCGGCTATCTCTAATGTCTGATTACGGTCTTGTCGAACGGGTTACTCAGGGACTCTACCGGATCACGGATGACGGGGAAGCTTTTCTCAGTGAAGAACTCGGTGCTAATGATCTCGAGGCATTAGTGGATTGATTAATTATATCCAGCTGAATGAGTAAGCTCGACACTTACATCACGTTTTATTTTCAAAGTGCCGTTGTCTAAGAGCCCGTGATTTTCGGAAATCAACGTGTTTTTATGTGAACACAAGGCCAGCCTGCTTATGCTCTCAACTGTATATCCGCAAGACGACTTGTCGATTATCGAATCACTCGTGTCGTTTAACCACCGAGTCGAGACAGTTGAACCAGCCGGCTGAGAAGGCGGCACAACTTGCAACGGCCATCCCAAAAATTACGGGCTGACCGTAATCGATGCGCTTGAACAGGTCAATACAAGACCGAACTGTAATTGAACGGCTTGATCGAAGGTAGCCGATCGATGCGATCGGCAGGCCCATGACCAAATTATGAACACAGCAAAGTGAAGTTCGTGTTCCTATTTCGGAAACGCTTTATTCGGCCGTACAACCCCCGGGTTACGATAGGTGAGGATGCTGACCCCGCTCTAAGTACCGTCTTGCTGGGTTAGCAGTGCCACGACGGAGGCCATCACGGAGTTCTTGGGCTTCTTTCACATGCACCAATCGCCTGGGTTTCCCAAATCGAATCCGGAATTCGTTTGCGTTTCCGTATTTACCCTTGTACGAGTTGGCAGACTGGTTATAAGTGGGTGGTGAACTCGGTAGGTCGGAAATATCGTGAACGGATCCTCCGTTGCGACTCAGCAAACGGTCAAGCTCTTCGGCGTTCACGTCACGAGCAGCGCCGTATATGGGTAGCGTTCCGTAGCGCGCTCGTTCATCTGGTGCACCTCCACGTCGATTGTAAGCGAGGTTTCCGTTCATTAGACACGAGAAAGCCTGAATACCATTATCAGTCAGGTGCATCCCGTAATAGCCAGATCGGGGCATAATGACAGGCAAATGTTCCTGACGTGCGAAGTTCGTAACTTCAGTGACGAACTGTTCGAGGGTTTTGTCGTTCCCTTTTTTCCAGACGTTTTCAGGTTTCGAAATTGTAAGTGCCACACCCGCATATGAGGCATTCGCGATTTCCGACCGGATAGCTTCGAGAACTCGAAGACGGTTCTCTCTCCCACTCGGCTCGAATAAGCCCTGATCAATGTAGAAGTGGAGGTATGACGTAACCGCACCGCTAGATGGCTCATTCCACTTCGTGTCACAGAGTTCTCGCATGTAACCGTTGAACCCAATCGACCGGCTGATCGCGTCTTTGCCGGAGGACTTTAATACCGGTGGAACTGGCGGAATAACTGCAGTATTAGGCGCCTTGGCGGCGTCGTTAGCTAGACGTTCGAAGTATCCGGTGAACCCAGAATCAGCACGCGAATCCCGCCAAGCTTCGTGTACCTTCCCACTGCTCTGAGACTGGTACATCATTGGTACCTTTAGGTTTTTGCTCTTCAGTAGCGGCTTCATCTGCGCCTCAACGAAGGGCTGGAAGAACGTTGGGAGTTTGTTTATTGCCTGTTTATACTTTTTATCACGAAGCTTACTATAGAAGTCTCGTGATCGGGTTTGGTCTCCCTGGAACGCATACGTCACGAGATTTTGTGGGCGCGTATATCGGAAGAGTTCGACCGGCTCATAGTAATAGACTGGATGATTCCTCACCAGATCATAGATGTCGTTTCTGACCTTTTTGAACCGAGGCTTAGATCGAATGTCCTGCCATCGGTGACCGGGGACCATGATTGGGTTCTGGGGCTCTAATCCGTCTTTTGCCTCTATAAGTGCTTGAAGTCCCTCTGGACCACTCACTTCTGGTGTATAGAACGGTGCTTCGATGCTTTCGACGTCACTGATTCTAATCTCTTCAAGTCCCTGTGCGTTTTTCTCGATGAATTGTAGTTTTTGCATTATCTTTCAACCTCCTCTGCGAACTCCTGCATGTTTTGGAAGACTTCGTCGAGTGCTGATAGTGGGAATATTACTGCCCCTTCGGTCGTCTCGCCTTCCATGAGCGAGTACCGCTTTTCGGTCAGATGGAAGTACAAGTCCTCGTTCTTACCTTTAGCAAGCTGAATATCTAAGATTGTGTCACCACCTTCTATCCGCTTCTTGCCAAAGGAATGTAACGGCTTTCCATTAGGGTAGTAGAAGTAGGTCTGTTTGTCGCGTTTTTGGCGATAAACTTCCCGCAACTGCTGAAGCCGTGTAAGATGCTTATCAACAGTATTACGTGCAAGACCGGTAACCTCCATGATTTCGCTGACAGTGATCCCGTCTTCACCGAACTTACGGACAGCGCGTCGCACTTTGTCTTGTGCGAGTGTTTCGCTTTTTTCGTCACCGAATCCATCGACTTCGAAATCATCGTCTGCAAAATCATCGAGGGGGTCCTGGAAGTCTGAACCCAACTCCAACGCAGAAATCTTGGTCTCTTCACCTTCATCACGGCCTGGATCAGACATCTATAGTCACCGTATCAGACGGTTAAGGGTAGGTGATAAATAAAATTACCGGTCAAAACGTTCGCGGTTCAATGAATCACTGCGTAAACTGGGAGTGCTGTGTGAACCAATCTTTCTTTGTTAATTTTGAGTTGTCTTTCTGACTGATGGTTTGGCCTTAGCCAGCGATGCCACAATCAAACCCGATCTTACGGTTTCTGCTGCACTAAGCAAACCGGCAAGAACTCGTGTCACTCCAGAAGGTTGTACGAAACCGGTTGCTCGAGGTCATCGCGATCGCGAAAAACCATGAGAACCTCGGGTACTCATACTCACAAATTCGGACCCCAATAACGATCGTTCTCTAAGTGGATGCAAGCGGCCGATATGGCTTCGAGCGGATGTTCTTCGGCCACAAAGATGGATGGGATAACATTCCCCGTACAGTAGCCGTCGATCCTGATGATGACGTGCCGGAACTCCCAACAATTCGAAGCCACGCTGCCCGGGCCCATCTCGAGAATGTCGCTTACGCCTTTGGAGAATAGTACCGATGGGACCCCGACAAGCGGACATCGATGAGTGGCCAGTAGACCATCCCACAGCGCATCTCAAGATTCAGAACCCGTGCACGAGGTTCAACCAACCCGACAACTTACAATTTAGAGAGCTCAGAATTGTGGTATTCAAGATACTCTTTTGAAAGGTCGTGGTCCGCATCTACAAATAGGGTTCCTCCATCGACAGCAGTATCATACGCATGTGTGATAGCAAAAGAATCCGGATCGACTTCGATCATTCCATAGTCAAAGTCTGAGTGGTGATTAGGACAAAGAACAAGAATGTTCTCTTCAGAGTCGGGCCCTGGTTCAGCATTACCGAGTGGTTTGATATGATGTGCTTCCGCATAGCGGCTAGAGTTCGTTCGTTTTCGGTGATCGCCACAGATCTGGCATCGATGCGCATATCGCTCTTTGAGCTCCTTCGCAAGTGTTGTATTACGAATGATCCTGCTGATAGAGGTCTCAGTTCGCTCAGGTGGGCGCAGATCGTTGGCCCTCTCTTCGCGATCTACTCGGTTCGTTTTTTCGGGCTTAGGTGAATCATCGGATTCTGGTACAGAATTACGAGGCTCCTCCGTCGTTTCGGAGGTGTCTTCTCGCGATTGTGATGACGTGTCTGGGAGATAGCTGCTGAGAAACGAGGTGACACTGCCAGACTCAGTTCGAAGTCGATTATGTGCAGTATCTGATGGGCGCATAAATCCTAATGGATATTCCATATCATACCCAAAGGCATCGTGAAGAATCTTTGCAGGAATATCTACCTGAGTGATATCCCGGAGAAAGAACAGATGTAACCAAGGTTTCTTGATATCGTCTACCGTTCTTCCTTCATCATATGGTGCCCAAATATCGCGGGCAAGAGCTTCATCTGTGTGGGTTTTGTCGACCCTCGCACAGTGCGTATAGATGCCCGATTTTGTATAAAACAAGACGATATCACCGCCATCCATTTTGTCCCAAGTCGATTCCTTCGACTCCATTACGCCCCAAACAGGAACCGAACCTTCGTATCCGAGATCTTGAATTTTTGGATACTCAGTGGAAGAAATACCGTCGAGCACAGTGTCCTTGAAATATTTGATGGTTGTCTCTTTATGCTCGCGACTACATGGTGCAATGAAAATATCGGGATCTGAATTCATAGCTATAGAACACTACGAGTTCACTGACATAAATACCACTGGAGGCGACCCCAAAACGATGATGATTTCTGGCCATAAACTGTTCCGGAGTACCGCTTCAGCGTCATGTGAATAACGTCCTTCCAGATATAGTATGCCCAGAAGTTACCTGAGACACTAAGTGTTCTGATGGACCGTACGAGAGCTCCATCCTTGGAACAATGGCGGGCCAGAACAGTGTCAGCAACCCGTTGCACTTAACATCAAACCGCACCATATGAGCGTTCAAATCCTTATTTGGGGAGATTCGCTGTTGTCTCTCGAAGGGAACATTCAATTGCATGGAGCCGGACTGCAAACGAACTAACAGGCGTTTCCGTCCGCTCGTTTTCCCGAACTTATTCTAAATCCGCGTCGTAGCTCTCGCTGATCAGGTCTTTGAGTTATAGTCCAAACCAACTCAACGATCTGCTCGTTCCTCAAAGCGGTTCCACTAAAGAGTGCCGTAAATGTGATTAGTTATTTATTCCTCTCTGTCTGTTAGTTGAGTATGGAGTTTGAGGGATCGTGAATCAGGAACTTACACCTTCCGATATTAGAGGATGGAATACCCCCAGTGCAGTTAGACAGACCTTTTCCGAGCTTGGTCTGGATCCAAATAGGATTTCTTGGTTCGATATCGAAACGGCAACCCCAGATAACGCTTCTGAAATTGACATTGATATTACAGAAGAACGGCGCTGTGTGCTTGTTCTTCACGAGAATCTCAGTGCTGCATGGTTAGTTGGGTTTGTTCGACGACCAATTGGAACCCCATCAGTGCGATATCATCGGTTTGAACCAACCAAGCTCATTGACTCCAAAACAGAACTCAGAAAAACACTTGATCGAGTTAATGCACTTGACCCGGAATCACCACGATCAACAGCCGATGCCTTATCTAAATCAGACCTCAATGACCGATTCTCGAAAACAGTGTTAGATTTGTATAGGGAGATCGATAGGGGAGTTAACTCTACGTACAGCTTTTCCAATGAACAGACTAAGTATCTCTCAGCCTCATTGCTGCTTACTGCACTACGATCAAAAATACTAGCAGAACATGTAGTGTCTGATACTGAGTCATTTCAACAATTGTTTTTAAAACAATTGGATAGTCTCTTCTCAAGCAAAAAATCAAGAGACGTACCAGAGACACTCCAACCTATCTACGAGGCCACAGCTCTAAATGATCAACGCCCATTAAAAGACGTACCCGGCATTTCCGCCCAGAGGGAACTTCTAAGCTCACTCTTAAAAAAGTTTGAGAAGAGACTTGATAAATTTGATTGGCTTCTCTCGGATACCGACTGGACTCGTCTTGATCAAGTCACAGCACATACTATTGGAATTGCTCTAGAACGCCATCTAACTCTGACTCACGATGAAGGATACAGCACGCCACCTGAGTTGACATGTCCAGTCGCTGATGAAGCTATTGAAGATGCAATTATCAACCAACTTCACACCTCTGTTGATGAGACCTATACGGATCTATCCGAGATTCTTGGCACACCTATCAGTTCGATCACTAGTAAGCAGTCAGTTGAAACCGATCATAGCAATTTAAACCATGATGTTATTGAAACTATACATACAGACATCCTTCCTAAACTCCGCATAGGTGACCCAGCAATGGGGAGTGGAGCGTTCATAGTATCCGCTCTTGACACGGTTGTGAGGCTACGAAAGTACATTGAATCGGTTCATACTGCAACTAATCCACAATATGAATGTCCTGAGCGATTAAATAACCAAACTCGTCAAGGACATTTGGTCTGGACCTCGATCTCTCAAAATCTCTTTGGTGCCGATGTTGATCCTGAGGCAGTCTCTCTCGCACGCTTTCGTTTAGAGTTGGCATATATTTGTACACTTAACCATGGAGATGAGTTTCTTCCTCCTAGAGTTGGCCATAATCTTAAGGTCGGTAATAGTATTATCGGAAAACCGTTTAGTTCAGACCCACCGTATTGGTCGGGCCAGCTACCCCTCACAGCATTTCAAGGTACAGAAGAATCACATACAGATTTGCCACAAGGAGTCGATTCGTGTGAAACGTTGGCAAATAAGGTCAGACCAATTCTAACTAGCTACCGGACTGCACCACCAACTGAGAGACAAACAAGGCTCAATTCAATAATAGAGGCAATATCAGATCAAGCTAAGGAGATCGATCTCAGACTGAAGTTTGAGCTGTATGGAGGAGTTGAGGAGGATAGCGAGTCAGGAACAAATGTGGAAGAGGAACTCACAAAAAAAGAGGCTTTCCACTGGCCACTTGAATTTCCCTGTGTCATGGACGAAGGTGGATTTGACGTCATCTTATTTCACTCTCCGTGGTCTGAGTCCAGCATACAAGAGTCAATCGATAAATCAATACTTGATTACCTCTATTCTGGCAGCCAGTTTCAACTTCCACCTGCAAGAGGTTGGAGACGTTCTAGTGATATCATAGATGCGTTCTTTCTCCACCGTGCCCATGATATCGTTTCAAATGGGGGAACAATCGCAGCACTAGTTGACGAGTCCGTACTGACTAATTCAGCCTCTCACCATGTGCGTGACCGATATCTCACTACTACGGATATCGATCGTATTGCTACTTTCACTAATCAAAATACATTCAACCAAATTGATCGCAGATTCAAATATGCAACTATTCTTTCCCAGGCAAGGCAGAGCACTGGAAATATTGATGTTGGATCTGGGTTTGTCACCCCAGAAGATTATACCGATATGGGGAAATATTATAAAGTTGATACAGGATTCATTGCTAGTTTTTCTCCCAAAACGCTTGCGTTCCCGCAGATTGAACGTGACATTCAACTTGAAGCCTTGGAGCGGATTCTCAACGCACCAGTTCTTAGTGAGGACGAAGGGAGTGATGGTTGGACCATTTTTCCAACCGGAGAATTTAATCAGACATCTGATAGCAGGTATATTTCAGAATTTCGTTTTGAGAATAGTAGCCCCATATATAGAGGGTCGAACATCTATCAGTACGCCTACCAGGCTGTCCCAGAGGCTGCTGTAGACGAGCCAGAACTATGGACTATTCCACGTGATGCAGAACAGGGGATCTCGACACAAGAGTATCTACGTGAGCGAAAACGAACATCAGATTCTGGATTACTTCCAGCCGATTCTTCACGGATTGTCTATCGTCGAATCACAAACTCATCAAATGAGCGAAGTATGATTGCATCTCTTCTTCCTCAGAATTACTTTCACATAAACACGCTGAATAGCATTGATCCCCACCGAGGAGACCAAACAAATATCAGGCGACGCTTAGTTCTCTTGGGTCTTTTAAACAGTGTTCCATATGACTATTTGCTCCGACAGAAAGTTACAAACTCCATTCCAAAATATACTTTGTTTGAAACTAGGGTACCCTTCATAACGGAAGATCACCCATTGTTTGAACCAATTTTGAGGCGTGTTGCCCGCCTAAATCTGACCGGGGCTCCCTTTGAGCCACAACGGGAGACATTAAACATTCAGCCAGTTATTGAGTCAGAGGAGCACAGACGGAAATTACGGGCAGAGATTGATGCAGCTGCCTTTGACCTTTATGGTTTTGAGGATCACAAAATTATCAAAGAAGTTCTTAATGACTTTGGATTTGTACGAAGTCCGCGTGTGATGGATTCGGGATATCATGATCTTATTTTGGAATCTCTTCAAAGAGGTGAGTATCAAGATGTCTCGTGAAGAGTATATAGTTCGGGCTTGCGACGAATTAAAAGGCATCATTCGCGATCAGGATAATGAGGTAGTCGAAATTACAAAGGGAGAAGATAGACTTGGGAAGATCTCCGCGAAAGGAACTGAGGCTTACCCAATTCTGGTCGGAGCAATTGCCGCGATATATATCGATCCCAATGACCGTCCAGAGTATATTAATATTGAAGATGGATATTCTGGGGATCGGTGGGAGCGGATGGTCCATCGAGCATTGATGAACGTGATACAGCGTTTGCAACAACAAAAACCGGATGCAAGTACGCCAAACGGGGGAGAAAAACAATCCGAGGTGATTGATGTGTCACCTCTTCTATCCGAACTTGCGGACGCAACTGATGAGGCAGAGACTGACCCACAATGTGATTTCGATCAGCCATTTGTTGATGTTTCTGATGAAGCAACAGTACAAATGTTTGATGATTGTTTAGAAGAGATATTAGAACAAATTGATGAGACAGAGTACAGAATATATTTCCCTCTAAACATCCAAGAATCTGAACAAGAGAGTTTTCTTGTAAATGGTAACAAAATTTTTCGGGCGTGTAATTCCACAATTGACCAAATATTTGAGTCGAACGACATAGGTGACATTTCTATTGGAAGCGTGCCGCTCGAGGAGTTTTTAAGCGAGTCTAAACTTCACCCCACTTCATACAATAGTGATTGGTACTGGTCATGTAGTATTGAGGCCCCATCTTCTAAAGAAGCGGCTTCTAGTGCTATCGATGTTATCGAGATTATGATTGGGAAAATTAACTACACTATTTACTATGATTCTAACCTATTGAGTGAGCTAACCCTCGATCAGTTGCTTTCCTCCAATGTTCTCGATGAGGAACTAATTGTCGAGCGACCTCCGTTTATATTGGTGTGCAAAGATAGCGAGCTCGTAACTAGTGTTTCCAGATCGGACCGTTTTGGTAATCCGATTGATTTAGATCGGAGATTTCAAACTACATATTCAGACTTAGGCTTCCGTAAATTTCCACCATCATACGCTCGTTTATCTGAGAGGTCGCTTGCTTCTGGTCTGCAAGGGTTCTTTTCAGCGGTGTCTGCAACTAATCCACGTGATTCTTTTCTTGCCTACTGGCGCGGACTCGAGGATATTTCTTATACTGAACCCAGTGAAGATGAAAGTGCAGATGTTCTCAAACGTACGGGACATTTTTGTTCTATTGAAAATGTGGACGATATATATTATCGCTTGAAACAAACACGAAACAAACTTGTCCATTCTGGCAGGAGTGGGAATATTACCGCCAGAGATACGATTATTCTTCGTGAAATTTTTCTTGATTCTTTTCCCGAAATTTGGGAGATCGAAGATAATACTGACGAAATTGATACAAACATGAGGCATGTGTTGAGATATATTGTTAATAATTCCAACATTGAACACACACGTGATACACTTGATCAGGAAATTGAGAAAAATCGTAATGAAATTGAGGAGTATGAGCGTAAAAAATCTGCACTAAGTGCTATTGAGAATTGGCAGGATCTAGATTAATATTATTATTTATGAGATATAAAAATGCTAAATTCATTATTTTACGAAAGTTGTCAGAGGTGAAACTGAACGTGATTTCGTTGGCGCAACGAGAAGAGAGCTAATATTCCAAACAGAGGCACCTCACATCTGGTTAGTCGGCAAAGTGATGAAACATTAAACGGTGATCAAGGAATAGTTGGTCATTTATCTTCAAACTACCACTTCGAATTTGAACTCGCAGAATGGTTTGGGGGCTTGCTGGCTTATCTTTACGAACGTGGAGAACCAGATCTAGCAAGACTGATTTTGCGAAAAGTTGCCTTTTTCTACTAGCCAACCCTCAACCAGAAGTAGCTCTTAACAGGATTTATAATGATGCTGTTACCTCTTTCAATGTAATGTCAAGTAGACGGCGGATGTCGACTGTCCGATTCTATGGTGGAATCGAGGGTCGCTTAGAAATCCTCTCTAACTTTCTACGCTTCCTCGAGGACTCAGACACCCAAAGAGGTGTCCCAAAAAGTAAAGCAGTTGATTGGGTCCTCTCCCATACGAACGGCCAAGAGGAAAACGCTGTCAAAACCCATCTAAACTTCATCGAGACAATTGGCCTTATTCAAAGCGTAGGCAACAAATACGCTCTCACGCGCGCTGGTCGCTGCTATCTTCGGGATTCTGACCCACTTGTTCTGTATAGCGCACTTCGGTCAGGAGTCAAAGGGTTCGATACGATCCTCTGTGCGCTTTATTCTGAGTCTATGACTGACGAGGAGATCATGGACCTGTTGGTCAGTACCTTCGAAGAGTGTAATATGCAAACCGTTGGTGTCGCTAAACGGCACCTCGAGTGGATAGAATCAATCGGGTACCTCGGAAGCGAGAACGGTCAAAATCGACTTACTGCCGACGGAAAAGCAGTTGCAGAGCAACTCCTTGGAAAAAGCTCGGTAGAATTAGAGCCAGGATCGGTCTATAACAGACAACAACTTCACGCGAAATACGGTGGCAGTTACCGGGGCGGGATATCACCCTCTAACGACGAATCGGTTGTGTTCCTGTTCACTGGCGGATCTGGAGAAGACCACGGCTACGAAGACGAATTCCAATCTGATGGGTCGATAATCTATACCGGTGAAGGCCAGGAAGGCGATATGGAGATGCTTCATGGGAATCGGGTAATAAGAGACCACGTCGAAGAAGGCCGAGAACTTCACTTCTTCACTATAGAGGACGTGGGCGTTCGCTATGTTGGCCAATTCTTGTATGCTGGCCACTTTTTTGAGGACCTTCCCGACAGCAACGGTGACATCCGAAGAGCAATTCGATTCAAGCTATCGCCAATCGGTGAGGTAGCATTCCCAGACGAGGCTGAAAACCCAGGAGAACAAACCACGATCAACTACCACGATCCACATTCCGATATCCCAGACCCTGAGAACCCAACTGTCTATCAAGTTCCCGTAAAGGGCGGTGATGGACCGATTCGCACGAATTTCGAACGGACAGTCATTGAGGGGGTCCATCGAAATCGCATAGACGACGTATACGATCCCGCAGTTGAACACGAGACCCTTCGGGTCTGGGGGAACCAGACAGATACGCCTGCCAAGAAAGGCGACTACCTCCTATTCGCCGATCGCGATGGCCGTCGTGGTGGAAAGTACACCATCTTAGCGCAAGTCCGAGATGCAACTGTCTTGGACCAAGAGGACGCTGCAGCGTTCACCAAAGCCGTTGGCTGGGGGGATGTGACCGATCGGACCTTCCCTCACGTGATGTTCCTTGAGCCGGTCTACGAAGCCACTCTCGAGCAAGCAGACTTCTGGGATACGCTCGGCTTCAAAGGGTGGCCCAACGACACGTATAGCGCAATCAACTTCGACCGGGATGGCTCGAGCTTCCACGACGAGTACGCATCAATCAGTGAATTCATCGAGCAGATCAAGGGCCGCCAACTGTATCCAATGACACCAACCGACGAATATGACTCAATCGAGGTAATGATCACAGATGTTCGGGAGCGACTCTCTCAAACAGATATGGGGGCGGCTTGGCTCACAAGTCGTGTTGGGAGGGAGATCATCAAAGACTGGACGAAGGCTCTCAGTGGGTTCAGGCCATCCGATGCTGTGAGCGCAAGTACTGCAGCGAAGTACGATCAGCTTCGTGCGGTGTACGAATCAATAGAACCAGAGCTCGAGACAAAAGCGGAAGCGCTCGGTGTTGGCTCGCTTGGCTCGTTTGCTCCTGCGAAGACACTCTTTCTCGGGGGAGTGCGTATTGTCCAAGACGAGTTGGATCTCTCCGGAGGAGCACTCAGTCAACCGCGTCTAAATAGCATTCTCGAAGATAGCTACTCCATAGTAGAGCCAGAACATGGGGCGAACATCACAGAATTAGATCACCCTCTAACGACGCATATCCAAGAGACGGAACCAACTGTTCGAAAATTCACTGCCCCACCCGAATATTGGCTCACCGCAATTCAGTACCGGTCAGTCTCGTTCGAAGATGAGCACGCAGACCAATGGAACCAACTCACCGAAGGAGATGTTGCAGTGCTCCATTCTCGAGCAGATCCCTCAAGCGACGAATTCGAACAACAGGAGGGAGGGATCATTGGAATAGGAATCATCGGACAAACCTACAAAAAGGAAGAGGACTGGTGGTGGGACGAACATACCGGAGAGAAAGCGTTCCCGCTCGTTGCGAATTTCGAGCGGCTGTTCCTCGCTGGTGAGGTCGAGAAAATGAACCTCGAGCAGGACATTACAGAGAGGGATCCCACGGACATCAACCGCGATTTGAGTGCGCTGACGGCGAACTGTATACAGATCGAACAAGCCAATGAGATCTGTGTCGGGGTATCTGGCGTTCAATTCCCTGTTCAATCGATGTTTGGGACGTTCCGGACAGAAGACAACCAGATCGACTACGAGCGACCGCTGGCACTCCTCGAGACCATGGCGGAGGATCTGACAGAGATCGGTTCGATCAACCCATACACCCCCTACGCTGGTGATCTACCAGCGAGCATCCTCAACGGACTCCACTTCCGAGACAATCTTGGAGAACAAATCCTGGAACAGATCGCGACCGCTCTTCGGTCTGGAAAACACATCCTCCTTACGGGCCCACCAGGAACTGGGAAGACAGAAATCGCAGAGCGCGTCTGTGAGCACTTGGCGACCCACTATCCGTACCTGTATGCGGACTTCGAGATGACTACTGCTACTGCGGATTGGTCGACGTTCGACACCGTTGGCGGGTATATGCCGAGTGAGTCAGCAGAAGACGGAGAGAACCTCTCGTTCAAGCCGGGAATTGTCCTCAACCGTCTCAAAGATACTCAGACGGGCACTCAGTCGAACGAGCTGATCGTCATTGACGAACTTAACCGGGCAGATATCGACAAAGCGTTCGGCCAGCTGTTTACACTGCTTTCGGGCCAATCCGTCCAACTACCATACACCCTTGATGGACGTGAGATCGAGCTCAACACGTATGAGGACGTCACAGGGATCCCAGCTTCGAACCAATACGTCGTCCCCAACTCCTGGAGAATCTTCGCTACGATGAACGCCTACGACAAGACGTCGCTTTACGAGATGAGTTACGCCTTCATGCGCCGGTTCGCGTTCGTGCGAGTGCCGGCACCAGAACTCCCGGAAGATTCCACCGATGGGATTCGAATGGGGGAGATCATCTACGAGTATGCAGATGCTTGGGAGCTGAACATCTCTCAGAGGGAAGCGATAGCAGTTGGTCGGGTATGGCGAGAGACGAATCAGGCTGTCGAAGAACGAGCAATTGGGCCAGCGATCATAAAGGACATATTGCAATACGTAAATCAGCATCCTGAGAGCGAGATCGAATTCCACCTCACACAGGCAATTATCAGCTACATCTTCCCACAGCTCGAGGGCGTCCCAAAACGCAAGGTAATCGTCCAAAGAATCGCTGGCCTCTCTGAAATCAACAACTCTCTGCTCGCGAGTGCAGCTCGAGAGATGCTACAGGTGACGATCTCAGACGATGAATAAGGGCGAGCTCCTCGAACAGCTGACTGAGGATATCCTGGCCTATGCGATGAATGGGTCTTTCCCAGAGCAAGAGCTGGCTCGCTCGCTCAAGCCGGAGCAACTCGATGAACGATTTGAGGATTATGAGCTCCTTCTCGACCTCCACTTCGTCCTCCAGGATGACGTCGTGGAGTTCATCAGAGAACTCCCCAGCCAACTTCGAAGTATTCGTACTGAAACTCGTACAACATCGCGAACACGGCGTGGGACTGTCGATGGGCGGATAAACTGGGGGGACACAATTAAGAAACGTTACTCGGAGCATCCACGGGATTCGTCCCTATTCGTCTGTGACAACCGGTCGGAGAACTATGACATCCCGGAGAACCTCGTTCTCAAACGCCTCATCTCTGTAATCCACCGAACGATTCGAGAGTCAGAGGAGTACCTCAAGTCCAATTATGGGTGGGTATCAGAGACCTGGCAAGGAGACGACGATCTGATCGATGAACTACAGCAGATCGTCGACCGGAACGTCCACGTCCGCAGAATTCGCGAGCCTGAGGCGTACGAGCCGACCGAGCGGATGTTGACCACCGCAGCGGAGTCACGCCAGTATGTATACCGGGAGGCAGCCTCCCTCCTTCGCTCACGACAGCGTCTATTCGATGGGGAGCCTGAGGAGATTCGACGGTTACTCGAAAAGACAGCAATCACTCCCGATGATACCGACTCGCTCTTTGAGCTCTTCGTTCTGTTTCGCATCATCGCGACACTCGAGCGAATGCGCCAGACCCAGCCAGTGTTCCAAACCATCGCGACAGGTCGGGATGAAGTCGCTCGCTTCAGCGATCAAAAAGAAATCGCACTGTACCACGATACCTCGGCGTCAGATCGTGGCTTGTCATTTGTTGCTGTTCCTGAGGATGACAAAGAGAACCCATCACGGACTGAGCAAGTCCAACTCACTGCCCAAGACGTGGCCGGCGACTATTTCGGTAAAGAGTATCAGAACCACACTGGCCGGCCTGACGTCCTTGTACTCGAGGTCGCCTCAGAAGCAGAGTCAGAGTATGAGTACCTGATTGTGGAAGTTAAGAACAGCACCAGAGAAGACACGATTCGCCAGGGAATCAAAGAGACACTCGAGTATCTTGCCTTCCTTAGAGTGAACGAGGACTTTGTGTTTGATGATGACGAGATGTTTGGACCAGGATGGAATGGCCTCTTGGTGGTCCAAGATCTCGAAAGAGAAACAGCCTCGGTTGAAGAGCAGTCTGAGGAGGAAATCGCTGTTCTTCAAGCAGGAGAGTTAGAATCAGAGTTGGAGACCGTACTCAGGACGGTTTTGGATGAACCCGGAATCTGAAATTCAGTCTGTGTTCCGTTATAGAAGTGATTTTTTCTATTGAGATCTCTTCTCGGAACATATATCAGAAATTCTGCTGAACACAGGGCGCGAATGATGCACAACATCTGAATCTGTCTGCGAAAGGGGTGATCACTCAATACAGGGAGACGATGTATCGCACAACTGGTGTTCTTTTCAGTTCCTGTGACAAGTAGCGTGCAAGACTTAGAGAGTGTAGTCCGGGGAGAAAGATGTAGCCGTTAATTCCGTTGAGATACTTTTCCACCGAGCGGGTCATAGCAAGAGCTTCGCTTGTGGATACGAAAGTCGGGGAAATGTTTAAGTACCTATTGCTACTATCTAGCAGCAAGGTGAAGCCAATGTCCGAATACGAGGGGGTTGAGTTCCCAGTGTACATCCAGGACCAGCAGGCTGTCTTCATAGGGCGGGTAACTGACGAGGAGTCCGAAATGGAGGGGATGCCCGCGTACTATATCCATTGGCGAGGTGGACTATTCGTGGGTACGTACAACGAAAAGGACGAACGATTTAGTCCACGGTACTCACCTAATATCGAGGGAGGAGCGATGTCTGAGCAAGTCCATGAATTTAAGACCTCTACTCCCGAGGTAGAACTCTCTCGTGTTGGACGTGCACTTCACAACGCATGGTCATTACATGAGTCCGGCATGATTGGGGTGAAACAGGCCCACGTATTAGCGTTACATAGAGCTGGATTCAGTCGAAGTGAAATCGCCCAGATATTGAATATTGAGCCAAGTACAGTTGATTCACACCGATACGATGCGACAGGGAAAGCCAATGCGGCGAAGACTTTCGTCGCACGTGTGAGGGAGATTGAGGAGAAGGGTGATACTGACATTACACAAAGAGAAGACGAGACTGCCCCGAACACTCATTAATTTAGATGTATATTTTTCAGAAACTGCCATCATCACTCGACACTGTACGCGGTTTTGAGCAATTAGGGGATAATCCATCGCCGTTCACACTACGAGGGGGTGGAGAAAGTAAGGCAAAAGCAAAAGCAATCCATGAGAACAGACCAAAGGTCGACCAACAGGAGGACGAGAACTCAAACGAGCCGATTACTCTTGAGGTAGATACGTGGGAAGCTAATATATGGGAGATGGACTTTCCCCATGTAGATACAATCCCACATGCAAAGTTGTTTGACCGAGCAATCCGGGTGCTTGAGTTCGCAGAACGAAGTGGGTATGTAAATAATTCTAATCTAGATGGTGACATAGATGAGAATGACGTATTGGGGTATTTCGATCCGGTACCGAAACGTATCGTTGTAGATACTGACCCAGATGACTTTCTGGGTGCGAGAAAAGGGCCGACAGTAGCACACGAGCTTGGACACGCCTTTGATCTCGAAATTGGGCAAAAAAGTGAGAGGGCAGGATTTGACGAGAACAAGGAGAATGTGTTTGACACAGATGGTGCCCGAGAAGATGCAATTCGCCTCTCTGAACGGCTCAGAGGGTCGATACCAGAGGGAGAAGGAGAGTATTCATCATATCGGCTAAGTGAAGAGGAGCTACTTGCAGACACGTTTGCCTTGATGATATTAGAGCCCAAGGCAGCCGAACGAGTGGGTCCAAGAGCAATAGATTGCCTCAAAGACTACCTAAACGCAGTAGCTGAAGAAATATTTGAGTGACCAACAGAAGTTGGACATTGCCTTTAACCCCATTTGGGATATATCTTCAACCTCTGTTGTGGAGGTCTAAGTCGCTGGAACAACGGGGCAGGAGGGCTATTCGTTGAACCGCCCGCCTCTGAGCCAATTGATGTACAAAGCGTAGGTTCATTAACAGCGTCAAGTGGGCTGTTATAAGAACGTTCTCAGACTTCGGATTGATATGAGAAGCGTTGAGCATCTCAACCGAACTCCTGCGCAAGTTCGTAATACCAGTCTTTTCGGTCAAGAATACGGGACAGTGTAGTCGTAGAGGAAATCGTAGTTTGCTCAACTATCGAACGAAGCGATCCCCCAATCTCACGCAATTCTATTGTGGTCAGCACAGAGGACCTATTCAGCAGACCTCTCAGAACATCATACGTTGCTGATAGAATTCGCAGTGGTCAGTTCGCAGCCGCATGTGTCGGTTGACCCCGAACTAAGTGGATGAATTAAACAGTGCCACCGTGCAGCATCCACCCTCTGTATCTCGCACGCCGATTCTAATAGAAGATTGGTAGTTCATTGTACCTTTGCTGAATAGGAAGCGCGAATGTCCCATGGCTCGAAGGGCGGTCCAGGAAGGGTAGTGAACGGTCAGTGCAGAGAATTAGATCAGCACGACGGCTGTGTTTGTATCACGTTAGAGTCGGCGAATCAGTTAGTTCAGTGGACCCGGGAATGCAACACCAATCAGCGGCCACTCAGACGGAAGAGTGATTGCTTAGCGCAGAGTCTTTATTCATCGTTCTGCGAGTGATGGTTCCAAACTAATTCATCTTCTGGCGGGACATGGTCACCTGCCGTTGGAGCAGTTGAAGTGTCGTGCCGGATAATTGCCCAGAAGAGAAACCCCAGCCCAGCGGCGAACAAGAGATCTTCACTGGCCTGAAAGAGCAAGATTCTGGTGAATGTCAGGCGATAGTCACCCAAAATCCAGAGGAAGTAGATTGGGTCGACGAGTGTCCCTAGAACGATCAGGCCGAACCCAACAGTCGCAAATCGATACGAAGACTGATCGCTGTTTCGCCGATACGCGAGGAAACTAAGCGCGGTCAAGAGGCTTCCGACCGCAACTGCCCCGATGTTGCTGAAGACGTACGCCCACAATTCTAACGTGCTATCCATAGTATGGATCGTTCCAGAAGTGCGGCCAGTCTGCTCGGCTATTCGTCCCTCGCCTCGCTTCTTGGTAGGAGTCGGAAAGCCCGCCTAAGAATCCGTCAAATTTCTCGATGGCAGAGTCATCACGTTCGAAAATAATCGTGAAGACTTGTTCGAGAACGGAATGGTCGACATAAGAGACGTGCCCAGTGGTGGGGT
This sequence comes from Natrononativus sp. DTA114, assembly GCF_059736515.1. Taxonomy (NCBI): domain Archaea; kingdom Methanobacteriati; phylum Methanobacteriota; class Halobacteria; order Halobacteriales; family Natrialbaceae; genus Natrononativus; species Natrononativus sp. DTA114. The sequence continues at coordinate 57,702 of NZ_JCASSN010000006.1, read as the reverse complement.
CAAATTCGATCACATCGATCTCGTTGAGCTTCGGGAGATGCGTATGGTGTAACGAGAGGCTGATTTCCTCGATTGAGAGCGAATCATGTCGCACCCTCTCTGACAGACGACGACGAATTTCGTGTGCTAGTTCATTTCGTGACTTCATCCGTTCGGCTTCGAGAACGGTTAGAACGATCCGGCGATACTCGTGAGACAGTCCCGAGAGAATCGTATCTAAATCGTTGGCTTTGAACTCAAGTAGCTGTTTGAACCGTGGGTCATCGAGCGCTGGATGTGCCGTCGTTTGGATGGCCCCCTTTTCTCGGTCCCAAGAAACGAGGTCTACAGCTTCGAGTGCTGGCAGATGAACGTGAGTGAGTTGAGTATGCATCGCCTCTATCTCTAGGGCACTGGGTGATGACGTCCCATGAGACGCGGCAGCAAGATAGTCTGCGAGTTCCCTCGTAGCCAACGTCGGTCCCCACCTCTTCAGGGCAAGAAGCCCCTCACGTCGATGACGGGATGCAATACACTCGAGCGTTGGGTTCCGCGGATAGATTTTGCTCTCGGTCATTACTCCGCTACTCAGTTCCACTGGGTAAATAATGTTATCACAGGATCATCATACCTTCAGGGTGAATTGCTCGTCGTTTTTGCCGGCTTGAGCAATTACTAATTCCCCAGATTAAGAAGAATGTTATGCTACATTCGCAGGTTCTTTTTCGGCTATTTCAAGTGAATGTAGGTAAAATGAATTGATTCATCATACTGTACTAACCCCCAGTATTCCATAGTCAGCACTTGTTATCTGCTGGGGGTTCAATAGAGCCATGTTTTCAACTACCTTCGTTAGATGTTTGTATACTGGGCTTATCTCCTTGTATTCAGTATAACCTAACTACCGTTACCCAAGGCAGTAACACTGTTAAGTAACACTGGCCAGTATTACTGTTCAGAAAATATCGTCAAAGATAGGTCAGGGATAACAAACTATTGCCCATGTAGATTTTGTCGTAATGGACATCGTTAGATCTCACAACCTCGAGTAAAATTGTCTGTTGAGTGACTAATGCGGCCGTCTCGTCCATAATAATGGGTCCTCATACAATATTGTCGTTCATACTTTCCCAACGACCTACACACAGGTTATGGTGGTTATCGATGTACATTTTGAACGTGTGAAACTACTTTCCGATCAGGGCTTGTTCTACAGAGTCGAGTGGCTGCTCAACGAAAATCGGTAGACTGTAATCAGAAAGCAAGGCTGCCGATGAAAACACCTTCTCAGAGAGATCATGGTTCTCGGTCATTCAGTGCAGGAGTGCGGTGACTGGATCGGTACCTGTTCTCCGGACATTTCAACATTGACTATCAGCTGTGAGTCGAATTATACTGTGTAGTATTCCCAAGAGTGAACACTCTTTATCCTGACATCATCCTGTTGGTTCCCGACCCCACAAGGGTCTCACCATCAGTGGACCGGAAGAGCAATCGCTAAACCGACATTTTCTCAGTGGCAGATTGTTTAATAAAAGCGCTCACCGCCGATCAAGCACAGAATCGCTTGTGTCTCCCGGAGAACACTCGACCGCGTGGAAGCGGGCGAAATATACGGTGATAGGCGTTGCCGTCCACTCACGCTGCCACGATCAGCAAATTCAGACGCGTAACACTCGCTGAGCAGGTCTACAAGCGAAATTCCAAACAATCTCTACGGCCCGCTCGCTTCTCAGACCACGCTAACTAAACACTGCTCCTACAGGTACTGAACACCTCTTATCAAAGTAGATGGCCACGGGCCAGGTGTGCCGTGGGACTATCACCGCCCCCTTTAGATTATATCCCACAAATGGTTGCGGAGTTGTCCGTACCGTTCGTTCTCGAGGGTTTGGTCTCCTCGAGGGCGAGGAAGATCAACGGTAACAATTTCTTCAAGTTCACCATCCTTTAGTACTATCACTTTGTCTGATAGGTAGACGGCCTCAGAGAGATCGTGAGTAACAAAGACGATGGTCTGTTCCGTTTCTCGCCAAATACGAAGGATTTCGTTCCCCATTTTCGTCCGGGTTTGCTCGTCAAGTGCGCCAAAGGGTTCGTCCATTAGCAACAAACGTGGCTCCTGGATTAGAGCACGAGCAATCGCGACACGTTGGCGCATTCCGCCCGAAAGTTCGTCCGGATGGTGATCTTCGAATCCTTCCAAACCAACCATCTCGATCAACTCACGAGCCTTCTGTTGGCGAGTTTCCTTATCCACCCCTCGGAGAGACAGTGGGAACGCTACGTTCTGTAGCGTTGTTTTCCAAGGCATTAGTGTATATTCTTGAAAAACGACACTGATATCATCAGGTCTAGGTCCATCGATTGGAGTACCATCGAGGTATAGCTGACCAGAAGTGGCCGGTCTCAGACCGGACATTGTGATCAACATCGTTGTCTTCCCACACCCGCTTGGGCCAACGATAGCTACGAATTCTCCCTCCTCGATCTCAAAGTTAATATCATCAAGTGCGTATAATGTATTCCCGTTATCATCATACGTCTTGGTGATGTTTTCTACGACAACTAATGGATCGCTCTCCTGACTCAGATCGTCTGATGGTTGACCCGCAGCATCACTCATACCTTGTCTACTGTGGAGAACCGAGTTATAGGTTTTGCTAGCGCTTCGCACGTTTGGGTGCCAATAGATTCATTCAACGAGAATACTTCTTTAGCAGCCGGTCCATTAGTCTGCAGCAAATAGATTCGCTCCCGCTACTGATAGTGTGAACTCATTCCATTTCGGAATCAGGCCGTACGACGATTTTCCCGAACCCCTTTCCGTCACCCATCAGTTCATGGGCTTGCCCAATCTGGCTCATCGGAAGCTCGGCTCGGATCGTGGGTTCCATTGCGCCGTCCCAGACAAGATCCAGCACATCATCTGCCTCGCCGGGTGTAGCCATTGTCGATCCAATGATCTCGAGTTGATTGTAGAACACGCGGTTTATATTCAATTCAGTCTTTGCGCCGGTAGTCACGCCGCAAGTGAGGAGACGGCCACCTTTTGCAAGGGAACGGAGCGAAGATTCCCACGTCGCGGCACCGATATGATCAACAACGGCATCAACGCCTCGTCCACCGGTGAGTTCACGAATGCGACTATCCACCTGCTCTTCGGTATAATCTATCGTATAGTCCGCACCCAATTCACGCGTATGCTCGCGTTTTTCTTCTGTACTAGCAGTCGCATACACAGTTGCACCAGCAAGCGAAGCGATTTGCACGGCTGCATGGCCAACACCACCACTTGCTCCGAGTATCAGTACGTCTTCTCCGGCACGAACCCGTCCACGGGTCATGACTAATCGCCATGCCGTAAGAAACACCATTGGTGCAGCAGCTGCGATACCCCACGGGACGTCTTTTGGAACAGGAACGAGGTTGTCTTTGTGGACTGCTGCCAGCTCTGCATGGACTCCGGTTGTATGGGCACCGACAACGTGGTAGTTTACGCACATCGTAGGATCCCCATCGCGACAGAACTCACAAGCCCCACACCGCTTTACTGCGTACACCGCAACGTGGTCGCCTGGCTCGAAGCGATCGACGTTCTCACCCACTTCGAGAACCCGACCGGCAGCATCGCTCCCAGGGATGTGTGGAGTCGGTAGCTCAATCCCATGAGCACCTTGTCTCGTCCAGAGGTCCAAGTAGTTCACTGCGCCTGCTTTGATATCTATCAGAACCTCGTTTGCTGTCGGCTCAGGATCTGGAGCTTCTGAATATTCGAGTACATCTACACTACCGTGTTCGGTAAACTGGACTGCATGCATACAACTCGATCTTTCGCGAACAGCGATAAATCTTTAGAGGGAATGAACGCTGGGACTATCAGGCCGCCATCCACTCCGTATCGCCCTCATCGCCTCCACCAACCCGGTTTTCAACCAGGGTGAGGCCGCGATCGACAATAACGACGAGGAGGACGGTCAGTAAGATTGCAAAGTAGACATGCTCAGTGTTGTATATGGTTTGATTCGACCGAATGACAAAACCAAGCCCCTTGGTTGAGGCAATCATTTGGGTGAAGACAACGCCGACGACTACAAGCGCAGTCCCGATTCGAAGTGCTGAGACAATTGCAGGGATTGCTAATGGGATCTGAATTCGCGTGATCAGCTGCGTCTTCGAAGCTCCAATACTCCGTCCGACGAGCAGGTACTTCCGATCGATCTCTCCGACACCCGTCATGATATTCAGAACAATAGGAAACATGCCATAGGTCGCTCCAAAAACGATTTTTGAGGTCGAACCGATACCGAACCAAGCCAGGAATATCGGATACAATAGAATAAAGGGAACAGCGAATAACGACGAAAAGATCGGCTGGAACACTGCCAGAAGGTATCGGCTCGAGCCGAAAGCTAATCCGATAGTGATGCCGATCGACCAAGCGATCGCAATCCCGATACCGATTTCGTATGCTGTAACCGTCAACGCATCAATGAAGGTCTCTCGGTCAGTTAGGCCGACTGAGAGTACGTCTATCAATGAAGGGAAGACCATGGTGCTGAATAGCTGAAGATAATACACTGCCTCCCAAATAACTGCGACTAGGAGAAGCGCGAAAATGGTTCGGGTAATGCTATTCACTCTTCCGTACCGTTGATAGACTGACGAGGCCCCGTTCTGAGCTGATTCGACGAAATTCATGCGTTCCATTGGCTCACTCTTTGCTCGAGGTATCGAATCGATTCATTAGCTATGATCGTTGCAGCTGCCACGAGAAGGATTCCTGCAAACAATTCCGTGATTTGGAAATTACGACCCCAGCTAACCAGCAGTTGTCCGACACCCTGCTGGGAGACATACATCTCCGCGATGATCACACCGAGGACGGTGAATATCAATCCCAATCGCAACCCCGTCACGATAGACGGAATTGTAGAGGGGATGTAGATATATCGGAATATCTCTCGGCTATTCGCCCCCATCGACCTTGCCGACATGACTAGTTTTTCATCGACGGTTCGAACACCCGCCATTGTGATAAGCACAATAATCGGGTAGCTATACGGGATCGCGAAGGCTACCTTCTGTGTCATCCCAGTACCTATAGTGAAGACAAATATTGGCAGGAATATCGATTTTGGGAGGCCAATTGACGTCGTAAGCATCGACGAGAAAAGCCCGTCTGCCTTACCACGAGTTCCTAGGTAGAGGCCCGTAAGGATACCTAGTGGGACAGCTATTGCGAAGGCGATTGCGATCTGAAGCGCGGTGGCAGCCAAATCATCGATAATTGCTCCATCGACGAGGAGGTCGACCATCGTTATAACGACATCTGAAAAGCGTGGGAGATACGTTTCATCGACAAGTCCTGCGCTTGGTAAGATCTCCCAGCAACCGAGAATCGTGCCGATAACGACGAGGCGGCCAGCCCATATCTTGAGAGAGTAACTATCCATAATTGGATAGAGATTACAGTTCAATCGGCGTGAACCGATCGTCGAATACGTCCTCAGGATCTGGGACTTCGTTGATACCGGCCGTTTCGGCCATCTCGTAGACGTTATCGATCGCTTCGTCGCTAATCTCACCGTCGATCGAAAGCGTGTTTATGATCTGATCGTGCTCCCATTCCGTGATCTCTTCATCACTGCCTGTGTACTCTGCGAGGTACTCCTTTGACTCTGATTCATTCTCTTGCATGTACTCGGCTGCGCGATAGATCGCATCTAACGCACCCTCAATTGCTTCTTCTTTTTCATCGATAGCGGACTGGCTCGCCATCCATGGCGCGGGAAGTGTTTCGCCAAGTTCCTCGAATTGGAATAACGTTCGTCCCCATCCTTCTACGTTGGCGATCTGTGGCAGAGATGGGTACATCGAGGACGCTACTACCTGTCCTTCACGCAGGCCCGTGATCAGACCCTCTCCACCAATTGGAACGACCTCACCATACTCGATTTCATGGATCGCCTCCGCATACAATGCGTTGTGATCGGTTGTCGAGCCTCGTGCTGAAACGGCAATGTTCTCACCATCTAGGTCCTCAACCGATTCGATATCAGAATCATCCGCGACAACCATCTCCCACCCATATGGTCGAAGCTGGAAGCCGCTGATAATTCGAATATCTGCACCTTCCTGGTTTGCCAGAAGGACACTAATTGAGTTTGAATTTACTAACTCCTCTTCACCACCAGCCAATGAAGATGTTACCTCACCTCCGCCCCCGTATGCTTTGATGTTAGGGTTAACTCCGTTTTCTTCATAGTATCCCAATTCTTCTGCCATCTCCGCTGGCGCGTATGGGGAGAAATTTGGAACCGCCAGGCCGATCTCGAGTGACGTGAGATCGCCATCATCATCGCTAAGACACCCAGCAAGCCCTGTAAGTCCCGCTAAAGTTGCAGCACCAGCCCCACGAAGGTAGTTACGCCTTTCGCTATCAATATCCATGGCAACTCCACTATCGTAATCTATAATAGATCTTTTCCATCTCAACGATTATTACATACTGATATTACCAATAACCTCACAAACATTTGTAGTATTGGCCAGTAATCAAACACTATCACGGAATACGCGTGATGGGGTCTCGGGAAACCGAGTTACCGAGCGTTTCGCAAACTTTCGAGCGCTTCAGGATTCTCGAGGCTGCTGAGGTCACCTGCATCGCCATCCGTGTAAATCGCTTCAATTGCTCGACGGACTACTTTCCCACTCTGTGTGCGCGGGAAGGCATCGACGAACAAGAGCTCACGCGGCCTGAACGGCTTTCCGAGTCGATCTTGGACGCGAGTGAGTAGCGTCTCCCGAAGCTCGTCGGTGTCGTCAGTCCCCTCATTGGGAATAACGTATGCTACGATAGCCGCCCCCTTATCATCGTCCGGGACACCAATTGCGATCGTTTCATTGACGTCTGGATGGTCGAGAACTGCACTCTCGACTTCCGATGGACTTACGCGTTTACCAGCGACGTTGATTACGTCGTCAGCTCGGCCAAGAAGGTACCAGAAGCCGTCTTCGTCTTCGATTGCCCAATCACCGTGATCCCACACGTCATCCCACGTACTCCAGTACTCCTCGAGATAGCGCTCATCGTTATTCCATAGCCCTTTGGTCATAGATGGACACGAGTCTCGAGCAACGAGGTACCCACGCTCGTTTTTCTCGACTACACTTTCACCATCTGAATCGACGATATCGACGTCCATTCCCAATCCGGGGCCGCCAACAGTACACGGCTTAAGTGGCATGATCGGTAGCGTATTCACGAACGAACCGCAGATCTCGGTACCACCACTTACGTTCATGATTGGTAGTTCTCCATCACCGATCTCCTCGTAACACCACATCCAGGAGTCTGGATCCCATGGTCCGCCAGCCGAAACAATCGCCTCGAGAGTCGAGAGATCTTTATCTTCAACCCACTCGAGGCCGAATTTCCGAACACCTCTGACGGCTGTCGGGCTCATTCCAAAAATCGTGATTCCGTGTCGATCGATGATATCCCAGAACCTTCCTGGATCAGGGTAGTCGGGCGCGCCTTCATACAATAAGAGGGTGCCACCAAACGTGTGCGTGCCGAGCGACATCCATGGTCCCGACATCCAGCCCATATCGGTATTCCAAAAGACTCGATCATAATCATCGATATCAAATATATAGTAGATTTCCTTTGCACACTGGAGAAGTTGGCCAGCATGAGTATGTACCGTGCCCTTCGGCTTGCCGGTGGTCCCACTAGTGTAGATGATCATTGACTCATCGTTGGAGTCCAATGAGACCGTATCAAAGGAGTCATCTTGGGATTCTATCGCCTCATGCCACCACTCGTCGCGGTCATCGTTCCAAGAAATATCGGCTCCAAGATGCTCGAGTACAATGACGTGTTCGACGTATTCCCGATCCTCCACTGCTTCGTCGACATTATCTTTGAGGGGGACCTCCGAGCCTCGCCGCGGGAAACCATCCATCGTAAATAACACAGAACACTCTGCGTCATCGATGCGAGTTTTCACTGCATCAGCTGCGAACCCTGAGAACAGTGGGACGACAATTGCTCCAACTTTGAACGCCCCATAGAGTACAGACAGGATCTCGGGACACATCTGCATATAGACCGCAACGGTATCCCCCTTCTCGATGCCGCGCTCCTGTAACGCATTCGCAACCCTGTTCGCCTCTTGGTGCAGTTGATGGAACGTAACCTGACGCTCCTCACCATCTTCTCCCTCCCAGATACAGGCGATCTTATTCCGCTTCGGTGAGTTCGGCTGTGCATGGCGATCAAGAACGTTGTGAGCAATATTTATCTCACCACCCGGGTACCACTCCGAAAACTGTGGTCCCTCCGAATCATCACGCACAGCATCATATTCTTCATAGAACTCGATTCCGAGATCGTCGACAACGACATCCCAGAACCACTCAAGTCCGGACTCCGGAACGCCCTCAATATCGGTGGTTGTTCGTTCGATTAGATCATCATACCCGTCAATGCCATGCTGTTGCATAAACTGGTAGATATTCGTATCCTCCACATCTGCAGTGGTAGGTTCATGCACGATTGGTGCACTGTCATCAAAGTACTCCATGGTCTATCGACCGCAAGTGACTCTACTCATTTAATGGTTGCTCTAGGGGATTGTTTCGAAGAAGAACGTATTCAAAACTACCTGTATGCACGTCAAGGCAAAGGACAAGTGGAAGTGGGGTAGACGAGACTACTCAAACAATGCAGAAGGTCAAGTACTGCTATAGTCCGAGGAAGCGTTCAGCATTTTCCCAAAGGATCTTACGCTGGACTTCCTCGTCGAACTCGAGTTGAGCGAACTGCTTGAGCCACGGTTCCGGTTCCAACATAGGGTAATCAGTACCGAACATAACCTTGTCCTTGAGGAGGGTCTTCGCGTAGTGGAGCACTTGTTCGTCGATATATTTTGGCATCCACCCAGAAAGGTCCATGTAGACGTTCCCTTTCTGCTGGCAGATCGCGAGCTGTTCTTTCTCCCAAGGGTACGCCGGATGGGCAATGAGAATTTGAAGATCTGGGAAATTCGCAGCGACGTCGTCAATAAGCATCGGATTGCCGTACTTGATCTTCAAACCGCGGCCACCAGGGGAACACGCCCCAAGCGTGGAGTTTCCGCCGTGAAAGACGACAGGAACCTCGAGTTCCTCGATGGTCTCCCATAGCTCCTCGTGCTCAGGGTCAGAAGGATCAAAGCCTTGTGCGATCTGCTGGAACTTGAACCCAGAAAGATCGAGGTCCTCAACACATCGTCTTGCTTCCTCAGCACAGTCATCTTTGAGCGGGTCCACAGAGCCAAAGCCGATGAAGAAGTCCGGATACTCGTCACGGACGTTTGCTACGTAGTCATTTGGAACGGGCGGATTCCCAGTATTGGTCTCAGCGTCCCATCCCAGCAAAACAGCTTGCCCGACACCAGCCTCATGGTACTCTTCAACCATGTTGTCGTACGTATCGGTCTCAAGGTCAGTCCCAAAACGATCGGCAGCGTCTTGCATCATTTGCCCACCAGCATCATGAAGGAATTCGCTGGTTGGCTGGTGTGCATGCGTATCTATGGCCCTTGGCTCATCGAGTAACTCGAGTGCACTCATGCTGATTGTCGATGTGATGGCCGCCTATATGTACTTTCCCGTTGACGAAGATACGTGCTGCTTGTTACTGAGCGGTCACCGAGATCAGAATAAGGCCGAGCACTATCACGATCGCTGCGGTAGTGAGTGCGGTAGTCACACGCTCAATGCGCTCAGGGAGAAAAGAGACTGAAAGGAGTAACACTAGCAGAATGCTTGCCGGAATAATTGGATAGACAACTACAACGGGTGCGTTGGATAACGCCATGTAATAGGCAAGAAGAAATGTAGTGTTTGCGGTACCTGCCAACAAATGCCATCGCAGGGTTACGGTGCGAGCAATTGGTTGAATGCCTCTGAACGCAACGTAGCCTAAAAGCAATCCGAACGCCCCTGTCGTTTTTACTGCTAAACCGACTAGAAATGGAGTCCCTTCTTCGAGCCCGATTTTGGCAAGGGTAGGCTCGAGACCGTAAAACGCAGCCCCAAGGATGGGAACTGCAAGCCAAATCAGGATTCGTTGACCACTATCATAGTGCTGATTCTGTGACGTCTCTAACGTAATCAATACAACGCCACCGAATACCAACAGTACACCAAGAAAATGAACAGCACTCGAAGACTCTCCCAATACGACGACAGCGATAACTGTCGCGAAGAGGATATCGGATGAAACGAGCGGTGCAGTTCGACTGGCACCAACTCGCTTTATGCTAATGAAATGACAAAGTCGTCCTGCGACCGTGCCTACTGCCCCCGCACCAGCAAAGGCGAGAAGTGAGGTCGTAGTGAGTGAAAATGAGGGATAGTACAGAAGAACAGTTAGTGGGACTAGTACGACAACATTGACAAAGATTACAACTGCGAGCGCATCGATAGGATTCTCGTCTCGAGTTCCCATCCGGAGGAATATCTGCTGGAACGCATAGGCAATAGCCGCTAAAATAGCGAGTAAGATCCCCAGTGCCGGCGTGCTTGCCATTGTGTAACGACAATCAAGATCATCTATATGATTATTTCGACTTTCGACAGGGCTGTTGATTTGTGCCGAGATCAAATTATGGGTTATTGGTACGAGATATTAATTCCCAGCTCGCTTGTTGTCCCAAGGAGTAATTCAGTGAGACTGCCGTCTTCCTGTTTTCGGGAGATCCGATCAGATGGGCCACTGATGCTGATTGCCCCGTACACCCGATTCTCTGTATCTACGATTGGGGCGCCAATTCCCTCAACAGACTTCATAAAATACTGGTCGTTGAACGCCACACCTCGCTCACGAATTGTCTCGAGATCCTTTTCGACAGTTTCTCGGTCAATTGTATGGTCGCCGATCTCCTGCGGGAAGTTGTACTGATCCAGAGTATTCGCTTGTTCTTCTGGAGGAAGGTGGGCAAGAATAGCTCGGCCCCCCGCGAGTCGCCAAATGTCGACGTGTTGTCCGATGTGCGTATTCGTTTTGATTGAATTCTCCCCTTGCGCTTCCGCTAGGAAAACCGCCTTCCCGCCTTCTTCAACAATACACCACATCTTTTCTCCAGTCTCCATAGCTAATTTTTCCAAGACTGGTTTGACGATGGAGTAGACTGAATTTGACTGACGGACACTGCTCCCAAGTTCGAGAAACCGAAGGCTGAGACGGTAAGTTTGGTCTGGTTTCTGGATCACGTATCCCTGTTCTTTGAGCGTCTTGAGATAAGCGTGGGTCGTACTGGGAGGGATATCCACCCTGTTTGAGATTTCAGTTACACTCGCACTCTCGGCTTCGTCGAGGGATTCGACAATTTCGAACAACCTTGCCCCAGATTTAATGCTTGTCATCCGTTTTCACGCCTCGTACCCAAGGCCGATGGATAAATAAGTATTTTCAATCATTCCGAATTGGCCGATTTCGAAACCATCGGATAGTGGAACCTTCTTCAATTCCAATGAAAGTCTGCTTACTAACATTCACCATTACACAGCTATGGCCGTCATGATAGGATCATTTCGGTCCAAAATACCCGTTAAATCGACTGCGCCATTCTATGCCAAGGTACGCAAAGTCATACTTAGCTCACATACATAATCCATTCTTTATGATCAAGGGGAATAATTGTGGGTGCGGTGAGATTCTACATTCGGTATTGTCGAACCAATCATCGGAATTGGATCCGGCTTGATTGAGTTGGGGAAGTGGTTATTTAGTTAGAATTTCCTATACATTACCGGAAGTATTTTCATTGCCTGCAGGAAGGAGGCTGTATGCAAGTTGCAGTGTTAGGCGCCGGTACCATGGGTCATGGAATCGCCCAAGTGTCAGCGATGGCCAATCACTCGGTAGTAATTCGTGATATCGATCAGTCCTTGATAGAGGATGCTATTGGACAGATTGAGACGAACCTGGAAGAAGGCATCCGACGAGACAAGGTATCTGAGTCTACCGCAAACCAGGCGAAAGACGGTCTCTCAGGAACAACTAATCTGGAAGTGGCAGTATCGGATGCGGACCTCGTCATTGAGGCCGTACCCGAACGACTTGATTTGAAGCAAGACGTGCTGTCCGAGGCTGAAACATATGCGCCTCAAGACGCAGTAATTGCAACGAATACCTCTTCACTACCAGTCACAGAAATTACGAACAAGCTTGACGAGCCAGATCGGGGAATCGGACTTCACTTCTTCAACCCAGTTCACATTATGAAGCTGGTTGAAATTGTGGTTGCTGAGCAGACATCAGATGATATCGTATCTGTTGCTCATGAGTTTGTGGAAGGAATAGATAAGGTTCCAATCGAGGTGATGGACACCCCAGGTTTCGCATCATCCCGACTCGGCGTTGCAATTGGTGTAGAGGCTATGAGGATGGTTGAAGAGGGGATTGCTTCACCCCGAGACATTGATCAGGCGATGACACTGGGATACAACTATCCAGTCGGTCCAATTGAACTCGGTGACATCGTGGGTTTGGATGTGCGTTTGGATATTCTCGAGTATCTCCATGCAGAGCTAGGAGAACGGTTCCGCCCCCCGCAGATTCTAAAGCGGAAGGTCCGTGCCGGGAATTACGGGAAAAAGACAGGAACCGGATTTTATCGTTGGGAAGACGATCAAGTAGTTGGTACTGAACCGACAGGGAGAGTGATGGACCGATGAGCACGCAGTCAAAGGATCATGACATGAGCACTGTCAAATCAATTGCAGATGACTGCGATACAATTTCAGTCTCCGTTGGAGAGCCGGCTGAGAATATTGTGACCGTGGTACTCGAACGCCCAGATGCCAGGAACGCGCTCAATAGCCTCCTTCGATCTGAGTTTAAACAGGTATTTGATGCGATTGAGTCGAGCTCAGCCCGGGTTGTAATCCTAACTGGTTCAGCAAACTCAAATGCGTTTGTTGCAGGCGCTGATATTACGGAGCTTCGTGACCGGGACCCGCTAGCACAACGCGAAGCTAGCAAACGACCGCGAGTATACGAGCTCGTAGACAACCTTAGACAGCCAGTTATCGCTCGTATCAACGGTCATGCGCTTGGTGGGGGTTGTGAACTCGCAATGGGTTGTGACGTCCGAATTGCCCATGAACGCGCAAAAATAGGCCAGCCTGAGATCAACCTCGGTCTTATTCCCGGAGGTGGGGCTACCCAACGTTTGCCTCGTCTTGTTGGGGAAGGTAACGCAATGCGCCTCGTGCTTTCCGGTAAGCCAATCAGTGCTTCAGAAGCTGAAGATATTGGTCTCGTCGATATTGTTTGTGATGGAGAAACATTTGAGGATACTGTGAACGAACTGGCAGTATCAATGTCAGAAAAGAGCCCAATAGCACTCGAATTGGGAAAGAAAGCTGTACAAGCCAGTGCTCGAATGGATCTCGAGGCAGGAATTGAGTACGAGGCAGAACTATTTGCGCAGTTATTTGCAACCGGAGAGAAGAACGAAGGTATTGATGCCTTCTTAGAAGACAGAGAACCAACCTGGAGAGAGACCCACAATTGATTAGGATGGATTTCAGCGTGGGTCCCGATCGAACTTAGAAAATAAATATCTCATAGCTCTCTGAGATTCACCGAGTTCTCCAACCTCGAGATTTTTTAAAGGTCGTACCCCCAGTTCCGAAGGACCGCAGCTGCGTCATCAAGATTTTGCATGCCCGCAAGGTAGATTGCTTCTCGAGCATCGAGCCGATATACATCTCCAAACTCATCCTCTAGTTCGCGCTCTGCATCTCGAGACTTCGTATCTGTCTCATCAAGTACAAACAGCTGATGGACGCTATTGCGTTCATCCTTAACAGACTCACGACGCAGCGTGTATGGTAAGTCTGACCGGTTAATCTGACCAGTATTACCGCCAGACTCGGACGAGTTTTCAGTGTCCGAATTGTCTTCAGTATCGCCAGTGTTGCCAGTATTACTGCCTGGTGTTACTGACTCGGCAGTATCCTCAGAATGTGTTTCTCCATCGGCTGACTCTTCAGCCAAATCGTCCGCTTCGTCATCTGCGAACGGATCAGTGGCACCGGATTTCATGCTGTAGCCTCGGGAGCAGTGAACTGCTCAGTAATGTATGCCGCCAATTCGTCGAAGGTCTCGAGCGTCGGTTCTTCGTAATCCCGGAGGTCGCGGTACTCATCGTTTTCAGCGAGCTCGTAGACGGTTACCTGGTTATCCCAAGCGTCACCGAGCATAGATCCACGTTCACCGATGGAAACCGGCGCAATAGGGAGGTCTTCGTTCTCCAGGACCTCGAGATACTTGTCGTTGATATTCGTCCCCTTGAGCTTGTTCGGTACTGCGCCCAAGACACCTACATCGATATCACCGAGCTCGTTCTCGAGTCCGTTCACGACATCACGAAGCCCTTTGATACTCCGTTCGCCCTTGGGGGAGGGTTCGAATGGAATAAGCAGGTTTGCTGTTGCGTACACAGCATTGTAGAGATGCTGACCCTCTGATGCAGGTGGGTCAATGATCAGTACGTCGTACTTGGAAGGAACATCTGCATCGACGAGAACCCGACGGAGTTGTTTTTCCTTACTAAATTCGAAGTCCGGGTCAGGGTTCGTATCCTCTTCGAGCTCAGCAGCTTTCCCAAGGAGGTCGGCCAGGTTTCCAAGCATATTGTGGCTCGGAATAACGTCGATGCCCTCACTCGAGCGAACCATTTTGTCAAATGAGCCACGCGGACGGCCGATCATGTGCAACGCGAGATTGTCTACATCCGCTTCTGCCTTGCTGTCATCGAGACCCAAATGGTGGGTAAGCCCTCCGTCTTGAGGATCCATATCGATCACGAGAACGTCTTGACCGCGGTTGACGTGTGCTCGAGCGAGATTCGTCGCGAGGGTTGTCTTGCCGACCCCACCTGCCTCCGACCAGACCGTGTATGGTATCATGAACAGAGATAGTGAGCTCCTACTACTAAAATACTAGTCAGACACGACAGTGAACATTGTCAGTAATACTCGCCAGTGTTACTGTTCAGTATGGATGGTCAGACTGCCGGAAGAGGCAGTACAGCCACCCTGACGCGGTAATCCGGATTGCGACTACGTCTTTGGCCACACGCCGTAATTGACCTACGAAGCGATGTGTTCGGCCCCAACTGAATCAAACGAACCGCACCATATTGTCATGAAGACTGGAGGCGTGCAACTGGATATGGATGTTACAGAAGCGATCGAAACACGAATCGAACTTAGAGAGTATGCTGAGGAAACAGTTGACGAAAAGACAAAACGAGCGATACTCGAGGCCGGTCGTCTCGCTCCCAGTGGCAAGAACGTTCAACATTGGCGTTTCATTTTGCTGGATGATGACGCTAATCTCGAAGAACTAGCCGAGAACTCACCAACTGGAGGATGGGTGCAGAACGCAGATTTTGCTATTGTGATCTGTACTGATCCCCAGTACTCTTTCAACGAGATTGACGCGGGTCGGACAGCCACACATATGCAGCTAGTTGCCTGGGAATACAATGTCGGTTCGTGTATGTTCACCGTCGACCAACCGGCTGTTCGAGAGTTTCTCGAGATTCCTGCTGAGTACGACCTCACAGCGATCCTTGGCTTTGGCAATCCGCAGCACGAGATTCAAGGTCGGAAAGACCGCAGGCCACTTGCAGAGCTCACATTTCATGGGTCGTTCGGTCACAGCCTCGAGCTTGAGGAGTAGCTAGACCGTTAGAAAACGGGCTTGTGAGTATTTATCAGAGGGGGATCGTTTGAGTTGGAGTGGGATCTGTCGCTGTGTGGTTCAGTGTCGTTATCGAGGAAGCTCTGTTGAAACGCACAGTAGCTGAAAAGAGTCGCTTGCTGAATACACAGCGCTAATTCAGTACGTCCAAACTCTCGATTTGGCGAGATTACTGTCCGGTCGATATTGAGGCAGGATTGATCGAATTGGTACTTGGTAGCTGTATTCAATCGGGGTTGATATCTGTCTCTCGGACGTAAATCCTCTCTTGGGTTACAGTGACTTGACATCCGTTGAAGTTGAGTGTAATTGAACACTCCTCAATCCCTCGCCTTTCTTCAGGAGTTTCGAATATCCCGTTTAAGTGATCAGGGTCGATCACATCGTATAATGGATCAATGTCGAGTATCGAGGTGTTCGTGAACGACGCGACGGCCCGAACGATGGCCTCGCTGGGTAATTCATTCGCGTCGATCTCGTATGTGAGGTCTGTATCTCGTTTCATGAGGTCACTGCGTCATCGCTGGGGGTGTCATCGGTCATTCTGAGTAAGGAAGACCGCTTCTAAAATCATCGCTCTGGTAGTCGAGATGGTCGATTCGCGGACCTAGAAGTTCGCGGACAAGCACTATGAGGGGATGGTCCTCGCCCTCGCCAACCAGCGCTGTTTCCTCGGGATGTGTTCCATCTGCGCCCGGTTCATCGAGACTGCCGAGCAGTACCTTCCGCCGGTCGATCAGCACGAGTCGGCCGATCCGTGGGTACGACGGTGTGTTTAGCATGTCAAGTTGTGGCTCCCAGATGGTGGCCTCAGGAAGATGCTTTCGGGTGAGGTCGCGGACCTGCAAGTTCTGCGACCCCATGTACATTTGGATGCCACGATCGAGTGCTTGCTTTCCGTGATGGATACATGCCTCTTCGAGGAGATCTGGATTGATATACATACAGAAGATTTCTTCCTCAGCTTCGTCGGCGAGTTGCCGCCCATACTGGATGACCGACTCACGCCCCGTAATCACCCCTACTTGGTTTTCGGGTGTCTCAGGGCTCGTTTGGAGGTGTTCGGCTATAGCGGTGATTATCGACTCATTTTGCACCCCATCAGTAGATACTACAGACGCTCGAGATGTAACGAGATTCGTCTCGTGATCGTATGCAACCAAGCCGACTTCGGCCAGTTTCGGGAGCCGATTATGATGAAGTGAGATGAGCACCCGTTCGAGTTGGTCCTCGTATGTGGATGAATCGACGATCATCACATCGTCAGAAACGAGTCGATCCGACAACTCCTCTACGTATAGGGATCCCCCTGCATCGTCGAGCAAGTCCAATATGGTCCGATTGCGGGAATCGACGAGGTGTCGGATCTGTTCTTCGGTAGGCGAATCCAGATCCATACTATTTAATGATTGCAAACACACTTATAAAAGTCCTATGCAAGCACGTGATGACTCCTCTTTACGTCCATAGATCTCCCCTACACACCCCAGTTGGAAGATTGGTGTAATCAGTATACGATGTATTAGGCGGTTGGTTCAGTACATAATTCGTGATACAAACGTACCCCTGCGCTGGACTCATCCTCTATAGTCAGTAGGCTACTTCTGACAGGGTTCGAGTATTTCGTTCAGCATCTGCTGAATACACGGTGCGAATGTGGCACGAGACAGAGCGGGGTCAGCGCGGAAGGCTGAACGCTCAGTACAGGGAGCTCAGGTATCGTTTCGCACCCCGCTTCGACGGGCCGAGTAGACGGTGACCAGCGAGTTGTCCACTTGGTTCGATTTTGGGTATAGAGAGGGCTGACAGACAGTGCAGAGGCGGTGATCAATGAGCGACCCTGCAGCCGCCTGCACTCTCGTTATTCCCCGGCACAGGCTATGCCGCTTGGAGTCCATTATGAGTGATACACCATCGAACAGACGATCAGAGCGAGATACCGAATCCAATGTGGGCACTGGAACCGAGACCAATCGTGATACGTTGAACACGGACGTAATGCAGTGGCTGAGCGCGCTCGTCGCGCTGGTCGGGCTGTGGCTCGTCGCCTCGCCGTTCGTCCTCGAGGCGACGGAGACGGCCATATGGAACAATACTATGGTCGGGACGGCGGTCTTCCTGCTCGCCGGGTACAACTTCTACCGCCTCTCGAAAGATCAGCTGGCAAGCGTCGGTATCGCGTCGCTCGCCGTCCTGCTCGGGCTGTGGGCGGTCATCTCACCGTACGTCATCGAGATGGGCAGCGACCAACTGGCGACGAGTACCCTCGTTGCCGGGCTGGTTATTGCGGCGATCTCCGCCTATAACGCCTACGCGAACGGGAAGGCCGACGCGCCAGCCCACGCCCGTGCTCGTGCCTAACTCAGTCAGTGATTCCCTTTTGGGTTTTTCGAACACATCGTCGTCCGAACGGGTTACGGAATAAGTAGCCCGCCCCGTGGCGGAGATGCGTAACCGTTCCATCCGCACGTATAGTGAGCGGATGGTTCACCCCATTTGGCGTGAAACAAACAGTGCCGTTGGTTGCACTCATCCTCTGTATTCAGCACGGTCATTGAAACCCATCGCTGTATAGGGGTTTCAACAAGGCATCTGTGGTCAGTATACCAATTATCAGAGGACGTAACCCCCCGGGATATCCTTAAGTCGGTGGATAAGGAGAATCTCACTACGAGCTTGAAATGGACAAATTGACTGATCCACGACCACCGCTTCCAGAATGGATCATACAAGTCTACGAGGTTCTCTCCACTCATCAGAATTCGGATGAACCAGGCGGTTCACAATCAATTCCTCGAGAGCAAGCACTCCAACTGCTTGTCGAAGACGATGAACTGTCCCTTGACTCGAGAGATGCGGACTACGCGCTTGTTCGACTTCTGAAACGAGGGTACATCTATGAGGTAGGAGAGGAACTACGTGTGACTACCCCTGACTCCAGTTCGTAGGTGCAGTCAGTGATACCCGTTTTGCTCACACCAATTCTGAAGATCTGAATAGATCACCTCCTCCTCTGAACTGCTTCCTCTGCTTAGCAACCGATACCCATCTCGAGAATTCGTCTCCACGATAGCACACGCGTTGTTTTCAGTCAGCAAGAAAAACGCAGGGATGACTGAGCCTGTCGACATTCGCGAGGCAAGGACTTCAGGGTGGAGTTCGCGTACCTTTGAAGATCGCTCGAGTTTCTCTGCCAGCGTGGGTGTCAGTGGATGTGGGATTGATTCTATCATTGGTCAGTGTCCTTGTTCTGGGTAGTGGTTGTGTTCTCCTCGAGGCTGGGTGAGAGGCCAAGGTCCTCTGGGTTCAGACTCCGTAACCTCGCGACTCGAGTTGGTTCAATAAGACCGTGATCGTGAAGTCGGATTCGAACGGTTTCACGACATACTGCCCCGTCGAAGATATCCTCCGAGATTTCCCGGATTGTGAGATCACGGTCGCAGTACAACTGTTCGAGAAGGGCCGGATCCTCCCAAGGCTCTGGACCGCAGTCGGGTAGATCCTCAGGTGGCTTCGACTTCTCATAGGTGAGCTCACACACCGCTAGCCACCTCCCTCGAGTATTCAGGATCAGCTCCAGCGGTCTGTTTGAGGTCGCGGCTCGAGATACACTTTGGACACCGAAAGAGCCGGTTCTGATTGTCGCCAAAGACACGGGCGGTCTGCCCAAGGACATGCGCGCCACAGTTCCGGCACTCTGTGTCGACCGACTGTCCTTCGCTGGTTGTGGAGAGAGTGAGGGAACTCATTGGGTGCCCTCCAATGGGAGATATCCTTTTCGCGGACCCTGCGGCCCAAATCCCCAGACCAACCGGAGTTCGTTATTATCTACGAGGGCATTACCTCGTCGCGAAGCCATCTTCTGAGTGATCTCGAGCTCTTCAGCGAGAAACGTCGTTGGGACTCCTCCACCGCCGTTGTCGGTCCGGCCAGCCTCAGTGAGGCGTGTGACGGCCTCTATGAACTCTTGGTGGGTAAGAAGGAGAGATCCTCCATCCGTGCACGCAACAGGCTTGTGTCGCCATACGCATTCGTTGTCGTGCCCTCGAGAGCGGCGGATCCGATCTTCGTCAAGCAACTCGTAGAGATGGCTCTGGACGGTAGCCTCGTCAAGTGAGGTCTTGCGTGCTAATTCATTGGTGCTTGGGGGAGTCTCGCTATCGAAGATTGCTCGGTAGAGATCGAGCTTCTGTCGATCTGAGAGGCGAGCTTGAGGAGAGTTCATTTCTGGCCCCCGTGTCGCTCTGTTTCCCTCGTGGTTGGACGTGTATCAACAGAAGCTGAGGTCGTAGGGGGGCTAAGTCGAGTTTCGACGATGCTCGAGATGCGAGGAGTGATCACCGCTTCTGCAACTGTCAGCAGGTCGTTTGTGTAGCCAGGAGTTGCTGAGAACGCTATACCGGGGTAGCCACTCTGCGGTCGGTTGTTGGACGATTCACTGCGAGCGGTCTGTCCACCTGATTTATGGTGGTGCGTGCGAAATTGCTGCATTGCTATCTTTGCCTCCAAGCGGGATAGCATCGAACACCGTGCCCAAACACGGTGTTTTCTGAGACTCAGTTTGGTGAGCCACAGGTTCGATGCTTGTATAGCCATTATATTCAAATTACTTAGTATTTTCTACTTCGAATTTGAGAGAGGTTGATTAGATCATCGCGTATTCTAATTGATTAGATAGGATTAAAGGCAGTCAATCTGAGTGGAATGCCATACCGAGTAATTCAGAACCAGTGGGGTGAAATAAATTGAGTTGTCGTAGTACATACATCCTCAGTATCCTAACGCCGGCCCTATCAATATTAAAGAATTTCAATAGGACCTCTTGCCTTATATTATGATCTGTCGTTCTCGCCACCCTCGTTAGGTTGGTAGTCTTCTTTTAGTTCCTGAAGGTCCGATAGCCCCTCTCCTATCGTCCCTCCCATCTCTGCAGAAATCTCAACCACAGGCGTATCGATGTCAATCTTACCTCCAGTTATAATTATAGCCAGAGTTAGTGCAATACCACAGGCGATACCTGCTGAGGCAAAAGCGATAACTAAAGGACTTTCCTTTTTGATGCGCACGATCATCAAATTTTGAGTGGATGGTTGGGGGTTCGTTTCACCCAATAGCCCACGTGGGTTATCTATAGCATCAAGGATGTCTTTCTTCAGGTTATTTAGTGAAAATGACCCTTTAAAATTTTGGATGGAGTTGATATTCTGGATTGTTTCAAAGGGGTATTCTTCAGACAATATTGGATTGGTTTCATCAACAGTTAGTAGATGGCCATATATGTTCTCAAAGCTTGATAAGAACTGGTTGAGGTCTGATACACTAATCTGGTCTTCTTCATCAAACGTGATTTGGACCGAGCCTTGAGCATTAATCGTTTTAGCGATTGTAAGGTACGATATTTTACCAGAAGGGAGTGTCCCACACGGATCCCTCACATTAGCCAGGTTTGTACCGTGGATTGTTGCATCAGTTAAATCGACCTCGCGTAAATGTGTATTCTCTAATTCTGCGTGTGAGAGATCTGCACCCTGTAGATTAGCATGCGCTAAGTCAGCGTTTGTAAGGTTCGCCTCACTGAGATCTGCATTGATGAAATTCGCCCTTCTCATATTTGAACCTGTGAAATCCGCATTGACAAATTCTCCCGAGGAAAAATTAGCGTCCGAGAGGATCGCCTTTGAAAAGTCGGCATCGGAAGCTTGGATATCAGGATGGTTCCCTCCGCTTAATACTGACCCACTGAGATTTGAGTTCGAAAGGTCAACCCCTTCAAAACTCAATTTATCTTTTATCGAGAGTTCCGCAAGATATGAACCTGACAGGTCCTCTGTTATCGTCTTTTTTAATTCTGCTATCTCCTTGTCATTGGTTTTTGTATGCCAGACGCAGTACTGAGATTCCTCTTCATCCCAGACTGACTGGGCGCAACCTTCACGACTGCAAGATTCAAATTCGAGATCCTGTCCCCCCTGTTCCATTCGTGTGCGACACTTTCACACCAGCTGATAATAGTTGTTGCCACTCTCAAAACTGTAGCCAGGTTGGCGAGTGACTGTTGTGATTACGGTGTCGTAATCACCTTCAGAGGCCTACCGTAAACAGCAGCTACGCTATCTTTCACGACTCCAAATAGAGTAGTAAAAGAGTAGTGATTACACCCCACAGTAGCCGACACAAAATAACAGCATCAGACTCGAGGCAATTTACCTCGAGTCCTCATCTGGGTGCGTGGTTCGGGTGTAGGTGGCTAGTCCGAGTTTACGTCCGTTCCCCCATCGGTGATTACGACACCGTAATCAGCATTGTCAGTCAACACATCCAACTCCGCATCAGCACTGCCAGCATCCGTATCGGTGGTATTCTCCGTAGAGTGGGTCTGATTCGCGGTTCTTACACCTGCGTAATCTTCTGTACTCGAGTTGAGCGTAGCATCGGCCACGTTGTTCGTATACTCAATCCAGCGGTCGCGATCGATGAGGATCCGATTGGTCTTCTGGGACTTATCGAACTCGAGAATCTCACCACCGAACTGACCGACGAAGCGCATCACTCGTCGAACCGTGTTCCCATTCGGATCTTCGACGTCGAGACGGCGTGCCAACGTGGGGGTTGCAATCTCGCGTTCGAGTATGTCTGCAACCTTCGTCGAAGGGAGCACCATCGTGTCGCCATTCGTATGAGCATACTGCCCGATGTAGGGGAATAGCCTCGCGGCAAGCTCCTGATTCTCCGAGAGGTCGTGTTCGTGTGGCTCGAGCATCGTTGCTGAGAAGTACTTGTTATGCAGCGGGAGTAACTCCGCAGGACCCACGCTGGAATTCGAGCTCGCGACTACCTCGTTGGGATCAACCTCAGCACGTTCGATCGCGTGTACGCGAGAGTCGAGCTCTTTCACTCGCTCTTTGCGGTTGACGAGCATCTTTCCAATCGGAAGATCGCTCACCCATAGGTCTTCGATCTCATCGGTTTCACCGCGGATCTCGATTCGTGATTCGAGCTCTGCGATTCGGTCGCCTTTCTGTTCGACTTCCTCCTCGAGGGAATCGACTCGCTCTTCGAGCTGATTGACGGTCTCGAGTAGCTGTGCAACTGACGGGTGTGTAGTGTGTTCGTTGTCACTAACGCTCATGTCTGTCTTCGCGCGGTTCGGCAGCGCCCGAAGACGCTACAGCCAGGCACAACCCTTGAGAGTCGTCGATGGGTTTTTGCCTTCGCTGCGAATACAGGTGAATGGTCACCTCACCTTTCTTCGCCGCAGTTGAGTTCTTCAGCGCTGAGCTTCTGAGTTCGAGCCAGCGGCTCGAGTCGAAAGCGCAGGCACTAGGAAAACCCGTCGTGCTAGCCTGCTTGATGCAGTCTATACACATGATTGCCTCCAAGCGGGTTTCGATCTATTCGCACTGGCAGTACACTCGTCTCGCGGATAGCCTGCCCAAACAGGCTTCGCGAGACGGACATTGCTATATCGAGACCTCCTCGACACCGAAGCGCTCGAGGACGAACTCTAACCACCGTGGCACCGTTCCTGGTGTTGAGTGGTAGATCATCTCGTCATCGTAGACTGCGGTCACTTCGGCTTTCCTGAGGCGGCCTTCAACAATCCACGTATGTTCGCGCTCAACGATGAGTTCGAAGTTCTGGCGGTTGCCGTGGACTGTGACGCGTGCGGGCGTTGCTTGCTTTGGTAACGGGAGCTCAGGGATCGCTCCGAGCTCGACCGTCTGTGTGATAGCAGGTGATGTGTCGCGTTGTGTGACTGCCATAGTTTCCAGCACGTATCGCCAACACTTGAGTGCCGCGCGCGAGTGTCCGAAGTGTCCGATGTTGTGTGCGTGATCGGTACGGTTTTGCGTGTGCGCGACGTGTGTCATGGTGTTGGCTTGGGGGTTTAGAGCCAGCAGCGGTCGTTTCCCGTGGGATTGCACGGGAACGGTCTTTTTGTGATGACCCTCACTGTGAGCGACAGCTTCTAGCTCTGACACCCACTGTGGACCACTACCTCATAAAGTTTGTCTCTATATGGAGACAAAGTATCTCTTTATGGGGACAGAGATATTAGTATCATACACAACTAAGAAATGGCCGTTAGAATTGGGGGTAGATGCGCCCGCGTGTTTCGTGGATGACGGGGAATGACGACTCCATCCTTGAGCTCCTCGAGGAGAAGGAAGTCGCGCTTGCTCCCCGCGGGCTGGAGATAAACCTCGAGCGAGAAGGTGTGACCGTTTCGAAGCGAACAATCCAGCGTCGTATCACGAAATTACATCAAATGGGATTAGTCGAGAAAGTTCACGAGGACGCTGGCTACTATGCGATTACCGACAAGGGCCTCGCCTATCTTGCAGGTGAGCTCGATGCCAATGAGCTCAAGGGGATCGAAGAATAGCCGCAGCGAGAAGGGAGCTACCATCCTAGGTTGCTTTCACGAGTTCGTCTCAGACACGCCATAATATATTAACAATATTACTTTCGGCAATGCTATGTCTGAGAACCCGTGATTCTCGGACACGATTCGGTAGTCCTTTTCAAGGAACAACAGTCGCGGTTGGGTCATTGTAACTAGCAGAGTTCAGATATACAGATTGATAATACTCAGAGATATGTTCGATTGGATCGATGGTTCCCGGAACTTTATCTTACTTTGTTTCTTCATACTCAACAGTGTCTGGGCATATTCCAATCCAACAGGAAAGTCATATCTCCGGTACTATGCTATCCGGGCAACAATCATTTCTGGACTAATTGTAATGGTCGGTCTCCTGAAGGCCGGAACGATCACGTTCCCCTTTTGGAGTGGTTGGATTGGAATTCCACTGCTATTCATTGGAGTGTTGTTGATTATTGTTGCCGCCGGGAGCTGGTTCAGACGACTCTAATCTGTTTATCTAGGCTGTCGTGAACACGAACGAAAAATGCCGGCACAGGCGTCTCTCAAAAGAAGTACGTAGAAATAAATGGGGTTACAAGATGTGATCCAATCAGGATGCGAGAGCTGCTGGTTCACGGGTTAACAGTCGAAATATGAACACAAGAGATCTGGGCTCGTGTTCGTACCGCGGAAATTAATTCTTCGAATGCACAGACCTCTGAGTGCGTGGGGAAACATCAACATCACCGTCTTCTATAACCCTTCCAGATGAGACTAATTTTACAATATACTAGCTGAGGTTGACAAGGTTTATCTAATAAATGTCCGATAGGTCTTGCAAGCGATGACAACTCATAAACTAATCCCATATTGGATTAAGTTACGAGAAAGTAATAATCCAGGTAGATGGTGGGACCTAGAAGATATCATCTACAGTCCTGCTAGATTTAGCAATGACAGCATTTTAGATATCTTTGATCGGTTTTCGCAACGGTATCTTGGCAATGATCCCGGGAGTACGGAGGTCCTTAGGGATGATCAGAAAACATTCACTATTGAAGAGATTAGACGTGATGATAACACAGTACAAGGTATAGTCACTGTTGGGCGATGGGGGGAAGGAGCAGACCACTTCAATGTGAACGAAGAGGATCGAACTGAAGGAGCACGTGGACCTGATGATTCCGTTGAAATCCCATATTATTTCCTACTTCATTTACCAGATAACAACACCCGGCATGCACTCTTTATAATTCATAAACCAGGAAATTCAGGCGCAAAAGGGCCATTTAGCACGGTCTTCGAGAACTGGTTACACGATTCTTTATATCTTGGCTTTGAATCGATAGTCACATATGATCTTATGGAACAAGTCGAAGAGGCAGACAGACTATTGAAATTAAAGCTAAGTAAGAAAAGGGTATCTGAGGCACCACACCAGCGTTTAGGAGAACTGTTTGAGGATGAGAGAGATGTTAAACAAGTTGTAGAATTTTCAGCAAGGCAAGGACAGAATTTACCAATCAACACAGAAAACATTCGTGAAAGAGTAGAGGGATTAATAAGAGGAAATAATAATACATCACAATCTACAGTCGGGATTCTTGAGCAAGAGTACAATGAAGCAAAACTATCGATCGAACAAGATGGTTCAACGCGCACTTTTTCACTCACTGATGATGAAATAAACATGCAACAGATATTGAATCCCGATGATGGTGATAATGATTTGGCTCTTGATGATCAGGGGCATCCAACTCCGGAGAGTATGTCCGAGATTGCTATAGATTTTGCAAATGATATTTTAAGAAGGCACCAGGAGCCACTGATACCTGAAAACAGGTCTTGGGAACCTCAAGAACCAGGAGATTCTGCAAGTGAGACTTTGGAATTCCAAGCCACTTCAAACGCAGAAGATACAAATTAAGGACAATGGGACTATACAGTATTTGGCCTATTGTGAGAGCGCATTTTCGGACAGTCAGCGATGAATCTAATTCTGACTTAAAGATATGGGGGATTTTTGCTATCTTTCCATTAGTCCTTGCACTGATTATTGGATTATATATGAGAATAGAGCTGACTAGCAGTATTGTAGTAACGATAATCTCAATACTTGCGATCCTAATCGGGTTTTCTATAAATGCGGTATTCCTTTTAATAGAGCACGCGAAAGATAATCCATCAAATGAAGAGCAGAAGTTACTGGAAAATACCCGCAATATTACACTCTATGCAATTATATTCGGTATCTTCACTCTATCAATCTCAGGGCTTGTCTTACTAGCAATCGATAATGCTATATTTTCAGGAGGGAGTGTTTTATTGCTCGTTTCAGGGATATTATATGCAAGTGTCACTCACTACATTCTAACGTTACTTTTGCTACCTGCACGACTGTATGTGATTGTGGAAACTAGTGTGTAAAACCTGGATTTCTACGTTTGGAGCGTAGGCGGAGCGGTATAATTTCGTGCGTTGTCCTTATGGAGAAGCAGAAGTGGGGCGGTTAGTTTGGATCTTTGGCCTTAGCCACAGACGTCACAGACAAACCGGATTTCCCGACTAATTAGACTAAGCGAACCGGTGGTGGTTCGTGTCATCCAGAAGTCGCACGCAGTCAGTTGCTCGAGGTCGTCGCGATCGCGTCGGCACCCATTGCCCACGGCTCACGTAATGCTAACGCCAGCGGCACGGTTCCCTGTCAGTCCTGTACGGCTATACTGCAACAACAGTAGTGCGAATCGCCCAAATTTTTGCGCGTTGCCCCCGACAGGGGGCAAATCACGGCGCAGGGGGCGCTATGCCTCCTGCGCTTTACCTGCCGCCTTAGCGGCATGGTTGTTTGAGAATCGGAGCTCTCGGATGTGCAATTGTATTCCGTTTAGTCACTCAATCATCGTCGGTATCTAAATTCACATTTCTAAAACATCGCCAGTAGATGGCGCGTCGGATCAAAGATTCCTGAGTATAGCTCTCAATATCAGTTATACTACTCTTAGATAATTCTTCGACCTCAGACATGATTCCGTTCACAAAACCCTTCATACCGCCATATTCTTCTTTTAATTTCTCATACTCCTTTTCTTCATTCAAGTTATATTTCTTATATGGCAAAAGGCCATCTTTTTCAACGTACTCTAGTGCAGTGAGGTTTCCGTATGACTTTGATAAATCAGAAGAATACCGGGTGATATTGACGTACAAGGCTGGGTCATTTGTCTTAACCAATTGAAAGGCTGAACGATCAAATTCAGTTGTTGGTGCTCTTACCAGTGCATTTTCTAATGGATGCCCATCGCCATCCGTAAACAGACGACATTTAACGTGCATAAGGAATAATTCTTCATGAAGTGCTGCCATTAGTCGTCTCCTCTTTAGGAGAATTCTAAGCAACATCAGTGCTGCTGCTCCAGAAAATGCAGAAATTATAATTGTTCCAACTGTACCAATTGCTGGTGTCATAGATTACTCAAGAGGGGTATTTGGAATGATGGTGAAGCCAACCAGATAAGTATTATGGAGTATGATATATTTTAAAACTAACCCTTATTTCATGTGGTTCACCTGGAGGTTTGCTGTACGGAGGTGGATCAGGGGCGATGTGATTTTTGGCTCTTCCCCTGGGGAACACCTAATCTCTCGGGCTTCTCCATCGGTCAAAACAAACTATTTCGCTCACAGAGTCATTCATACTCCTTCAGAATTCTCTGCAACTCTTACAGCTCTGCGACAGTAACCTCACCACACCTCATTAATAGTAATTCATCAGGTAGAAATTTAAATAAATGGCATACTCAGGGCACGTCAAGCATAGTTATTTCTCATATACTATACCATAAGTTTATATCAATGGGAGATGGACTATAGAGTAGAAAGTTCAGAATTGCCGTCTCAAAACGGCCGGTGCTAGAACACCGACCTGAGCTTTCGGACCAACGAAAGCATGTCTACGAAAACGACGACTAGCCAAAAACCTGTCGACCCCCGCGCAGCCTGGGGGTCCGACGTCGAACTGATTGACGAAGACACCATCCGCTCGCTCGAGGACGAACCTGGCGAGGGATGCAGATTCGGTGCGATCGCGAAAACCCACGACAATCTCGGATACTCGTACTCACAGATCCGGTGTCCGATAACGATGGTACTCTTTGTAGACGCAAGCGGCCGCTATGGGTTTGAGCGATTCTTCTTCGGCCACAAAGACGACTGGACAGAGATTCCACGCACAGTCGCCGTCGATCCTAATGACGATGTGCCGGAGCTTCCACACTCCCGAGTCCGGGCTATACAAGCACATCTCGACACTGTTGGCGACGTCTTTGGGGAGTAACTCAAATGCAATCTCCCCAGACTGCCACCGGCGGGCCAGTACAGCGTATCGAAGCGCTGTATCCCAAGACACAACCAACAACGGTGGCACAATGAATCTCGAGAAGGCGCTCCTCTCAGGACTCCCCATCAGCGACGGACAAGCCTGTGAGTGCACGTGGTGTCGCGACACACTCTATCCGAACTCGAAGATCGAAGTAACCGTCTCCCATGTGGATGGGGACATTACCATCCTGAGCGTGAAATGCGATCGCTGTGCTCGAGGCGAGCTAAGACATCCTACGCTGGGTGCTACAGAGTGGGTTGCTCGAGGCGAGCTGGCACCAACACTCACTGCAAGTGATCGCTCTGAACTTCGTCTCAGTGGTGCTGCGGTAGTCGCGAAAAGCGGACCTGACGAAGGTAGCAATCCATAGCACCAGTAGAAGAGTTCAGCTATTTCAGTAACACTGCCCAGTTATACTGACCAGCATTACCAATTATTCTGTGAAGGAGGTACATCTCTTTGTGGCTGTGCCAACGCCCAACGCCGTCGCAAGAACCAGGAGAGTCCAATATAGTACGTGGCCAACGAAATAATTCGTTGAGGCAAGAAATATATCTATTCATGCGGTAGGTATTTGTGTTCTCGAGGTATACAAGAGCATAATGACCGAGAACGGGGAGCAGTCTAAAGACCGGAATTCCGGATTTCCCAAGATGGACAGGGACGTCGATTCAGATCCCGACTGGGAAGCGATTCTGGAAGACCGTCCGGTGTACCGTCGGGTATATCAGACAGCTCTGCAACTCGGATCGCCTGCCAGACCTAATGAGGTAGCCGAACGAGCAGATGTTTCCCCAGATACTGCTCGGAAGTATCTCTCGTTCTATGCAGAACTCGGACTGCTACGAGAAGTTTCCGACGATCCACTCCAATACACGCGCAACGAGTCGTATTTCGATTGGCGTGCCGTGGACCGATTGGAGTCTGAATATACTGTCGAGGAGCTCAAGCAGCGGCTATCGAAGTTGCAAGAGACGATACGCGAATTGCAGGAAAAGTACTCCGTTCAAGAACCCGCGGCAGTAGACCCACGCAGTAACGGATACAGTAACGTCGAACAAGTGATCGATGACATAGATCGTTGGAAGAGTGTGCGAGCGGAAATCGATCAGATCGTGGAAGCACTCGGATATGACGAATCGGTACCAGCATCAGATTCGACTACCTGCCTACAATCGGCCAGCGACGGTTCAGGAAAACCATCGATCTATGGTTCAGACTCCGATTGGTTAGCTCCGATGATGGCACGTCATCTTCTTAAGATGAAAGAAGAGACTAATCCCTACCAAACATTGTTCAAGAGCCGCGAAAATCTCATGGGTGTCCCTCCAGAGTTTCTGATTGAACCGTATATAGAAGAGTACGACCCCTGAAGCGATATCCCACTTGATACATCGTTGCCGATAATTTAATATATGTTTTAGAGCTAGTTAGTAACAAGTACTACGATCGAAATGTATCACCTCCAGTCCGGGGCTGCGGTATAATGGGAGAGGACAATGTGAGCCGATCGCTTCTCCGATCGCTAAACAAGGATATCTCTGCGCATCCCCTTTACGAGAAATCAAAATTGTTTCCTCAGGGCCACGAAGACTCGCTTGTGGTTCATCTCGACTGTGACCGGTTTGTCGATGATATAACAGACCCGGAGTTGTTTGTCAAGCACAAGACGTACGAGGAGAAACACAGAAAGGAAAAGTTCAGCGTAACGTTCCAGATGAAATACATTGGAGAGGAGGTGAAGTGTCGCTGGGGAAGACACGATAATCCACATGTGGATGGAAGAGACCACTTTCATCCATTTCCTGATGCCTCTAGCAAGGATGAGGAGGTAGAATCAGAGAACTATCCAGATGATTTTACTGCGGTGCTTAGTTTAGTGTTCGCTCAAATACGGAACCATCCATACTGCATCGATTGATGCAGACAGCGTACTACCAGCTGTGATTTTGTAGTAAATTTATTGCCGCCATTGCAGCTTGGGACTGAATCTCGATCAAGCCATTATACAAATCTACGACTCTATTGAAACCCTTGAAATTGATAGAAGGAGGCTGCTGAATACAGAGGATTATTCTTCAATTTCGAATTGTGGGTTCCAGACTACTTCCCACAGGTGGCCGTCCGGGTCTAAAAAGTGGCCCGAATATCCGCCCCATTCGCGCTCACGCGGTGAGTCAGTTATCTTCGCACCTGCTTCGTTTGCAGTCTTCATTACCTCATCAACTTCTTCTTTCGACGTGACATTGTGGCCGAGAGTGAACTCCGCAGAACTCGTCACGGTTTCATCAACGTTCGCATCTCTTGCAATCTGTTGCTTTGGATAAAGTGCAAGCTGTACCTCGTTGTTTAATGGGAAGAACGCAACGGCCCCACCTTCAAATTCGGTGCCGACAATACCCTCTGTTTGCCACCCTAACCCATCGCGATAAAAGCTAACCGCTGTTTCGAGGTCGGTAACTCCCAACGTGATTACTGTGATTCGTGGTTTCATAAGCAAATAACCTTGTCCTGATTTGAGGGGGCCTTGTCCTGTGGTATTGGTTAGCCAGGCAGCGAGAAAAAACCGACCCTCAGGGGTGACAAAGTCGATTACAGCACCAAGACCTCCCCCAGTGATCCCCTGCCGGAACGACACCTGGTTGACCTGCATTGCCTTCCGCAATGATTGTCTCCTCAGTTCGTGTTACATTCGCGCCATCTAATCAGCAGATCGTGATTGAACTGCCGAGCCACTGTCAAAAGGTGCCTGCTGAATATAGAGGATGAGTGCAGCACAACGGCTTCGTTTGGTTTACGTTGGAATCGATGAACCATCCGCTCACTACACCTACTTACTGAACGCTATGGCGGAATGTTAATGGGACGGTGGAACCTCTCACTTTAGAGATAGTCGATATGGTCAAAGAGTGGCTGCAGATGGAGAATATGTGGGGTAGACACTCCAATCCGAAGAGCGGGTGGAGTCGAATGGCAGCAGGGTTCGTGGCCGTGGGCGCACTCTACCATCGGAAATGGAAGTTGTTGGGGCTCACTCTTCTGTTCTTGATCATCAATCCGGTGCTATTCCCCGAACCGAGTGAAGAGTTGGATGACTGGATGTACAAAGTCGTACGAGCTGAAGAACGCTGGAGTAACGACGGTCACCGCTTCATCGGTCTCGGCTACCCGCAGATCCTAAACACCGTGAGTATCCCAATCGGGCTCTATGGCCTCTACGCGGCGTACAAACGCAAGCCTGTCTCAACTGTGGTTTTCACGCTCGCATCACAAGGACTCAACCAGTGGTGTTTGAAGGAGATTATCGAGTACTACGAAGAAGTCGATTCGAAGGAATAATTGATCCCACATTGATCCTTCGTCCAGAACGATACGTGAATCACCAATACTGACCAGTCATTACCGTCGCAGACCGAGTCAAATTTCGTGGCACATTCGCGCTCTGTATCCAGCACGGGTGCTGAAACCCATCACCAGTCAAGGGGTTCAACAGAGCCCAATCTACACATTCACAGCAAAAGATTCATCATAGTTCTCTTGACTGTTCAACTGTGTCACTCAAAGAGGCCTGGTCAATTAACCAACTTTACGATCAAGTCAAAGGATCTGACCTCGTACTCACGGCTGAAGCACCTCTTGCCCTCGCCTTAGACAATCGCATACGTACACCCAGACTTGGGCGTCTCGCTGCAACACCACGCAGCTATGCTGCAGGAGAGATGTTTCCGAACGATGCGCGATCACTCTTTTTTGATCTCATCGAAGATACAGAGCACTCGTGGAAGGAAATCAATCGGGCCCTCGAGGTGAGTATCAACTGCTGGGAGAACACCGGTGAACTCGAGCACGTCCTCGATTATCCTGAATTCGATACCCCGGCAACCGAGTGTGTCATCACAGCACTCCAAGAAACAGATAGCAGTTATCTGGCAATCGAAGAAACCGAACTCGCTGAAGACCTCGAAATAAGTGTAATAGACGAACACCAACTCACAACACTTGATCACCAGCTCCTTCCCTCAAACTACACCACCGTCTCATCGGTCACAACCGAACCAACCTCACTTCCGGTACTCCATATCTACCCAACCGCAACAGCAATTGTAGACGCAATACTCGAGCAGATATCTTCAGAAACGGCCACTCGAGTCGGCATCGTTCTCGAAGAAGGGAGTGTGTATAGCTCACTTGTCGAGGGCGCTTTAGAGGCTCGTGGAATACCGTATCGGGGCGGCCCCGGGTTCATCGATAACAAAGATACTCGCACTTTCCTCCGGTTACTCGAAGCGACGTTCGATGGATCCGGACAACGCGTTGCTGAGCTTCGGCCAATCGCAGCAGCAGCTGGAATCGAGCTTCCTTCCGAGTTCGATGAACACCGTGTCGATAGCCTTAGTGACGAGCAACTCCGCTCGTTTGCAGAGTTCAATCGCACTGTGAAAGAAGGCAGCTACGAAGACGCAATTCGGGTTTTTGAAGCGATTACAGACTCTCACCTATCTGAACTTCGAGATGAGGTAGCTGCCCTCAACCTACTCAAGGGACCGATAACTGCTACAAACTTCGCACAACTCCGCTACTACTTTGATGGGTTTTCGATCCCAGATAAAAATGCAAGCAATGATGGCGTGCTATTGGCCGATGCGACGTCGACTGCTTACGTTGATCGACCGGTAGTGTTCTACGTTGGACTTGGTCCATCGTGGGCTCGAACACCGCCTCAGTATCCATGGATCGATAGTCAAGACTACCTCGAGAACGACCTCTCCAGATTCCATCGACTGGTTCAAAACGGACAACAGCGCTACTTCATGGTCCAAGAATCCCACGCAGGAAGTGAGGTCCCACCATGTGTCTACCTGAGGCGACTTCTCGACGAGTCCTTTGAGACGTTCAGTGATCTCGAACACGTACGACACACCAAACACGAGCAAACGGAAATCGACTCACCGTTTTCTGCGCCCCCTTCAACAGAAGTACCGGAAGTCAAGACGCTCAGTCAGTCCCGACTAAAGACACTCGCAAACTCACCTCGAAATGCGTACTTCAACCGACTACTCGAGTCAGCTGAAACCGTGCCGATGGTTCGGGGGCAACTGCTCCATGAAGCCGCTGAGATCCATGCCACAGATCCGACTGTGCTAACGACACAGCGAGAACGGGTTCTGGATCACATGTGCGAGCGTCTGGATCCACTCTTGGATTCCGCAAAACGAGACGTTCAACGAACCACCCTCGAAATCGGCCTTGAAACGATAATCTCGTATCTCGAGACGAATCCACCGGTTCCACACGACTGCAAAACGTATACTGATCGCGACCACGACAATCGCCTTGCAGACGCACTTGGGATTGATTGCTCTACAGCACAGACTGAACGCTGGTTCGAGTCCGAATCGCTGGGGATCCGTGGATATGTGGATCTCTTAGCTGACCATACGACCGTTGTCGATTACAAAACCGGGGCGAAGAAAGCCCCTTCAAAAGTATTAGAGAAGGCAACGATCGACCCTGTCGATGAATACCCTGATTTCCAGGTCTTACTATATCTCGCAAAACACCGAGAGGAGCACCCGAACGAAGGACTACAGCTCAACTTCGTCCACCTCCTCGAGGGCACGGACGAAGCAATTGCCGATGAGCCGCTCGAAATCGACGAACTCGTAACCACAATCACGTACGTACCATCGACCTTCGGAGAGTTTGTTGCGAGCCGCGATACGTACGAAGCGGTGACTGATTACGCAGAGTCAAACGACCGCTGTAAAGCGCTACAACCCATGGGCTACGAAGCTTATCGTGAGTTTTTCGAGACCCACGAGCTGCCACGCGCAGGAGAAGATCCAGAACAACGGGAAGCCATTACTGAGGCGTTCGTCGAATACACCCAAGAGCGAGTTGGCACGTACAACTACGTTACAGATGGCTGCAAGCAGGTTATCGACGACCTGGAAGACGTACCTGCGGGCTACATTCTCAAATCGGACCTCGATGTGTTCGAGGAATTCGTCGACAACCAGCTCGAGGCAGTAAACGAATATCAATCAGACCGCTTTCCCGTTGCCTTTCGAGACGATGGGCCAACCTGGGAGCGTGTCTCGCACCGTGATTGCATCCTTGTAGACCGATGAGTGAGATTAAACCAAACAAGAACCAGCAGCGATTGATCAATGGTACTGAGGGGCTCTATCTTGTCGATGCCGGTGCCGGCACCGGCAAGACGTTTACGATCACCCGTCGGTACGCCAATATCCTTGAGACAGCTGATGCAAGTCCTGAGGACATACTGTTAGTCACATTTACCCGAAATGCTGCTGCAGAGATGCGGGATCGGATTGCACGAACCTCGCCGTACGACCCGGTCCAACTCCAAGAGGCACCAATTGGGACGTTCCACAGCTACTGCTACCAACTTCTCTGTCGGTACGGCCATACTGCACCTGAGATTCTGGGAATTAGCGAGCGGCTCCCATCCTCATTAGAACTGATCGAAGACTCAGTTCGGGAGGCGACACTGTTCCGAACGTTCATCCGACGGTTCGAAGATCAGCATCCAGAGTACTCGGAATACTTCGCAGCCATCAATCAACCCGTTACACTACGGACGGTTATCACAGAGCTGGCTGCAAA
This sequence comes from Natrononativus sp. DTA114, assembly GCF_059736515.1. Classification (NCBI taxonomy): domain Archaea; kingdom Methanobacteriati; phylum Methanobacteriota; class Halobacteria; order Halobacteriales; family Natrialbaceae; genus Natrononativus; species Natrononativus sp. DTA114. Next base: position 22,572 of record NZ_JCASSN010000006.1, on the reverse strand, counting down.
AGGCGTAATTCCAACACAGACGGGCTGGTATCGAAACACGGACGAACCGCTACGGGGAGATCGTGAGGCGTTCTTCGAACTCTTTGAAAAAGAAAACGAGCCAAACGAAGGTGCAAATGGGCCCACCCAATCGAACGCCCGGAGTTCACTGAGTGACTGGGATGCAATCGGATATGTCCCGAGTGCACCGACAGCAGACACCGTCGTAGGGTATCCGCAAATCGCTCGAGAGCCAGTCGAGGAAGCGTTCGATGAAGATCGCGATCAGCTCTTCGAATTCATCCATGATGTCTACATCGAATATCTCGAGTGGGCACTCGAACGGAATTACCTTACACAGGGTCTGATGCTGGTGCTGGCTTTCGTTATGCTGTGTGATGATCCAACAGTCCGCGAACAAGTCCGCCACGAGTACGTGATGGTCGACGAGTTCCAGGATACGAACGAACTCCAATTCAAACTCACCCTGTTGCTCGCAGGATCCAACAACATCTGCGTTGTTGGTGACTGGAAACAGAGTATCTATGGGTTCCAGTACACGGCTATCGAGAACATTCAACGATTCGCAGACCGACTCGAGCAATATCGCGACGAATTGAATCAGGACGGGATGCGGGTCCCCTATTCAATCACAGACCTCGAAGAGATACCCCTCACACAGAACTACCGTTCAACACAATCGTTGCTCGAATTCGCCGAAGAGTCGCTCACAGTCCCCGCAACAAGGGGCGAAGAGATCGATACAGGCGCTATCAACGATCAAATCACGTCGCTGGAAGCGACAAATGATGTCGATAATACTCAGGTAGAGGCCGTTAGCCACGAAGATGAACTTGGAGCAGTACTGGATCGAATCCAACACGTAGTCGGCAACGAGGACTATAGTGTTGAAACGAGCTCCGAGCCTCGAACAACGGATGAAATGACGCAGGCGGAACGTATAGCGGCTGAGCGAGAGCGTCTTGGAGCCCCGTCGTGCGGTGATATTGCTGTCTTTACGCGAACTCGATCATTTGCTCGCGATCTCCTTGAACGAGCGGAAGAAATCGGCGTTCCAGTTGCGTACGAAGGCGGTGTTGAGCTATTCGATACTGATCAGGCCAAGCTGCTGCTGGCTTGGCTTCGTATCTGTGAGTTCGATGGCCGTCGTGGCTGGGCAGTAGTTCTCGAAGAGGCGGGCTATACGCTCTCACAAACAACGGAGATTCTCGATGAAGGATTGTACCCTGAATCGATGCTCGCGTTCTGTGAGCGACTGCAGAACACCGAGACGATTGGTGGATTTGCTCGAGTGGTCTTTGACCACTATGGCTACGACGGAGCCTACGCGGATTCACTGCTCGATCAACTCACAACACTTCACGACACAACGATCTCAACACGTAGCGAGGCAGTCACATTCATCGAGGCAAACCTCGAGGCTGGGTCAACAGTTGATATCGATACTAGCCCTGGCCAGGATTCTGTGACGCTACAGACCATTCACGGAGCCAAGGGTCTCGAGTATCCGATCGTCATCTTGGCGAATATGAATCAGCGAGTTTTCCCGAACTTCAATCGCGGTTCTTCGTGTGAGATCCAGTACCGAGAGCCAATCGGACTCCGCCAGCGATCAATCTATAGCGAAGCATCTGAACGTCCATACGTCTATGATCACTGGCCGTACGACCTACTATCAGGCAGTCTTCCATCGGAGTATGACGAAGAGCGTCGTTTGCTCTATGTCGCACTGACTCGAGCGAAGCGCCATCTATTACTGACTGCCGGGGAGTCTCCAAGTCAATTCTTTACTGGTCTTCCTGTAGAGCCGATAGAAGTTGACCCCGCTCTTGACTCGGTGGTCGTAGAATATGATGAGACACCACCGATATCGGTGTCAATTCCAGACGATCCACACCCACATCGAATGAGTGCACATGATCTCATGGATGATAGCGTCTATGACGAAGTTAGTGATGGGCGTGGAATGGAATTCGGAAGCGACGTTCATGACCTTGCGGAGGCGTTTGCTCTCGGAAAGGATGTCGCGCCAACGAACCCTGATGAAGAAAATGTTGTCAGGTTTCTCGAGTCCCTTTCTGGAGAGCTGAGACCAGAGCTCCCAGCGATTTTACCGCTCGAGATGGAGCCGCGAGTAACGATAGTGGGGATTATCGATCTTCTCGAGGTTGCACCAGACCTGGTGAGGATCATTGACTACAAGACGGATCGTGGCCGCCATGCACACTCCGAGTATCGGAAACAATTGAGCGTGTACTATCACGTAGTGGCCGCAGTATATCCAGATCGTGACCTCGAGATTGGAACGTTCTATACGGACGAAGACGCGTTCGTTACCATCGAGCCATTATCACTAACAGAGTTGCGCGAAATCACAGAGAAGGCAATCTTAGATCAGCCTGTGACGGATGCGAATGACTGATCTCGTTTGCATCGATGAGCCTCACTCGGGATAGAACACCGCACAACAAATCACTTCCAGGAAAGTCAGGAAGGTAAATAGCCTCAAGTGAGTAGCTACCGCCCAAATCACTCGAAGATAGTTTTGGTGCTATATAGAGAAGGGGGCGCCGTGGAGGACTTAGTGTCTCAATTCAACAAAATCATTAACAGAAAGCCCTTCGGCAAGTTCCGCTATATCCCCAGTAAGTTGGTAGAGGCCGGCCTCAACGCGATCCATTTGGTCCATCAACACACCCTCAGAAAGGTTTCGAGCCTCCCACTCAGTGTGTGAAACAGCGACTCGAAAACAGTCGATCTTAGGTGGAACAGCGGGAAGCCCTGATACGTTCGTTGGATATTCATCAAAGAATGGTGCATAGCGAAATGGAAGTCGCAAATGATGACTCTGTGTGGTCTTCCCAGAGTAAAAACATCGATTAGCATGTCCACTCAGCTTGTCCTCAAGACGCTCCTCATCAGTGGGGTAGTCAATACCATGATGGTCTGGGTCTATCCCATCGTGCGCTTGAAGAGCGAGTTGAATCGCCTGTCCTGCACCCATTGGGTCGGTTACGTGTGATAGCCAGCAAGCAATAGCGAGAGCATCGTCCGCATCCGATGCATACGCGAACGTAGCAAGGTCAGGTGAGCTAAATGGGATATAACGCAGTCGTACGGCGAACAAACACGGCTCAAAGAGATGGCCACCAGCTGCGTTTGCTTCAGCGGCTGCCTCATCGCTGACTGTCTTGGATATGAAGTCGCTCTCAATTCCCTGCACGTGTCGTTCTCGTCCAGAAACAGTGTATTCTACAGGAGCCACCTGAATATTGGCCTCACGTCCAGCACTGAATTGTGCTTTCAGGCCCTCCGTATCATCTGATCCGAATGTCCCACGTTCGAAGGAGACTTCTTCCCAATTATCCGCAAGTCTTAGTCGATAGTGTTCGTCTACCAGGCGACTCTCGAGGGGTGAGAATGAAGGTTCGGGTGGTGTTTTGTATTCATCCATATCATCGATCCCGCGCGAAGGTGACTTAAAGCAACCGCGCGAGAAAAGTATCGCGAGCGTCCACTACTATCTCGAGAGCTAGTTCGTCAAATCCAGTTGAGTAATTCTATGGAGATCCTCAGTATGTGATAAGTGCTGACTGCTGGATACAGAGAATTGGTGCAGCACGACGACTCCGTTTGTTTCACGCAAAAATATCTGAACTATCCGCTCATTGCACGTGCGGACTGACCGCTAGGATTCCTACCAGCTATTGATGGGGTTCGTAGCTTCGTGCAAGGTACAGGGCGCATATTCAGCAACGAAGCGATTACAGGTCCCGGTTACTCGCCATGATCGTCATCGATCTGTTCGAGTAACGGACGCCCCTCGTCGAATCTCAGTCCTCGCCGTATCTCGTCTTCGAACCTGTCGAACTCGACAAGCCCCATATCCGCTAATTCGGGGAGTAGAACGTGATGGAGTTCGTAACAGATCGTGAGGTACTCCCCGGCGTCAAGAGCCTCTCCCTTACAAAGTATCGGATCTGCAGAGATCGCACTCTCCTCCAGTAGCGCACGTAATACTCGCCACTGTTGCGCCGAGAGCACACGTTCGATGCAATCATCTTTACAGCGTTTCTCTCTCACGGACCTATCATCTGCTACCGATCCGATCACCCTCGTAGACGGTCACTCCGCACGGTCGTTCTTTTCGACTTCCGTGACGATCACGTCCCAGTCAGGATGTTCGACCCCATTCCGACATTCAAATCCACCTTCCACATCGATTCCACTCTCGTAGGCCCTGCGAAGGAGGGCTTTCAGCTCCGCGTTCAATTCCTCCTTCGACGTAAGCAAACTCTCCTCAGCAGTCATCTTCCCGCTCCCCTTTCGTGTTTCTCCGCTGTGAGTTCGTGTTCTGGTGTGATGGTGATCACACCGTAGCTGTGTACAGTTATCGCGTGTCTCTCGTGTGTGAATGTAACGTGTATATCACCGCTCGTCCCGTTTCGAACGCGGACGAGCGCATCTAATTCGTCGGGGTCAACAGTGGAATAGAGCGGTTCCAGTTCTACCGGATCAGTCCCCATTACATCCGCCAGCGTTGCGATAGCAGCCATGCTCGCGGGTGTCTTCTCCTGATCAAATTGAGTGCGAATAGTCCCTGATTCCTGAGAGTACTCGATCGCCTCAACTTCAACCCCAGATACCGTTGTGTCCATCATGCCTGATTCTAACCGTCTGAGTCGGTTCAATAGGGATACTGATTATACAGAGGATTTAAAATAGGGTGTCTCTCCGAACGATCACAACGAACTGCTGAGCGTCGCTCCAATGAGGCGTCGATGCCCGCGTCGAAGGCGTGACGATAGTGACTGCTGGGTGATGCCGAGTTCGTCAGCGATCTCTTCGAGCGACGCCTCGCGCGGAGTGTTGAAATACCCTCGCTGGTATGCTAATACCAACGCCTCGCGCTGCGTCTCGGTTAACTCGTAGCCCTCTCCTTGAATCGGAAGCATTGCGTGGACGGCGGTGATCGCTATCGAAATGTCGTTGCCCTGGCAGTAATCTCGAAACTCGGCGATTGCCTCCTGACCCTCGCCGCGCACCTCGAATCGCCAATCGTCTTTCGTTCCGATTCCAGAGAGTACGACGACGTTGGCCTCGGCAAGCGCACTCAAGATACCAAAGTACTCTTGCTCCCACTCGGCACGCATGAGATACTCGTCTTCGACGCTATCGACCAGTCGAATGTTGCTCACGCCAGCGTGTTGTTCGAACGAGGTTTCGATGTCCTCCGTTTCTGCACCACGCACCCAGAAATACGGGATAATTAGCGTCTCGTGTGGGATAAGTCGCTCCAGTTCGACGGTCACACCCGGCAAATTCTCGAACACACTCCCCAGTGGAAACTCCGCTACCGGACTCGTAAACTCCATCACAGTCGCCATGCTGAAGGCTTCGTCTAGCAGACGAATAACCGGCATGCGTGGTGTATCATGGCATCGAGAAGAGACAGCACACAGTTGTTGGCCGGGATAGTGTGCTCTGTGAGTTGGGGAGTCCGTATGGCATCCGACCAGCCATGGTGCACCATGTCATCTCCTTTTGTACGCCCCTGCACAATCAGTTCTCACAAACGAGCATGAGTGTGATAACGGAGATTCGCATCCCATCCGACGACTTCGAACTCGGACAAATTCTCAGTCTAGAGCAAGCGTCGGCAATCGAACTCGAAACACTCGTCCCGAGCGGGGACGTCACCGTGCCGCTCTTCTGGGTCTACGACCCGGTCGAAAACGACTTTCTTGATACTGTCGAACGCTATCCAACTGTTAACAGCGTCACGGAGGTAGACGTGTTCGAAGACCGGACACTATTCAGGCTCGACTGGGATGCGAGCCAGGACCACCTTTTTCAGTGCATCCTGGAACATGAAGGGCAAATATTGGGCGCTACTGGAACATCTGAAGGGTGGAATTTCGAGATGCGATTCTCAGGCCGCGAGGCATTGAGTCAGTGTCAGAGCTGTTGTGAGAACGCGCACATCTCCCTGGAGCTAACCCGTATATACAATCCGACGGACCCCGAGGCTGTCCCGTGGTACGGCTTGAGTGAGCCACAACGAGAAGCGCTTATTCTTGCGATTCGAATGGGATACTACGACATTCCACGAGGCTGTACGACCGAGGAACTCGCTAACGAACTCGGGATTTCCGATCAGGCAGTGACGGAGCGACTGCGTCGTGCCATTGGTACGTTCGGGAGGCACGCACTTCTCACTCCCGAGTCAGGGTCGTAAGTGGACTGACTGATCCCATTATACACCATGGGATAGAGCCAGGCCGTTTGGCCTACGCTATGAGTGTATGGATGAGAGTCGAGAGCTGGGGACACGTGACATCCAGTCAATTGAGGAGGGGTCCGGTTCTTCGGGGCGTGAGAGGGCGATCACCCCCGATACGGTTCTGTCGGCAGTAGCGAACGAACACCGACGCGCCATCCTCAACGCGCTGGACAACGCATCCGAGAATACACTGGAATACGATGTGCTCGTAGATCGCGTTGCAGACCGGGTTCGAGACGAAGACGCGACACTGGTATCCGACGAACACCGACAACGCGTCCGAATCGCACTTCACCATACCCATCTTCCAAAACTGGACGAGGCTCGGATAATCGACTATGAGGCTGAAACGGGCCATATCCGGTTTGTTGGCGGTGAACTGGAACAGAAGATCCTGACGCTGGTCGAACCGTACGACGTCCACGAGTAAGAGGCGTAGTTGAGGATGGGTAGATCCAGTTTCAAATACACCTCACTCTCCCAACGTGGTGATGTTACTACCACATGAAGCGGAGTGGGTCCATTCAGCAAATCGCTGCGACTCAAGACGGGTGGAAATTGGGAGGTCGTGTTTCCTAATTTTGCAACAACACGCGAACCTTTGATGTTTTCTCGGACCAGCCCATCGGTTTCGGTGTTTTTTGGGTGGTATGCGGTCGAAATGATCCCAATATGCTACTAAATTATTCAAAGATCGGTCAAAATAGCTTGAAACAATCGAAGCCAAAACGCAGGACCCCATGCTCTGTATGCAATTTCTACTATAGGTCTGTCAGATCATGATCTGTCGCGTTACATGCATCACCTACACTGAGCGTTCGACCTTTCGCGCAGATCGCCTTCAGCCCGTGCCACATTCGCGCTCTATATTTAGCACAGTCACTGGAATCTATCTCCGTTGGAGGATTTCAATAAGTCCCACAACGGCTACATTACATTCTTCGGTTCTCTCGACTGACCCGACAGCGATAGTGAGTCTTTGATGACCATGTTTGGTGAGAATCCAGGGCGGAGAATGAACCCATCAAGAATCAATTTACCTTCCAGATAGACCGTATATTTCGAATATATAGATAAACTATTAACTCAGTGTGAATCTAGAATGTACGGGTATGGGGGGAGAGATGTTCAGTTACGACGAAGATGAGATTCCTAGAGAAATGGAACAACGGGTAGAGTACCATTTAATCCAGGCTCTTGAAGAGGCAACCAGCGACGAAGTTAAATATCATCTTCGTGAGGCGATTGGGATCTATCGAGTAAGACCCTAACGATAGTTCAAATCACTCATTATTGCTCCTGGGGACGCTGCCCGGATCCGATGTGACTTCCTGACCTCTCGGTCACCACCGCGTTGAATCGCTAAAGCTCTTCAACGGTGAACAGAGACCGCTCTGTTCAACGAGTTCGACTGAAGTGCCGGAGCTGGATGTGAAGATGGTTCGTTGGGTCGATGATCGAGTGGGTTGAAGGCAAATAGGGATCTTTCAGCCAGCCGTCGGCTCCATCACGCCAAGTTGCTCGAAGAAGTCGAGATTGTCCCAGTAGTTGATGTCCTCAATGGCCTTCCCGTCCTCAAACCGATTAATGGTTACTCCGGAACTCTCGACGGTGTTACCGGTCGCTTCGATCCCTTCAATCTCTCCTTCGTGCGTAGCGCGCATCGTAAAGTGAGTGATGACGGCGTCATCATCAACGAACATGTCGTGCATCTCGAATTTCGTATCAGGAAACGCCTCCTTGTATGACCGGATGTATTCTTTGTAATCGTCTACCCCTCGAGTCTCCTCTTCTCCAGGGACGCGCAAGAGGACATCCTCGGCCAGCACTTCGTCAAGTGCGTCAAGATCGTCGCCTTCAATGAGTTCCCAGATGCGCTGCGTTGTCTCTCTATTGGTTTTTTCGAGATCTGATGTCATGTTTCTCCTCTTCGTTTGCTGCTCCGGCCGACGCGTAAGACCGCTTGCGTTGCGATCTGGCGCGCTGTTCACCTACTACGGCAAATTGCTTAGTACGCAGAGGTAGGATTTTATAGCGGGTAGGGTGAATTTCCACTGGTGAATCTTGTTGTTCACCCTTACACACTACACTGACGACTACATCCTATGCAGGCTAGGCCAAATTTCACCCCATATTCGCGCTCTATATTCAACATTGTCTGAATGTCGCCCCAGACTAGGTTAGTAGTGCCGTGCTGCATACAGAAAACCATCATGACACATTATTAATATGAATCTCAGCGTTGATGGTCTGTTCGAGCTGATATGCTGGAGGATGACTGCGGGCTCTATAACTCGCCGGTTTCAATAAGAAAGAGTGGTTCGTATAGGGACCACGGTGACCGTGGGATGTCAAAGCCAACAGACGTCGATTCATACATAGCCAATGCGGATACAGAAGCCCGTCCAACACTGGAAGAACTCCGCGAGATAATCAAATCAACTGTTCCAGAAGCTGAGGAAGGAATCAGCTACAACGTGCCGTTCTATACGTTCCACGACACTCACGTTGGAATTAGTGCAGCCAAGAACCACGCGACTTTCGGAATCGGTGCCGACGCACTTCAGAGTGAAGATCGAAAAATGCTCGAAGCAAAGGGGTACAAAACCGGAAAAGAAACCATACAAATCAGATACGATCAAGCGGTACCGGCCACAGAGATAACGCAGCTTCTGGCAGAGAAAGTGAAAGAAGCCAAAAAATCGCAGTAACCGGGACAATGTTATTCAAACGAACGAGGCGAGGTCTTAAGTCGATAGATTCTTACTTTGAACAACATGGATCGTTTGACCCGCCAGGATGAACACGAGACATCATCGGAAACGCAAACGGCGGAGTCAGCTACCGAAAAAACCTGCGATGAGTGCGGTTCAACCAATCTCGTCCAAAGTGAGGGTGAACTCGTCTGTGAAGACTGTGGCTTAGTTGCCGAGGTCAACAACATTGATCGGGGACCTGAGTGGCGGGCCTTTAACCAATCCGAACGAGACAGTAAATCTCGAGTCGGGGCTCCAACAACCCAAACGATGCATGATAAGGGGCTCACGACAACGATCGACTGGAAGGACCGAGACGCGTACGGCCGCTCACTGTCCTCAGAAAAACGAAGCCAGATGAATCGCCTTCGGAAATGGCAAGAGCGGATCCGAACAAAGGACGCCGGAGAACGAAACCTCCAGTTTGCATTAAGCGAAATCGATCGGATGGCAAGTGCGCTTGGCGTTCCACGATCAGCTCGCGAGATTTCCTCTGTAATATATAGACGAGCACTCTCTGAGGACCTCATTCGCGGCCGGTCCATCGAAGGTGTCGCGACGGGTTGCCTGTATGCTGCTTGTCGGCAAGATGGGATACCACGCAGCTTAGAAGAGGTTAGTGAAGTCTCTCGAGTCGACCAGAAAGAGATCGGCCGTACGTATCGATATATTGCGCAGGAACTCGGCCTCGAGATGCAGCCTGTCGATCCGAAGGAGTACGTACCACGGTTTTGCTCTGAGCTAGAAGTTAGTGAGGAGGTCCAAGCGAAAGCTCGAGAGATAATCGATGTTACTGCTGAACAGGGCTTGCTGTCGGGGAAATCACCAACTGGATTCGCAGCCGCTGCGATCTACGCATCCTCACTGCTGTGCAATGAAAAGAAAACCCAAAGAGAAGTAGCAGACGTCGCTCAGGTTACCGAAGTCACAATCCGGAATAGATATCAAGAGCAGATCGAGGTAATGGGTATCCACTAACCCCGATTGAGTTGCAAAGTAATCAAGATGAACCTCACAGGTAGTTGAGTTCGTGAGATAGTAAATGGAATACGAGCCACATATCAAAATTAACTGAATTCTCTGTCACTCAGATCTGATGGTACCATCTCAGTATAGTATGGTACCTAAATTTCTGATTCAGCAATTGTATGCTGGACATTACAATTAGCGGATGTGTGGGCTTAAATAGTGTCATGCATAATCTCACAGGATTCCAGCGCGATCTGCTGTATGTGATCGCAGGATTCGATCAACCCTCTGGTCAAGAAGTAAAAGAAGAGGTTGAGCAGTATTATACAGTTGAGATCAACCACGGGCGATTGTATCCCAATCTCGACACACTAGTCAACAACGAGTTAGTCGAAAAAGGCCAACTTGATCGGCGAACAAATTACTATGCAATCACGGATTCAGGCGAAGGGTGGATTCAAGATCGCCGTGAATGGGAGTCCCAATACATCGACTTCTAACCCGTTCTGTTCGCCAATGGACACAAAACGATTCCGGCCGCTCAAATCAGAACCAGTGTCAAACTACCGACTGGACTCTTCACATGCTGCAATGATTACGTCTGGGTCGTCTACAAGACGGTTTTCCATGTAATTTCCTTTTCCTTTGCCAGCCCACTTGCGTTCTTGCTCGATAATCGAAAGGAATTCTAACTCTGATAGGATATCGCGCACTCGACGGAGTTTGAGATGTGACGAGTCATCTCGATCGCAAAGTCGCTTATACAGATCGTATACTTCCGTTGTTTGGACGGCGTCGTCAGTTCGGTCAGGTTGCTTCGCCAACAGGGCCATAGCCTCGAGCACCAACTTTGCATGACTTGGCGACTTCGAGATCAGCTCCGCTAATCGACTGGTCTCCTCACGCTCATGTGCCTGATTGACACAGGATTCAGTGACCTGCTCAAGGTTTTTCTCTTCTGCAATTTCACCAGCAAACCGGAGGATATCGATCGCTTTTCGAGCGTCACCGTGTTCTCGAGCAGCTAGTGCTGCGACTCGGGGAATGACGCTGTCTTCGATGACTCCATCGTGAAAGGCATCTGACCGCGAGTGAAGAATCTCTTGAATCTGTGTCGCATCATATGGGGGAAAGACGTACTCGCGCTCACAGAGACTGGACTTGATTCGCTCATCCAGAGACTCCTTGTATCGGATTTTGTTAGAGATGCCGATCGTCCCGATTGTGCTCGAAGAGAGTTTACCGGATTCAACGGCTCGAGAGAGCTGCATGAGGATATCATCAGACTCCATTTTGTCTACCTCGTCAAGGATGACTAGCGCAGCATCAAAGCGCTCATCGACGATCCGCCATAACCGACGATAGTACTCCGAGGTGCTCAGACCAGAGTGTGGAATCGAGATTCCAGTTTCCTCCTTGTGATTGAGTTGGTGGGCCAATGACTGAACAGCCTGAGTTTCTGTAGATTCCTGGAGGCAGTCGACGTACGCAACTCCAATCGTGATATCGTTATCTGCCGCTCGAGAGATTGCCTGGTTGGTGATAAACTTCGAACATAGCGATTTCCCAGTGCCAGTCTTTCCGTAGACGAGAACGTTGTTTGGTGTACTACCGGTGAGTGCCGGCTGTATCGCACCTGCAAGATTGGTGAGTTCCTGTTCACGTCCAATGATTCGATCACCATCAGGGAGGTGTGAAACCTGCAGTAGATCCTTGTTGCGGAAGATCTCGTTTTCTCGAGCAAAATAGTCGTTAGAGTCCCCCATCGTCTTTGACAGACAGTCACGGGAAGACAACTTAACTCTTTCCACCACAGTGCCGCTGTATGGATGGCAAAATGAGGATAGGGAGGGTCTGTGGAAACATCCAAGGTCCACAATTCCGCTGTATGAATCACAACGCACCCCTCAGTGCCGCTGTAATAGAGTCCATTTTTCTTCTAAGGCACCCCTCGGTGCCGCTGTAACAACAACCCAGCAAAAGTAGCATAGACCCCACGTTGCCGCTGTATACCAGCCGGTAGATAATGATCGGTCGGTGAAACACACCCGAGTTCCTCTGTATGGTTGGAAACTGACCGTAGGAGACGGTGAAAAGACAGATACAGACCCCTTGGTGCCGCTGTAACGGAAGACACACACCCCTCGATGCCGCTGTATAGGAGCGAACCAGTACGTAGGTGGAATCCGAGCGGAAGGGGATATCAGACTACACAAAACAGAAAGAGCGAGATTAGATGTGATTGCGGTGCGATCAATACCGATTGATCGCTAGTGCGGTCAATACACTTAGTGGGCTTTTCGTCCTAGCCATATTTAAAGTTACCCTTCTGGAGATTAATCTAAGGGATTAACTACCGACAGTATTCACCTGACCTATCCAGATCAGGGGAAACAGCCCCTTCTCTCTTGCTATACAGCGGCACCGAGGGGTGTGTCTGATCACTCCTTCACAACATTGGATCAACCCATGTTCAAAACAACCAGTTAGGTCCCTAATTGGCTGGATCAGGGTACAGTGCTTCGGTCGCTGCTGTATACGTCCGTCCAGAATTCTCCCCCTCGTACTCAACCAAGTCGTACTGGACCATCTTCCGTAAATGCCGTCTGAGTGTTTTTCTCGAAGGCGAATCAGAAACTCGGTTGCTGTACTCCGTCTCGATGGTACCCATCCGACAGGCTCCTTCCTCGACCAAGATTTCGTACAGCACACGTTGTGTTTTCGTTAGCTTGGAGAAGGTTTTACGGAGGATTTCTTGCTTTGCACCAGGAGCTGCTTCAATCACTGTCTCTGAATCTACTTTCGGTACTCCTCGTCGGTCTGCCTCTCGTAATGCCTGATACAGTGTTCCGATTGCGACGCGCGCATCCCCATCTGCGACGTCAGCGATTTCATACAGTCGTTCTTGGGAGACCACCCCAGGCCGCGCTCCAGCTTCGATGCGTCCCTCGAGTATTGCGACAATCTCATCAGCAGTATACCGTCGGAACTCGATATCGCTATAACTGACTAATCGCGAATGTACCCGTTGACTTAGATGTGGATAAAAATCTTCGCGACGATTCGAGATTAATAGCATCGTCACCGATGGGTGTTTGTGTAGCTCATAGAAGATTTTCTCATTATCTAGTTGATCAGCTTCGTCGAGAACAACAACGTAAGGCTTGTCCAGTTGATCTCGAAATAATTCTGTGAGCTCATCGCTGGGGGTATTTCGAGGCACAGTTGTTCCCAACCCCTCGAGTAGTCGATGGCAGACTGCGGTGTAGGTATGATTCGCCCAGCAGTCGACGATATTGGTGTAGACATCTGTGTGGGTATGCAATTGCTCAAGAAGAAATTCAGCTGTACAGGATTTCCCAGCTCCTGTTGGGCCGAAAACAAATGCCCCATCGACACTGTGGCCGTCTTGTACCGGTTCGAGAATCGACTCGAGATGGTCTATCTGACCCTCGCGATGTACAATCTCTTGTGGAGGCGTATCATCGCGAAAGATATCCGGATTGGTTATCATACCATTTTACTCGAGAGTCATCCTACATAGCCTCTCTGAACAGTAATTCAAGACCTGAGATACTGCTTCGAATAGGCTCGACTGTTTTCAATCCCGTCTAAGCGGTTACTGACCAGTATCAGAGTCCATCTTTGAGCTTATACAGATCGGCGTACCGGTCTTCCCACTCGCGGCGAGCCTCGAGTTCGCCACGACCACGACGAGTGAGGGTGTAGATATTTGTCCGGCGGTCCTTGGTCCCTTTTTCGACGAGCCCCTTATCAACGAGTGTATCCAGATTCGGATACAACCGACCATGATTGATTTTCGTCCCGTAGTACTCCTCGAGTTCGCTTTTGATCGCGAGGCCATGTGGTTCGTCGAATCCTGCGATCACGTACAGTAGATCGCGTTGGAAGCCAGTGAGGTCGTGCATTGTCTCCTTCATTCCTCCCAGAGTTCATCAGCGGTCGAGGCGGATACCCCGACCCTTGAGGTCGGGGAGGAAGCCGACACTTGGGGAGACAACCGCGTACTACAGCACGGCTAACTCCCCACGCTGCCAAACACCAATAATTAAATCAAACACCAATCATTAAATAGTTCTATCTTGTCTAATGAAGTATGGCGGCGGTGGTCAGGAACATTCAGGTCAAACTCAACATCCCTGAGTCACGACACTCGGCTGTTGACCAGACTTTCGAGGAGTTCCGACAAGCCGCCCAACACGTCTCGGACTATGGGTGGAGCGACGACCCAGACCACCTCGTCAAAGCCAAGAACAAACTCCACGACGCTACGTACACCGAAGTCCGCGGGAAAACCACTCTCCAAGCAAGCCTCGTCCAATCCGCGAGAAACCTCGCCGCTGACGCTCTCGGGAACTGCCACGACTTGCTCGAAGACGACAAGAACACGAGCAAGCCAGAGTTCCGAGGAAGCGTTATCGTGTACAACGGACGCACCATCACGTACAACGACGACCACGTGACACTCGCTACCGTTGACGACCGCGTGACAGCCGAATACGTCCTGCCACACGACGACGAAGGCACACCGTTCGAGGAGTACTGGAACGAGGATGACTGGGAGAAGCGAGAAGCAACGCTCCACAAGCGCGATGGTGAGTACTACCTCCACGTCGCAGTCGAGAAAGACGTTGACCCTGTTTCTACAGATGATTCGACCGAGAACGGAGTGGTTCTCGGCGTTGATTTGAACGTGGACGGTTACCTCGCCGTCACCAGCACGGGAGCGTTCCTCGGCAACGCGGACGAACTCAACCATGCACGCGACGAGTACGAACGCCGTCGCGGGAGTTTGCAACAGACAGGGACTCGCTCGGCACACCTCACCATCCAGTCAATCGGTGACCGGTTTGCCGAGTGGAGCCGCCACCGCCTGCACGACGTGTCGAACGCCATCGTCTGCGAAGCCGTGGAGAACGACTGTACGCATATCGCGTTCGAGCGGTTGACGTGGATTTGGACGCGCATCTCGAACGCCTCGAAATTCCAGCAATGGGCGTTCCGCGAGATTCAGCGACAGGTTGAGTACAAGGCTGAAGAACACGGCATCGAAGTCGAAACCGTTGCGCCCCAATACACGTCACAGCGATGCAGTCACGGTGAGTGTGGATTCACTCACGAGGATAACCGTGATGGCGACGAGTTTGAGTGTCTGAAATGTGGAATGGAACTGCACGCAGATTACAACGCTGCGCGGAACGTTGCGTGGCGTCTTGTCCAGAACTGGCTCAAGTCTGGGTCTGGACGGGCCACCAGTCAACTGGCCCTGAAGTCAGGAACCGTGAACGCGAACGGCGATTTCAACGCCTCCGCCTAAGTGCGGCAGAGTGGGAGTTCACTGACAAGCCCCGACCCTTGAGGTCGGGGTTGTTGACAAAATGGAATGGTAATATCAACATTCCGTATCGATTTCAATCGTCAAATCAGCTACGTCACAGTGTATTCTGTGGTTTCAGCATGGGTATCATCACCGTCAAGTGTTATTTCTACAGTGTAGGTCCCCTCAGATGGATTCTCTGGGCCGTCGATCTCAACAGTCAGCTCGCCTTCAGCCGAGGTATTGAAGGCCCCGGAGAGATCGAATGTCGCCTCGTTTCCATCGTATTCTCCGGAGTTGACGGATATTTCGTCGGTAGTACGATCGCCATCGCGGTCCATCTCGACTGTCACATCATCATTATCAAGGCCATCGAGATTCACCTCCTCGGGATATTCGACGGTAACTGTATCAATTTCCCCGTCGAAGTCATCCGATGAATCTGTGAGCGTCCACGTGTGCTCAGACTCCGTTTCAGCAGTCGCTGGCTCAGCATCAAGCGTCACCGGCTCTGTGGGGAAGAAATTGATCGCTGTGGTGTAGGTATCGTCGCCGTCGAGCGTGATTGACGGGGCGTATTCTCCTTCAGGTGGGTTTTCAATGTCGTCGATCTCGACAATCACCTCACCTTCTACGTGCGTGTTGAACCGGCCATCGAGAACAAACGTCGCCTCATTTCCATCGTATGTATCGGAATTGACCCCGATCTCTTCTACGGTGCCGTCATCAGTGCGATCGAGATAGATTGCGACGTCATCGTTGTCGAGGCCGTCGAAACTTGTCCCCTCGGGATATTCGACGGTGATCGTCGCTACTTCACCGTCGAAGTCGCTTGCTGCGTTCGTGAGGGTCCAGGTGTGTTCGGACTCCGTTTCTGGTGTGTCCGGATGAGTTTCGAGTGTTTCATCGTGGGTTGTTCCGCTGCACTCATCTGGAGAGACAGTCCCGACCTGTTTCACCGACGTTTGTGGATCAGCGGGGGTTTCGTCATCCGTTCGTAGAGTGGTCGGATCAGTGGTTGCATCGTCTTGTGCGTAGACCGTAAACTCGTCACCATCACTTATGTACGCGGTCGTTCCATGAGTACCAGTCCAATATGCGCACGTTCCATGGGCTGAGAGCCGGTCAAGCGCCTCTTCATCTGGATGCCCGAACTGGGAATCGTACCCGCTCGAGATCACAGTCGCTTGCGGATTGGCTGCCTCGAGGAAGACGTCGTGCGAGCTCGTTGAACTCCCATGGTGTCCAGCATGGTAGATCGTCGCCTCGAGTTCTTCCCCGTACGTATCTGCCATTCGTTCCTCGGCGGCTTGCTCTGCATCACCCGTGAATAGGAACGACGTGTCTCCGTGCTCGAGGAGAACCGTGACGCTGTTGTAGTGAAGATCGTCACCAGAGTCTCCCGCTGACGGGTTGTAAACATCTGCTCGCAGTCCGTCGAACGGGATCTCGTCGCCCTCTTGAACCTCGTACAGCGTTACGTCGTGGTCTTCAATCGCATCGAGGTAGTCGTCGTAGGTCCCGCTGGTGGTCGCGACACCGCTGTCGTATGCTGCTCCGATCCCATTTCGATTCTCTTCAAAGTGCTCGATGATATCTGCGTGTCCACCGATATGATCGGCGTGGGCGTGTGTCGCGACAAGATGATCGATACGGTCAACGTTGCGGTCCTCAAGGAAATCGATGACCGTCCCGCCGTTGTCATTCCAGTGGCCCGAATCAATGACCATTACTTCACCGTCAGGACTGAATATGACCGCTGCATCCGCTTGTCCAACGTTGAGGATGTGGACCTCGAATTCCCCAGACTGGTGCGTCTCTGTACTTTGAGTCTGGCTGGTCGAGGGGTTTGTCAGCTCGGCTTCCACTGGTATCGTGGCATCATAGGCCGAGTAGTCACCTTCAGTGGGTGTTTCTGGACCTATATCGAACGAATCTGCTGTGACCAACCCAAGCCCGCCGCTTACGACTACGACGAACAGTATTGCTAATAGCCAATAATTTCTACCCATGATGGTTCACGTTTCTGGTTATGAATAATAAAACCTGATAAACCGGAAGGGGTAAGTTCTGCACAACGACAAAGAAGTGCTGAGTCTGCTCTCACTCGGGGCTATTCACCGCCCTCTCCTAGTATCGATAGTGAAAGACAACCCCTGATGTCAATTTCTGGTTATGAATAATACTTTTATGGCTCTTTGTGGACGAGTGATTATGGAAGAAGAAACCCACCCCGATGAAGACGAAGCGGCGCTAGATTCTGAGCCTAAAGGGGCTACACAGGGGGACGTCGAGGAGGCGGTTAAAGCAGCCGAAACCAATTGATTGGGCCCCCAGGCGAAGTTATCCATCGTCGGTTCGAACTCGCTGGCACTTTTGATGACTTTAATCAGATAGATGTGCCGGTTGATGGGGGATGGTGACGACTGTGACCCGGACGATACAGACGACAACCTCTCACGCGAGTTCGAGGGAGCAACACAGGCAGCGGTGGATGCGGCCCTCGAGGAGATTGATGAGGAATAGCATAAGGAACGACTCCTCGGGTTCCGAGCTCGCTTCTTAGATAGGGTGGTCTTTGTCGTGATCCGGTAGAGTGGTTCGAAGTTTTCGAATCCGACTAATCCACGCAGCGCGAGTTTAAGCAGTACGTGGATAATTGTCGGATGGGTGCCCGAGCTCGTAGTCTAAAAACCCACCAGGATAGACTACATTCTTCGAGAAGCTCGAAGACTGGTTGCTGTCTACATTCACATTTGCGAGGCTACTTCTCAAACAACAGATGGCGATTCGATCCTGTGGAGTAGAGATTTCTGAACTCAGGTCTGAGCCCGAATACTTACAATGGCTACTGTAGTACTACAGTTAGATGCCTGCAATCTCGATCACTTGCCACAACTGCGGTCATTCGTGGCAATACACCGGCTCCAAGCCCAGGGGTGCGTATACGAACTGCTCGAATCCGGATTGTCGATACAAAACCAAAATTCCAGAAGAAGAGTGACAACCCTAAGAGTTTACTATATGACCGAAAAGTTATGAGCGACACGCAACGTTCACGAGCTCAATACACACCGGCTATGGCTGCAACGAATTCTGAAAAAGTATCATACTGTTGGAGAATACTGACGTAGGAGCTCCTGTCGAACCAGCCGGTGATTAGGGACTGAGACGACTGAATTGATCTGATAGTAGTGCTCGAACTGTTCAAGTCAGCCTCCGACTCTCACCCTACTTCCCACTCACAAATGTGGAAGCGGCCAACTTGCATCGTCAGCGTGTGAGACCACTTCTCGATTAGGTTTCTTTTGACGTAACCAAACCGATCGCTTAAGTCTAATCGAAAGGCGGCAGCTATATCTCCGTCGCTATCGACGAAAAAAATTTCGTGTCATCGAGATCGTGATTCTTGGTTAAGTTCAGCGGTTGGATCGGTACCTCGCCGTCCGGACACTACGACATCAAGAATTAGCCGTGAGTCGATGAATGTTGCAGCCCATTCCCAATGCCACACCCTGTTAATCTTAACAGCGAGTTTATCAACCAACCCGCGAGGCCTTCTCGCTCGGCACGTTTGGTACACTGTCAGCCAGCCGATGTGCCCAGTACCAGATCACTTGATGAGAGCGTTCAACGCCGGCTAAGCGAAGAATCGCTCGTATCTCTCGAAGCGAACAACTGGTCGCGTGGAGGCGGACGCCTAATACCCTGTCGGGCGTTGCCGTCCGCTCACGTTCACAAGATTCCTCTAAATCCGCCGTGTAGGGCTCGGTGAGCAGATATGAGAGCTGCACGTCCAAACCAACTCCACGACCTACTCGTTCCTCGAACCGCGCTAACTATAGTAGCCACTGAAAGTCAATGCGCACCCGATTGCACGACAGCTCTGCGATCGGTGTGCAAATCGTTTCAGTTGTTACTATAGACGGTGCCTCAGAAGGTCATCTCCCATCTCTCCTATACAAATAATCGTCCAAGCGGCCTACAGGCACCGCTCTCGAGTCGTATACGAACGGTGGCGGCAGACGGTCGGTGGGAGAGGTGATCAGCGTGCCTGAAGCGGGTGCAGCCTCCAAGACACGGGGTGCGATCACCTTGTCACGGGTGCCTCTGGCAACGAGGGCGTTTTCCAGGTTCATCATGGAGGATTATGACTACCAAGTATCGAGGGTATATTTGCCGCTCACTTGTTCAGGTCTTCGCTCGCGAACCGAGCGCGGGTATCCTCATTCCCCATCGCCTAACCCATCCACCATAATACGGAAGTCTGGATCTCCGCAGGTGCACGTCGGTGCCCCGATCGGCTCTATCCCATCGTCGTCTCTGACTCGAGCAACCCCGATCCACCCACAGTTCTCGCAGCGAATTGCTGCTCTTGGTTTATCGCCGGCGTCGGTCATCGGAATCGGCTCACCAAACGGAATACACCCTACCGCTTACGCTCTCAAAAAAGGCTCTCACTGGGGTGTTGAATGATCAACACTCATCACTCAGATTGGTCCCGACAGAAATCCGATGTCTGAGGCGTTCGAGATGCCAACAGCCAGAAAGATGTCTACTAATCTATCGAGGGTGGGATCACTACTTCGGCCTCGAGTACGACGACACCACCTCTTACACGACCTAGTCGAGGTCGCCCGTTGGACCAATGAAGATGACGGATGCGATCTCTATGCACTGATCGGCCATACGCTAGAATAGTTGAGACTGGTCATCTCAATCTATGCGCTTCTATCCTCCGGCATATCGTCCAAATCTCTGCATTACAAGCCCGCTAAATTCGCTATAGCTCCAACTTCCAGTACAATAGAACGAACACTTTCGTTTAGACAATATGGACATTCCGGTCAGTTAACTTTGAAAATGATCTCTTCTCAGATCCGGACGGACCGAAAATCAAACGCTGCTCTCCACGCTTACCGTCCGTGGTCAGCTGGAGTGCAATACCATCCCGACCAATCTTCTGAGTGGTGAATTCTATCATTTGCTGTGATATTTTTCTTAAGAAACTATTATATTGGCAATACCCAATGGTTATTATGAATGTCTGGAAATAGAAACGACAGTGACGAAACAGAGGAACAGAACGCTAATTGGGACCCCAAGAAGTTCGGACGGCGTGATTATTTGAAGGCCAGTGGAGCCAGTATTGGTGCATCAATGCTGGGCCTCGCACACGGGTCGAGATCGGCCAGCGCATCTACGACTAGCGAGTCCGGCGACGACATCAACTTAGCTCCGGAAGTCCCTCAGAAGGCGATGGATATGTGGGACCGTCAACCCGACGACGCTCGAAACGAATGGTCTAGCGAGGACGTCACGGACTATGCGGGTCGAAATGGCGATCTCGCGAACGCGGTCAACGCGACCGCGAGCGATGCAATCGCCGACCTCGGGACCGGGAACACCTACGAGATATCGTCTTCGATCGACTCGGACAGTATCGTCGGGCTCGCAGGCGAGGACTGCACGATCGTCGTCAACATGGAGGGAATCGTCCTCCCAATGGGCGGCTCCGGAAACGACGTCGTCGCCTTACAGGGTGTCACGTTCGACCTCTCGGAGACAGTCGACGCGTCAATTCTGACGACCTACGGGGCCGTTCAAGACCACCTGTTCGTCAAGGACGTCACAATTGAGGGCAAGCGGGGCCGGCAGGTAAACGACGGCGGGCAGTCACACACGTTTTTGGTCCAAGCCGGGCCGGACGGCGAAGCCTTTGTCGAGAACTTCACCGCCACCGACGGCTCCACGGAAGTGTCGGGCGAGGGCCGGAGTTACGCCATCGGGGCTGGGGCCGATCCGGGTCACAAAGGGTACGCCGTCTGGAAAGATTGCGACGTCCGGCAGTTCATGGGCAACGGGTACTATATGCAAAACGCTCCGGGGACAAACGTTCTGTGGAACTGTAAGGCAGTCAACAACGCCCTCACGAACATGCGCCTTGGAGCCGACGATGTCGTCGTCGGTGGGCGAGCCGAGGTCAATTCCGACTATCCCTATACCGAGCAGGTCGGGACACTGCTCGGCGGGAACGGCGACCAGTGGGACGACGTCGTCGGGTTGAGGTTAGTCGCCGAGGGTGACATGTGGGGCTCCGCCGGCGTCCGGACCTGGACCGGGGACACCGCAGGCGGTGAGGGTGGCCCGATCCGTAACTCGACGTATCACATCCGGTCGGGAGGCGAACCCGCGTTCCGAATCCACTCGGAACGGAACCCGAACCTAGAGCTCGAGGACGTGATGATCCTCGATGAGTCGGGGTCGAATAATACGTTCGACGTTGCCTACTGGGTCGAGACCCAAGGGTCGGACGCGCCCGGGACGGTGACACTCAACGACGGGGTGCAAATTGACGCAAACACAGGATCGACGTTCCAAATCGGGAGTAACGGGACCCTCACCGCGCCCGACGGGACAGACTACACGGATACCGATCTCGACGCCGCCGATATCGGCGTCAACGCCACGCTCACGGAGAGTGACTTCCCGAATTACTACTTCGACTACGACAACGGCGATGACGGCGATAACGGCGGTGGCGGCGACCCCGACGAGTGGCTAGACCTCGGTTCAGACAATGATCAGAGCAGCGTGAACAATGAGAGTGGGGTTCTGTTCTGGTTGAAAGAGGATGTTGGCAGTATCGAGGCACGAATCTCCCAGAACACGGAGGGGCACCGAACCGCGTATCTTCGAGATAGTGACGCGAACGTCGTCACCCAAACGGACATCTCCGGCCTAAGTGCCGGCGATACCTTCGTGTTATCGTCTTCTGGCGGTATTGAAGGCTCGAACACGTATTCGATTACGATCGATGCCGACGGTGAGTACTGGGACCGAGGCGAGGATGGTAGTCCGCAGTACAGCTATGAAGATAGTTCCTTCGAGGTAACCTACGGTGTCTACACCTCCGGGCAGTCGACGACCGAAAACGTTCGCTACGCTGTAAGTGAAATCGCTGCTCGAGACGAGGTTGTAGACCCTGGCTGGTTGGACCTCGGGTCAGATGACGATCAGAGCAACCCAAACAATGAGAGCGGGGTTCTCTTCTGGTTAAAAGAGGATGTTGGCAGTATCGAGGCGCGAATCTCCCAGAACACCGAAGGGCACCGAACCGCGTATCTTCGAGATAGCGGCGCAAACGTCGTCACCCAGACGGATATCTCTAACCTGAACGCCGGAGATACCTTCGTATTATCGCCTTCTGGCGGTATTGAAGGCTC
>NZ_JCASSN010000005.1:0-290234 GCF_059736515.1 Natrononativus sp. DTA114 | reverse complement strand
TACGATCCGGCACCGACTGTTTTCTTCGGCGATCGGTCGTTCCCAACCCGTTTTGACCCGCGAGTTCATCGCGTCCCAACACTCGAGCACCGCGTCTGTACTGTCGATGCCGTTGCAGGCTCGTCGACAGTGGCGAGATCGATCACTGGTTCGCGCGAACAGCCTCGGCGAACCCACGAGTCGTGTCGCCCGGCTCGATTCCGAGCGTTGCGGCACGGTCGTTGACGTGGCTTAACACGCCAGTCTCCCACGCCGAGCGAGCGTCGCCGATGCGGGCTGTGGTCACGTCGACTGCCGCGGCGGGGATTCCGCGCCCGTCCATCGCCGCCAGGCGACCGATGCCAGCCCGGTCCTTGCCGACGCCGGCGTCGAACAGAGTGATCCCGGCGATCGCCGTCGGAACGTACGTTTCGAACTCGCCGGCGAGTCGCTCGCCGTGGCTGCCGGCGACTGTGATCGCACCCTCGTGAACCTCGTCGATGAGCCCGATCGAATCGACCGCCCAGATCGGGACGTCACCGTCGACGAGGACCGTTTCGGTGAGATCGCTCGAGGCCACGGTATCGACCGGGTCACCGCCGGCGTCGGACATCGCGGCAGCACAGTCGAGGGCCGGTTGTCCGATACGACATCCGATGTCGCTGGCACTGTCGTTGACGTGGCTGATCTCACCGTTGCGGGCCATATCGACCCCATCGGCGATTCGGGCGCTCCGATAGTCGACCGCCGCAGCAGGGCAGTCGAGTTCGTCGAAATACGACAGCGATTCGATCCCGGCTCCGTTCTTTCCACCGGCCGCATCGTTAAAGATGACGCCGGTGACACCCAGATCTGCGGCGTACTGTCCCGCAGAGAGACCCCCGTGGCTCCCGGCAAGTACGACCGATCCGGCCGCGTCGGTGGGTTGTGTGATACTATCGACGATACGGATGTCTCGAGGCACGATGAGAACAGTATCGAGCGGATTCGGCAAAAAGATTTCCTCGAGCTAGATGAGGAGAGATTCGGACCAATCGAAAGCGGGCGAACGACCGGACGGGCAAATTATCCGGAATGGGAAACGCTATGCACCGGCATGACCACATACTGTACGTTCGTTCGTGGGCACTGCCCGATTGAGGGGAGGGTCGAGACACTACACGAGCACGCTACAATGAGCACGTCCGCTCACATCCGTGGCCGAATCAGGTTTGCGATGACCGCCAGCCTCATCGACTCCGAACACGCGGATCAGCACCGCTGTAGTGTGACTTTCCCCGCCAAGCCGGCAGCGCACCGCGAAACGATTACTCACGTGCCGTACGAAACACATGTTCACGAAAATCCACCACATCGCGTTCGTCGTATCGGATATCGAAAACTCCATGGAACGGTTCGAGGCTAACTACGACATGGATCTGGTCAGTCGTGGCGAGATGACGGGGTCGTTCGCGATGGACGTCGCCCTTTACGACGCGGGAGGCAACATCGTCGAACTCATCCAACCCGCCGACGAAGAGGGATGGACCTACGAGATTCTGCAGGAGCGCGGCGAGGGGTGGTTCCATATCGCCTTCGAGGTCGACGATATCAGAGAGAGCATGAGGGCACTCGAGGAACGAGGAATTCGCGTCAAAGACGACGAACCGCAGGAGGGGTACGACTGGGAAGTCGTTACGCTCGACGAGCGGGACACGATCGTTCCGATGCAGATCGTCGAGGACTCGGGCTGAATCCGGTGCAGATCGTCGAGTTGCAAAACGTGGGTGTGTGCGAGCGAAACGGATGAGCCCGACGGCTCAGCGCTGTGGTTCGATGACCTGCTTTCCGAACGCACTCCGGCTCCGTATCGCCTCGAACGCCTCCACCGCGTCATCGAGTCCGTACGTCCCGCCTATTGCAGGCTCGAGCGTCCCGTCCGCAACGAGGGAGACGAGTCGCTCGAGATCGCGCTGGGTCCCCATCGTACTCCCGATCACACGCTTGTGGTCCCAGTAGAGGTCCCGAATATCGATTTCGGAGGTCCGGTCGACCGTCCGTCCGCAGATAACCATTCGACCGTCCCGTCCGAGCGTTTCGAGGCCGAGTGCCGTGTACGGCCCGCCGAGGTGGTTGAGTGCGACAGTCGGTTCGCCGATCGCTTCGATCGTCTCTCTAATCTTCTCGATCTCCGTCGACTGGATCGTGTGCGTCGCGCCGAGTTCGGAGAGTGTATCGAGTTTCGTTGAACTGCTCGAGGTGGCGATCGATCTCGCACCCAGTAGCTCGAGCAACTGGATTGCAGCGACACCTACCCCGCCCGTTGCGCCGGGGACGAAGACGAGGTCGCCCGGTGCAACGTCTGCTCGACGGAGCATGTGGTAGGCGGTCATATACGAGATCGGGAGTGCTGCCGCCGAGGCGGGCTCCACGTTCGAGGGGAGCGAAACGAGTCGGCTTGCATCGACGGTGCAGTACTCCGCGAAGCCGCCGTCGTAGATGCCAAACTCTACACAGCGATTTTCGGTACTGTCCCGGCAGAACCGACACGTACCACACGTGAGGTTCGGTGAGAGCACGACGCGGTCCCCGACATCGATGCTGCCCACATCCGAGCCGACGGCGTCGACCACGCCGGCAACGTCCGAGCCACCGACGTACGGCAGATCACTGTCGGCCACCCCCTGTAGCCCGGCAAGGTTCCAGAGATCACGTCGATTAACGCTGCACGCTTCGACGCGAACGACGGCGGCCGTTGCTTCGGGTTCTGGTTTTTCCTGTGCGATCGTTTCGATGCGCCCTGGCTCTCCGAGTTCGGTGTATGCTGCCGCTTGCATAGAGGCTAGTTTACACACACCAAGAAAAGTCATCGGATTCCGATACCGACCGTTCGGTAGCCCCTCGAGTCCACCGATCGGAGAGTCGACTCCGAACCGGTAGCCGACCGGTTACAGGATAGTGAACCCGCCGTCGACAGGGAGGGCAACGCCCGTGACGAACCCGGAGAGGTCTGACGCCAGAAACACCGTTGCCTTACCGACGTCCTCGGCCGTTCCCCAGCGACCCATCGGGATATCGTCCGCTGCACTCTGCTCGCGCTGGTCGCTGTCGGTCAGCGCTCGGATGCGCTCAGTTTCGGTCGGACCCGGACAGACGGCATTCGCTCTGATACCGTGTTCGGCCCCCTCCTGAGCAACGTGCTTGGTCAAGCCGACGACGCCCCACTTGGAGGTCGTGTAGTGTGCGCCGGCCAGAAGACTAACTCGAAGCCCGGCAGTCGAGGATACGTTGACGATGCGGCCACCGCCCTTCAGCTGGTCGTACGCCGCGCTCGTGCAGTTCTGCACCCCGGTCAGGTTCACGTCTAGCACCTGATCCCAGGATTGCGTGTCGATATCCTCGTACGACTGCGGATTGATAACGGCAGCATTGTTGACGAGCACGTCGAGCCCGCCGAGTTCGTCGACCGCTGCTGTTACGAGACGTTCTGCATCGGCCTCCTCGGAGACATCGCCGGCGACGGCCGCCGTCCGGACGCCATGGTCCGCTTCGAGAGTTGCAGCGGTATCCGTCGCAGCTTCCCCGTCGATGTCGTTTACCACGACGTTACAACCGTGCGATGCAAGTTGTGTTGCGATCCCTCGTCCGATTCCACGACCGGCGCCTGTAACGATTGCGGTATCTGCACTGAGTAGCTTTGTCATGCGCTCCATGCAATTGATAGATGCGTTGGTATTTAGATGTAGTGCCGTGGGAAAGCCGGAACTTCGAATGTCCGAGGGTAAACAGCCTCGCCGGCGAGGCAAACACTCTCCTCAACAGTACTACTGCCGATCGATCACCGGTCGTTTCGAAGCGTCAGAATCCTCCTCGCGTTCGAATAGGTAGGAGTTACCGGTCCGAAGTTAGCTGGCGAGTCGACGGTCCGTCACGATAATATCGCTTTCGTGTGATACACGAGATCGTCTCGGTTATATACATTCGTCACAGTCGAACTGGAAATGGAACCGTCGAGTCGGTAAAATTCACTGGACAGCGCTTACCTCAATGAATAATACATACAAATACGCGGCAAAACTGATCGACGAAGACGGCTTCAGTTCGAAAGCACGACTAATGTCTCGAAAGGGCTGATAGCAGATGGGTCCTCGAGCATGAACTCAGGAGCGATTTCCGTCAGGAGGTCTCAGGACCCGTGAATGGACGTTTTGGGTCGTTACAGGCGTGCCAGCACTTTGGATCGGTGGATGGCCGTCTGACGGAAAGTAGTATATAAATATTCGGCACTTGTGAACCGATGATGTCGAATCAGCACACCCAGAATAGATGCGACTCAACAACCTGATTCCCCTCCTCGCAGCAAATTGTGGACGGTACGATCGCCGCACCAGTAGAGCAGTCAAAAACGGGGATTACAACCATATATCCGTAATGCAACTGGCCGATCTACCGTCAGCCTCCGGCGTACAGCGAGCGAATATCCGACTCGAACGTGGTCGTTTCTTCACGTAGAACTGGGACCAGTTCTTCACGCAGCCGCCAGTCCGTATTCCGGTAGGACGGGCCACCGACGCTAAACGCCCCGAAGACGGACGAGTCGGGATGTCGAACGGTCATCGCGACCGCACTCAGTCCAGGCAACAGCTCCTCTTTGTTGACGGCGTACCCCTGCTCCCGAATCTCGTCGAGTTCTTCGAATAGATGCTCTCGGTCAGTGATCGTGTTCTCTGTTCGCTCCGGGAGCTCCCATCGGTCGATGATCTGCTCAACACGGTCGTCGGGCATCTCTGCCAGGATTGATTTTCCGGCGGCTGTAGAGTGCATATGAAACATGTTGCCGATGTCGTAAACCGGATCCTCTGGAACGCTTTCGCCCAGCAAAATGATCATCTTGTCGTTCTCGGCGACACAGAAGTTTGCGGCTTCGCTACAAGCGGTTGCAACCGCCTCTGCAGTTCGTTCTGCGTACTCGTACTCCGGTTTTCGACGCCTCGCGAACTCCCCGTAGGAAAAAAACAGCAGCCCGAGATGGTACTCGTTTCCCTCTTTTACTACCATCCCCCGGTTTTCGAGCGTCGCGAGATGCCCGTGAACGGTGCTTTGAGCGAGGTCGAGTTCCTCGCTGAGTTCAGGCATCGTCGCGCCCTCGAGTTGCCTGAGGCGGTCGATGATCTCGAGGGACGTCTCGGTGGTTCGTAACTGCCGTGACATCTGTGTTCGTCTCTCAGTATAGGATTGGAGGGTCTTAAACATTCGCACCTCGTGAATTTACTTACCGATGGTTGTTACGTGAGAAAAGTTCGAATGAATGTCTCGATACTTACGCACTCTGTATCGGAAGAAACTCGTTTTTGAAATAATTTTGCTTTCTGAGGAGGTTTGTTTACAGAGCCTGATTTTCACGCTCCGCGTACATAACTCCTGAATGGTGATTGCGTTATAGCTGCACAGAGTAATTAAGTCTGATGCAATACTACGAAGATTGCGTGCGCGGTTTGTCACCGATTGGTTATCTGATTATCCCCTAGTATTCTCGTTTGGGTACGAGCTTCTATCAAAATCTTCCCCATAGACAGCTATAATCATAGAAGTTAAAGATTTTGCGCAGGTAAGGCCACAAATAGCGACCGTGTTGCCGAAGTCCAGGCCATCAGCTAATATACGAGGTATAGAGAGGCGTTGACACCCACATATCAATTGAGTAGACAGATTTCAAAGTTCTCTCTAGTGCAATTGTATTGTGTAGTTACCAAAATACTACCCTCCGGCATATGTGTAAAATTTGCGAGTGTACTTCCGTTCAGCAGCGGCAATACAGCGATTGGCCGTCAGAATTCTTCGTTCGTCCACACGTTCGAATTTATCAGATTTCGTTTCGTGGTACTCAGTGGACATATAACATACATCGTTTCAGTTCGGACCCACCCATCGTTTCGGACTGAGCGGCCAGTAGTGAATCATGTCGGCAGATCTCTACGATTTGGCATCTGCTCGGCAGGCCGATCGTCAGTTTCGAACCAGTTCCCACACCAGTAGACCCTTGTAAGCTACCACGCCCTGCAGGGCGTGGCATTCAGCGTGGACTCCCGTTCTAACTGTGTAACACAGTAGGCGAATACTCGCCGTTCACGTTCAACGTCCCGCTGTTCAAGCGCACGCCTACGGGTGCGCCTCCACGCCCAGACTTTTGCTGGTCGCGGAGATACTTCAAGCCGATATTCTTCGCGGCGTTGTAATCCGCGTGAACCTCATACCCGCACTTCAGACAACCGAATTCATCCTGCCCGTTGTTGTGTGGGCGATTATCCTCGTGAGTGAAGCCACACTTCGAGCAACGCTGGCTCGTGTACGCCGGATTAATCTGCTTCACCACAAGCCCCTCTGATTCAGCCTTGTACGTGACGTACTCGAACAATCGGTGGAACGCCCACTTGTGAACCGCCTTCGCGTGCGGCAAGCGTTCGCGGATGCCTTTGAGTTGCTCAAACACGATATGCGTACAGTCGTTTTCGAGGGCTTCCTCAACGAGTTCATTCGAGATGGTGTGAAGCAGTTGCTCGAAGCGCCCAGTCTGCTTTCGACCGACTCGTTGGACATTGATATGCGCCCAGCGAGTCCCAGTCTGTTGGAGGTCGCCTCGACGTTTCTCGTACTCTCGATGCCAGTGGTTGAGTTCGCCGCCGCTCCAGAACCGCCCAGTTGAGGTGGTTGCGATGTTTGTGATACCGAGGTCAACACCAAGGACGGAGACGTGCTTGGCATCGCCTGTGTCGGCATCATCGTTCTCCACGGCGGGCTTTGTCCGCACGTGAAGGTAGAAACAATCCTCAACCTTGTCGTAGTGGAGCGTGGCCCCTTTCACGTCGTAGTTGTCGTTGAACAGGTACGCCGAGTGCGGCGTGTCCCGTTGTTCGTCAGGAAGGACGAACTCCGCAGTCACTCGTCCATCTATTGTGGCGAGTGTGGTGTGGTCGTTGTTGACGGTGACAGTTCTCGCGTCGTAGCTGGCGAACCGAGACGTGAACGCGGGTTTCGAGGCTTTCTTCCCTTCCTTCCAGCGTTCGATAACGCCTTTGACGGATTCTGCGGCGCGGTTTCGTGCGGCTTGTACGAGGTTGGCCGGGAGTGGTGAGTCGTCTCGAACGTCGTAGTACGTGAGGTCGTGGAGTTTTTGCTTGCTGGTGATTTTCCAGTCTGGTTCCCACGCTACGTCTACGACGTGGTTGGCGGCGTCGAGGAAGTGATCAGTTGTCTGGTGAAGAAGGTCAGCGGCACTCTCGTCCACATCGAGCTTGATGGGGACGGTTCGAGTGCTTGAGTCTTCCACCATCTGTACTTCATATGTAGTGGCATGTATTTATAATAGCTTGAGTTTGCGTGGGGGAGTCGGCCTGTAATCGAACGTGGGTTGTGTCAATGTTGTCGGCTTCCTCCCGCGCCTAAAGACGCGGGTTTCCGCCTTGCATTTATATGAAGACATAGAGTATCTTACGTATGGCCGTTATCGAACTCGAGGGGCTGACAAAGAACTACGGGGACGTTCTCGCCGCCGATGACCTGACGCTCTCGGTCGAGGCCGGCGAGGTGTTCGGCTACCTCGGACCGAACGGCGCGGGAAAGACGACGACCATTCGGATGCTTCTCGGATTTATCTCGCCGACCGCTGGAGCAGCGCAACTCCTCGGTCACGACGTCCGCGACCGGAAGGCGCTTATCGAGGCCAAACAACGGATCGGCTACCTCTCCGACGACCCGGGGTTCGACGAACAGGCGACGGGAGCAGAAA
Source organism: Natrononativus sp. DTA114 (assembly GCF_059736515.1). Lineage (NCBI taxonomy): Archaea > Methanobacteriati > Methanobacteriota > Halobacteria > Halobacteriales > Natrialbaceae > Natrononativus > Natrononativus sp. DTA114. The sequence goes on along the minus strand of NZ_JCASSN010000005.1, from coordinate 282,490 downwards.
TCCTCGAGCTACACGCCGCCGTTAAAGGCGATGAGCGCAGCGAAGAACTCCTCGAGTTGTTCGATCCACCCCTCGAGCGGCGGGTCCGCGAGTACTCCCGCGGCAACGTCCAGAAGCTGGGACTCGTGACGACGTTCATGCATGAACCGGAACTCGTGATCCTGGACGAGCCGACCAGCGGGCTCGATCCGCTGATGAAACAGCGGTTTTCCGAGTTCCTTCGCAGCGAGAAACAGCGAGGTGTGACGGTGTTTTTCTCCTCGCACATCCTGAGCGAGGTTCGGCGTCTCTGTGACCGCGTCGCCATTATCCGCGACGGGCGCCTCGTCACGGTCGATCCCATCGAAGCCCTGTTGACCCGGAGCGGAAAGGTCGTCCGTATCCAGGGGTCGACACCGATTCCGCTGGACGCCCTCGAACTCGACGGCGTTCACGACCTCGAGACGGGGGTCGCAAACGCCGGCGGCGACGTCGACCCCGCCTCGGCGTTCACCGAGTGTGCGTTCACGTTCACCGGCGACATCAACGTCCTGTTGCCGCGACTCACCGAGTACGACCTGGTCGATCTCTCCATCGAGGAAGCGCCGCTCGAGGACGTGTTCATGCGGTTTTACGGAGGTGAGAACGATGTTTGAGTTCCTGCGTTACGACGGCCGGAAGCGCCTCAAAGGGAGTCTCTACCTCACGGCCGGAATGGCGCTTCTCGCCGCGATGATCGTCTGGGTGTGGCCGTCGTTCGGTGATGCCTTCGATGGCGACGAATTCATGCAGGCCTATCCCGAGGAGATGCTCTCGCTGTTCGACATTCGGACGATGGCGTCCCTCGAGGGGTTCCTCGCGTTCGAACTCTACGTCTTCGGCTGGATTATCCTGCTCGGACTCTACTTCGCGTACAGCGCAGCGGGCGTGATCGCGGGCGATATCGATCGCGGACGGATGGACACGCTCCTCGCCCTTCCTGTCTCTCGTCGGCGACTTCTCGCAGAGAAATTCGCTGCCCTTGGCGTGCCGATCCTCCTGGTGAACCTCCTGATGCCGCCGGTCGTCCTCGTCGGCGGCTGGCTCGTCGACGAATCGCTGTCCGTCGCCGATATCTTTGCGGTCCACCTGCTGTCGATTCCGTACCTGTTCGCCTGCGCCGGGATCGGCCTCCTCTGGTCGGTCATCTTCGACCGCGTCAGCATCGCCCAGCGGGTCGCCCTCGGCGTCACCTTCGCCCTGTTCTTGCTCGAGTCGGTGCTCGAGGGAACGGATTACGAGGCCGTCGGTGCGATCGCGCCGATGCGGTACTACGACCCGAACGAAATCCTCCTCGACGGGACGTACGACCTCGTCGGTGCGACCGTTCTCGTGGCGATGACGGTCGGTCTCGTCGTCGTCAGCCAGTTCTGGTTCACTCGCAAAGACATCTGAACGATCGGCGAGGAACCGCTGGTCGTTCTTTCGAACGGTTCAGCCACCGACGAACAGACGTGCGCCCAGCAGAACGCCTATCACCGAACGGTCCGTACGCGCCACTGGTACACTTTTGCAATGGACGATCCGCCAGAATCTCCTCGCTATATTTCCTCACCGAACGGCCCAGCCGACGATGAAGCCGGCGAAGCGAACACCGATCGCGCCGAGGGAATCGTTTCCGTAGCGGTCGACACGTCGAACGGGACGATGACACTCGAGTACGATTCGAGCCGACTATCCTCGCGGAATGCGGTGCGGACGGCCCGCCAGATGGCGGCCACGGCCGTCGATCCGGCCGCGAGCTGTACGCTCCACGTCGGCCAACAGCACGGGCGCAGCTGTGAGTCGTGTGCGCTCGCACTCGAGCGTGAACTCCGTACGGTCGCGGGTGTCCGCGACGTCAACGCCTCGTTTCACAGCGGCATCCTTCGGATCGACTACGACGAACGAGTCACGTCACCGGCCGATCTCGAGCGCGTGGTTCGCGATTTCGGCGTCAAACCACGAGAAGAGGCGGGGGAGGACGACGACGGGCGGTCGACGCTCCGCAGGGAGGCGGCGTTCGTCGGCGTCACATTCGTCGGAATGATCGGCGGGCTCCTGGCTGGCTGGTTCGGTGCGCCGGCGTGGGTACCGTGGGTCGCCTACGGAGCCGCGTACGGCTTCGGCGGCTGGTACGGGCTCAAAGCCAGCATCGAAACCCTTCGCCACCGCGCCGTGGACATCGACCTGCTCATGATACTGGCTGCACTCGGCGCCCTCTCCATCGGCGCACCGTTCGAGGGGGCGATGCTGCTCTTTCTGTTCTCGCTCTCGAACGTGTTACAGCACTATGCCATCGGTCGGTCCCGTCGGGCCATCAAGTCGCTCATGCGAATGCGTCCGGAGTCCGCTCAGGTCCTCCATGATGGATCGGAGGTGACAGTCCCCATCGACGACGTCGAGATCGACGACGTGTTCGTCGTTCGACCCGGCGATCGCTTTCCCCTCGACGGGGTCGTCGAATCGGGCGAGAGTACGGTCGATCAGTCGTCGCTGACCGGTGAATCGATGCCCGTGGCGAAAGAGCCGGGCGACGAGGTCTACGGCGGGACGATCAACGAAACCGGTAGCCTGGAGGTGCGCGTCACTCGCCAGGCCCACGAGTCGGCCATCGCCCGCCTGATCCACATGGTCGAAGACGCCCAGGGCCAGAAGGCCCCGACCCAGCGGCTCATTGATCGCCTCGAGCAGCCGTACGTCCTGGGCGTGTTCGCGCTCACGGCGGCTGCGATCGCGATCCCCACGATGCTCGGCCACGAGTTCGACAGCACGTTCTACCGTGCCATGACGCTCATGGTGGCAGCGTCGCCCTGTGCCGTCATCATTTCGACGCCGGCGGCGGTGCTGTCGGCCATCGCAGCGGGTGCGCGACAGGGCGTTCTCTTCAAAGGCGGCGAGTACGTGGAGACGGCGGCGACGATCGACGCAGTCGCCTTCGACAAGACGGGAACGCTCACCGAGGGCGATACGAAGCTGACGGACGTGGTCGTCCGCGACGGCGCGACACTCGAGGGGGCGCCGCTGACGGACGATAGGTTGCTCACGCTGGCTGCGTCGGTCCAGGCTCGTTCGGAACACCACCTCGCGGCGGCGACCGTCGACGCCGCCGACGAACAGGCTCTCGAGATACCCGCCGCACACGGGTTTCGGGCGACCGTCGGGAAGGGCGTTCGGGCGGTCGTCGAGGATCGGACGATCCATATCGGAAACAGGCGATACTTCGATACGCTCGAGGCGGACGCCGGGAAAAACGGGTTCGACGCCGGGTTGGAAGCGTTACGAGCGCTCGAAGACGACGGCAAGACGAGCGTACTCGTTGCGGACGAAACTGATGACGGAATACGCGTGCTCGGATGGCTCGCGTTCACCGATACCGTCCGTCCCGGCGCTGCTGAGATGATCGATCGGATTAGAGCCCTCGGCGTCGAGCACGTCGTCATGCTGACGGGAGACAACGAGCGGGTCGCGCGAAACATTGCCGAGGAGGTCGGGATCGACGAGGTGAAAGCGGAGCTGCTTCCTGAACAGAAAGTCGAGAGCGTCGAGGAGTTGCTCGCCCGCTACGATACCGTCGCCATGGTCGGCGACGGCGTCAACGACGCACCGGCACTCGCGACGGCGACGGTCGGCATCGGCATGGGTGGAGCGGGCACCGACGTCGCACTCGAGACCTCCGATATCGTGTTGATGTCTGACGACCTCAGTAAGATTCCATATGCCCTCGGTCTTGGCCGTGCGACCCGTCGAACCCTGTTGACGAACCTCAGCATCGCCTTCGGCGCGATCGTGATCATGATCGGTGCGATTCTGACCGCAGGCATTCCCCTGCCGCTCGCCGTGATCGGCCACGAGGGATCGACCGTACTCGTCTCGCTGATCGGGCTCCGACTGCTCGGATATAGCGGCTGACTCGGTCGGAGCGCCACGCTCGAAAGCGTCGCTCGCAACAGGGACGTACGAGCGGACGACTGTCGGCCCATCTCGAGTTCCCATAGGGCCCTTTCCCAACCGGAGTCGGGTTCCAGGTGGAGCGGCGTCCGGCCCGATAATAACTCACCGTCATTATTGATGTTCATCCAATCTACTCTACAATCGTTATGCTCACTGGGCGCATACCACACGGTATGGCAACGACAGATAAATCTCCGGGCGAAAAAACCCTCGCACGCCTCTCGAGTGAGGCGGTCCACTCCTTCACGGCGGAGTTTCACGGCGACGTACTGCTGCCGTCCGATCCGAACTACGACGAGGCCCGCGAAGTCTGGAACGGTATGATCGACCGGTACCCGGCGATAATCGCCCGCTGTACGGGCGTCGCCGACGTCGTCGCTGCGGTGACGTTCGCGCGTAAACAGGATCTCGAGGTGACCGTCCGCGGCGGAGGCCACAACGTTGCCGGCACGGCCCTCAGTGACGGCGGCCTGGTCGTCGATCTCACGGAGATGAACGGCGTCCGCGTCGACCGCGAGCGAAACACGGTCCGGGCGGAGGGCGGGGCAACGCTGGGCGACGTCGACAGGGAAACACAACTGTTCGGCCTCGCGACGGCCCTCGGCGCTGTCTCGGAGACGGGAATCGCCGGATTGACGCTCAACGGCGGCTACGGCCATCTGAGCCGACAGTACGGGCTAGCAATGGACAATTTGAGGAGCGTCGACGTTGTGACCGCGGACGGGACAGTCTACACCGCGAGCGCGGACGAAAACGAGGACCTGTTCTGGGCGGTTCGCGGCGGTGGCGGCAGCTTCGGCGTCGTCACTTCCTTCGAGTACGCTCTCCATGAGGTCGGGCCAGCGGTAGACGTGCTCTTCACGTGGTTCCACGGCGACGACGCGACCGCAGTACTGGCCGCGTTCCGGGAGTGGACCGCCAGCGCACCGCGAGACGCCGGCGTGCTCGCCTTTACCGTCCACGTCCCGGAACTCGAGGAGTTTCCCGAAGAAACGTGGGGCGAACCGGCGGTGGCGCTGCTCGGTTCCGCTCGCGGCGGTGAAGACGGCGACGAAGTGTTCCGATCGCTGCGCGAAAGCGCGACGCCGCTCGCAGAGCTGAGTGGTTCGATGTCGTTCGTCGACCTGCAGTCGATGCTCGACGAGGACTACCCGGACGGGCTTCGCTACTACTGGAAGTCGATCTACCTCGAGGAACTGAACGACGAGGTCCTCGAACTCGCGATCCGGTACGGCGAATCCGCCCCGTCGGCGCTGTCGACGGTCGACTGCTGGCATCTCGGCGGTGCGGTCGCGGACGTTCCCCGGGAGGAAACGGCGTTCTGGCACCGCGACAAGCCGTACATGCTCACCTTCGAAGCCAACTGGGAGAATCCCGACGACGATGAGGTGAACGTCGCCTGGGCCCGCGAAGGGATCGCCGAGGCACAGCGACTATCGATCGCATCGGGTCGGTACGGCAACTTCCCGGGACTGAACGAAGACCCGGCGAAACTGCTCTACGGAGATAACTACGATCGGCTGGTCGAGATCAAGACGAAGTACGATCCGACGAACCTGTTCGCCCCGAACGGCAGTATCGTTCCGCGGGCGACGGAGTCGTGAGTCGACCTCTTCGGCTCAGTTGTGACACAATGATAGCGGAAACCCACGACTGTAGTCGTCGAGGGACGTCACTGTTCTGTCGTCGCCGAATCCAAAGCCGCTCTATAACGGGGATGATAAGAGATCCCCGGCATGGCAGCGAGGGCCGGTGTGTGTTTTCGAACCCACCACAGCACCGTCGCGACCCCCCGCTACGTAGACAACGTAACTCCGTATGCAAAAGTATTTCTTACGAATATCATGATCGTCCCGTATGCTTACGCGAAAACGCAAGCACAAAGGCCGGTGTTGCTACTCTCCGTCGTCGTATAATACAGACTACTATCCGCGCCCCCTCACAGCCCAAGAAGCCTGAGCACAATTCCCAGCACAACACCCGTGATTCCAACGATAATGCCAACGCCGGGGATGACAGGAATCGGAATGAGGCCGATACCGAGGATGATCGCGAGAACGATAACGACTGTCGAAAGTCTGACCATACGTCATCTATTAGCGTCTCGAGTGTAGGTGTTGGGCTTGCTGATTCACTTCACGACCTAACCGCGTACAGTCGGGGACTCTCACCGACACAGCGAGGAGTCATCATCCGCGAGGTGGGTGTCTCATTCCATCGGTAGCGAGTGATAGGCGTTCTGCCAGGAGACGGTCGATCCCCTCACTCGTTGTCATCACCACTCTTTCGGCACTTAATCCGTGGTATTCCCTTCGTCGTCGGTAACGTTCTCCCCCTCGGTTTGATCCGGTTCGTCTTCGACGCCCGGTTCTTGACCGTTCCTATTTTCGGCAGTAAACAGCAGTCTCTCTCGTGAATTGAGTGGTGCTGTGTGTCGCTGGGCTTGACACTGAAACTTGGGTACTGCTATTGTTTTTCGTCTCTGTCGGGGTGACAGCGGGCGCTATGAAGCACGACCCACCACCAGCAGTCACATCTTTCTCCGACTGTCCGATAAACGCTATGGGCGCTTCACCGAACGCGAGACGCGGGCCAGCGGAACGGCTAGCTGGCACGATTTCAAAGTCTCCCGTGTAGGAGGACGTGAAATCGTGGTTCAGCGTTGCCGAGTCACTGAAGAACACGCGAGCCACGTTGACTGCACCAACGTAGTCACGGTCGGCTTGGAACCCACATCGGGCGTTGTCACAGCGGAAGTGACCGCCCCACCACACCTCGCGGAAGTGGTCGGGAGACTTCGTGGTGTGGCCGGTGGAACCGCATCGAGGGCACGACCGAGACGTGTCGCCCGGACGCACTCGCTCCACGTGCAATCCGGCAATGTCCGCCCGATACTCGATTTTCGAGATAATCCCTCGGCGTGCCCACGAACTGAGTTCCCACGAGAGTTGGCCTTTACCACGAGGTGGAGATAAGGAACGGAGGTCTTCGTGAACAATCGCATCCACATCGTACACGAGAGCGAGTGCGAGGACTTGGTTGGCTACGTCGTGAACAAGTTGCTCTCGCTTGTTCCGAATCGTGTTGTTCACTCGTTCATACTCTGCGTGAACCTGTTTGAACGAGTCCGTGTGGTCGCGTCCATGTCGGCGCAGGTACGCTAACTTGGAATTGAGTTGATTACGTTCACGTGCAAGGTTTTTCATCCGTTCTCGCTCCGTGTTCTGGATGAAGTATGGTACGGAGAGTTGCTCTCCATCTTCATCCACAACGACTGCCGTGGAATCTTTTCGGAGGCCACCGTCAATCGCTAAGACGGTTCCAACGCTGTCCGTTTTCTCTTGGTGTTCGACTTCGACGGGGAATGATAATTCGTAGTAGTCGTCCCCCGTTTTCGTCTGTGTGGGGTGGAACGAGGGTGCGGAGAGGCTGCCGTGTTCGAGTAGTTCGTGGAAGGCTTCGTAGCCTTCCAGCGTGTGTTCTGTCCACGTCCAATCACCCCGAGTTTCGGGTTCGACAGTATCGGGTGTTTTGAGTTTGACCGTAAGCGTCTGCGTGTCTTCGTCGTATGTGTATTTCACGATCTGTCCGCTTGTCGGGCCGTCGTCGGCGGAGTACGGAAGAACTCCTTTCGAGTACGTGGGGCATTCCTGCATATCGAAATACGATTCAGGAAATCGACCGTGGCAGTCGTAGTGCGAGTTGAGTTGTCCGATGAGCTGGTCAACGTACCCGGATTTGATGTATTCTTCAGAGCCCCAGAGTTGTTCTTTGATTCGTCGGGTGTGGATACGCCGAATCTTGTGGTCTGGAAGTAGTGGTTTGATAGTCTGAAATGCTTCGCGTTTGTCGGCGTGACTCCGTAGCGTCTCTCCGGCTTTCTGCATCGCACACCGTTTGTACCGACTGGGGAGGTACAAGTCTACATTAGCAAAGGCTTCGGCTTCGTCAAAGTATTTCCATGCTTGATACGAGTAGTCGTCAAGTCCAGTGAGGTGTTTGGGCGTCCAGTATCGACCGATAAGCGTGTTGGCTACACTGGTGGTGAGTGTGTCCAACCGGGCGTGGCTCTCTCGCTCCTCGAATGGTAATCTAATCGGGAGTGCGAGGTGACTACTCATCTGTTTCCACCTCTTCCTCCACGGTTTCGACTATGCGCTTGCGTTTCGAGGAGCGCATCCCGTACAGTTTGCCTGCGAAACTAGCGACGAGTTGTAGGAGGTCGTCCACAAGTTCTTCGTGTGCGGTTTTGTCGGTTTCTTCGTTGATAACAGTGATTTCCACCCCGTGCTGGTTGAGGAGGCGTTCGAGGTAGGAGAATCCGAATCGAGTGAGCCGGTCTTGGTACGTGACGAGAACACGCCCGTAGTCAGCGTTCTCTGCGTCGTCCAAGAGCTTGTTCATCCCACGCCGGTTCTCATTGAGTCCGCTTCCTACGTCAGAGTATTTGTTTTCGATGCTCCATCCGCGGTCGTGTGCGTATTCGGTGAGGGCGTCGAGTTGTCGGTTAAGGTCGCCGTCTTGTTTCTGGGCGTGGCCTGAAACGCGCCCATAGATGGCGACTTTATCGGTTCTCCTCGATGGTTCACCTGTGAGTCGTTGAAGTTCGGTGTGTGGAATCCGTCGATGTCCACCGGGGGTTCGGGAATACGTGATTTGGTCGTCTCTGCACCACGTTTTGACTGTTTCACGGTGGACTCCAAGTTCATCTGCGAACTCTCCTATGGAGTACACCTTTGCCATTACTGCTATTTACTGCCGTTCACTACTTAAAAATCCTGATTTTTGTAGCAGTGACGCGACCCCTTCCCGCCCTTCAGCGCAGGAGGGTGTCAACGCTTCCGTCCGGGGCTCTGTGAGTGCGTCGACTCGCCGTATTTCAGCAGATAGAACGTAAATACGAGCGAAACGAATATCGCGAGAAAGGTCGCGACGCCGACGAAGTGCTTCTGGATCGGTACGCCAAGTTCGTGAATGTCGACTTCGGCCGCCGGAGCGGCCTCTCCGTTATCGGGTTCTTCGCCAACGATGATGTCACCTTCCATCCCCTGTGCGATGTGGGGATCGCAAACATAGTGATACTCACCCTCGACTTCGAACGTGAACTCGTACTCGAATCCGGTGTTTTCGATCGGTTCGTGACCCTCCCAGTCGGCGTCTTCGGGTTGCTCGGTGGGGTTGACGTTGTGGTTGTCCGACTCCCACGTCCAGACGACCGTCGCGCCAGGTTCGACGGTCAGTTCCTCGGGCTCGAACACGAGGTCCCCACCGGGGCCGACGATCACTTCCTCGGTTCCGCCGTCCGTTTCCTCCGTTTCTTCGTTCCCCTCGGTTTCGTTGTCCTGAGCGGCCGCTGTAGCCGTTGCACCGGTCGTAGTTGCACCGGCGAGAAACACCCGTCTCGAAACTGTCTCTCCTCTCGCCATGTAAGTAGTTCACAACCCACAGCGATGAAGGTCGCCCCTGAGTATGCAGAGCGCAGCTGTGTTCGCCCGAGGGTCCCGAAGCAGCCGTGGCACCACTCCCAGGAGCCAGGCACGCTCAGACACGTCGTCGGTTCCGCCGGGTCGAGACACCCGGCGCGGAGCGGTGACGTGGTCGGCCACCACGACCATTAACAGTGCTTGTTATTAACAAGCATATTTCGGAAAGCTCTATTAAACCTGGTGACCTATATGTTACTGTAGCAAGAGCGGTGAGGGCAGACTGGACGCCCGTTTCGGGCCGTCCTCCGCGGATGGACGAAACGGGTCGCGGCAACCACCAACTGACCCGTAACACGGTCACAAGGTCAACGCCTCACAGGAGAATCGAACCGGCCCACATCCCCGTTGCCTGGGAAACGGGACGTGAAGACCAAGTAACGGACGGCACGCAAGTGTCGTTCGCGAACCTGATGAGCCGACGTCGAATTCGACGTCGGCTCATCAGCAGGGTCGTACGGGTCGAGGAAAGCGTCTCCCGTCCAGGTCCTAGTCGCCGCTCTTGGGCGAATTTTTGCGAGTGCCTGAGGCGCAACGAACACCGACCGGTCTGTGTCCACGCTGGCCGTCACTCACCGGAATTACGTCTCGGTTTCTGAGACCCCCGCCGCGTTCAGATACTCCTCGAGGAGTCGCGGAAACTGGCCGCCGCGGAGATAGCGGAGGCCGAACTCGTCCGCCCAGGCGATGATTCCCCGGTCTTCGGTCACCACACCAGCGTCGAGTTCGCGGGCGAGGATGAGGAGATCGAAATCCTCTCGAGAGTCGAGGACGCCCCGACGGAGCGCACGACGATACTTATCACGCATCTGTGAGAGAATCCGGTCGGCCTCGGTCATGAACTCCTCGCGCCCGTCGCCGTCCGAATCGGCGGCCAACTGAGCCGGATCGAGCTGTTCGACTTCGCGGAGTGCCTCCTCGGAGACCCGCAGGCCGCGGTCGACCCGCCCGCTCATCTCGTCGATGAAGTCGTACACGATGTTCGCGGGGATGGTGACGCCATATCGATCCGGACTCTTCCGGATCACCCAGGTGTCGAGTCGGGAGAACACTTCGTCACTGACGTCCCGATCCCGGAGCATCGTCGCGAGTTCGTCGTGGATCGACGGCGGCACGTAGAAGGACATGTTGAGCTCGAGGCGGGCAGTCGCGATGAGTTCGAGTAACCGATCCACGGCCTCCTCGAGGGATTCGTCGTCCTCGCGGATCTCGTCGGTGAGAAACAGCGAGGTATCCAGGACGAACTGCTGTCGCGGTGGCTCCCCGGGCATACCCGCAGTTTCGTTCCTCTCGTACAAAGCTTTCACCCGGCGTGACGAGCCGCGTCGGGGCATCGGGCGACCGCTTTTGACCGGCCAACCCGTTTAACACGGTATGGAGTTGCATACCTACGTCGACCGGCTGGATCCGACGACCGACGATCCGGAGGAACTCCTCGAGCACTTCCAACACCAGTTCGCCGCCGGCCGACGCTACGCCGTGCTCCCCGATGCGCGCCACGGCGTCGAGCGCGGAACCGTCATCATCGACGCAGCGGACGTGGTGATCCGGGGCTATCCCCACATCCCGCGGATACTCGTGCTCGAAGCGGGTATTCCCGCGTTCTTCGACGCCGACGCGACTGTCGCGATCGAAGAGAAACTCAACGGGTTCAACGTCCGGATCGCCGACGTCGGCGAACCCCTCGCGTTCACGCGAAGCGGGTACGTCTGTCCGTACACGACGGCTCGAGCGCGCGAACTGTTGCCACTGTCGACGTACTTCGCGGACTACCCCGAGACAATGCTCTGTGCGGAGTTGATCGGTCCGGAGTCACCGTACACGGCTCACGACTACGACGAGGTCGATACGAACGACTTCCGGGTGTTCGACATCCGTGACCGGGAATCCGGCGAGCCGATTCCCGTCACCGAGCGCCGTGATCGCTGTCAGGCGTACGGACTCAGACAGCCTCGGTACTTCGGCGAGTGCGACCGAAGGTCGGCGATCGGCCGCGTTCGTGACGCGATCACCGAACTCGACGTCGCCGGACGCGAGGGAGTCGTGATGAAATCCGCCGACGGAACGGCGATGGCCAAGTACACGACCGAAACACAACACCACGGCGAACTCGCGTACGCTTTCTCGCTCCCGTTCGACTACGGACAGGACTTCTTTTTCTCTCGTGTCGTCCGCGACGCGTTCCAGGCCGCGGAGTTGGACGAAGGCGACGAGCGCCTTCGGGAGCGGGCTCACGACCTCGGCGAGTCGATTCTGCTGCCGATGGTCGAGACGATCCGGAACGTCGAGGACGGGGAACCGATCGGCGAACGGCACGTGATCCGCGGTGACCCCGAGTCCATCGAATCGCTGCTCGAGCATCTCGAGCGACAATCGTTGACCCTCGAGATCACGAACGACCGTCGCGACGGGGACGAGCGGGTCGTCGAGTTCGTGAAGGTCGCAGCCGCCACTCGAGATCGCATCCGGAACCGTCTGGAGGGCGAGGGAGCTGTCCAGTAACTCCCGTCCCTCGCGGCGGTCCCCGAATCAGCCACTGGCTCGGTGCCCTCGACGGCGAGAACGACTGCAACGCGAGCGTCTCGGTCTCTCCCGTAGGTTCGCCGTAGGAACCTTTATATAAAGTCATCCGGAACACTCTGTGAGAGGTGGCAACATAATGCCAGGGTCAGAGACGCACGGGAGACGCACATTCCTTCGAACGTCGGCAGCAGCGGGGGGTGCCGTGGCACTGGGCGGTTTGGCAGGCTGTACGGATCTCCTCGACGGGGACGGGACGCTGACCGTCGCGGTGTACGGCGGGATCTTCGAGGAAGTCATGAACGACGTGCTCTTCGAGCCGTTCAACGAGGAGGTCGATTTCGAGGCCGAATCCCAGGAGCAACCGACGGCCGAGGAAGCGCTGTCGCAGTACGAGAGCGCCGTCAGCGCGGACGAGGCGCCGGTCGACGTGGCGATCATGTCGACCGTCGGTGTCCTCCGGGGATTGAACTCCGAACTGTGGCACATCTGGGACGACCCCGACGAGTTCGATAACCTCGAGTACATCAGCGACGACCTGGTCGAGGAACGCGAGGGCGGTATCGCCAGCGTCGGCGCGCTCTCGTGGTACATCAATCTCGTCCAGAACACCGACGTGTTCGAGGAACCGATCGACAGCTGGGAGGCGCTCTGGGACGACGAGTACGAGGACCAGATGGGGCTGCTCGGGCTGGCCTCGAACTCCTTCCTGCTCGACATCACCGCGGAGCTCTACTTCGACGGCCAGGAGACGCTCGAGGACCGCGACGGCGTCGAAGAGGTGTTCGAGGAACTCGAGGGCGTCACCGACCAGGCGAACTTCTGGTACGAGAACGAGGCGGAGTTCCAGCAGCGACTGCGGGACGCCGAGGTGCCGGCGGGGATGCTCTACAGCGACATCACGAACGTGATGCAAGACGACGGCGCGCCGGTGGAGTCGAACTTCGTCGAGGAGGGCTCGGTGCTCGACTCCGGCTCGTGGGTCGTCCTCGAGACGACCGAGCTTCACGACGAGGCGCGGCAGTTCATCGATTACGCCTCCCGGCCGGAGGTCCAGGACTCGCTCGCCGAAGGGCTGTACACCGCGCCGGTGATCGACACCGAACACTCCGAACTCGACGACGAAACCTACGAGGCGATCGCCGGTCCCGGACCGGAGGAAGCGATCGTGCCGTACTACGACCTCTACCTCGAGGAAGAGGAGTGGGTCAACGAGCGCTGGGAGGAGTTCATCATCGGTTGAAACCGATGAGCGGCATTTCACTTTCGGGCGTCACGAAGCGCTATCCCGGCGGCGTGCTCGCGGTCAAGGGCGTCGACATCGACGTCGAGAGCGGCGAGTTCGTCACGCTCGTCGGCCCCTCCGGCTGTGGCAAGACGACGACACTGCGAACGATCGCCGGCTTCGAGCGACCCACCGAGGGAACGATTTCGATCGGCGGCGTCGACGTAACGGACGCGCCGCCGTACGAGCGCAACACCGGGATGGTGTTCCAGGACTTCGCGCTCTTTCCGCACATGACCGTCTACGAGAACGTCGCCTACGGGATGAAGGTCGACGGCGACCACACCGACGAGGATATCGACGCCAGGGTCGCCGAGATGCTCGAGTTGGTCGAACTGCCTGGCGTCGCGGACCGAACCCCCGACCAGCTCTCGGGCGGTCAGCAACAGCGGATCGCGCTCGCTCGAGCGCTCGCGCCCGAACCTGACGCGCTGTTGCTCGACGAGCCGCTGGCGAGCCTCGACAAGAAGCTGCGCGAGCAGATGCAGGTCGAGTTGCGCCGTATCCAGCAGGAAGTCGGGATCACGACGGTCTTCGTCACGCACAACCAGGAGGAGGCGCTGACGATGTCCGACCGACTCGCGGTGATGAACGACGGCCGGTTCGAACAGGTCGGCCCACCGGGGGAAGTGTACGACGACCCTGCGACCCGCTTCGTCGCGGACTTCCTCGGGACGGCGAACCTCTTCGACGGCACGGTCTCGAGCGTCGAGAACGGGTACGCGACCGTCGACTGCGGAGACGTGACGATGCGCGCCCGGAACGCCGGCGTTGCGGCCGGCGAGTCGGTGTCGGTCGTCGTCCGCCCGGAGCGCTTCGCCATCGAAGCGAGCACCGACGGCGCGGGAGCGGCGACGACTGAGAACGCCTTCGAGGGAACGGTTCAGTTCAGACGCCACCTCGGCAGCAGCGTCGAGTACCGCCTCGAGACCGAGGGTGGGCGCGAACTCGTCGTCGTCAGGCGCAGCGGAACCGACGAACGCACCGCCGGCGATCGAGTGACCGTCAGCGTCGACGCCGACGACTGCCGGATCGTGGAGGCGTAGATGGGAGCGAACTCGACGACAGGCGACGACGGAGACGAGAGCGGTCGCGCCGGCGTCAAATCCAACACCCGGTGGTACGTACTCGGCTATCCGCTGTTCTGGCTCGTCGCGATCTTTCTCGTCCCGCTCGGACTGCTCGTGGTGTTCAGCTTCTACGTGAACATCCCCGGCGGCTCCTACCGATCCGGGTTTACGCTGGACAACTACGCGCGCTTTCTCGACGTGAGCCTGACGACCGGCTGGCCGCCCGTCGAGGCGAACCTGTACCTCAGACAGCTGTGGCTGACGATCGAGATCTCGCTCGTCACCGCCGGCGCCACGCTGCTGCTCGGCTACCCGATCGCGTACTATCTCGCACGAATGAAGCGGCCGTGGCTCCGGAGCGTACTATTGATCACGATCATCTCCTCGCTGTGGGTCACCTACGTGATCCGGGCGTACGCCTGGCAGGTCATCCTCGCCTCCGGCGGCGTCCTGAGTTCGATCGGGGTCGCCACCGGAATCCTCGCCGAACCCCAGTCGTTCTACCCGGGCTACTGGGGGCTCGTCGTCGGGATGGTGTACGTCTTCCTCCCGTTCATGATCCTCACGCTGTACAGCAGCATCCGGAACATCGACGGCGAACTCCTCGAGGCATCGAAGAATCTCGGAGCCGGACCGGCGACGACGTTCCGGCGAGTGACGCTCCCCCTCTCGCGAAACGGAATCGTCAGCGGGCTCGCGCTGGTGTTCATCCTCGCGCTGGGGGCGTACGTCATGCCGCGGCTGCTTGGCAGTGCCGCCGAACGAACTCTTCCTGTGTTGATCGAAGCCCAGATCATGGGCGAGCAGAACTACCCGTTCGGTGCCGCGATGAGCCTCGGCCTGATCGCCGTCGTCCTGGCGTTCCTGTGGGTCATGGTGCGGTTTACGAACGTGACCACCGCTAGTCTCGGCGGGAGCGAGGTCGCGGAAGCCGACGGCGGTCAGCCGGAGTCGACCGGGTTCGGATCGTCCGGTGCGGCGGGCGGGCTCAAACGCGGGCTCGGGTCGGTCGCCTCGGCCGTCGGGCTCACCCGCCTCACACGCGCGGCCGGACGGCAGTTCGATGCGGCCGTTACGAACGTCGACGCCCGGACTCGAGAGCGCGTCATCTGGACGGCGAGCCGGCTGTACGTCGCGGGGGTAATGGTCTTCATCGCCGCCCCGCTCGCGATCATCATTGCCGTCTCGTTCACGCCGGAACAGTTTCTGACATTCCCGCCGGGCGGGTTCTCGCTGCAGTGGTACGCCGAGTTCTTCACCAGCACGTCGTGGGTGCTCGCGCTGCTCACGAGCCTCGGAATCGCCGCCGCGGTCGCGCTGTTGAGCACGACGATCGGCGGCACGCTGGCGTTCGCGCTTGACCGGTACGACTACCGGTGGAGTACGATCATCGGGACGTTCGGCGTCCTACCGATCCTCGTCCCGCCGGTGATCGTCGGCGTGGCGTTTCTCATCTTCTTCCTCGAGCTCGGACTCGCAGGCACCCGAACGAGCATCATCGTCGCCCACGGCATCTTCTACGCGCCGTTCCCGTTCATCCTGATCTCACAGGGACTGGACGAACTCGATCGCGTCTACGAGGAGGCCGCGATGAACCTCGGGGCGTCGCCGCTGCGAACCGTCAGGACGATCACGTACCCGCTGTTGCGGGCGAACGTGGTCTCGGGGGCACTGTTCGCGTTCATCCTCTCGCTCAACGAGTACATCATCGCCTGGCTGCTGTCGCTCTTCCTCGTCGACACCATTCCGATCCAGATCTTCAACTCGCTGCGGTACGGCTACTCGCCGACCATCGCGGCCGCGAGCGTCGTCTTCATCGGTCTCACCGTCGTCGTGATGGTCGCGATCGACCGGCTCTCCGGGGGGATCTGGGAGTGAGCGAGCCGATCACCGTCGCCGTCGCCCAGACGGTGCCCGAGTTCGGAGCGGTCGACCACAATCGCGAGCGAACGCTCGAGATCGTCCGCGACCACGGCGACGCTTCGCTGGTCGTCCTCCCCGAATTGGCGACGACAGGCTACGTCTTCCAGTCGCGCGCCGAACTCGAGTCGCTGGCCGAACCTCGAGGTGGCGAGACCGCTCGGGCCTGGACACGAGCCGCCAGAGAAACAGACACCTGGATCGTCGGTGGGTTCGCCGAAGCCGACGGCGACTCACTCTACAACAGCGCGCTCGTCGTCTCCCCGGATGGCGTCGAGGGCTGCTACCGGAAGCTCCACCTCTGGGACCGGGAGCACCGCTGGTTCGAGTCGGGCGACTCGGTGCCGACGTTCGACACGCCGTTCGGCCGCCTCGGGGTTCAGATCTGCAACGATCTCTGGTTCTCCGAACTGTCGATCGCACAGGCACGGGCGGGCGTCGACCTCGTCGCGGTGCCGACGAACTGGCCGGACTCGAGCGACGGGGTACGACCCGGCGGCTGGACGATGGGCGTCCATCAGACCGTCGCCCACGCGAACGAGAATCGGCTGTTCTTCGCGTGTGCGGATCGGGCCGGCACCGAACGCGGCCTCTCTTTCGAGGGACAGAGCAGTATCGTCGGCCCGGACGGCGTCCCGCTTGCAGGACCGGCACCGACGACGGGTGAGCACGTCCTCGAGGCGACCTGCGACCTCGCTCAGGCGCGGACGAAGGCGCTTTCCCCCCGCGACGACGCGCTCGGCGACCGGCGACCCGACGTGTACGACCTCGACTAGTCGTCGAGGGCCGGTTCCGGTCGGGCCGTTCCGACCGGCTCGAGCTCTGCCCGTTCGACCGTACCGTACAGCGTCTCCCACTCGTCGGCCAGATCGTACTCGCTGAGGGCGGTCAACAGGAGTTCGCCGGGGCCAACGTACGTGATCGAACCGAACGCCCACGTCGATGTACCCCCTGGGAGGTGATCCTGTTCGCGCGGGCGCCGAAACTCGAGTGCGCCGCCGAGTGCTTCCTGGGTCGTGACCGCTAGGTCCTGGGCCTCCTCGAACCGCGTGATCGGGAACTCGCGGCTGTCACCGATCAGGAGGCCGCGCTCACCGGACTCGAGGATGCTCCGGACGTCGCTCCGACCGGCTTCGATGAGCAGCGAGACGACGTCGATCGAGGAGCCCTCGCCGTTGATCACGTCGATGTACCGCAGTAGCCGCCCGCCACAGGTGAGGGTGTGCTCGTCGTCCGGCTGGTCAGTCGGCTCGTACTCGAGAACCCCCGAGTTCGAGATGCTGGCGTCGACGCCGTGGGCGAGCAAGACACCGTCCAGGGTGATACTCGAGGCCGCGATCAGTCGAACGTCGCCCGGTTCGTGCTCGTCACTGTCCTCGACGGCGATGGGCAGGGGTCCGAGTGGGAGGTTCTCGAGGCGGGCGACGAGTTCGAGCGCCGCGTCGACGTTCGCCGCCGGGAGAAACGCCGCCGACGCGACGAGAACGCCGCTGTCGTCGATCGGATCGTAGCTGACGTGACTCGAGAGCGTAGCGATCCGGGCTCGGAGCTGCTCGAGACGGGTGTTGACGTCTCCTCTCTCCAGTTCCGCCCGCCCCGTCGTGGTCAGGCGACGACCCTGGCCGGGGACTTTCTCGGTCAGCCCGGCCGTATCCAGCTCCGAGAGCAACAGTCTGATGGTGCGGTCTTTGATGTCGTACCCGTGGAGTTGCATCAACTCGAAGAGGTGGATGCTGCCGATCGGTCCGTGCTGATCGACGAGTCGGAGGAGGTCGTAGGTCCGTCTGTCGAGATCCGGTGCCATCGATACCTCCACACTCGGCGGGCGTCACTACGAAAGTTTGGGTCGAAAACCGGGCTCGCCGCGTCCGCTCGCTACAACTAAGACGGTGGCAGACGATTGCCAGCCGTGTGCGTATGACATTCCCAGTGACACGCGCGATCCGCGAGACGACTACAGCGCGTCTCGAGTCGCTGTCAGACGGAAGTATCGGCGAGACACGGTGGTTCACCACTGCCGATCGCTTCGCGGCCAGCGCGGGTGAGACCTATGACTGAACCGACGCCAGCCGCGCAGTTCCGCGAGCGCGTCGAGGGCGCCTCGGTCGAACTCGCCTACGCCGGGCTGTCGACGTTTCTCAAGGGCGATCCCCGCGACCTCGAGGACGTCGCGGACGTCGACGCGGCCGTCCTCGGAATCCCCTACGACGGCGCGGTGTCGAACCGGCCGGGCGCCCGCTACGGTCCCGAGGCGATCCGCCGGGCCAGCGGCTGGTGGGCGTACCTCTCCGACTACAAGGGCGGGCTGACGAACATGGGGACCGGCGAGCAGGTAAACTTCGACGACCTCACCGTCGCCGACTGCGGCGACGTGCCGGTGTTCCCGATGGACAGCGAGACCACCGCGGAGAGCATCACCGCCCACGTGGCGACGGTCGCCGAACAGACGTTTCCGGTCGTCCTCGGTGGCGATCACTACTGTACCTTCCCCGCGGTTCGCGGGTTCGCCGAGGGGGCCGGTCACGACCGGGTCGGGTTCGTCCAGATCGACGCCCACACGGATACCGTCTCCGAGAGCCCGGTGTTCGGCACCGACTTCCACGGCTCGAGTACCGCCCTGATCGCGGACTCTCCCCACACCGAGTACAGCGACGTCAGTCAGGTAGGTATCCGGGGGTACGAGGCACCCGAATTCTTCGAGTTCGCCGACGAGACGGGGCTCAACCTCTACACGATGGGCGACGTCGAGGAGCGAGGCGTCGAATCGGTCGTCGAAGACGCCGTCGCGGCGGCCGCCGAAGACACCGACGCGGTCTACGTCTCCTTCGACATCGACGCCGTCGATCCGAGCGGCGCTCCGGGGACCGGTACACCCGTGCCGGGCGGGCTCACGCCCCACCAGGCCCTCGAGACGATGACGGTTCTCGGGGGCGCAGAGACCGTCGGTGCGGTCGAC
This sequence comes from Natrononativus sp. DTA114, assembly GCF_059736515.1. Lineage (NCBI taxonomy): Archaea > Methanobacteriati > Methanobacteriota > Halobacteria > Halobacteriales > Natrialbaceae > Natrononativus > Natrononativus sp. DTA114. The sequence goes on along the minus strand of NZ_JCASSN010000005.1, from coordinate 263,305 downwards.
CTGATGGAAGTCGCCCCACGTTACGATTCGACCGAGGGAACCGAACGGCTCGCGGCCTATCTGCTGGTGCGGTTGCTCGAGCGCCAGTTCGCCGAGCGGGCGGCGTGACAGGGTATCAGTGCTGTAGCCCCATCGAACTGGGTGCCGAACTTGAGCGAGGTGGCGCAGATCAAGCGCTCTCAGGTCCCGACTCGTTCAGCGACCGTTTCCCGGAGGTGTGTGATCTCGAGTCGGCGCGGAGGAGTCGACCGTGTTTGTCGTATCCGATTTGCTTGGCTACCGCATTCGAACGGGGTTGAGCAACGGGAGTGGTACAGAAATATACGTATTTCGATATTTTACAAAAGCTAAATTATTTCGTATGATTTAGTTACGAAAATATATGTCCGCTGTAAGCGAGCGAGACCGGTAGAGCAACATGGCCAAATTCGAACGCAGGAACCTGGTTCGGAGGCGTTTGATCGGACTGGAATGGCGGGATGAGACACTAACCGATTTGTTTGTCACCCTCGGCCGGACGATCGTGGTTTGATTCCTTTTTGCTCCGTTCGTCCGTCCTTCCCCGGTTTATGCGCTCTATCCATTGATTCCGCACGGTACGCTGTTTACACATCGAGAATATATTTTAAATAGGTATTTTTTTGCAGGTATGAATTTTAATTAGACATGTGATCTAATTTACTCCAATATCCCACTTCGCTACAAGCGGGTTACACGTCGTTCAAACAGAGGAACGCTTAAAGAGCAGCGCTGTGAACTGATCGGTATGCGACTGGGACGCTTCAGTACCGACGAAGAGTCACGAATCGGTCTGTTCGAAAACGGTACCATTCGTGACGTCACCGCACAGTTCGACTCCTTCCGAGATGCACTCTCTCGACCGGAAGACGCCACGGCCGGCGACGGCGAGACGTTTTCTGAATCCGAGATAACATACCTTCCGCCGACGACCGAACGGAACACCGTCTTCTGTGCTGCGTTGAACTACGAAGCACACGCGGCGGAGTCCGACACGGCAGTTCCTGAGCGACCGTTAGTCTTCATGAAACTCCCGCGAACGCTGGTCGGTCACGGTGAACCGATCTCGTATCACACGCGAGTAACCGAAGAGATCGATTACGAAGCCGAACTCGCGGCGGTGATCGGACAGCCTGCACGCCACGTTTCCCCCGAAAACGCCCTCGAGCACGTAGCCGGCTATACGATCCTCAACGATACCTCCGCGCGTGACCTCCAGCTCGAGCTACCCGTGGGAGAGGAGACGATGCTCGACTGGTTCTCCGGAAAAACGATGCAGGAGACGACGCCGATCGGCCCACACGTCGTCGTCGACGAGATCGATGATCCCCAAAATCTCCAGTTAACCTCTCGAGTAAACGGCGAGATTATGCAAGACGAGAATACCGGCCTGATGATCCGGTCCGTCGCGGAGCTCGTTTCGTTCGTTTCCTCACGAGTCGAACTCGTACCTGGCGACGTTATCGCGACCGGAACGCCCGAAGGTGTCGGGACATTCCAGGACATTCAACTCTATCCGGATGATACCGTCGAAATCGAGATTGAGGACGTTGGGACACTTACCAACACGGTCGAAGAAGCTGACGACTGAGCACGAAATGCGGGGACGTCGCACGTCGAGAACGCAGTTCTGAACGGTTTTCCGGTCGGGTTACTCGTGTCTCGAGCGGGTTGGTCTCGCTATATCGTTTCTACTTCAGGGGACGACATCATTGTCCCTGGCCGTATCTGATAAGGGCCGTTGGGTTGTCCGCCAATGATGGACGACGTGCTGACCGCGCCTGGTGCGGGGACATCCCAGCAACACGTATGAATATTCGATTCTCTATAGGTAATCCCGTTGATTCCGGGTTTACAGCCCAACAAAGGGAATTCGCCTGCCCACTATTCGCGATACCGCCGTGCCCATTACAAGAATATATCTGTAACCCCCAATGCTTCTCGAGATGGCCCTTGCGTCCACTAATGATGGACATTCATTCGTAGACACGCCGCCGTAGAGTTTCGGATTCGGCCGGGGGTTACGAGTACGTCATATTGATGCCGATCACGTTCGCCGCGCTCGTAACCAGTTCAGGGATCTCTTCCTCGAACCGCTCGCTTTTCATTCGACTCGTCGGTCCGGAGACGCTCACCGCTCCGAACACCTGGTCCTTCTCGTCGTACATGATCGGAGCGGCGACACACCGCAGCCCCTGTAACCGCTCTTCGCGGTCGAACGCGTATCCGCGTTCGCGAATCTCGCCGAGTTGTCTGAACAGCGTCTCCTCATCCGTAACGGTTCGTGGCGTGATCGCCGCCAGCCCGTGACGGTCGATCACCCGGCGGACGTCCTCTCGACTTTTGAACGCTAAAATCGCCTTTCCGAGCGCGATACTGTGTAACGGAACCCGCTTTCCCTCGTAGACGTCCAGCTCGACGGCGCGCTCTCCCTGTTCCGTGTGGACGTAGACTCCGCGGTCGTTATCCTCGACGAGCAGGTTCGACCACTCCCCGGTTCGTTCGGCTAGATCAGCGACTTCGGGTTGTGCCGTCTGATACAGTTTCATACGTTCGCGTGCGTACCCCCCGAGTTCGAGGAATTTGAGCCCGACGTGGTACTCGCTTCCGTCCCTCGTCACGTAGCCTACCTGCTCGAGGGTGGTCAGGTGACTGTGGGCCGTACTCTTCGGAATCTCGAGGTAGTCTGCGATTTCGGTCACACCCGCACCGCCTTCGTCCTTGAGGGCCCCCAGCACCTCGAAGGTCAGTTCGATCGACCCGACCGGCTTCGTGGCTTGCTCTGACATAGGAGGGGGAACGTCCGGTGTCACTAAAACTGTTGTCCACTCATGATGGACGAACTCGGAATAGATTAATCCCTATTCATTATCGGAATTTACAGATGACGATAGTGCGGCAGTTGCCCACTTGGCGGGTTCATCGATCGAACGTGCCCTCCTGGTCTCGCGTCGACTGGGTTGTCCCAAAGCGGATACGGAACACCGACGCGAATGTGAACACAAAACAAGATGTCGTGATTGGAGGCGTTACAGCCGCTCTGCGACGTCTTTTACCGTTTCGAGCGTCCTGTCGAGGTGCTCGTCCGTGTGTGCGTGGGTGAGATTGATCCGGCCGAATTTCGGGGGGAAGAACACTCCCTCGCCGATCAGTTCGCTCGCGAACCGCTCATAGGCCTCGATGTCGATGTTGCCGCTCACGTCGCGCCACTCCGTCCACGTCTCCGGTTCGCTGCCGTCTTCGACGAAGTGCAGATAGGTGAAGCCGGCGAACTCCGGGATGAAGACGTTGTGTCCGGCGCCCGCTAGCGTTTCGCGTAGTCCGTCGACGAACTCGCTTCCACGTCGGTCCAGGGAATCGTATCCCGATTGCCCGCGCTCGAGGAGGAGTTCCAGGTTCCCCTTCGCTGCCGCGACGGCGATGGGATGGCCGGAGAACGTTCCCATGAACGTCGCCTTGTCGGGTTCGGACTTGATGAAATCCATCACTTCTCGACGCCCCGTCAGCGCCGCACAGGGGTAGCCGTTTGCCAGCGACTTGCCGTAGATGGCGAGGTCGGGAGTTATGTCGAAGCGCTCCTGTGCGCCGCCCAGGGCGATCCTGAAGCCGGTGACGACCTCGTCGAGGATGAAGAGCACGTCGTGTTCGCGCGTGAGCTCGCGAACCCGCTCGAGGTATCCCTCCGTCGGCCAGAGCAGACCCGCGTTGCTCATCGTGGCTTCGGTGATCACGGCCGCGATTTCGTCGCCCTCGCGCTCGAGTTTCTCGGCGAGCAACTCCGCGTCGTTCCACGGGATCGACTCGACCGTCTCGAGCGTTTTCTGTGGAACACCCGTCGCCGATGGAATCTTCGTGGGATTACGCCGACCGCCGAGCACCCCTGTCGGCGGCAGGTAGTTCATGAGCGCGTAGTCGGTGTGACCGTGATACATCCCCTCGAATTTGAGGATCTTCTCCTTGCCGGTGTACGCTCGTGCTAGCCGCATCGCGGTCATAATCGCCTCGGTGCCGGTGCTGCTGAACTTCGTCCGGTCGCTTCCCGGTACTGCCTCGTTCACCAGCCGCGCCGTCTCGTACTCAAGTTCGTACGTGGTCGCGAAGTACGCACCGCGGTCGAGTTGGTCGTCGATGACCGCACGCTGGTGGTCCGGTCCGTGACCGCTGATGATCGACGAGACACCGCAGTGATAGTCGATATACTCGTTTCCGTCGACGTCCGAAATCTCCACGCCGTCCGCTTCGTCCATGTAGATCATGGGGTACGGCGAGTACGACGTTCGACCACGGTAGTTCGAGGATGCCGCCTCGGGAATCTCCTCCAGGGCAGCGTTTTGCAGTTCGATCGAGCGGGAGTACGCGGCCAGTGGCTTCTCCCCGTACGATTCGTCGGTCGTGTCGATTGTCTCTGAGTCGTCTGTCATGGGTAGGTAATTGGTGTCGTTGCGTTATGTCAGTGTGCGGTCCATCCACCGTCGACGTAGAGTGCCTCGCCCGTGATCCACTCGGCATCGTCGGACGCGAGGAACAGAACGGCGTTCGCGATGTCCTCCGGCTCCCCGAACCGCGGGAGGAGCGTCTGCTCTCGCCCAGCCTCGATCGCCTCCTCGGGAAGGTAGTTCCAGTTGGGCGTTCGAACCGGACCTGGGCAGACCGCGTTCGCGGTAACGTTGTCCGCGCCGTAGGCGGCCGCAATGTCGCGTGTCAGGTTAACCGTCCCGGCCTTCGACGCCGCGTAGACTGGGTCGTTCGAGGCCTCTTGTGATTGAACCGAACCCAGGTTGATGATCGTTCCCTCGGTCCGTTTCAGTTCCTCGATGGCGTGCTTCGAGCAGTAGAACTGTCCCGAGAGATTGATCGCGAGGACGCGCTGCCACTCTTCGATGGACAGCCCCTCGAGATCGGTTGGCGCGTGATCGCTGTGGACGCCCGCATTGTTGACGAGGACGTCGAGGCGACCGGTGGACGCAATCGCCTCTTCGACCAGCGCCCGGCACTGCTCGGGGTCGGCGACGTCGGTCTGAACGAACGACGCCTCTCCACCCTCGGATTCGATGAGGTCGACGGTCGGCGTGTCGTCATCGAGCGTGGAGTAGACGCCCTCCTTCGGCTCTTCGCGAACGTCCCCAATGACGACGCTGGCTCCTTCGCGTGCGCACTTTACGGCGATCGCACGGCCGATCCCTGTGCTTCCTCCTGTGACGAGTACTGACTTGTTTTCGAGTCGCATTGTATGGTTATTTTCGCTCGGCCTTCCCTCGGCGTGACCCGTCGGCTCCGGGTGGTATCGAGTGGAACGCCGTGTTCGTCTGTGTTCTCACAACCGTGGCCTGCATTAGATAGCTATCGGTCGAGTTGTGCGTTTTTCAGCTCCCAGTTTAGCTGGACGGGATGCGTTTCGTAGTTCTGTACCTCGGTGGTGTACGCTTCGACCCGGTCTCGGTGGTAGAGCACCGCCTGATACGCCTCGTCGACGAGGTACTGCTGCAGTTCTTCGTAACTCTCGTATCGTTCCTCCTGGGATTCCGCGGCGTTTCCGGCCTCCCATAGCTCGAAGGGCTCGTCGTCCTCGATCGGCATGAGCGGCCGCGCGTACTCCTGGTCGTGGAGGCTGCGGAGGACGTCCGGATCGGGAGAGCTGATGATGAAGTCGACGACGATGTCGAACTCGCGCCCGGTCATTCGATCGACCCACGTACCGATCTCCTCTTCGTTGAGATCCGGATCGAACCCAGCCTGACTGAGGTTGTCCTCGAGGATCCGCCCCATTTGACTCAACACCGGATCGTCCGGCGAGGAGAGAATCGTGATCTCGAGCGGCGTCTCGAAGCCGGCTTCCTCGATGAGCGCCCGGGCGGCTTCGGGATCCGCCCCCATATTGTACGGGGCGTAATCGGTGTGCCACGGACTTTCCTCGGGGAACCACGTCTGTGCAGGCGAGCCGAATCCACCGTCGATGATCTCGAGCATTCCCTCCCTGTCGACGGCCTCGTTGACCGCCTGCCGAACCTCCCGAACGGTAGTCGGCCGCTCCGGTGATCGTCCCGCTTCGGGTTCGTCCAGGGGGTTCATGTGAATCATACGGTAGCCGCCGCTGGGCTGGCGATCGACCGTGATGTTGTCGTCGTCTTCGAGATCGGAGATCTGGTCGAGCGGGGGATCCCTGAGCAGGTCTATGTCTCCGTTCTGTAACTCCGTCATCCGGACCGACTCCTCCCCGATCGGTCGGCCGACGAACTCGTCGACGTGCGGGAGGTCGTCGTCCCAGTAATCATCGAACTTCGACAGCCGGATGTAGTCACGTGGCTGCCACTCCTCGAATTTGAACGGCCCCGTTCCGACGGGGTGGTCCTGGGCATCACCCTCCTCTTCGAGGGCGTCAGGCGAGAGGACGGACAGCCCCATGTAACCGAGCCAGGCGCTTACGCTCGCTTTGGGTTCGTCCATCTCGAGGCGCAGCGTGTACTCGTCCTCGGCCGACCAATCGTCGAAGATCACGAGATTGTCCGCACGCGGTGAACCGACGTCCGGGTCCGCGATCCGATCGAAGTTGTAGACGACGTCCTCCGCGACCATCTCTCGCTGGTGGGGCGGATGGAACTCGACGCCCTCGCGCAACTCGATGTACCATGTCTGTCCGTCGTCTTCGATATCCACGTCCTCGGCGAGCAGTTCCGAGAGTTCAAGATCGCGGTTGATCTGGAACAGTTGCTCGTGCATGAGTCCGCCGACGGCGTAATCGACCCACAGACCCCCGTACGCGGGGTCGAGGTTCGTCAGGGGACTCTCGATGGTCGACTGCAACGTGTTTTCGCCGGTATCGACGTCTTCACCGTCATCAGCTCCGTTTTCTAGCCCGTTCCCCTCGACTGCGCCGTCACCGTCGTCTGCACAGCCGGCGGCTGCCGGAGCACCGAGTGCTGCAACCACTGCGAGGTAGTGCCGACGGCTCAAGCCCGACGACTCGAGGTCGACGAGTGGGGTAGATTTGTCACTAGGTGACATACGAGTATGCGTATCACTGATGCACCATAAACCTACGCAAAAACAACTCTTCTGCTACATTATCGCGAGCGGACTGTGATGGGATGGCTGGCACATGTGATCGACCCCCACGATTTATATGGGAGCGAGCGCAACCGTCCAGTACTCGACCGATATCCATGTATGGAGACGACTGCGTGTCATCAGAGCGGGCCGTCCTTCCCGGGGAATGGGAACGAACGGAGGGGAACGAACCGTGAGCTGGGCCAGCTACGCGCTGAAGCGATTCGGTATCAGCGTTGGTATTCTGCTCGGTGCCTCGGTAGTGATCTTCTCGATCATCAGACTCGTTCCGGGCGACCCGGCCCTCATCGTGCTCGGGCAGTTCGCCGAGGAGGGAGCGGCGGACGCCATGCGACGACGACTCGGACTCGATCGGCCCGTCTGGGAGCAGTACTTCGTCTGGATGCACGGCGTCGTCACCGGTAACTGGGGACACAGCGTCATCAACAACCAGCCGGTTCGCGACATGATCGCGATCCGGTATCCCCGTTCGCTCCAGCTCGCACTGCTGGGGCTTCTCATCTCGGTCGTCATCGCCTTTCCGCTCGGGATCGTCGGCGCGATCAACCGAAACAAGCTGCCCGACTACGGCGCGTTGTTCTTCTCGCAGTTCGGCGTCTCGATCCCCGGCTTCTGGCTCGGTATCCTGTTCATCCTCGTCTTCGCACGATATCTAAACGTGTTACCGGCGTCGGGCTACTATCCGATCACCGAGGATCCCATTCGAAACCTCCAGCACGCGTTTCTCCCCGCGTTGACCCTCGGGATCATCAACGCGGCGATCATCACCCGATACCTGCGCTCGGAGATGCTCGAGGAACTCACGAAAGACTACACGCGAACGGCACGCGCGTTCGGCCACCCCGAGTCACGTGTAACGAGAAAGTACGTTCTCAGGAACGCACTCATGCCGACGGTGACGATTATCGGCATCCAGTTTGGCTACATGATCGGCGGAATCGTGATCATCGAACAGGTGTTCTCGTACCCGGGGCTCGGACAGTTGCTCCTCGATGGCCTACTCAACCGGGATTATCCGGTTATTCAGTTGAGCCTGCTCGTCCTCGCCGCGACCTTCATCGCGGCGAACCTCATCGTCGACCTCGTGTACGGACTGCTCGACCCACGGATCAAATACTAACATGGGAGGAACCATACTATCGACGGTCGTTGATCGAATCGCCGGCGACAGACTGCGCGAGAACAGCCAACTGAACCTCATCGTTCAGCGGTTTACCCAGAACAGACTCGCGATGGTCGGACTCGCCTGTACGAGTATCTACTTCCTCATCGCCCTCGTCGGCCCGCTGCTCATCTCACAGGATCCGACGGCGATGGACCCCGCGAATCGGTTTGCCTCACCCTCGCTCACACATCCGTTCGGGACCGATCGGTACGGCCGCGACGTCTTCGCTCGCGTTATCATCGGCGCACGGATCAGTCTCTACGTCGCCGTCGCCGTCGTCGTCTTCTCGACGGCCCTCGGTGTCCTGTTCGGCCTCGTCGCGGGCTACTTCCGGGGATGGGTCGACGAGACGATCATGCGCTCTATCGACGTGCTCTTCGCGTTCCCGAGCATCCTCCTCGCGCTCATCGTTATCGCCATCCTTGGCCCCGGGCTCGACCGGGCGATCTTCGCACTCGCAGTTGCGTTCACCCCGATCATGATCCGGGTAACGCGTGGGAGCGCGCTGTCAGTTCGGGAAAACGAGTACGTCATGGCGGCGATCTCCTACGGCGAGTCGAGTCTCAACATTATGTTCAGAGATATGTTACCGAACCTCGTATCGGCAGTAATGGTACAGGCGACGATCACGTTCGCGTTCGCGATCCTCGCGGAAGCCGGGCTCTCCTACCTCGGGTTGAGCGCACAACCCCCGTCGATCACCTGGGGGCTGATGATCACGGAGGGACAGGCCAGCCTCGAGTTCGCACCCTGGGTGAGCTTCTTCCCGGGAGTCGCGATCATGGCGACGGTGCTCTCGCTGACGTTCCTCGGCGTCGGTCTGCGTGACGCCTTCGATCCCAAAACCGACGTCGAAAGCGACGTCGGGGGTGGCATATGAGCGAGACGTTGCTGGCAGTCGAGGATCTCCGCGTCGAGTTCCCGACCGCCCGTGGGACGGTCACCGCCGTCGACGGCGTTAGCTACACAATCGAGGCCGGCGAGACGTTCGGATTCGTCGGCGAGAGCGGTGCCGGGAAAACGGTCACCGGGCTCTCGGTGCTTCGACTGCTCGAGTCGCCCGGTCGGATCGTCGGCGGCGAAATTCGGTACAAAGGGGAGAACGTACTCGACCTCTCGGAGTCAGAACTCCGCAACCTTCGCGGCAACGAGATCGCGATGATCTTCCAAGACCCGATGACGGCGCTTAATCCGGCGTACACCGTTGGCACCCAGATCATCGACGTCATCCTCGAGCACACCGATCTGTCGAAGGGGGAGGCGCGGGAGCGAACGATCACGCTCCTCTCCGACGTGGGCATCCCGGACGCCGAGAGCCGCGTCGACGACTACCCACACCAGTTTTCCGGTGGAATGCGCCAGCGCGCGCTCGTCGCGATGGCGCTGTCGTGCGAACCAGATCTCATCATCGCCGACGAGCCGACGACCGCCCTCGACGTGACGATCCAGGCCCAGATCCTCGAGTTGCTTGACGAACTTCAGGAGGAGTACGATCTGGCGGTACAGCTAATCACCCACGATATGGGTGTCGTCGCGCGGATGTGTGACCGCGTCGCCGTTCTCTACGCCGGTGAGAAGGCCGAGGAGGGGCCGATCGAGGACCTCTTCGAGGCACCGCGCCATCCGTACACGGTCGGCCTGCTGAAGGCGATTCCGCGGCTCGACGATCCCCGAACGGATCTCGATACGATTCCCGGCACTATGCCGGACCTGATCAGCAAACCGAGCGGCTGTTCCTATCGGACCCGTTGTCCGCACGCGGTAGAGGAGTGTGCGGAGATCGAGCCACCGCTCCGATCCGTCTCCGACACCCACTCGTCGGCTTGTATCAGGATCGACGAGATCGACTTCAAGGCGGCGCTCGAACTCGAGTCCGGGACGTCCTCCCGCCACGAACGCGAGATCGGCGAGCCGCTCCTCGAAGTCGAAAACCTCAGAAAGTACTTCGATCCCGAGTCGCAGTCGTGGGTCGATACCCTCTTCGGCGACCGAAAGTACGTCCACGCCGTCGAAGACGTCTCGCTGACGATTCGAAGGGGCGAGACGATCGGGCTCGTCGGCGAGAGCGGCTGTGGAAAGACTACGCTCGGGCGGACCATCACACAGCTGTACGAACCGGACGAGGGGACGGTTCTGTACGCCGGCGAGGACCTCACCCAGATGGGGCGACGTGACCTGAGGAACACCCGATCGGAGCTCCAGGTCATCTTCCAAGACCCGTTCTCGAGTCTGAACCCGCGTCGAACCGTCCGCAACATCATCGGCCGGCCGATGGAGATCCACGGCCTCGTCGACTCGAGCGAGGAGAAGACAGAGCGGGTCGCCGAACTCCTGGAGGAGGTGGGGCTCAAACGCGCCCACATGGATCGCTACCCCCACGAGTTCAGTGGCGGCCAGAAACAGCGGATCGGTATCGCGCGTGCGCTCGCCGTCGAGCCCGACTTCATCGTCGCCGACGAGCCGGTAAGCGCGCTCGACGTGAGCGTGCAGGCGAAGATCCTCAATCTATTGATGGATCTCCAGGCGGAGTACGACCTCACGTACCTCTTCATCGCCCACGACCTCAACGTGGTCCAGCACATTGCCGACCGGATCGGCGTTATGTATCTCGGTGAGATCGTCGAACTCGGTGACGTCGAGACAGTGTTCGATCCGCCGTACCATCCCTACACCGAAGCATTGCTGTCCTCGATTCCCCAGCCGCAGGTCGACGCCGACGACGAGCGCGTTGAACTCACCGGCGAGCCGCCGAGTCCCATAGATCCACCGTCAGGCTGTCGGTTCCACACCCGGTGTCAGTACGCCATGCCGGAGTGCTCGAGCATCGAACCGACCCACATCGACATGGACGGCGACCACAGGGTCCACTGTCACCTCTTCGATCCCGAGATCATGGCCGAGAAAGAGCGCTCCCCGGAAGACGTCAGCGCCGAACAGGCCGACTTTCGGGACATCTCTGCGGACGACTAGACTCTCGGGTACGATTTCGGTGGTGGCGTTTACAGTCGTGAGGGAGCGTCACTGACAGAGCTCCTCGTACAGATGATGCCACGGCCGCTCGCGTTCGAAGGCCGCACTGGCCGCCAGAACGAGGTCGTCGTCGAACCGCGAACCGATGATCTGCGCGCCGACCGGGAGTCCCTCCGGAGTCGTTCCAACCGGAACCGACGCGGCAGGATGACCGGTGAAATTGACCGGGTACGTGAGACACCAGCCGATGAGCGGGTCGACGGGCTCACCGTTGACCGCTGAGGGGCCGACCGTGTGGCCGTCCGTCGCGTTTCGAACCGGCGGAACCGCAAGCGTTGGCGTCACGAGGAGATCGCAGCTCTCGAGTGCATCGACGAGGCCGTCGAAGACGTCGGTTCGAATCCGATCACGCCGCTTGTACTCGACGGCGGAGAGCGCCTGGCCGCGTTCGATCAGCGCGACGAGTTCGTCGGTTAGCTCCTCTCGGTGATCCTCGAGTAAGTGGATATCCTCCCGGCACGCGAACGCATCGGCGGCGCTCGCGTAGACGACCGCGACCTGATCGAGCCACGTGTCGGCCAGGTCGCCGTGGTCGTGACCCAGATCGACGGAAACGTTTTTGAGCGTCGCGCCCGCGGCGGCAAACCCCTCGAGGCCCTCCGTGAGAGCCGATCGAACACGACCGTCGACCGGAAATGTCCCCATATCGGGCGAGTAGCCGACGGAGAGTCCGTCGAGAGTCCGGTCAGTCGCCTCGCGAAACGAGGTGCCGGTGTCGGGGAGACTGTGTGGGTCCCGCTCGTGCGGTCCCGCCATTACGTCGAGCATGAGCGCCGCATCGTCGACGGTCCGTGTGATCGGACCGTGATGGGCGAACGGCGTCTGTGAGGCGAACGCGTCGGGACGACTGGCGTCGGCCACGCGTCGGTATGTGGGCTTGAACGCGTAGACGCCACACCACGCCGCGGGGATACGAAGCGAGCCGCCGCCGTCTGACCCGTGGGCGACCGCTGCGAGACCGGCGGCGACCGCCGCCGCGGACCCGCCGGAGGAGCCACCGGCGTTTCGCTCGAGGTCGAACGGGTTACTGGTCGGGCCGAACAGCAGGTTGTCGGTCGTCCCTTTCGTGGCGAATTCCGGGGCGTTCGTCTTCCCCAGAACGATCGCTCCGGCGTCCTCGAGCCGCGAGACGAACGTCGAATCCTCCTCGGGGACGAACTGCGCGAACGGGACCGAACAGAAGGTGTTTCTAACGCCCGCCTTGAGCCCGAAGACGTCCTTGAGCGCGATCGGAACGCCGTGAAGCGGGCCGAGTTCTGTTCCGTTCTCGACGGCCCGTTCCGCCCGCCTCGCCTGCTCGCGAGCCTCGTCCGCACGAACAGTCGTGTACGCGTTCAGGTCGTCGTTCCGTCGCTCGATACCCTCGAGGTACGCCTCGAGAAGCGTCACGGGTGACAGTACACCACGCCTGATCCGATCGACCAACTCCGTCGCAGGTGTCCCGGGGTCTACCTCCCTCATGTATACTACCCTCGGAGCAGACACCCATGAACGTTCGCCATAGATCTGGCCAGCGTGACCGCTCGAGACAGCACATCCTCCCGGCTTGCTCAGACGACTCTGTCCACCATTCCGGCGTCGCTAAGTTTATAGTGCTTGTCGCGCCAGTTGGTGACGTATGCCAGACGAACTCGAAGCGTTGCGTGCGGACGTACACGAAGTGAAGAGCCGCCAGGAGATTAAGGAGCTCAAATACGAGTACTTCCACACCGTCGACGTTCGCGATCCGGAGGCGTTCACCGAACTATTCACTGAGGACGCCATCCTCGACATTCAGGCACTTGACGAGCCGTGGGGACGGTACGAAGGCCACGAGGAGATCCAAGAGTGTATCGAACTCCTCATCGCTCAGTTCGATCTCGAGTTACACTTCGGGATCAATCCGGTGATCGAGGTCGACGGCGAGACGGCGACCGGCCGATGGTACTTCTTCGGGACATTCGTGTTCGCCGACACTGAGTACGTCGATCCGATGGACGCCTGGGAGACGGGGATCTACCACGAGAAGTACCGCCAGGTCGACGGCGAGTGGAAGTTCGAAGAGGTGTTCGTCGATACGGTCGCCGTCTTCCCCTACGACGAGGGCTTTTCGGCCGCGGAGAGCCACGGCGACTGGACGGAGATCTGGGACATCTGAGCGGTCATACTCGAAACGCCGAACGACGGTCGGATCCGACTTAATCGACCGGATAGCTGTCGTCGGCCATCTCGTCGAGCGGGTACACCGGCCGGTCCAGTCGGTCGTACTCGAACCGGGAGGCGACCGGCGAACTCAGCCCTGGCGTGTCCACTTCGATGATGTGACTGGCGAACGGTCCGTAGTCGCCCCGGAACGCCGCGAGACTCGGAACGGCGATCACGTCCAGTCGCTCGGGCTGAACCCCGACGTGTCGCCAGATCTCCGCGTCGAAGCTCATCGAGCGGGTTTCGGTGACGATGACGGTGACGCTGTCGTCGACGCCGCACTGTAACCGGACCGTTCGCCCGAGTTTGCGCGTCGTCCCCTCGCCGTCGTGGGACGTCCCCGTGTTCACGAACGTCCCGTCAGTTATCGCCTTCACGTAGCCGTCGACGCCATCGATCGGCTCGCCGTGGAGGTCGTCGCCCCAGCCGCCGAGGTCGACGGTCACGCGTTCACCGACGCCGGCCTCGAGACAGCGCTCGACGGTGGCGGGATCCCACAGAAGCGTGTAGCCCGCGTTCGGCACCTCCTGCTCGAGGAACTCCCTGAGAACCGTTGTTCCGCTCGCCGAACCGCCCGCGCCGGGGTTCGGGCCGAAATCGGCCATGACGATCGGGCCGGGAAGCCGCTTTACCGACGCGAGTCGGCGAGCCTTGCCGACCGCTTCCTCCGGTTTCGGGTAGTCGCCGACGAACGCTTCGCGCATCTCCCAGAGCTCCGTCGCGAGCGTTTTCGCCACCCGTTCGGCCAGCGCGTCGTCGCCGTCGGTCACGACCGGAACCGCGAGACCGGCTTCGGCGATGTCGGCGTGGTAGAACCCGGGAAGGACACTTACCTTGAGCACGCCCTCGTGGTGGGCCTCGAGTTCCCGTGCCCTCTCCATGACTTTCGCCATCGGATCGTCGTCCGTGTACTGCTTTGGCACCTCCGGAAGCATCGGCGGCGACTCCGTGTGGACGACGGGGGCGAGGTCGCCGTCGATCGCGTCACACAGCAGTTCCATTCCAGTCTGTCCCGTTTCAGCCTTGTCGAGGTGTGGATTCGTTTCGTAGGCGACGAGAGCGTCCGCGTTCCGCGTCATCTCGGCTGTAACGTTGCCGTGGAGATCGAGCGTGACGACGATCGGCACGTCAGGGCCCACGGTCTCCCTGACCCTTGAGATCAACGGTCCCTCCCCGTCCTCGCCCCCCTCAGGGACCATCGCACCGTGAAGCGGGAGGATCACCCCGTCGATTTCGGCTACGTGGTCGCGTGCTTCGTCGACGATGTAGTCCGAGTAAAATTCGTATGCATCTCGAGTGACGGGACCGCCCGGTGTCGCGTACGCTGCGACGGTTGCGAGGAGATCAACGCCTCGCCGATCGGCCACTTCGAGAGCGCCGCCGACGGCCGTTTCGGTTCCCCGCATTTCGCGGGCGATATCGTCGCCGAAGTATTCGTCGCGGGTCCGGAAGTCTTCGCGCTCCGTCGGTTCGTCGACGAACGTGTTCGTCTCGTGCCAGAAGGCACCCAGCAGCACCGTGCTAGTCATTGGTCAACGGGTGCAACTCCCTGTCCGTGCAATTAAGCGTTTCGACGGGAGTTCGACCCTGAGACGCGCCTGGGGGTGCGAATCAGTTATCAGTTCTCCGAAAAGGCGAGCGCCCGCGCGGGATTCTCGATCAGGAGTCGATCGAGTTCCTCGTCGGAAAGTCCACGTCGACGGAACCGGGGGACGATGTTGCGGAGGATGTGATCGTAGCCGAAGCCGCCGTAGCGTTTGAGGTGGATCTTCTGGCAGGTATCCTGTGAGACGAGCAGTTGGTCGCCGTACTCCTCGACGAGATCGACGACTCGTTCGATCTTGTCCGCGTCGAGTGGGAAGCTCTTATCGAAGACGGGTGAGTAGCCCGACTGCCCAAAGATGTCGAACTCGAGGAACGGCCCCCGATCGGCGAGCGACCGGTGGTACTCGCGGGACTCTTCGGCCCGAATCGTCGGGTCCATGTGGCCGAGGATGACGTTCTCGAGGTCGGCACCCGCCTCCTCGAGGACGTCGAGGACGTCGTGGGACTCCTTGTAGAAGAAGGGGGGATGGATGGTGATCGGCGCGCCAGTCCGCTGTTGGGCCATCGCAGCGCCACGGAACGATTTTACCTCGTTGTCGTGCTCGAGGAAGCCGTGGGTCGCCCCGATTTCGCCGATGATACCGGATCGAACGGTCGTGTCGTCCATCCCGTCCTCGATATCCGAAACGATCTCGTCGGCGATTTCGTCCGCGGTTTTTTCGTCCATGTTCGGCGGGTGGGCCTGGCGCATGTAGTAACCGGTCCCGGCGATGACGTTCAACCCGGTGCGGTTGGCGATCCGCCTGAGTGCACGGGGGTCGCGGCCGATACCGTACCCGGTCACGTCGACGATAGTCTCGCCGCCCAACTCCGCGAAACGCCCGACCTCCTCGCAGGCGAGGTCGATGTCGTCGAGCGTGAAATTATCGTAGTTTCCGGGGTTGTACTCGAGCCAGGAGCGCAACTCCATCGTAACCGGCGCGTTGATTTTTCGTGTTTCGATGGCGCTTCGGCTGTACGAGACGAGGTCGTCTACTTCGTCGATCCAGGGCGTCGTTCCGTCGATGAGGAGGTGTTCGTGCGGCAGCGTCACGCCGAGGTCGTCGGTCGACATCTCTCCCGTCACGGTGGTGGTTTTCCCCATGGTTGCTACTGGTTGGCAATCGACGAAATAAAGATACCGGTAGAAGGGGTCAGACCTCTGACGTCTCCTCCCCGGCTGGGCAACATTTTTGTTTCAGTGCCAGTAACGGCTGGTTGGTAAGCCATGTCAGGGAGAGCCAGCGACAAGTGTGGACAGGGTGCCGTCTCGGACCGCCGAACGTTTTTATCACTCACGGGAACCGGCGTCGCAGCCTCGCTCGCAGGATGTGTCGACGATCTCGACCTCGAGGGAGATGACGACGAGTATCCGAGCCAGGATATCGAAACGATCGTCGCTTTCCCGGCGGGCGGGGGAACCGACAGAGCGGGTCGCCAACTCGTCGAGACGGCGGAGGAGTACATCGATACGTCGATGTACGTCACGAACATCGACGGCGGCGGTGGAACCACCGGATTCACCGAACTCATGAACGCCGATTCCGACGGGTACACGATCGGTGTGATGACGCTCGCGATCAGCATCTGGGAACCGCTCGGGATCGCGGACATCACCGGCGAGGATTTCGAACCCGTCATGCAGTTCAACGCCGATCCTGCCGCGCTCACCGTCCACGAGGACGCCGAGTACGATACCCTCGAGGAGTTCGTCGACTACGCCGCGGACAACCCCGGCGAGATCCAAGTGTCGACCGACGGCCACGGCGGCATCTGGCACCTCGCGGGTGTGGGATTCGAGCAGGAAGCGGACATCGAACTGGACTACATCGGCTACGACGGCGGCGAACCCGCGGTGACGGCCGTCGTCAACGGGGAAGTCGACGCGACCACGACCAGCGCCGCGGAGGCCGCACCGCAGGTCGAGGACGGTCCGCTCGAACTCCTCGCCGTCTTCGGCGACGAGCGGATGGATATTTTCCCCGATGTTCCGACGCTCGAGGAGGAAGGATACGACTTCTCGATCGGTGCCTGGCGCGGGATCGCGACGCCCGCGGACACCCCGGAGGAACGAATCGAAGTCCTTCACGACACGTTCGCCGAGGCCTACGAGGACGAGGAATTTCAGTCCTTTATGGAACAGAACGGGTTCGAGACGGTGTACCGGGATCCCGACGAGTTCGGCGACTTCTGGGAGGAGGATTACGAGCAGTTTAGCGAACTGATCGAGGGACTCGATCTGGACGAAGAGGAGTAGCCCCGCCGTTGCTCGCATCATCCGTGACGGTCTCGAGCCCAACGACGTGGAACATACAACACAAAACTGGCACGCACGAATGTCTCGCACAATTACGATACCTCACTCGGACAAGATCGGTTCGATCCTCCTGATCGCGCTCTCTGTCGCCGTGTTCGCACTCAGTGCAGGGTTGCCCGATAGCCACGCGCCCGGCGATCCGGGTCCAGCGTTCTTTCCGCGACTGATCGCAGGAGGGATCGCGATACTCGCGCTCGTTCAGCTCGGAAAAGGGATCATTTCCGATGCGAACGTGTGCCACGAAGTCGCGCTCGAGACCGCAGTACGTGTCTCGTTCGTCATCGTCCTTTTCGGCGCGTACGTCCTGCTGTTACCGGTCGTCGGCTTTCTCCCCGGTTCGATTCTCTTCCTCGTCGTCCTCCTCTATTACTCCGGCGAACGGAATCCGGCGGTGCTCCTCGGTGTTTCGATCGGGTTGCCGCTCGCACTGTTCTACGTTTTCTCCGGCGTTTTCAACGTTCCACTGCCCGAAAACGCGATCCTCCCCGTTTCGCGGCTGCTTCCCTCGCTTCCACTTTCGACACTCTCGATCCCGTCGGCGCCTAGCGGGGTGAGCTAACGTGTTCGAGGCATTTCTCGAGGGGGCGATGCTGGTGTTCCAACCAGTCGCGCTCGCCTTGCTCGTCGTCGGCGTTCTAGTTGGCGTCGTGATGGGGTCGATTCCCGGGATGACCGCGACGATGACCGTAGCAGTCCTCGTCTCGTTTACCTTCGCGATGCAGCCGATCGAAGGGATGATGCTCCTCCTCGGCATCTACGGCGGGGCGCTGTACGCGGGGTCGATCCCCGCGATCATCATCAGAACGCCGGGGACGCCGAGCGCCGCGGCGACCGTGTTCGACGGCTACCCGCTCGCACAGCGAGGTGAGGCGGGCCGAGCCATCTCGATCGCGACGGTCGCGTCGTTCATCGGCGGCGCCATGAGCGTTCTCATTCTCGCGATCTTCGCGCCGCAGGTGGCGCAGGTTGCCCTCGAGTTTCGCTCGCCGGAGTTCTTCGCACTCGCGTTCTTCGGCCTCACGATCATCGCGACTATCAGCGGCGACTCGGTCGTCAAAGGACTCATCTCCGGACTCATCGGCATGCTGTTGGCGACCGTCGGACTGGACCCCGTCCTCGGCACGCACCGGTTCACGTTCGACACGACCGTGCTCACCGCCGGGCTGGCGTTCATCGCTGTCATGATCGGGCTGTTCGGCGTCGCAGAGGGACTGAACCGGTACCGCGCGGGCATCGAAGGCGGCGCGGTCTCACAGGACCTCTCGGGCACGATCCCGTCGCTAGAAGATCTTCGGTCGATCCGTAACGTGTCTATCGGCTCGGGTCTCGCCGGCGGCGTCATCGGCGCGATACCCGGCGCCGGTGGCGACATGGCCTCGTTCGTCACGTACAACGAGGCGAAACGGTGGGTCCGCGATGCGACTCCCGAATTCGGCGACGGGAACGTTCGCGGGATCGCGGCCGCCGAGTCCGGGAACAACGCGAGCACCGGCGGCGCGTTGATACCGACGCTGACGCTCGGCATTCCGGGCGACGCGGTCTCGGCGATCCTCATCGGCGCGCTTCTCGTTCACGGCGTCCAGCCGGGGCCCGGCATGTTCGAATCGGAGCCCGAACTCATGTACGGCATCTTCGTCGGGTTCTTCCTCGTGTACGTCGTGATTCTCCTCGTCGGCCTCCTCGGCGCGCACCTCTGGGTTCGTCTCATCTCATTCCCGCCACGTGTCCTCTGGCCGTCCATTTTCGTCCTGTGCGCCGTCGGGTCGATCGCGCTACGAGGGAACCTCTTCGACGCGTGGGTAATGGTCGCGGCGGGGATCTTGGGGTACCTCTTCATCCTGCAGGAGTACCCGCTCGTCCCGATGGTTCTGGGAATGATCCTCGGTCCGATCGCCGAGTCGAATTTTCGGCGGTCACTCGAACTCTCCGGCGGCTCCCTCGACATCTTCTACACGAGTCCGCTTGCACTGGCGATTCTCGTTCTCGCGGTGCTGTCGCTGTTCTACCCCTTCCTCGAGCAGCGGCTCTCGGGTGACGGCTCGGGACAGTGACTCCGCGGTGGACGAACGTTTATGTTCGAAACTGCACGAATGATATCGAGAGACCATGCAGTCAATACAGGCGGCAGTAATGAGGGAGCCGGAGGAGATCTCGATCGAGACGCTCGAGTTGGCGGCACCGAACACCGGCGAAGTCGTCGTCGACCTGCACGCATCAGGCGTCTGTCACACGGACTACCACTTCTATGTCGGTGACTACGATGTCCCACTCCCGGTCGTCCTCGGACACGAAGGCGCCGGTGTCGTCGAATCGGTCGGCGGCAGCGTCTCGACCGTCTCGACGGGGGACCACGTCGTCCTCTCGTTGTTGCCGTCGTGCCAGCAGTGTACGTACTGTTACGAAGGGCGACCGTACCTCTGTCAGTCGGCGCTCGATGTTCGGTTCGCGGGTACGTTGCTCGACGGAACGCGGCGGCTCCGTTCGGACGGTGAGGACGTGAATCACTTCTACGCTCAGTCCTCGTTCGCGACGAAAGCGGTCGTTCCCGAGGAGTCAGTGATCCCGGTGTCGGATCGAATCCCGCTCGAGTACGCCGCCTCGCTCGGCTGCGCCGGGATGACGGGGTTCGGGGCGATTCTCAACACCGCAGACGTCGATCCCGGAGAGTCCGTCGCCGTCTTTGGCTGCGGCGGCACCGGCATGAACGCGATCGCCGCCGCCGCGTCGATTTCCGCCGGCGAAATCGTCGCCGTCGACGTCGTCCCGGACAAACTCGAGCGCGCCGCCGATCTCGGCGCGACGGTGACCGTCGACGCCTCGGAGACCGATCCTCTCGAGACGATCGCGGATGTAACGGACGACGGAGTACACTACGCGTTCGACTTCGTCGGGTTCGATCCGGACGTCCGAGCGCAGGCGATTGCCGCAACGCGGCCCGGGGGTACCATCGTCCTTTCCGGTGGCGTTGACGAGGATGCGACGATCGACGTTTTCGACCTCGTTGCCGACGGAAAGACGGTCACGTCGAACGTCGCGGGCTCGTCGCGACCACACCTCGACGTGCCGACGTACGTCGACATACATCTGAACGGCGACGTCGATCTCGGCCGGCTCGTCACGGACGTGTTCCCGCTCGCGTCGATCGAGGAGGCGCTCGAGTCGATCGGCCGCGGAGAGACGATCAAGTGCGTCGTCGACTGTCGGTGAGGGACGCGTGGCGGCCATCGACCGGATTCTTCCGCCGGCACATTTAACCCCTTCTGTCGAAAATCACGTTATGTAATGGCACGACAAGGGACCGGCGGAGACGATCCGGGCGAGGAGAAAGCGCGATTGGAGTTGTTCATCGACGGGGAGTGGCGTACGAGCGAAAGCGGAGAAACGCGGAACGCGACCAGCCCCGCGACGGGTGACGTCATCGCGACCGTTCCGGAAGGGACACGAGCGGACGCTCGAGCGGCGATCGACGCCGCCCGCGAGGCGCAGCCGGGACTCGAGGCGATGACCGCCTTCGAACGCGCGGAACTGTGTCACGACATCGCGGACGCGATCGAGACGCACCGCGACGAACTCGCGCGCTGGCTCACCGCCGATCAGGGAAAGCCGCTCGTCGAAGCGCGAGGCGAGGTCGACTTCTGCGCGGCGGAGTTCAGAACTGCCGCGGAGGACGTGAAACGCCCGGAGACGGAGGTCATTCCGTCGGAAGATCGAAACAAGCGGATCTTCACGATACAGAAACCCCACGGCGTCTACGGCGTTATTACTCCCTGGAACTACCCGTTGAACATCCCCGCCGAATATCTCGCACCCGGTCTCGCGGTCGGTAACAGTCTCGTCTGGGTGCCTGCGCCGTCGACGTCAGCTATCGCGGCGAAACTCGTCGAGGTGATCGAAGGCACCGACCTGCCGCCGGGTGCGTTGAATCTCGTGACCGGGGACGGACCGGTCGTCGGCGACGAACTTGTGACCAACGACGGAACCGACGCGATCGCGTTCACCGGCAGTCCGGAAACCGGCGAGCGAATATCGAGAAACGCCGGAACCAAGCCCACGCTGCTGGAACTCGGCGGGAACGGACCCGTGATCGTGCTCGACGACGCCGACCTCGAGGCGGCTGTCGAGGCGACGGCGTTCGGCTGTTTTACGAACGCCGGCCAGATCTGCTCGGCGAGCGAGCGAGTGCTGGTTCACGAGAGCTGTCACGACGAGTTCGTCGATCGCCTCCTCGAGCGGACCGCCGAGGTGCGACTCGGTGATCCGACCGACGACGCGACGGATATGGGGCCGTTGAACAACGCGGACGTTGCCGCCAAGATGGATCGACACGTCGAGGACGCGACCGATCACGGTGCGACGCTTCGGACCGGTGGGAAACGAAGAGATGACGCTCCAACGGACTTGTACTACGAGCCGACCGTCCTCACGGACGTGACGACCGAGATGCTCGTCAACCGCGCGGAGACGTTCGGACCGATCGCCCCGATCCTCGAGTTCGAAACCGACGAGGAGGCACTCGAAATCGCAAACGGTATCGACCTCGGGCTCACCTCGGGCGTCTTCACGAGCAATATCGGCCGAATGAACTACTTCATCGAGAACCTCGAAACCGGGCTCGTTAGCGTAAACGACGCCAGTGCCTACTGGGAAATTCACACGCCCTTCGGCGGGTACACCGGTAAACGAAGCGGCGACGGAAGCAGACTCGGAGGAAAATACACCGTCGAGGAGATGTCTCAGGTGAAAAACGTCATCGTGGACCACGAGAACGTTCGGCGGCGATAACGGCGATACGAACATCCGACTGTGAGGGCAGCTGGGCCGTGGCGTTCGGCCCCCTGTTCGAACGAGCACAAACGATACCACCGGTCCGCTCGAGCGCGATAGGATCGTCGACGGGGACGCGGGGCGGTAACGACGTGGCGTTCGCACTCGAATTCGGTTATCGACGCCTAGTTTTATATACGACCGCCGAGATGTGGGAGACAATAACTGGCTTCGTTGCCAGTTGTGTCGGAACAATGGTACGCACTGACCGAAACAGGGGGAATCGACGGACGTTTCTCCGGGCGATGGCGGTCGCCGGTGCTGCGAGCGTCGCCGGCTGCCTCGGAGAGGACGATCCGGACGATATTGACCGGCCACAACCCGAGGATGGCGAGGATAGCAACTACGAGGAGATCGGAACGCTCGAGTATATCGGCGTCGACCGGCAGTTCGCGCCGCTGCAGTACGAGATGCAGGATCTGGCTGTAGACCACATCGAAGAGCTTGGTGTCGACGTCGACCTCAACGTGCTGGCGTACTCGGCGCTCGCCGAGCGGTGGCTCGAGTTCGACTACGACATGCTCACACTCTGGCAGGAGGATACGGCGGACAAACTCGACGGCCACTTTCCGCTGTATTTCAACTACCACTCCGACTTCTCCCGCGGCGACGGGGAGAACTGCCTTCACTACGAGAGCGCCGAGTACGACGAGGCAATCGACGCGTTCATCGACACGACCGACCTGGACGAACGAACGGAGGCCGCCATGGAGTGCCAGGAACTCCTCGAGCGGGATCAGCCCGTTTCGTACGTCTTCCATCGGGATTCCTCCGGAGCGGCGAACACGGATGCATACAGCGGCTGGACGCCACAGCAGAGTTCGTGGATGTTCTGGAACGTGGATAACCTCCGGAACCTCGAGGCAGAGACCGACGACAGGACGGTTACGTTCGCAACGGGGACCGATCCACCGACGGTGAACCCGACCGGGGTTCTGGGCGGGGCGGCGATGCAGGCAACCCTGCTCCAGTACGTGCGCCTCGTACGATGGAACGCCGACGGAGAAGCGGAACCGTTCGCCGCAGAAACCGTCGAGTACATCGACGACACGACCGTCGACGTCGAACTCGTGCCGGATCTCGTCTGTCACGACGGCGAACCGTTCACCGCCGAGGACGTTCAGTTCACCTTCGAGTACTTCCAGGAGTGGGGCGTGCCCTATCTGAGTTCGTTCTACAACTTGGTCGACGAGGTGACGGTCGTCGACGACGAGAGCCTGCAGTTCGAACTCGCTCGGCCGACCTACTCCTTCCAGACCGTCGTACTCGCAGAGATGCCGATGATCCCACAGCACATCTGGGAAGGTGTTCCGGACGAACACGGCCTCGAGCACCCGAATCAGTGGGAAGACTTCTCGATGGTCGGTGCGGGGCCGTTAGAACTCGTGACGCACGAACCCCAGGAGCAACTCGTCTTTGAACCACACGACGACCATCCGCTCGTGGATTTCGACTTCGATACGCTCATCTGGGACGTCTACGGCGACGAGTCGTCCGCGATCAACGACGTCGATCAGGGGACCGCGACGTTCGCACAGCAGTTGCTGCCGGACCAGCGCGAACAACTCGAGGGCGAAGACCACCTCGAAATCTTTGAAATAGGCGGCAGCGACATGACCAGCGTCTTCCACAACTGTGGTCGGGAACCGATGCAGGATCGGGTCTTTCGTCAGGCGGTCAGCACAGCGATCGACAAGGAGCAGATCATAGAAATCGTTCTCCGAGGCAGAGGCGAACCTGCCAGTACCCCGATCTCACCAGCGAACGACCAGTATTACAACGAGGACGTTGGGGGCGAGTATGATGGCGGACTCGAGGCGGCCGTCGACCTCCTCGCGGACGCGGGCTACCGCTGGAACGAGGATGGGGAGCTCCTGAAACCGATAGACAGGTTCGACGAGTCCGACGACGTCAACCCGTACGGCGATCCGCGTGGCGAGCTACCCGACGAGATCTAATCTATGAGACTGGATCTCCTGTACGTTCTGAAGCGAGCACTTTTTTCGCTGTTTTCGCTGTACGTGATCGCGACGGTACTCTTTTTCCTGTTACACCTCTCGCCCGGCGACCCAGCGTCGGCGCTCGTCAGTCCACAGATGACAGCGGAGGCCAGACAGGCATTGATCGAACAGTATGGGCTCGATTCACCTCTCTACGTGCAGTACGTTTCGTACATCACGAGCCTGTTCGCGGGCGACTTGGGCTACTCGTTCATGCGCAACGAACCGGTGTTGCCGCTGATCGCCCACGCGGGACTCAACACCATGGTCCTCATGGTTCCCGCGGTCGTCCTGGCGTACCTCATTGGACCGGTCATCGGCGCGTATTTCGCGTGGCGGCGCGGAAGCAGCGTCGACACGTACGGTATCGGCGGCGTGTTGCTGATGTGGGCGACGCCAATCTTCTGGACCGGGATGCTCGCGCTCATGGTCTTCTCGTTCCGTCTCGGCTGGTTTCCGAGTTCGGGAATGTACTCCGGAACGGTCCCACAGACGTACAGCGAGCGGTTCCTCACGCTCGATTTCCTCCACCACCTCTTCTTGCCGCTGCTCGTAACAACGTGTTACTGGCTCACCGCCCCCACGTTCGTCATGCGAAACAACATGATCGACGTTCTGGATGAGGACTTCATCGAGATGAACCGGGCGGAAGGGCTCGGTAACATGGCGATTCTGTACAAACACGCCGCGCGGAACTCGCTGTTACCGGTCTTGCACTTCGCCGCGCTGGCGATCGGTCTCGCGGCCGGCGGCTCGGTCCTCATCGAGGTCGTCTTCTCCTGGCCCGGCCTCGGCCGGTTGATGTGGCAGGCGGTCCTGAACGAGGATTACCCGCTCGCCCAGGGCGGGTTCTTCGCGATCGCCGTGATCGTCGTCATGATGAACTTCCTCGTCGACATCGTCTCGGTGTACGTCGATCCCCGAGTCACGGAGGAGGGAACATGAAAGAGCAGTTCACCGACAGACTCTCGCAGGACCAGCGGATTCTGCTCGGCCACGTTCGTTCGTCCGCGCTCGAGGTCGGTCGATCGATCGCGAGGTACAGGAGCGCACTGCTCGCGCTCGCGATCCTGTTGCTGTTCGTCTTCTGTTCGATATTTGCGCCGCTGATCGCCCCCCACGATCCCGGACAGCCGTCCGCTGCGGTGCTCGAGACACCGAGTCTGGAACACCCGTTCGGCACCGACCACCACGGACAGGACGTCTTCAGCCAGTGGGTGTACGGTGCTCGGATCTCGCTTCTCGTCGGCCTCGTCTCGGGGCTCAGCGTCGCCGTCATCGGGACGAGTGTGGGGCTCGTCGCGGGCTACTACAAGGGGACGATCGATCTCGTCCTGATGCGCCTCGTTGACGTCATGTACGCGATCCCGCCGACACCGTTAATCCTGATCATCGCGCTTTCGTTCGGCGCGTCGCTCTGGAACGTCATCATCGCGATGGTGGCCGTTCTCTGGCGCGATACGGCCCGTCTCATCCGATCACAGACCCTCTCACACGCCGATCGACCCTACGTGAAGGCGGCGAAAGCGACCGGTGCGAGCGATCTTCGGATCATCTACCTCCACATCGCACCCAATCTCCTGCCGCTGATCTTCATCAATATGACGCTCGTCATCGGCTACGCGATCGTTCTCGAGGCCGGGATTTCGTTCCTGGGCCTGAGCTCCGGGGACAGCTGGGGGAGTATGCTTCAACTCACGTTCACCACCGGGGCGATCCAACACGCCTGGTGGTGGGTGATTCCGCCAGGACTGAGCATCTCGCTGCTCGTGATGTCGTTCTTCTATCTCTCGAGAGCGGTCGAAGACATGACCAGTCCGCAACTAAAGCACTGAACACAATGGTATTAGAACTACGCGACCTCGCGATCGAGTACACGACCGAAACCGGATCGCTTCGCGCGGTCGACGGCGTGAACCTGTCGATCCAGGCGGGTGAAACCGTCGGAATCGTCGGCGAGAGCGGCTGTGGAAAGAGTACGTTGATCAGATCGATTCCCAGCCTACTACCCCGAAACGGCCGGGTTTCCGGGGGAGAGATCGTCTTCCAGGGAGAGCCGATAACCGAGTATACGGACGCGGAGATGCGGTCGCTCCGCTGGAAGGAGATCGCCTACATCATCCAGAACGCGATGAACGCGCTCGATCCCGTCTATCCGATCGGTGCACAGTTCGTCGAGACGATCACGACGCACTCGGACCGCTCGAAGCACGAGGCGCGCTCGCGTGCGGCGGGGCTCCTCGAGGACGTCGGTCTGAGCGCGAACAGACTCGACGACTACCCGCACGAACTCTCCGGCGGCCAGCGCCAGCGGGTCGTGATCGCCCTCGCACTCGCGCTCGACCCGCCGCTGATCCTCGCGGACGAGCCGACGACCGGTCTCGATGTCGTCGTCCAAGACGAGATCCTTGAGTTGTTCGCCGAGCTCCAGACGGAACACGACCACGCGATGGTCTTCATCACGCACGACATCAGCGCGGTCGCGGAGGTCGCAGACAGGATCGCCGTGATGTACGGCGGGCGACTCGTCGAACTGGGGTCCACGCGGGAGGTGTTCAAGGAAAGCGCTCATCCGTACACGATGGGGCTGCGAAACGCATTCCCGTCGATCGAGCGAAACCCGACCGAACTGATCAGCATTCCCGGCAACCCGCCGGAGCTGGTCGATCCGCCACAGGGCTGTCGGTTCGCCGAGCGGTGTCCGTTTTCGACCGAGCGGTGTCTCGAAGAACCGCCGCTAACGACCGTCGGCGACGATACCGAGAGCAGTACCGACCACGCGGCGAAGTGTCACTACACCGACCGGGCTGCCGAATTCAGGGAGCAAAGCCGACGGGCCGCGACCTGGGAGGTTGACGCCGAATGAGTGAGGATCTAATCTTCGAGGTCGATGGCCTACGAAAGTGGTACCCCGCTCGCCGGGGATCGATCGTCGATCGGCTGTTCGGCGAGACGCAGTACCTGAAAGCCGTCGACGACGTTAGTTTCGAGATCGAACGCGGGGAGATACTGGGACTGGCGGGCCAGAGCGGCTGTGGCAAATCCACGCTCGGAGAGCTCCTTGCGTGTCTCCAGACGACCACGGGCGGCGAGATTCGGTTCGACGGGCGGGACGTAACCGAGTTCGGGCGTACTGAGATGCGGTCGTTCCGACGCCAGTGTCAGGTCATCTTCCAGGATCCATACGAGGCGCTCAACCCACGATATCCCGTCGCTCGAACGCTCAGAGAGCCGCTGAAGATTCACGGGATCGGGGATGCAGAGGAGCGCGACGCGCTCGTCGCACGGGCGCTCGAGGACGCAGGATTGCGTCCGCCGGAGGCGTTTCTGGACAAACTTCCGGCGGCGCTCTCTGGCGGCGAGCGCCAGCGCGTCTGTACCGCCAGAGCGCTGGTCGTCGAGCCCGAATTCCTGGTCGCTGACGAACCCGTCTCGATGCTCGACGTGAGCGTCAGCGCCTCGATCCTGCGCCTCTTCGAGGAGTTACAGGAAAAGCGGAATCTCTCGATGCTGTACATCTCCCACAACCTCTCGACGATCAACTACCTAGCGGATCGAACCATGATCATGTACCAGGGGAACGTCGTCGAACTCGGCGATACCGAACGGGTGATTCACGACCCGGCACATCCGTACACCGAGGCGCTGTTGAACGCCGTTCCCTCGCCGGACCCCGACGAGCCTCGAGCGGGAAGCAGCGTCGACGGGGACGTCCCGGATCCGGTCGACCTCCCGGGCGGGTGCCGATTTCATCCGCGGTGTGCGTACTCGACCGCGGAGTGCCGCGACACCGAGCCAGCGCTCGAGGCGCTGGACGAGCGTCGGCGCGTCGCCTGCTATCACCCGGTTAGTGAGTGAGTCGGCGACAGGTCGGCCATCCCCAGTTCGCCCGATGTCGATCAGTTCCGTGTCCGTTCGTGTATCTCGAGCAGTAGCGCCTCCAGTTCGTCGCCGATCCCGTCGTACAGCGCTTCGCCTTTCTCCGCGCTCGCCAGTTCGGGCGCACCGATGGCTCCGGTGTCGGTGTACTCGTCGAACGATCGATAGACGCCGAGCGAACCGCCGTCCATCATATCCGTGACGCCCAGTTCGTATGGCTCGTCCAGCAGCGGTGCCTCGAGCCGGTCGGTGTCGACGAGTTCGGGGCGGAGATGCAACAGCAGCGAGGTTTCGAACTCGCCGCCGTGAGACATGCCGCCGGGGTCGCTGTCACGGATCTCGTCGGCGAACGGTTGGGCCAGCGAAAAGTAGGTGAGACCGAGAACTTCGACGTCGGGGTGGGCAACGCCGATCGTGCTCGTCACCGTCGAGATCACCGAGCTGTTTCCGCCGTGGCCGTTGACCAACAGAAGGGCGTCAAACCCGTTGTCGATCGCGGAGTCGGCGATCTCCTCGAGTAACTGCGCGAGCGTCTCTGACTGTATCGTGATTGTCCCCCCGAACGGGAGGTGGTGCGGGGAGTAACCGGTCCAAACGGGAGGAACGGCCAACACCGGTGCCTCGTCGGCAACGCGTTCGACGCCGAGCGAGGCGATCGCATCGACGAGAATCGTGTCCGTCGCGACCGGGAGGTGATGGCCGTGCTGTTCGACACTGCCGACGGGAACGACGAGGATGGAGCCGTCTGCCGCCGCGATGTCGGCTATCTCTTCGTACGTCTTCGTTGCCCACGCTGAATCGCCCGCTGCTGCGGATTCGAACGCCATGTACGAGTGCATATCACCCCGGTAATTCATTACTGTTACCACGACTCGTCCCAGTCGATCCGCGCTCGCCCAAAGCGATTATACCGTTCGCTATCGATTGAGGATCCACCGGAATGAAAGTCGTTGCCACAGCCCACAACTTCGGCGAGTTAACGGTCGAATCCGACGTATTTTCGAGCCGTGATATCACACTCGAGGAGGTGGAGACGGACGATCCCCAACAAATCATCCGATCCGTTGCCGATGCGGACGCGCTTCTCGTCCAGTATGCACCGATTACCGAATCCGTTCTCCAGTCGCTCGACTCGGTGCGCGTGGTTGGACGGTACGGGATCGGCGTCGACAACGTTGACCTCAAGGCGGCCACCGAACACGACGTTCTCGTGGTGAACGCTCCCCACTACTGTACGGACGAGGTCGCAGAACACGCACTTGCGCTGTTGCTGGCGTGTGAGCGAAAGATCACCGTTTTCGACGATGCGATCCGGTCGGGCACCTGGGACTGGAAGCGGGGCCGCCCCATTCGCCGACTGCGGGGCAAAACCCTCGCACTCGTCGGCTTCGGGAACATCGCACAGGCCGTCGCGAGCAAGGCGGACGGGTTCGGGTTCGACGTGATCGCGTCCGATCCCTACCGGTCGAGCGACGAACTCGCCGCTCACGGCGTCGAACAGGTCGATTTCGACACGCTCCTCGAGCGCGGCGATATCGTTTCGATCCACTCCCCGCTTACCGAGGAGACGCGCGGTCTGTTCGGCGAGGACGCCTTCGCCCGAATGAACGACGATGCGACCCTCATCAACGTCGCCAGAGGCGAAATCGTCGACGCGGACGCGCTCGCTCGGGCCCTCTCTGCCGAAGAGATCCGTGCCGCAGGACTCGACGTGCTTTCTGACGAACCGCCCGAATCATCTCCTCTTGTCGACCGAGAGGAGGTCGTCATGACACCACATACGGCGTGGTACTCCGAGGGCTCCATCCTCGAACTCCGTCAAACGGTCGCGACGAACGTCGCTGACGCGTTACAGGGAACCACCCCCGAACACGTGGTCAACG
The DNA here is from genome assembly GCF_059736515.1 of Natrononativus sp. DTA114. NCBI lineage: Archaea > Methanobacteriati > Methanobacteriota > Halobacteria > Halobacteriales > Natrialbaceae > Natrononativus > Natrononativus sp. DTA114. Next base: position 233,356 of record NZ_JCASSN010000005.1, on the reverse strand, counting down.
AGGACGCGAATCCGTGACGAAGTCCCGTCGTCGACCGAGCTCAGTCGAACAGACCCGACGACCCCTGTAGCGTGTTTCACACGCCGATTACGCAACCTTTTTGCCGTCCCACGGGAGCTATCAGAGCATGCGGGAAGTTACCACATCCGACGCGCCGGGAGGCACAGGACCGTTCTCACAGGCGATCGACACCGGAACGACCGTCTACGTCTCGGGACAGGGGCCGCTCGACCCCGAGACGCTCGAGGTCACGAGCCAGGATCCACGGGAACAGACGCACAAAACTCTGGACAACATCGAACACGTGTTGAGCGCAACGGGTCTCGACCTCGACGACGTTGTCAAAGCCAACGTGTTTCTGACGGATATGGACGCCTACGACGCGGTCAACGACGCGTACTCGTCCCGATTCGAGGAGCCCTATCCCGCCCGAAGCTGTATCGAGGCGGCACGGCTTCCCGTCGAGATTATCGTCGAAATCGAGGTGGTCGCCGAGCGGCCATCCGACTGAGACGATCGCTCACTGACGCTTGAGCTAGTATATCAATTATATAGTAGCTATCGTGATCAACTCATAGTATAATAGGGTTCGAGGGCTACCGATCGATTCCCAGGCGGATGGGGTGCTTCGAAGCTCTCGCGACGTTCGTCACTGCGGGCCGAGGCGGTTCAACAGGTTCGCCTCTCCCTCTCTGAACGTAGTGACGCCGTCAGTGGGCTCGGCCGTGGCGTTTTCGATCGATAGATTGGTACATCGATAGCCGATCCAGCAGGTAGCTGTGTCGGTACGGAACGACAGCGCGTTTCTCGGGACGCGTCTCCGTTTTCGGGTAGTCATAGCAATTGTATGAATGGTAATATAGGATATGAATTGGCTATTCAGACACATAGCTGTTATACTATCTAAGGCTAGATTTTGGTCCTGAAAGTGAGAGGATACCGCGGGAATATAGTAGCCACTGAAGGTCAATGCACATCCAATCGCACACCCGTCGTTCGAGTGGTGTGTGAATCGTTTCAGTTGTTACGGTGATTATTCGGAGGTCTTCGGCGTCACCGTCGAGTGGTCCGTTTCGGAACCGCGCATCCGCGCCCGAAAGCTGGTTGCCAGGCTGAACCCGGCGACGGAGCCCAAAAAGAGCAGTACCGAGAGGAAAACGCTCTCGTGGTATCGAGCACGAACGGCAGGGCGGTCGAGCGTGTAGTGGAACGCGAACGCGTCGGCCCAGAGTGAGTTGTGGAACGCGTAGAGTTCCGTCCGATAGATCGGCGAAACGTGGTGAATATCCGGAAACAGGCCCCAGAGTCCGCCGATCACGACGAGCCAGAGTGGCCACGTCGGGCGGAACTCATATCGGAGCGCGATCGGTGTCACCAGCAGTAACAGGAGAGCGCCACCGACGAGGAAGTGGACGATAGCAGGGGCCATCAGCTACGGAGTGCAGACGTCCGGCCGTAAGTACTCACACCGTACTGCTCACACGGGAGTCGAGACGAAATCCGCAGACGCGGAATTCCCATCCGATTCTGCCGTCACGGACTGCACTCGCGGACATCCACGACATCCCGGGTTACGATCGATTTACTGGGTGTTAGCCACGGCATGCTCGAGTCGAGACAAGCGATACGGGCGTCGGTTTCTGCTCGAGTGATGCCGATCGGATCGTGTAGCTGCTGTCGCGTCAACCGAAAACCGGTGTGGGTGGAGTCGACGAGCGGGGACGGCCCGGTTCAAACCGAGTGAGCGATTGGCTCAGTCGTCGTCGTCATCACCCGCCTGGAATTCGCCGCCGACGCGCGGCGTCTGTTCCGAGGAACCGATCATCACCGTCTCCTCCTGGAGCAACACCCGGCCGTAGCTCGAGCTAAAGTGCTTGATCAACCCGAGCATCGCGAGCAGACAGACGAACGCGAACGGGCCGCCGGTGATGATCGCAGCGGACTGGAGCGCGTCCACCCCGCCGAGGATCATGAGGATCGCGGCGGTCATTCCGAGGACGACCCCCCAGAAGATTCGGTTGATGCTCGAGGGTTTGGCCTTGCCGCCGGTGGTCATCATCGACACGGCGAGCGTCGAAGAGTCCGCCGAGGTAACGAAGAACGTGGTGACGAGGATCAGGAACGCGATCATAAAGGCCGTTCCGACCGGGAACGCCTCGAACAGGATGAAGCCGGTGACTTCCGCACCCTGCTCGAACGCCATCACCTGGCTAAAGTCGGCAACGCCCTCGTGCTGGTAGTACAGCGCGGTGCCGCCCAGCGAGATGAACCACGGAATGGTCGCCGCGGAAGTCGCGACGATGCCGGTGAACGCGACTTCGCGCACCGACCGGCCACGGGAGATGCGGGCGATGAACAGCCCGGCGAACGGCGACCACGACAGCGCCCATGCCCAGTAGAAGACGGTCCAGTCGTTCATCCACTGCGTCCCGCCTTCCTCGCCAGCGCCGGTGTAGAGGCTCATCGAGACGAAGTCGGTGACCATCCCGCTGATAGCCTGGGTGCCGATCAGAACCAGAAAGAGCGACGGACCGACGATAAAGGCCGCCACGAGGAGAATCGCGAACAGGATCATGTTGAAGTTCGAGAGCCGGCGAATACCACGGTTGACGCCGAGCACCATCGAGATCGTAAACAACAGCGTCATGGTCGTCACCACGAGGAGAATTCCCGCATCGCCCAGATCGATCCCCCACTGGTAGTCGAGGCCGGTGACGAACTGGCTCCCGATGAATCCAAGTGAGGTCGCCACGCCGCCGATGGTCGCGAAGACGGCGAGGATGTCGATCACCTTGGCGGCAGGGCCGTCGAGGTTATCCTTTCCGAGCAGCGGGGTGAGTGCCGACGAAACGCGTAACGGCACGCCGTCGTAGTTGTACGCGAAGTAGCCGATCGCGATCCCCATGATAGTGAACACCGCGAGCTGGGGGAGCGCCCAGTGGAACAGCGTCTGCTGGACGGCGACGCTCATCGCTTCGCTCGAGCCGCCGGAGACGTCGAACAGCGGGTTCGGGTTGTCGTAATAGAACAGCGCCTCAGTTGGCCCCCAGAACACGACACCGGCGGCGAAGCCTGCAGAGTATAGCATCGCAAAGAACGAGAAGAAGCTGTACTCCGGTGGATCGTCGCCGAACCGGATTTTCCCCCACGGGCCGACGATCAGAAACAGCAGGAAGACGACGATGAGGAAGACGATCACCAAAAGCACCCAGTTGAGGTACTCGAGGAAGAACGTGTTCAGGCCGTCGATGGCCCACTCGACGGTGGGTCGGCTGATGAAGAACATCGTGATCACCCCGACCGTGAGCAGCGCGCCGAAGACGAAGACCACCGGATCTAGCTCCTCCCGGAACCGCCCGATCGCACCGAGATCGTCCTCGCTACCCATGGGACCCATCGTGCGGTGCACACGCTCTCGTTCCCGGTTCGATTCGCCATCGACCGCCACTCAGATGGTTGTCGTTCAACACCATGATTCGTGGTACCGCAGAACACGGCATGCGGACGAGCCGCATAAACCTTCCAGCGGTCGGATCTGGCAGCGCGATATTTCGTTTAAATTACCGAGATCCTCCGGGAAAACGACCGATAATGGTTCTCGAGATGGTCAGAAAGCGCCGGCAAAATGTCTAATTAACGCGTCATCTGATCGATTTCACGCGCCGCTGGTGAACGTCACCAGCTCTCGTGTTGCACAAGGCGTAGCCAGGAGTCGACTCGAGGGAACGGCCGGCGATGACTCCGCTGTTCATGAGCGCGCGACGAGTGTAACGAGCGGTGTTAGCTCCGCTCGCAACGAGCCGGGTCGACGAACTACCAGTTCGGATACCGGGATACGCCTTCCTCCGACCCGCGCGTTCGGTGATGTTTCCGTCCAGTCGACGGCCCGTTCGGGCACGAGTAGTTGCGTATCGAGACCGAGACGATCGAAAACCAGACCGTGGTCTCCGATGTCCCCTGCGAATCCGCACGGAGATCTGTGTCGACGACGATCGATTGGTAGTATCGCTCGACGAGTCGGGAACCTCGTGAACGTTACCGAGCGGTGATTGTGACCTGTGTCGGTCGGCTGAATCGGTAGCCACCCCCCAGAGTGTAGTACCGTTTTGGTCGTGGTCGTCGTGGGACTCCTATGCCAGATCGTGCGTTCGACTTCCTGACGGTCAACGACCGCGGCGAGAAACCTCGAGACACCGGCCTTACCGAAATCCGCGGCCCCTACTACGATCCCATGGGGCCGCGGGAGTTGCGCGACATCCTCGAGACGATGGGGGCCTACGTCGACATCTACAAGTTTTCAGGGGGGTCGTTCGCTCTGATGCCCGAGGAGGCCGTCCGTGAACTCATCGAGGTCTGTCACGAGCACAACGTGCTGGTGTCGACCGGCGGATTCATCGAACACGTCCTCGTCCGGGACTACGATCAGGTGGATCGCTACCTCGAGGAAGCCGCCGATATCGGCTTCGACATCGTGGAGGTCTCGAGCGGCTTCCTCGCGATCGATACCGACGATATGGTCGCGTTGACCGAAGCCGTCCAGGATCACGGTCTGAAAGCGAAACCGGAGATCAACGTCCAGTTCGGCGCCGGCGGTGCCTCTCGCGTCGAGGACCTCGAGAGCGAGGCGGCGATCGACCCGACCAGCGCGATCGAGGAGGGGAAGCGCCACCTCGAGGCTGGCGCCTACAAGGTGATGGTCGAATCGGAAGGGATCACCGAACGGGTTCGCGAGTGGCGAACCGACGTCGCCTTCGAGATCGCGAACGGCCTCGGCATCGAACACTGCGTCTTCGAGGCGGCCGACCCCGACGTGTTCGAGTGGTATATCAAACAGTTCGGCCCGAACGTGAACCTGTTCGTCGACAACTCACAGATCGTCGAACTCGAGTGTATGCGTTCGGGCCTCTGGGGAAAAGCGTCTTCGTGGGGGCGGATCGTCGGCTACGACTGAGGGTCGGTGCTGATCGGGTCGGGGGTTCCGGCGCCGACACTACCCGCACCCTCAGAGTCGTTCGAATCGTCGGAGTCGTCTGAATCGTCATACTCGACTGCCGTGTGTCCCTTCACGAACTCTCGCGTGCGTTCGTGCTGTGGGTTTTCGAAGAACGCCCGCGTCTCGTTCGCCTCGATGAGGTCGCCGAGATAGAGGAAGACGACCTCGTCCGCGAGTCGCTTCGCCTGATCCATACTATGTGTGACCATGACGAACGTGTACTCCGACTTGAGGTCCGCGAGCGTCTCCTCGACGCGCTCGGCCGAGATGGGGTCGAGCGCCGACGTTACCTCGTCACACAGCAGGACGTCCGGTTCGACGGCCAGCGAGCGGGCCAGACAGAGTCGCTGGATCTGCCCGGTCGAGAGCTCCGCCGCAGGGGTCGCGAGCCTGTCGTTCACTTCCGACCAGAGGTTCACTTTCCGCAGGTAGGTTTCGACGAGGTCGTCGAGGTCGTCGTTCGACTCGTACTCGCCGTGGATCTTCACGCCGTAGGCGACGTTCTCGTAGATCGACAGCGGTAGCGCCGTCGGCGACTGGGGAACGTAGCCGATCCGCCGACGGATTTCCGGCGTCGGTTCATCGGTGTCGTAAATCGATTCGCCCTCGAGGAGGACGTCCCCCGAAATCTCGACGTTGGGCTGGATCTCGTGCAGCCGGTTCAGCGACTTCAGCAGCGTCGACTTGCCACAGCCCGAGGGGCCGATGATCGCTGTCAGTCGATTCTCCGGGAAGTCGACGCTGACGCCCGTCAGGGCCTCCACGTCGTTCTGTCCGGTGTACGTTACCGAAAGGTCGTCCGTGCCGAGTGCAGTCTGGTGGTTCATGCGTGTCTCCCCCCTGGTGCGTACCGCGCGAAGCGTCCGGCGAGCAGTTTCGAGACGACGATCAGGCCCAGGACGACGACGATCAGGACGAACGACGCCGCGTAGGCGTGGGCCTGTACCTCCTCGTTGAACGACATCGAGTTGTCGAAGATGAGGATGGGGAGCGTCGTCGCCGGCTCGAACAGCCCGCCGGGCATGTTCGTACTCCGGCCGGCGGTGAACAGCACCGTCGCGGCGTCGCCGATTCCGCGGGCGAAGCCCATGATGACGCCGGCGACGACGCCCGGCAGTGCCGCGCGGGCGGTCATCCGGGCGGTTTCGAACCGCGTGGCGCCGAGGCCGTACGTCGACTCCCTGACCGTATCCGGGGCCGATCGCAGCGCCTCGTCAGTGTAGCGGGTCATAATCGGATACTGGAAGATCGCGATCGCGATAATCCCGAAGAAAAGGCTCGTTCGGGCGCCGACCGCGATGATCACGGTGAGAACGAACACCCCGTAGACGATCGGCGGCGTCGCCCACAGCACGTTCAGGAACATGTTCACAACATCCGAAAAGCGCTCGCTCGAGTAATCGCTCTGGAGGTACGTCGCCGTCGATATCGCAAGCACCGCCGAGACGACGGTCGCCGGACCGACGATGAACATGCTACCGAGCACGGCGTGGAAGAAGCCGCCGTCGCCCTCGAGCATGTACCGCGAACCCGGCGGCGTGACGACGATCTCCGGGTTCGTGAGGAGCGCACGACCGCCTCTGAAAACCGTGACAGCAACGACCAGAATCATCACTGCGACGACGAGCGCGGCGGCGCCGCGAGCGAGGATGCCGAACAGCCGCTGTTTGGCGTAGCGATCCATCAGTACTGCCACCTCCGACGGAGGCGACGCTGGAGCAACATCGCACCGAAGTTGAACAGCCAGACCACGACGACCAGCATCAGCCCGACGAAGATCAGCGCGGACTGGGTGAGCGGGATCGACATCAGCTCGCCGAAGTCGCTGACGATCAGCGTCGGGAGCGTCTGTCCCGTCGAGAACAGCGAGTCCGGGATCTGCGTCTGGCCCCCGATGAGCATTGCGGGGACGATCGTCGCGCCGAAGACGCGACCGAAGCCGAGCAACACCGCCGCGAAGATGCCGGGGCCGGCCGCCCGCAGGAGAACGCTACTGATCGTCTCCCACTTCGTCGCGCCGACGCCGAGTGAGGTCTCCCGTAGTTCGTCCGGCAACGCCTCGAGGGACTCGACTGACAGCGAGATCATGAACGGTGTGACGACGATTGCCATCACGAGACTCACAGTAAGAATTCCGAGGCCGGTCGCACTCGAGCCGACCGCCGGCGCGAGGTAGTTCCCGACGAACGGGACGACGACGAACAGGGCGACCAGCCCGAAGATGACGCTTGGGATCGCCGCGAGCACGTCGATGAACGACGAGACGAGCACTTTCATCCGACCCTCGGCGTACTCGGCAATGTAGATCGCGGTCAGGATCGCAATCGGCGTCCCCATGAGCATCGAGAGGACCGCGACGTACACGGTGCCGACGATCGCCGGCAGGAAGCCGAACTGGTTCTGTGCGGGGTCCCAGTTGGCCGACGTCAGCATCTGGACCAGCGAGTACTCCGCGAGCAGGGGCAGCGACCGGTGGACGAGCGTCAGAACGATCAGACAGAAGAGCGCGATCGCGAAGTAGCCGGCGCCCCGAAGCCAGTAGCTGCTGAGTCGCTCGACCTGCAGCCGGCGACCGAGCTGGCTCGACCGGCGGTCGGTCTCCGTCGAGTCGATCGAATCACCCATTCAGCTCACGGCCCGTTGGCCAGCTCCTCCTGGGCCTCCTCGAGTCGGTCCGATTCGAGGGGGACGTAGCCGTTGTCCCTGACGTACTCTTGACCGTCCGAGAGGACCCACTCGACGAACTCGTGGGCGCCGTCCTCGAACTCCTCCTCCGCGGCCAGAAACATCTCACGGGCCGGCGGTGCCGGATACGTTCCCTCCTCGACAGCGACGAGGAACTCCTCGCGAGTGTCGTAGAAGTCCTCGTCGTCCGAAAGGGTGCCGTCGCCGTCGAGGTCGAGCGGGATCGGACGGATGTCGCCCTCGAGTTCGCCGCTACTCAGATCGTAGACGTAGTTGATGTTGTTCAGCGAGATGGCGTTCTCGTTGCTGCCGATCGCCTCTGCCACCCGCTGGTCGCCGTCGTGGTTCGCGTCCGCGAGGTTCTCGAGTTCGTTTTCGGTGTAGGCGTCGTCCTCGCCGGCGAGGAAGTCACCCCACTGTTTGTAGGCTGCGGAGGCGTCCGAACGGCCGTACACCTCGATCTCCTCATCGACGTCGACGTCGAACAGTTCGCCCCAGGTTTCGACCTCGCGCGTGAAGACGGCCTCGAGGTCCTCCCGGGAGAGTCCGTGTTCCTGGATCTCCTCGAGGACGGGATTGTCCGCGTTGACGGTGCCGACGACGGTGTCGATGAGCATCGGGACGGCGAACAGCCCCTGCTCGATCTCCTCCTCGTCGGGCTCTCGGCCCATCATCGCGATATCGACCTGATCGTTGAGCACGTCGGAGACGCCGACGCCGGTGCCACCGCCGCTGATGTCGAACGACGCGTCCGATTCGTCCGCGTAGAGATCCGCCCACACCTCGACCATCGGCAGCGGTCCGACGCCCCCGGAAATCCGAATCGCCGAACCGGAGTCGGAATCGGCGCCCGACAGACAGCCGGCGAGCGCCGCGACGGATCCGGTTCCGAGACTGCCGAGTACAGCACGGCGAGAGTACGCTCGTTTCATTCAGTGGCGTAGTACCGGTCAGGTACATGTAACCCCTCGCTCACCTGCAATACTCGGGTGAAGAACGAGAAACCGGAGAAACTGGCCACAGGGGGCGTGTAAAACACACGCACAATGGCAGGAACGCTCGCTTCGACGCCGGAGAAGCACCGAGAGTGGCTCTCACAGGCTGTGAGACGGCGAATGCGGCAGTTCGGAGAGCACGGACGGAACGAGCGTATCACGGGCGGACCGTCGATCACACGAATCTGTCGGCTGGTGCGTCCCATTCGAGACGTCTTGCCGACACCTCGAACAGCGGATAGCCCGCTTGCTGGGGTGTCTACGTGGCCGTCAGAAGTTGTGGCGTCGAGCCCGCAATCAGAGCAGGAGTACCAACAATCCGAGCGAAACCGTACTCGCGACGACCAGCGCCACCAGCACGACGAGCGCAGGCGTCAGTCCGGTCGTCCGAAGTTCGGCGAGCCGTATCTCCGTTCCGAGACCGACAAACGCGAGCAGGAAGAGCCAGCTGTAGGCGTTCTCGAGCGACGCCTGCTGGGCCGACGAGATGACTCCGAGGCTCGCGAGCGCCACGAGCGCGAGAAAGCCGAGAACGAACTTCGGAAACTCGTCCCAGAGCGCTCGCGCGGACGGTCGATCCGCGCTCCCTCGTCGAGCGTGGTAACTCGCGTAGGCGAGGACGACGGCGCCGATGAGGGCGTTTCGCGAGAGCTTCGTCATCGTCGCCCACTGGCCCGCGAGTTCGGAGTGGGCGAACCCGACCGCGACGACCGGCCCCGTCGAGAACATGCTCACGCCGGCCCAGACACCGAACACGACGCTCGAGAGACCCAGTGCGTCGCCGACGATCGGGTAGACGACGAGGGTGATCGCGTCGAACAGCAGGACCGTCGCCGCCGCGTAGGCGATCTGCTCCTCCCGTGCACGGATCGTGCCAGCGACGGCCACGACCGCCGACACGCCACAGATCCCCGACCCCGCCGCGAGCAGCGAACCGAGGTCGTCGGCGAGATCGAAGACGGTCCGGGCGAGGAGTTCAACCAGGAGGATCGTCAGCCCGGTGACGCCAACCACGATGACCAGCACGAGCGCGCCGACCTCGAGCACCGTCTCGAGGGTCACCGACGCTCCCATGAGAACGATACCGGCGCCCAGCCACAGTTTGTGCGTCGAGATGCCGAGCTCGAATCGATCGGGAACGCCGACGCCGTTGGCCAGTACGAACCCGAGGCCGATGGCGACGAGCAGGTGGTTGGGGCCGACGGCGAGTTCGATCCCGCGTGCCAGCAGGGCTCCGACACAGAGAACGGCGAGTCCCGGGAGCAGCCGACGGAGAACCATCGATTACCAGGGAACCTGTACTCCGAACGCGGCGATCACTGCGACTATCGCCGCACCGACGACGACGCTCTGCCAGTCACGCTCGAGCGCCCGCCAGCGAACCCGAGCGGCTTCGACAGCGTCCTTCCATCCATCCGTCGACATTCGTTCGGTGCCACCCGAGCGACGTACTTAACGCTTGTCGATCACGTCCGAGATGCCGGTAAGGATTGCGGGCATCTCGGAGCCCGACGGATCGAGACGCCCGTCGGCGGAGACGACGGCCACCTGCCGAGCCCGTGAGCGGGCGTTCGAACGAGTTCGCTCACGTGGTGGAGCTGCTGTCCGTCCCCAGCACCAGTATTTCCCTTATTGTACAATATTATCGTCGATGGTGGCGGGCGAGCGATGAGCCTATCACACTCCCCCATCCAAGCCGAAACGCACAGCACCGACACGGTCACGGCGTGACCCGACGGTTTTCTATCGAATCGGCTCAAACGAGTAGATCCAAGGTACAGGACACCGTATGAAGGGGGCAGCCACGACCTCATAGGTGGTTCGTCGAACGCCTCGGATCGTGACGGTGCAATCGGAACCACCGAAAACACGATGTTTGGAATCATCCGGTGCGTTTAATATTGGGATTCTTGCGAAATACTTTACACCGCAGGGACCGTATCACCCCGTATGGTTGACCCGTTCGTGATCGTCGGCGGTGACGCGGCCGGCATGAGCGCTGCGAGCAAGGCGAAGCGTGAGGATCCCGACAGAGACGTCGTCGTCTTCGAGCGCGGCGAGTGGGTATCGTACGCGGCCTGTGGGATGCCGTACTACGTGAAGGGGACCGTCGACGACTTAGCGGACCTTGTGACGATCCCACCCGAAGAGTTCCGCGAGGACCGAGATATCGACCTCCGGACCGGCCACGAGGTCGTCGCAATCGATCGCGGAGCGAAGACCGTTACCGTCGAGCGCGACGGTGAGCGGTTCGAGCAATCGTACGGGTCGCTCCTGATCGGAACCGGCGCGCGAGCCGTCGTCCCCCCGTTCAACGGAATGGACCTCGAGGGCGTGTTCACCCTCCGAAGCATGGACGAGGCGAACGCGATCGAGTGCTACGTCGACGACCGGGAACCGGCAACAGCAGCGATCGTCGGCGGCGGCTACGTCGGCGTCGAGATGGCCGAAGCGCTCATCGAGCGCGGCGTCGACGCCACCATCTTCGAGATGCTTCCCCAGACCCTCCAGCCGTTCGGCGAGGAGACCGCACGCGTCGTCGAGGATCACCTCCGCGAGCAGGGCGTCGAGCTACACCTCGAGACCGCAGTCCAGGGGTTCGACGGCGATGGCCGCGTCGAGACGGTCGAACTCGAGGGGGGAGCGGCGGCCGCCGACCTGGTGATCGTCGGCGTCGGCGTCGCACCGAACGTCGAACTCGCCGCGGAGGCGGAAATCGAACTCGGACCGACGGGCGCCATCGCGACGGACGAGTACGGTCGGACGAACGACGAGAACGTCTACGCGGCGGGAGACTGCGCCGAGGCGACGAACGTCGTCACCGGCGACCCCGACTACGTCCCGCTGGCGCTGACCGCCAACCGCGCCGGGCGGGCGATCGGAACGACGGTCGCGGGCGATCCCACGCCGACCGGCGGCACCGCCGGGACGGCGATCGTCAAGGCGTTCGATCTCGGCGCCGCCAGAACCGGCCTGATAGACGAGGAACGCGCCCGTGAGTCGGGATTCGATCCGATGTCGGTCACTATCGACGCACGAACCCGGTCGCACTACTACCCCGGCGCGACGCCGCTGACCGTCACGCTGGTCGCCGATCGGGAGAGCGAGCGGGTCCTCGGTGCCAGCGTCGTCGGTCGCGAGGGCGCAAAGCGGATCGACACCGTCGCGACGGCGCTCCACGCGGGGCTGACCGTGACGGAACTCCAGAACCTCGATCTCGCGTACGCACCGCCGTTCAGCCCCGTCTGGGATCCGGTCCTGACCGCCGCGAAAGTACTCGGCGGAAAACTCGGGGGCGACCAGCAATGATATCTGGACCGGCCACGACACCTGAGGAGCGTCGCGCGTCGATCCCCGCAGTCGAGACGAGGTGGTGGGTGCTCGAGGAACGCGGGGGAGATCCGAACCGACTTCGAGCGCGACCGGCCACCAGACGCGGAGGGGAGTGACACCGATCAGCCGATGAATACGACTACCCAATGAACGTCGAGTACACACAGGGAATCCGCAGAAACTGGCGGCAGTTCCTGCTTCAGGTGCTGACGGTGTTCGCCGTCGGGCTCACGATGGGATCACAGCGGACCGTCGTCCCCATCATGGGCGAGGAACTGTTCGGCATCGGATCGCTGCTCGTTATCGGCTCGTTCGTCGTCAGCTTCGGGATCATCAAGGCCGTTCTCAACCTCTACTCCGGGAAGTGGGCGGACGCCTACGGTCGGAAGCCGGTCCTGATCCTGGGTTGGCTCGCGGCGCTCCCGATCCCGTTCATCCTCATCTTCGCCCCGAACTGGTGGTGGATCGCCGCCGGAAACGTGCTCCTCGGGGTGAACCAGGGCGTCGCCTGGAGCATGAGTATGATCTCGAAGATCGAACTCGCCGGACCCGACGAGCGCGGACTCGCGGCCGGCGTCGACGAGGCGTTCGGCTACACCGGCGTCGCCGCCGGTGCCTGGCTCACGGGCGTCATCGCGTCCCAGTACGGTCTCCGGCCGGAGCCGTTTTACTTCCTGTTGCTCGTGATCATCGTCGCCGCGCTGCTCGCAGTCTTCCTGATCCAGGAGACGCTGCCGTACGCGAAAGCCGAGGCCGTAGCGGAGGCCGAAACCGACGGCGGCGAGGACCACGAGGCCGACCTCCCGTTCGCAGAGATCGTCAAGCGGGCGACGTACCGCGATCGAACGTTGTTTGCGGCCGCACAGGCGGGTCACGTCGAGAACTTCGTCGACACGCTCGTCTGGCTCGCCTTCCCCATCTTCCTCGTCTCACAGGGGCTCAGCGTGGCGCAAGTCGGCGTGGTGGTCGGTGTCCACAGCGGGGCGTACTTCCTGCAGGTGTACACCGGCCGACTCGGCGACCGGGTCGGTCGGAAGCCGCCGATCGTCGCCGGGTTCTTCCTTGCCGGTGCCGGTGTGCTGGGGATGGTCCTCGTCGAGGGGTACTACGCCTGGATCCTGCTGTCGGCCGCCTCCGGCGTCGGAATGGCGTTGCACTACCCGAACCTGATTTCGGTCGCGAGCGACGCCGCGCATCCGCTGTGGCGCTCGACCGGTCTGGGCGTCTACCGCCTGTGGCGGGACCTGGGATACGCCGTCGGTGCCGTGTTCATCGGCCTCACCGTCGACCTGCTGACCATCGACGCGGCGTTCTACGGGACGGCGGTCGCGATGTTTCTCTCGGGCTCGTACGTCTACTTGCGAATGGACGAAACACACCCTGAACTCGGCGATCACAAACCGTCAGCCGCCTGACGCTCGACGGAGAGTGGGGCCGTCGTACTACCGAACTCGAGTACCGTTCTTCTCTCCAACCTACCGTCACGCCGTTGGCCAGCCTTCGAGCGGTGGGAAATCGACCGAACAGGGAGTGAGAATGAGGGTGCTTAAAAAGAGGGTGCCGAAGAATGCAAATACTATTAGTACCCACCGCTCACATTCACCGACTAATGAGGGACGTGCCACGAACCGTTGCTGGCATCGGCGGCCAGCGCGTCATTCTTGGTCTCGGCTGGCTGTACGTCGGTTTCGCCGTCGGTGTACCGCTGCTGTATTTCGTGGACATCCGGACAGTCGATGACGTGATGACGATTTCGATCCTTGTCGGCGCGGGAGGACTGGTCCACTCCTACGTCGGCCATCTGTTGCCATACCTCGACGTCCGTTCAGACCTCTACGACGAGATCGCCGAGTGGAGTCTCCGCGCCGTTGCAATTATACTCATGGTTATCCTTTTTATCGCCGCAGTTTCGTCTATCGAGGACCCGCTGGGATCGATCCTGATACTGTCTGCGCTGGCGAGCGTCGCCGGCCTCGCGGTGGGCTACCGGGATGCGCAGGCCAAGACTCGCGCACTCGACGCCGAAGACCGTCACCGCGAAGTCAAGCGCTACAGCAAGGAACTCGAGCGCTACGAGACGATCGTCGAAACGGTCAACGACGGAATCTTCGTCGTCGACGAGGACAATCACTTCCTCCTGGTCAACGAGGCGTACGTCGATCTGGTCGGCTACAGCCGAGAAGAGCTGATCGGGGCACACGCATCGCTCGTCATCAGCGAGGAGATCGAAATGCTCGACGAGAAACTCCGCGAAGACCTTCGCACAGGAGTTAACAGCACGTACGAAACGACGTTGATCACCGCAACCGGAGACACCCTCGACGTCGAGTGGAGCGCTGCGTTTCTCCCACGGACACACGATTCGCGCCACGACGTCGTCGGCGTTGTCCGTGACATCACCAGGCGCAACCGGCGAAAGCGACAGCTCGAACGACAGAACGAGCAACTCGAGAGCTTCGCAGGGATGCTCACCCACGAGCTGCGAAACCCGGTCTCGATCGGCCAGATTTACACCCAGGAGGTACCCGAAGGACCGAATCCGAAGGCACACGCATACGTCACTGAGGCCTTCGATCGCATCGAGGACATCATCGACATCATGCTCGTGTTGACCCAGGGGGGAGAGGCCATGACCGAGCGAGAACCCGTAGACGCCGAGACCGTGGCTCGAGAGGCGTGGACAGAGGTAGACGCACCCGACGCTACGTTGGATGTGGCGGTTGAGATGACGGTACTGATCGACGATACCTACTTTCGTCATCTGTTCCGAAACCTGTTCGAAAACGCGGTCGAACACGGTGGCGACGACGTCACGATCACGGTCGGCGAACTCCCGACCGGGTTTTACGTGGCCGACGACGGGACCGGTATTCCGGTCGCGGAGCGAGAAGTCATTTTCAATACTGGATACACGACGGCCGGCGACGACGGAGGGATGGGACTCGGGTTGACGTTCATCCAGGAGATGGGGGACGTGTACGGGTGGGAGTGTTCGATAACTGAAAGTACTGCCGGCGGTGCGCGCTTCGAGTTCGAAAACGTGACCAGCGTCACGCGCAAGACCCCCTAACGGCACGTTGCGGATCCGCTAAAGCTCCGCTGCCGGGTGAAGGGGCAGGTTCCAACTTCCACGGACGGGGTTTATGAGCATGATGATCGTTCGAGAGATGTGAGAGCGTCAACAACCCCGACCTCAAGGGTCGGGGTATCCGCCTCGACCGCTGATGAACTTCGACGAGTTCACCGGCCAGATCCAGCACCGACTCGAGTTACCGGGCACCGGGGAGACGGTGCGAGCGATTCGAGCGACGCTCATGACGCTCGGGGAGCGAATCCCGGAGGGAGCAGCCGAGGATCTCGCCGCATCGCTTCCGATGGAGATTCAGTGGTACATGACGGGAGCGGTCCACGAACACGGCCAGCGATTCGACTGGACGGAGTTCGTCTCCCGGGTCAGTGAGATCGAGCGAGCCGATGGGGCGGATGCAGCCTACCACGCTCGAGTCGTCGTCGATCTCGTGCACACGCTGGTACCACCGTCCGATTTCCAGCAGCTTCGCGACCAGCTTCCGGAAAGCCAGGAGGACGAAAACTGGGGGAAGCTGTTCGAGGTCGTGGATGCGGGCGGGTGGGGTGATGCCGAAGAGGCACAGACCGGTGGCGGGCCACAGCCCGGCAGCGGTGCTGACTGATGTTGTAACGAGAGTACCGTGATCGATCGGGACCCACTACGAGCGGCGCTCCTCCTCGAGTTCGGAGACGGTCAGGAGCGTTTCGATCGCAACGTCCGGAGAACCCGAATCGAATCGATATTCGCCTCGAGCAGGAAGCCGACGTACCCGGGAATCGTCGATGGAGCGTCGCCACAGATACCGGCCGTGCTCGTGAGCGTCTTCGACCAGGGAATTGATGAGACTCTTGACCCACACTCGAGACGGAAGGCCTCTGAAGTGCTCATCCTAGTACTGTGACGCGACGCGCCAGATAACGTGCAAATCGGAGCCACGGCTGTTCGCGGTTCTCCATTGAGGTCGAATCAAGACGAGACCGTGTCACGGTCCCCCTGTCAGCATTAACACGCTGGGAACGGAAATACCGTCGAGGACGATGTACTCCGACCCGTACGACCGCGACCGGTTAGAATCGGATATCGGTGCGCTCGAAGATCTCCCGGTTTTCGTCGCCTACAACGCGAACGTCGACGCGATCGTGCGAGTGGACGAACGCCTCGAGTCGTTCCTCGACCGGCCACGGGAACCCGGCAGACTACCGCCTCCGAGCCCCCTAGCTACCACGCGAGATCTCGCAACGGCGATCACGCACACGATGGCGGCCGCCCACGGCGACGAAGTCGCGATGACCCACGAGTTCGCGGCCGCGCTCGAGTCCGAACTTGATCCCGACGCCCAGCAGATGGGCGGCCAGGCGGGGATCATGACGAACCTACTGACCTCGCTCGATGCGGCACCGATCACGTACACCTACCTCGTCTCGGAGCGACAGCGGTCACTGTTCAAACACCCGGACGCAGTGCGGTATCCCCGCGTCGAAAACGGGACCGTCTCGTACGTTCCGCTCGAGGAGGCGGTCAACACCGACCGAACCAAGATCAACTGGGTGTTCGAGTTCAGGGCAGGAGACGAACTCTTCGGCGTACAGGCGACCGAGGACACCCGGTTTATCGCCGCCTCGCGACCGCCGGAGTTCGACCTGGTGACCGGCGACCTCGATACGTCGATCGATCAGGTCGGCGGCGACGTCGACGCCGCATTACTCGCGGGTTATCACAACCTCACTCCGGATCACGTCAAGGACGGCTACGAGGAGACGCAGCGCCACGCACGGGACGTGCTGCGGCGACTCAGATCGGGCGGAGACCTCCAAGTACACGTCGAATACGCCGTAACTCACGACACTGACCTGCGAGAGAGTGTCTACGAGTGGATCCTTCCGGAGGCGAACGTCATCGGCGTCGATACCCACGAACTCGGACTTCTCTACGCCGATACCGGGCTCGAGGCGGTCGACGACGCTCCCTCCGAGGGGACCCCGTTCGAGCCCGAGGAAATCCTCGCTCATTACCGCATGCTCTCGGCCATCCGGGACGACCTCGGCGTGAACTGTATCCAGTTGCACGCGATGGAGTACCACCTGGCGGTTACCGACTCGCATCTCTCGCCGCAGGCAGTGCTGCGTGGGCTGGAGTTCTCGGCCATCAACGCCGCGTCGAAGGCCGCACGCGGTGATATCACGGCGCCCGAGGACCTCGAGACCGGTCTAGAGTACGACCCCTCCGAACGAGGACGAACGGCAATCGAACTACTCGCCGATCACGTCGGGGCATCGGCTGACGACGGGCGGGTCGCCACCCCGTCCGTGGCCGCCTGTCCCAACCGAGTCGTCAAAGACCCAGCCAGGACGGTCGGCATCGGCGATATCGTCTCCTCGTCGAGTTTCATCCTCGAGGTAGCGCTCGCGGCCGGCAATCGAGCGGATCGGTGAGGCTCCCTGCAGGTGACCACCTTTCAAACCTCGAGAGCACGTACCCCCGCAACTGATACCGTCGTCGTCGGTGTACGGGGTGCACGGACGATGCACGCTCCACCGCTTTCCAGTCGATCGATCGAGGCGTACGCCGACGTGGCCGGCCGCGACCGACTCGAGCGGCTTCGATCGCTCGCTGACGCGCTGGGCGGCGTTCGGATCCTCCACGTCAATTCGACCGCGACCGGGGGTGGTGTCGCGGAACTGCTCCGTTCGATCGTTCCGATCTGTAACGATCTCGGTGTCGACACCGACTGGCTCGTCATGGACGCAGGCGACGACTTCTTCGAGGTGACCAAGGCGATCCACAACGGGCTCCAGGGTGCGGGGCCAGAGCTTACCGAGGAGATGATAGCGACGTACCGCGGCGTGACCGACCGAAACGCGACCGGGCTCGATGAGGACTACGATATTGTCGTGTTGCACGATCCGCAGGCGCTTGGAATGACCGACCGACTCGAAGAAACCCTCCCGAACGCGGTGCTCGTCTGGCGCTGTCACATCGACCTCACCGAGCCGTCCGACGAGTACCTCGCGTTCGTTTCCGAGTACACGAGGCGGGCCGATCACGCGATCGTCAGCCGGTCGGCCTACGCAAACGAGATCGACGTCCCCGCGACGAGCGTCGTCCACCCCTCGATCGATCCGCTAACGGAGAAAAACCGCTCGCTCGACGAGGAGACCACGGCGGCGGAACGCGACCACCTGATCCCCCTCTCGTTCGACGCGCCGGTCGTCGCGCAGGTTTCCCGATTCGATCCGTGGAAGGACCAGTTCGGCACCCTGGCTGCGTACCGGCGCGCTCGCGAGGTGGTCCCGGACCTCCAGCTGGCGCTGGCCGGCGGGATGGCCAACGATGATCCGGAGGGACGCGAGCTGTACGAACGAGTCGCTGCGGAGGCAGTCGACGATCCGAACGTACACGTGTTGACCGATCTCCCGGACACGACGGCTAACGTCCTGCAGCGTCGATCGGACGTCGTCGTCCAGAAATCGCTACGCGAGGGGTTCGGGCTGGTCGTCTCGGAGGCCCTCTGGAAGCGCACGCCGGTCGTCGGCTCGAGCGTCGGGGGCATTCCACTACAGGTCGAGGACGGGCACTGTGGCTATCTCGTCGAGCCGGATGACACGGCAGGTGTCGCCGATTGCGTCGTCACCTTGCTCGAGAACGAGGACCGTCGAACGACGTTCGGAGCGAACGGGCGAGAGCACGTTCGTGAGTGCTTCCTGCTTCCTCGCCAGCTCGCCGACGTTCTCGACGTCTTCGTCGAGGTCCAGGATCTCGAACGGTGATCAGCCCGGGAGTGAGCGGGCGCCTTTCGTGCCTGGAGACGAAAGTCCAACGGTTACTCGCTCGGGTCGCCCGAACTCGGGCGTTGGTCCCGTCGGTGAGTGAAATTACGGAGGAACCGATCACCGAACAGAAGGACGAGCACTGCGCCAACGAGGTTGAACGCGAGATCGAAGACCGTGTCGCGTTTCCCGTAGGCGACGAGGACCGGTTCGAAGCCGAAGCGGCGGGCGATCACGTGTACCGTCCATTCCATCAGTTCCCAGAGGAGACCGACGACGGTAACGGTACTCACGACGGCGACTCGTGGGTCGCGACCGCGACGGCGCGCGGCGGCGTGGGCGATCCCGCCCAGGAGGGTCGCCGAATGGACGTGTGTAAGGTGGTCCCACCACCACGTCTCGTCGTACGGACCCAGCATTCCCACGGCGTGTGTAAACAACGCGGCCACCGCGTACACACGCTGCCACGGGCGAAACCGAACGTGGTACAGCCGTTCTATGACGCCGGGGAGAAACGAGGCGGCGAAGGCGACGATACCGTTCACGATCGCACCCGGATTTCGCCGACGAACCCCGACCGCCAATACGGCTACGAGCGAGCATCTGATCCCCCAGACGACCTTCGTGGCCAGCGAGGACTGTATCGGCATCAGTGACGGACACCAGTGGGTACAGGCGAGCCAGGGTAAAACACGTTTGTCTCTCTCGGTCGGTGAGACTCGAGGCAGTAACTGTCCGGGCGACGACGGTGTCGGCTATCGCGTGGCCGAGATCGGCGACGATCACACCCTCGTCGAACGCGGGGCTCGGTAGCTCGAGGGGCCTTCCTGGGCCGCGTCCGAAAGCGCGGAGTTGTCCGCGTCAGGTCCGCCACTGTCGTCGTTTAAGCCGCCGAACCAGCCCGCAATTCCGGCGATGGTTCCGATCGAGACCGTTCGACGCGGGAGGCGGTGGGTGGGTTGTGCATCGTGTTCATCGCCGGTTCGAACGGGCGTTCCGGTGGAACCCGAAGAAAAGCCCGTCTACGCTCCTTCCTGGAGGAACCGCCCCTCCTGTTCGTAGATCGCGACCAGTTCCTCGATGAACTCTTCGAGCGTTTCGCCCTCCTCGAGGTGGCCCTCCATCCGTTCCGCCAGGTCCTCGTCGAGTTCGATCGTTCGTGTCATTACTGAGGACGAGGATATCCAGCCCGATAAATCACCACCCAGCAGGCCGTTTGCTCGCCCGAGAGGGGCTCTCGAGAGCCACCGGAATCAGCCTGGGACGGCGACCACGCGGAGACGACGCGTCCTGGGTCCGTCGCAGTCGACGAACAGGATTGCCTGCCACGTGCCGAGTGCGAGTTCGCCGTCAACGACCGGAACGGTGACGCTCTCGCCGAGTAGATGAACGCGACGGTGATGGCCAGCGAGATGAGCAACATCATTCCGGGCTCGCGGTTTCTGGCTTCGACGGCACCCATCCGGAGGAACGGAACGCCACCGTATCCGAACACGACCGCCCCGAACGCAGGGCCGATGAGTGCGCTCCCGGAGAACTCGACGGCGGCGAATCCGAGCCAGTCCTGGAGCATCGGGCTGTAGTACAACACCGGCAACGAGAGCACCAGACAGACGACGAACCGGCGTCTGAACAGTGTCTCGTGGCCGGAGTGGTCGACCATCCCACCGTGGTCGTGCCGGTCGCTATGATCGTGCCGTTCATCGTGACCACCGGCCGCCCTCGAGTCGGCGTCGTCGGCCCCCGACCGGTCGGCGGCGTCCGCTCGATAGGACCGGCAGATCCGACAGCACGGGCAATTCCTATCCGTCGGTCTGTCGCCCTCGACCCGCCCCGGGTCCGCCCGCGGCTCGTGTTCGGTCATACCGACCCGTACTCTGCGCGGCCCCACCGCGGGTCCCCTACGGGGAGGGTACACACCCTTATCGCGATCGGAGTGAGCGCGAGCATCGCAATCAGGACAGTAAGTAGCCGACCGACGGCCGCCTCGGGAAACATACGATATACGTCACTGCTCGATATCATAAACCCACGCGCTCAGCGGTGGCTTCGTGTGGATGGACCCGGCGCCGTCCCTCTCGATGTAGCGGCCGTCAGCCGGTTATATGTGACTACCTGTCGTGGACTCGCGTATGGACGGGACTACGGACGAACTGAGAGAGGAGCTGATCAGCGTCTGTCGCACCGCGACCGGTGACGAACTCCGAAGCATCACGTACTTTACTGCCGATAGCTACGAGCAGCTGTACCTTCGCACCGACCTCGAGCCCGACGCGGACCTCGAGAAGTTCGTCGCCAACGAACGCCTCGGGTTCACCTCACAGCAGACCTACGGCCAGTCCGAACTCGGCGAGTACGAGTTCACGATTCGCGTGTTCGAGTGGGGGTACGTGACTCGCGTTATCGTCGGCGATCACGGCGTCTACGTGACGACCGACCCACTGAACATGAACGAGTTTCATGAGGTCGCAACCGCGGCCACTACAGTTCTCGAGGAGGTCCGATCTTGACCGGATCGCTCTGGTGACTGGAACCCCATGTCAGGCCGATCGACTCTGGTGTTCCACAAAAAGGAGGTGAACCGTGAAGAAGACGATGACTCCCGCGAACAAACCGATCCCCAAAAGCAGGAACAGGGCCTGTTCCGTCGCGAACCCGACGTAGATGTGAATCGCGCTCGTGATCGTTGCGAGAGCGACGACGAGAGCGCGGGCGGGCGTCCACTCGATCGAACGCCGAATCGACGGTAAGGTATCGCTCGTGCTTCCACTCATTCGACGAAATCGTACGGTGAGACAGCCCGTGAACAACCCCGACCACAAGGGTCGGGCTTCTCGCCCTGCACCGCCTATAGAACACCATGGTAATCGAATCGTGGTCTGTCGTGAGAAACGACGTCGTGTGGCTCTGCCGGTACACCCCCGAGTGCGACCATCTCGAGCGAGAGCCGGCGGCAGTGAGCCCGACAGCGGATGCGATCCTGCAGCGGTGAACGTTCCGACGACTCAGGCCAGCCGATCGGCAACGTCATAGATGGCGCAAACGATAACGGTCACTCCTCGAGCAACCAGCCGAATCGCTTCTCCCAGAAGGCTTCGTTCGGTGGCTTTTTGCTGCGCCCGCGGGTCTTCCTGTCGCGTATCTGGCGCTCCAGAATTTCGCGCGCCTCGTTGAGAGCGTGACTCGCCCCGTAGCCCTCGCTGGAGGCGATGTACAGCCCACGGTCAGTGTGTAGACGGATTCGAACGAGCACCAGCGATCTTCCACGACGGGTCTCGTCGTGTTCGTGAAAGTGGATCTTCGCGTTCAGGACCGACATCTCCTGGTCTCTTTCGTCGAACTTCTCGACCATCGCCACGATGTCGTCGTAGGTCGCGTCGTCTATCAGTTCGGCACCGTAGATCTGGACGGCGCGATTGCCACCAGCCTCCCAGGTGAGCGCGTCGAGAACGTCCGTCTTCGTGAGGATACCGTGTGGCGATCCGTCCGTCGTGACTAGCAGCGACGAGGCGTCGATCTCGGCCATCTCGTCGATAGCCACGTCGAGCGTTTCCTCTGGCCGAATCTGGCGCACCGGCGACGTCATCACGTCCCGAACCGGGAGGGAGAGCGTTCGTGCACGCTCGCCTTCCCGGGCACCGAAGCCGCCGCGTCGAGCGCGAGCGGTGCTGCTGGAAATCTCTCCCCCGTACGGATCCATTCCGTCCGAATCACCGCCCTGGCTCCGGACCTCCGCCCTGACCGTGAGATCGGTCACGTCGTAGAGACTCAGAATCCCGACTACCGAGTCGCCCTCGACGACTGGAAGATGCGTGATCCGGCGATCTCGGAACGCATGAAGCGCGTCGCCGAGGGTCGATTCTGGATCGAGAGAGACGAGGTCGGGAGTGTACGCCTCGCTGACAGTCGCCGCATCGAGGAACGGTGTGACCGCCTCGAGAACGCCGTCGACCGTGACGACGCCGATCAGTTCGCGCCCCTCGAACACGGGAAGGAGCTGCGAGTCGCTGTCGATCATCAGCTGTGCCACTTTCCGCACGTCTTCGTCGGACGTGAGCCGAGGGACGTGCTGAGCGAGTGAACCGAGTTTCTCGTTGGGCTTGTGGTGTGAGGTTGCGAGTTGTCGCCTGGTGACGACGCCCTCGAATTCGTCGCCATACACCACGACGCCTCGTACGGCCGAATCCTCGAAGGTTCCGACGAGCTTCGAAACGGTCGTATCCGGACTGAACGCCACGTACTCTCTGGTAATGATGTCTGTGATATCCATGGTGAACGCACTGGTGGGCTGTCCCCACAGGACTGTGTCACTGGTTGGCGACCAGTGAGTACGTTAGCCACGCATAATCAAGTACTCGGTGGTCAACCACGCTTCACCCGATCCGTATCAGGTCGGATCTCGAGGACGAACGCAAACGATCGGGTGCTAAAAGTGATAGCCGTACCGTTCGGTGAGCTGGTACGCCGCCGTCCCCCAGATGTAGTTCTGTCCCGGCCACCAGGTCCGGGCGTTGTTGAACCCCGCGATGAGAACCCCCTCTTCCGGAGCCTGTGGATCGGGGTGGTAACTCACGGAGCCGCTGTCGCCGTCGGTGAAATTCTCTACGTTTCCCCACCTGAGCTGGCCCCGACGGAGAAAGTCGTCGGAAAGCGACGTTACCGCGTCGATGCCCTGTATAGCGCCGGTCGTATGACCGGTTATCGACCCCATCTTCTCGAGCGGTTCGTCGCGGGCGACGAGGTCTGCGAGTCCGAAACGGGTAAACTGGCCGCGAACGCGTACCGGTGACGGCGTTTCGATGACGCTGATCGGTTGCATCCCAGGGACCGGGGCTATGACGGCGGCGTCCTCGAGTGGGTACGCGGTCTGAACGCGGCCAAGGCGGTGTAGAGTTTCGTCTCGCGTCGGCAGGCGAAGTCGCCTACCGACCACGTCGGGCGGTTCGAACACGTGGTGTGCGGTCACGAAGAACGGCTGCTCGGTGCGTGGATGATAGATCGCCGGCCCGAGCGTCGCGTACGACCGGTCGGATTCGCAGTTCACGCCGCCGGGAATCTGTCCGCTACCGACGTCGGCTACCATGTACGATTCGTCCTGGGAGCTGCTGCTTCCGTCGAGGCTGATGTCGTCGATAGCGTCGAAGTCGACGGTGACGTTTGCGGCGTCGAACCCGTCTGTAGCGAGATCGCTGACGGTACTGATCCACCGGTCGACGTCGTCGACGTTTGCCGAAACCTCGATGGTCAGCTCCGCGGTGCCATCCCCGTAGCGCCCGGGGGCCACTGCACTGCCGAAGTAACCAGCGTAGCCGGATCGTGCGAGCAGTTCGTTCAGTTCGAACGCTTTCGTGACCGCGGCATACCAGGCTGCAGGGACGGATTTCGTTCGTCGTTCGACCACCTGTGGATTTCCCGGATCGGGCCTGACGAGCGCGGTAACCACCGGTACCGACCCGTCTTCGACCCGGAGAAAGTCGTCTACTCCGAGCAGTTGGGCCATCCACCCTGCGTACCCCGCGCTCACGACGGTTCGAATGAAATCCCGGCGACTGCTCTCCGCGTTGACTCTGTCCCGAATCGTTGCGAGTCGCTGTGTCAGCCCCGCGTCTGGCTCGGTGTTCATGTCTCTCGAGTCGGCAGGCGATGCCTACCGGCCGTTTGTAGAGAGCCCCCCGTGACGCGTTACCCACGGTCGAGAGACGGCCCGCTCGCCCTTCGTTGTTTGACGGGCCCTACTGGTTCGAAGTGGGGGAGTTCAACTCCGGCGTCAGACTGGAGGGCTCTCCGCCGCCTCGTTAGACACGTGCTGACATAGATAATTTGCACGTACACTGAGAGAGGGGCAGTATATCACCGATTACGTCGATCGAAACACCGACGCGAGCCGACGGGGCGTGGCGGGGCGGGCGGCCGAATACCGGCACAACGATCGAATACCAGCGGGGTCGAAGCGTGACGGACCCGGTTTCAGGTTTGTCACCGCGTGTATCGTCTCACCGCCCCGGAGGAGTCGCAGGCCGTCGCGAACCCCGGCGCGATCGGTGAGTTCCTCGAATTTCTCGCCTGTCCCGCCGGCGGAACCCGTGTCGTCACCGTTTGGTCGGGAAAGCGCAGACGCGTGGCGGTGGAGTCGGTTCGGGGCGATGGAACCGATTATAGCCCGTTCGCGCGTGAGCGACGGGCGTAGCGATCATTCAATCTGTATCTACGCCTTATTAACACGTTCAGGATAACAAATTTAACGGCTCGAGTCCACCTTTCAAATATGGAGACACAACCGCACAGCGGAGGCACGGCGTCGGGCGGGACGCTAAAAATCGGACTCAACGGGTTCGGCCGGATCGGCCGAAGCATCCTTCGCGCATCGTTGTCCCGCGACGACGTCGAAATCGTCGCTATCAACGACGTGATGGACGACGACGACATGGAGTATCTGCTCCGGTACGATTCGGTTCACGGCAGATTCGATGACGTTTCCCGCGACGGCGACACCCTCGCCGTCGCCGGTCGAGAGATTCAGTTGCTCACCGAGCGCGAGCCGTCGGCGCTGCCGTGGGACGACCTCGAGGTCGACGTGGCGTTCGAGGCGACCGGCCTGTTTCGTACGTACGACGAGGCGGCCCAGCACCTCGAGGCCGGTGCCGACACGGTTCTCATCTCGGCTCCGCCGAAAGGCGAGACGCCGATCCCGATGTTCGTCTACGGCGTCAACCACGAGGAGTACGACGACGAGGACGTCATCTCGAACGCCTCCTGTACCACGAACTCCGTCGCACCGGTCGTGAAGGTACTCGACGAGGCGTTCGGCATCGACTCCGGCCTGCTCACGACCGTCCACTCCTACACCAGCAGCCAGAGCCTGGTCGACGGACCGCTTGCCAAGCGTCGCCGCGGTCGTGCGGCGGCCGAGAACATCGTGCCGACCACAACCGGGGCCGGCGTCGCGACGACGAAAGTTCTCCCCGAACTCGAGGGAAAGATCCACGGGATGGCAATTCGCGTTCCGGTTTCGAACGGGTCGCTCACCGACCTCACCGTCGGCCTCGCTGGCGACGTCACGAGAGACGAAGTAATCGCCGCCGTCCGTGATGCCGCCGACGGCGAACTCGCCGGGGTTCTCGGTTACACCGACGAGGAAATCGTCTCGCGAGACATCGTCGGGCTACCGCTTGCCTCGTACGTCGACCTCGAGTCCACGATGGTCATCGAGGGCGGCCTCGTGAAGGTTCTGACCTGGTACGACAACGAGTACGGCTTCTCGAACCAGATGCTGAACCTCGCCTCGTATATCGCCGCCGAAACGGGGATCACCGATACAGAGGAAACGATCGCACACTGACACCGTTCGCCCCACCAGTCCGGGCGACAGCAAGGCGTCTGCGAATCCAGACCCATGACCGGGTTCCGAACTATCGACGATCTCGACGCCGGGCAGCGGCTACTGGTACGAATCGACGTCAACGCCCCCATCGAGGACGGTGCGGTACAGGACGGGCGGCGGTTCGCCCGGCACACCGAAACCATCCGGGAACTGCTCGAGGCCGACCACGCGATCGCCCTCCTCGCCCATCAGGGGCGGCCGGGGCGAGAGACGCTCGTTCCGCTCGAGGACCACGCGGAGATTCTCGCCGGCCACCTCGACCGGGAGGTGGCGTTCGTCGCCGATACCTTCGGCGAGAACGCGCTGTCGGCGATCGCCGGACTCTCGTCGGGCGACGTACTGCTGCTCGAGAACGTCCGGATGTGTGAGGGCGAACTTCCCGAGGAAGCCCCCGAGATCAAAGCCGAAACGGCGTTCGTCCGAACCCTCACCCCCGAGTTCGACGCCTACGTCGACGACGCCTACTCGACGGCTCACCGGTCTCACGCCTCGATCGTCGGCTTTCCCGTCGTGATGGACGCCTACGCGGGTCGCGTCATGGAGCAAGAGTACGCGGCGAACACCGCCGTCCGCGCGCGATCGTTCGACGGCCCCGTCACGATGGTTCTCGGCGGCACGAAAGCCGAGGACACGATTCCGGTCATCGAGCGGCTGGGTGACGTCGTCGACCGGTTCTGTCTCGGAGGCATCGTGGGCGAACTCTTCCTGCGGGCCGACGGCCACGACGTCGGCTACGACGTCGAGGGAACCGCGCTGTTCGATCACCAGTGGGACGCCCACCGAGACACCATCGAGCGCGTGCTCGAGGCGGAAGGCGATCGGCTCACCCTCCCGACCGACCTCGCGTACGAAGCCGACGACGATCGCGTGGAGACGGCCGTCGAGGGCGTCACGAAGGAGACGTCCTACCTCGATATCGGCTCGGAGACGGCCGAGCGGTACGCCGAACTCGTCTCCGGCTCCGCGGCCGTCTTCGTCAAGGGCGCACTCGGCGTCTTCGAGGACGACCGGTTCGCCACCGGCACCCTCGAGGTCCTTTCTGCGATCGCCGCCACCGACTGTTTCTCCGTCGTCGGCGGCGGCGACACCGGCCGCGCGATCGAACTGTACGGCCTCGAGGAGGGCGATTTCTCCCGAGTTTCGCTCGCGGGCGGGGCGTACGTCCGGGCGCTGACCGGCGACCCCCTCGTCGGGATCGAGGTTCTCGAGCGCCGACGCTGACGCCGTCGTTGCCAAAGTAGGAGACACAGCACGGGCATCGATTTAACTCCGTGCGGAGAGACCAAACGGGTATGAAACTCCTCGTGGCCGTCGACGGCTCAGACGAGGCCGAAACCGCCCTCGAGTACGCCGCCAGAATCGCCGACGCCACCGATGGTTCGCTGACGGTCGTCCACGCGGTCGATCCCGCCGTCTACGAGGAAGGCGGACTCGAGCCGATTACGACGCTCGCGGACGCCGACCGACGGCTGTTCCTCGAGAGCATCGAAGACGCAGAACAACGGGGACAGATCGTTATCGATTCGGCTGTCGAACTCGGCAAGGGCGCTGGCGTAGCCGTCGAAGGGGAACTCCTCTACGGAGATCCGGTCGAGACCATCCCCGATTACGCCGAAGCCGAGGGGTTCGACGGGATCTACGCCGGCCACCGCGGCCGTTCGGAGCGCCTCGAGCGATTGCTCGGGAGCGTCGCGAAAGGGATCGTCGAGCGGTCGTCCGTCCCGGTGACCGTCGTCCGGTGACGGCACACACCATGGTTTCGACACGGCGTTTTACGTCGGATCAGCCGAGGAGATTCTGTAGCGTCAGAACCACGAAGATCGCGATTACCGCTTCGGAAATGATCCACGAATTGTCGTCCATCCAGTCGCGGATTTTCGGGAGTGCGGCTTCCGCTCGAGCTCCGAGTACGAACACGCTAAGCGATGGAAGCATCAAAATAAAGAGCGTGAGCAGGAGAAATCCGGCCGCATCGGTGACCGGATCACTGTTGGCCGCGAGATAGGTTCCGACGCTGATCGAGGTGACGATATCGGTCGGGAAGAATCCTAGCAGGAGGAACCCAAGCCGAAACGAGAATCGCGGCGTCGCAGTGGTCAACTTCCCCATCCACTTCGGAGGTTCGGATACGTTCCGCTTTCGGTAGGTGGTTATCGCCGCATAGAGAAGCAACACGAGGACTGCGGTGTAGAGGAGTTGCTGTCCGGTCGCCCCCAGCAGCCCGCCACCACCACCACCGATTCTGTTCCCGAGAAGATGGGCGATGACGACGACGAGGCTGATCGAGAGAGACGCACCGACGACGTAGGCAATCGAATTCGCCCGCCACTGCTCGCTCGTGGCGAGAAAGATCGGAGAGAGTATCTGTGGGCCTGCGATCATCACGAGCGCCAGGGGGAGAACCTCCACGAAACTCATGGTTCGTACTCGTTTCGATCCGGTCTGCTACGCTGACTCGAACACCCACGGCCCCAACTGTCGATGACGGCATACATTGTCGGGTTCTCTACTGAGTAGAGTAGCCCGTCGAGGTAGTTAGTATGGTCTGAATTACAAGACGTGTTCGAAACGCATACCAGTCCGTGCGACTGTCTCTCCGAATCCCCTGAAACGCAGTTTATCACCGTCCGCGGCGTACTATCTCACGACCATGAAAATGAACTGGACAGCAGTGCTAACTGGATTCGTCGTCACCCTCGCGTTAGGGTTCATCAGCGGCCTCATCTACGTGGGGTCGGAGGCATCGGCCGTGTTCCTGTACTGGGGCGGAATCGGGCTCCTCGGTGGTCTCACCGCCGGCTACCTCGCTGGCGGCGCGATGAGTTCCGGCGCAGCCCACGGCGGTGTCGCCACCGTCCTCGGATCGCTGGTCATACTGGTCATCGCGACGGTCACGACCCTGCTCTTCGGGGGCCTCGTCGCGTCGTTCGGCGTGCTCGTCTTCGGACTGCTCGTCCTGGCGTTCTACGCCATCCCCGGGGCCGTGGGCGGTGCGATCGGATCATGGGCGAAACACCGCCGGGCCGCTCCCGAACCAACCGGCACCCGAGCCTGAAATCACCAGTACGATCCTGATTTTTGTTGAGTCTTCTGAGTATCATCGGTACACGAGTGTCATCGTTGTCATGAGTCTGTTTTAACACTCCTCGAGGTGGAATCATCTCGTCATCTCGGAGATCGGCGTTGTCAGAGAGACACGGAAAAGAGAGCACGTTCAGTAACTCCCTGTCAGGTATCACGGAAGCATGAATACAGAAGCCAGGCGGTCGAAACGATTCCTGCTTATAGTCGGGATTCTCGTTGGAGTGCTCTCCGCGCTGATCGTCTTGCCGTTTCTCACCTGGATTCTTATCGCCGTGATCCTCGCATACGCGCTTACCCCCCTCAACAACAGACTCTCACGGCCCCTCGGCTCGGGACTGGCCGCCGGACTGTCGATACTTATCGGGCTCCTGCTGATCGTCTTTCCGATCGTCGTCATCCTCGGTGTTGCCGCGAATCAGGCCCAACAGCTCGTCGCGGAGTTCGAACCCGGCGACGTCTCCCAACTCGACAACGTGATCGCAGACCGGTTCGGTGTCCAGGTCGATATCGCAGCCTTCCATGACGCGTTCAGCGGCGCAGTCAAGACCGGCGCGCGGGGCCTCGCCGGCAATCTCTTCAGTATCATCGGTGGTCTGCCCGAACTCTTTATCGGGTTTACCGTGCTCTTTTTTGTCCTATTTTACCTGCTGAAAGACGGTGATCGAGCCGTCGAATGGGTTCGGACAGTTCTTCCGGTCGAACCCGACGTTCGAGAGGAGTTGTTCGAGGGGACCAGTCTATTACTCCACAACTCGCTGGTCGGTACTGTCGCCGTCGCCGGGGCACAGGCGATCCTGCTCGGCCTTGCCTTCCTCGTTCTCGGCCTCGGGAACGTCGTCTTCTGGATCGTAACGACGTTCGTCGCCGCGATGATTCCGCTCGTCGGTGCGTCGATCGTCTGGGCTCCGGTCGGAATCTACCTGTTGATAGTCGGTCAGCCCGTTCCCGCGATCTTGTTGTTGGCTTTCGGTGCTGTCGTTATCAGTACCGTCGATAACATCCTCCGCCCGCTGGTGATGCGCCGGGGAACACAGCTCAGCCCGGTCGTTACGATCATCGGCATCTTCGGTGGAATCGCTCTCTTCGGGTTCGTCGGCCTCTTCGTCGGCCCGATCGTCCTCGGGATGATGAAACTCATCATCGACGTATTCGTGCGCGAGTATCCGACTCGAGCACCGACCGAAGAGGCCGATAGTAGTCGTTGAGCCATACTCCGTAATCACACGCTGGATCGTCGATGGACCCGCCGATGGTACTCAGCGGCGCATCGACAGCAAACATCCAAACGCACGTACAGAAACAACGAAAATGGATCGTATGAGTTCGCTTACGCGGTGTCCTCCGCCACGCCCGGCATCGCGTCCTCCGTAAGGATGACATCGAACGGCTGATTGGCCGGCGCCTCCTCGGGGGCGAGGTAGCCGACGGCGAACGCGGAGTAGACGGTTCCGGCGGCGACGGACGCCTCAACCTCGAAGACCGCTTCAGTTCGATCGCCGGCCGGGAAGATCTGAAGCGTGTACGTTCCTTCTGGAACGTCGACGTAGCCGGATTCACCGAAGGCAACGTTTTCGAACAGGGCGTCCCCGGTCTCGCCGACGACGACATCCACGGCGGGCGCGTCGGGGGAGGCGTGGACGGCCCGCACTCGAGCCGTTCCCGCCGGCGTCGGACTGTTGTCGTCCTCGAGCACCAGCGGCTGGAGCGGCTGATTTTCGGCGGCCACCTCGCCGATCACCGCGAGGGTGAAGTCACCCGCCGCGAGGTCGATCGTCTCGTCGATCACCGCCTCGGCCGGATCGCCGCCCGCGGGGACGATCTGAACGGTGTACGAGCCCGGTTCCAACTCGAGGTAGTCGCTGACGGCCGTGTACGGAACGTCCTCGAGGACCGGATCACCGTTTACGTACACGTCTACGTTCGGCGCGTCCGGGGAGAGGTGTGCGGCTCGGACGCGGGCCACGGCCGGGCGTTCGTCCGGCTTGGCGTTCTCGTCGGTCGGCTTGGCGTCCTTGTCGCATGGCCTCTCGTCTTTCTTCTCATCTTCCTTCTCGTCTTCCGACGCAGCGCCGGCGCCCGAAAGCCCACCGACGAGGACGAGGCCGCCACCGATTTTGACAACTCGCCGCCTGGATACGCTACCGTTTCTAGTCATTGCAGAATCACATTCGCCGATCGATCCAATATTGGTAACACAGACATGTGCAAGCACTGCCACGTTGTCACACATCTGCTCGCGACCCCGCTCGAAACGGACTGAACCCACCGCTCACGGGCCGGGTGCCGGTTGCATTCGATCGGTGTAGTCCCAGCTGAAAACCTGTGTCGGCTCGATGCGGATTCGAACCTCCTCACGGTCATCGCTGAGCAGCCACGACGCCAGCGGCGAGTCGGTCCCGTCGAGATACCGCTCGAGGAGTGCCCGCAGGGCGACCTTTTCGTCATCCGTCTCGAGCGAGGCGGTCCCGGTCCCTCTCACGCCACGGTAGGGAATCTCGTTCGTCGAGACGTCGAAGGCGACCCCCGGATCTGCCCGGAGAAAACGGACAACGTGGGCGTCTGCTCCGGATGCACACTCGAGGAAGCCGTCGTGGTAGCGATACCACAACGCGACCAGCCAGAGCGAGCCGTCCGGTCGGCGGGTTGCGAGTCTGATCGGGATCGTTGCGTCCTGCAGGAACGTTTCTACCGCATCGCGGTCCCAGGCGCCGTTGAACTCGGTCATAGCGTTCTGTAGGCGAGCGAGCGAGAAAGTTCTACACCCTCCGTATGTGAGGGTCGAATCGACTGTCTCGTCAGCCCTCGAGCGACAGGAAGCGCCTCCTCACGCTCGAACGTGGTATCGAACGGGGCCGAAAGTGAGCGCCTCCGTTCACGGCTTCACGCGGCCGCCTCGGGACTCGCCGCGTGATCGACAATTTCGGTCGGGTGGAGCCGAAGTTCGGCGGGTCGCCCGTCCCCGGCGACGAAGAGTTCGAACAGGAAGCTCCGGTCGTTCCGAAGGCGGTCGTCGACCGCGTAATCGTCGACGAAGTCACCCGAATCGCACAGTCCCGTCGGACACCTCGACCCCGTGGAAAACGTGCGCGCTGGGGCCGTACACGACGTCGACGAGGCGACCGAGCATCACGTCGCCTGGCAGTCCGATCCGGAGCGCCATCGGCAGGGCGTTCGGTTCGAACGCCCAAAACGGCGGGTCCCGTCTCACGGACCGTCTCCCACCAAAACACGTTGTTACCAGCGGTGTGAACGGACGCCCGTCGACGAAACGCGCCGAACCCGAGAGGTGGATCGATCACGACAGCCGCTCTCGGATCGGAGCGGTTCGACCGATCGGAGTAATACCGTGTATCGCCCCCGGGCCATCGAGTATACGATTCATTGTCCGTAGCGTTACACCGATATGAGCGTAACAGCATAATCCATTGTTGCAACTGGTTGCTCGAGCCAATCAGTAGTTGAAGCCGCGAAATGGCGTGTTCGGCTTCCAGCCAGCGGGGGCGATGGAGACCGCCACGAGCCGAAACCGCAGTCGAGGACGAGACAACCGAGGAAGGGGCGATCCTGAACACGACCCGCAAACGAATTTGACGACTCGCGTCGTACCGGGAGGCGAACGGTGACCGAACCCATTCGTCAGCAGGAGGTTTCACCCATGACAGCAATCGCCAGACTCGAGATACTCCCGATACGAGAGGAACGGATGTCCGACCAGATCGCCGCCCTCGAGGGGTTCGACGTCTCCTACCTAAAACAGCGAGAGAGTCCCGCCGTTTACGGCGGGCGTGAATCGCGTCACTCGGCTACGCAAACCACCGATTACTCCCTATCTGGAGTCTCCAGGTCATCTGCGGCGTGGATCAACATCCCGCGCCACGTCAGACCGTGTTTGTTTTTCACGCGTTTGATGCGCTCGTACTGTTCGTCGTCGGGAACTTCGATGTTAACGTGGTTCGACACAAGGTCTACGACATTCCGTAGGTTTATGTTAGTTGCGCTCGTACACAGAAGTAGCGATGAAGCGCACCAACGAGTTCGAAGTAGTTCCCCAGTCCAACGAGGACGAGGAGTTACTTCGCCGACTGTTGGACGCTTCAGCCGCTCTCTGGAACGAGATCAATTACCAGCGCCGAACCAACTTCGACGACCCGGACGGAGACGTGTGGGAGATCGACGAATACCGCGGTCGGTACAGCGGTACGCTCGGCGCGTCGACCGTTCAACAGATCGAACGCAAGAACCGCGAAGCGTGGAACTCGTTCTTCGCCAAGCGAGAGAAGGGCGAACCCACCGGCAAGCCTGGTTTCTGGGGCAACCAAGACGAGGGCCGCGAACTGCGGACGTACATCCGCAACACGTCGTACTCGGTCGAGTGGGGCGAATACTCTCGTCTCGAAATCCTCGTCGGGAGCGACCTGAAAGAGGAATACGGTCTCGGACGGCGGGAGCGCCTTCGGCTCGAAGTTCGGGGCGATCCGAACTGGAACGAGTACGACAAGCAGGGTCGGTTGGAACTGTATTACGACGGACGTTCGGGTCAATTCAGGGCCTTTCAGCCAGTCACTATCGACAATTCTCGACTGGCACACCCACTGGCGGACGAATCCGCCGCTCTGGATATCGGCGCGAACAATATCGTCGCCTGTACGGTTTCGACCGGCGAGCAGTACCTGTACGAAGGGCGCGGCCTGTTCGAACGGTTCCGCGAGACCACGCAACGGATTGCGGAACTCCAGTCGAAGCTTCGGGATGGCCGATACAGTTCGAAGCAAATCGACTCACTGTACCGACGACGGACTCGACGACGCGACCACGCACAGGACGCGCTCTGTCGGGACTTGATCAAACGACTGTACGGCGAGGGTGTTTCGACAGTGTACGTCGGCGACTTAACCGATGTCCTCGAGACACACTGGTCAGTTCGGACGAACGCCAAGCTGCACAACTTCTGGGCGTTCCGACGGTTCGTCGGACGGCTCGCCGATACCGCCGAGGAGTTCGGCATCACCGTCGAAGCCCGCACGGAAGCGTGGACCTCACAAACGTGTCCAAACTGCGGTTCGACCAAGGGCACGACCCGTCACCAAGACACGCTGACGTGTACCTGTGGCTTCGAGGGTCACGCGGATCTCGTCGCAAGCGAGACGTTCCTGAGACGGCACGAAACGGTAGCACGGCCGATGGCACGGCCCGTGTGCCTCAAGTGGGACAGCCACAACTGGCTGGAGTCATCACGCTCTCCCCGTCCCAACGAGGAGCATACGAACCCGCAAGTTGCCTCCGTGGACTCGGCGTAGCCGAGACTCCCAGCGCGAGGAAACCCCGGCGTTCACGCCGGGGAGGAAGTCATGAACTCACACCGATGGACACGGTGATCGAAGCCGACGATGTAGACGAGATTTTCGCGGCCGCGGCGGCCGCACACGACGCGATCGGCGAAGACCGTATCATCACCTCGCTTGAGATCGACCACCAGCCAAACCGAGAGCAGCACTCGACGGATCGAGTCGCGGCGGTCGAGCACGAACTCGGCCGATCTCCGCACGGGTAGCGGTCGAGAATCACCCGCTTACTTCCGGGAGAACCGGAGTTCTTTCGCGGGGTCTTCCGCGACGACCCACCAGTGGACGTCCTCTTTCGGGTGACGTCGCTCAACGTGCTCGCGAAGTCGTTCGCCGGTACCAAAGTCGTCCCCACAGAGGTTACATCGATGATGATGGTGTTTCGGCGACATAACGTGTTCACGACGCCCATCCCAATGAATTCGAGGGGCTAACCGATGCGCCCCGTCAGAGTCCGGTGTACGAGCGCGCTTGAGACGGATTGCTAACCGCTCGAAGTGAAGGAATCGCGGGTGATCGACGACGAGTTCCGACAGAATCGCGAACGGAATCGCGATCAGAACGACGACCCCGATCACCTCGAGGGTGACGTCGGCGTCGGTCGCGATAACGACGGCGAGAACGTCCTCCGTGACGCCGAACACCACGCCGATGACGAAGAACTCGAGCAGACGCGTCAGCCGTTGGACGTGCATATTTGGCCCTCCACCTCACAGAGAGGAGAAACTTCCACATCGGCCGAGGCAGTTCGTTGCTATCCACGGGTCCGCGTCGCGGTGCCCGGCGAAATCGCAGCGACCTATATGCTGCTGGCGGCCCACAGACCCCGTATGGCAGCGCGAATCCTGGTCGCACTCGACGAATCACCGCAGGCGACCGCGGCACTACGGCATGCACTGTCGACCTACACCGACGCGGATATTCACGTCATCCACGTCAACGACCCGCGGGAGTGGTCCGGTGCGGACGGAATGGAGGGTTACTACTCCGACGAGATGTACAAACAGTCACAGCAGTCGGCCGAACGTCTCCTCGAGGAGGCAGAAACGATCGCTGCAGAGTACGACCGGAACGTGACGACGACGGCGGTCGCCGGGAGAGCCTCGTCGGCCATCGTCTCGTACGCCGAACGGAACGATATCGATCACGTCGTCCTCGGCAGCCACAGCCGTCGCGGACTCTCGCGGTTCCTGTTGGGTAGCGTTGCCGAACGCGTCGCTCGCCGCTCTCCGGGATCCGTGACGATCATCCGGGAGCAGAGTCCGGAGGAAGAAACGTGAGGCGGTGAGAGGGGCGCTTCCGAGGGGTCACCACTCCCGGTCCTGGATCGCCGCCTCGGTGTCTCTCGTGACGGCCTCGAGTCCGTCGCTGATCCACACCTCGTACGGTTCCGGATCGCGAACCAGCCGGTGGGGCTCCGGGAGCCGCTCGAGTTCGCGCTCGGTTCGCTCGCGGATCGACTCGAGGTCGGGGCGGTCGGAGACGAGCGAGCCGTTCTCGAACACCGTCTCGAGTTTCGGTTCCCCTTCCGAGATCGACTCGTCACGCTGTGCAAGGACGTCGTAGGCGTACGAGCCGTCGCGTTCGACGCGATAGAGCGACGCCCACAGAGATATACGTTGAGCGGGCGGCGGAGGCGACAACTCCGGGTGGCGAATGAGCAGAGAACCTGGAAATATCGTCGTTCGCCCCGGCGACGTTTTCCTCCCGTCCCCCGTTAGAGTGGGTATGGGTACGGAGTCCGTCCGGGTCGGCGTGTTGAGCTTCCACGACAGCACGGAGTCGAAGGCGATCCTCAACGCCGTCGAGGAGTTCGGACACGAGCCCGTGTGGATCCGCGAACGCAACGCGTTGCTGCGGTTCAGATCGGGGGAGTTCGTCCTCGAGCCCGACGTGAACGTCGTGATCAACCGACTGCTGTTGTCGACGGCGAAACAGCCGATCGAAGCGATCGGTGTCGCGAAATCGATCGCTCACTTCCGGCCGATACTCAACGATCCGGACGCCGCCGCCCTCGCCTCCCACAAGATCGCGTCCGCGGCAGCGCTGGTCCGAGCGGGCGTTCCGATACCCGAAACGGCGCTCGCCCTCGGCACCGCGACGCTCGATCGCATCCGCCCGGCGTTCGGCGAGGAGTTCGTCTACAAGACGACCGTCGGAACGCACGGCGGCGGAGCCTGGAAGGTCCGCCAGGACGATCTGATAACCGGAACCGTCGGAACGCGCCGGGCGTTTCTGCAGGACTTCGTTGGAACCGACCGCGAGCGACCGCGCGATCTTCGTGTCTACGTCGTTGGCGGGACGGTCGTGGCGGCGATGTACCGCTACGCCGCCGGCGAGGACTGGCGGACGAACGTCGCCCGCGGGGGTGCCGTCGAGGACGCGACCGACTCACTCCCCGATTCCGTCGCAGAAATCGCCAGGAACGCGACGGCTGCGGTGAGCCTCGACTGTGCCGGCGTGGATCTCATCGAAGGCGAGGACGGCTGGGTCGTCCTCGAGGTCAATCCGACAGCCGGGTTCAAGGGTCTGTTTCGGGCGACGGGGCGGAGTCCGGCACCCGTCATCGCGCGACTCGCACTCGAGCGTGCCGGTGAATCCGTTCCCGACGACATCGTCGAGGCGTTGACGCACACTCTCGACGACTCGGTTCCGTCGTGCGTGCCGGCGCAGGTGGCGCCGGTCGATCGGGACGCGCCGGTCATCGGACTCACCGAACGCGTCGTCGTGAGCGGGACGACGGATACGAAAACGGTGGTCGGTCGAGCCGATCCGGCGACGGCACGGACCCGTATCGACCTCCAGCTTGCCGCAGCGATCGGGGCCGGCCCGATTCGGGTCGGCGATGGCGGGGCCGAAGCGGGCGGCCCGCGCCAGCCGGTGGTGGACGTCGTCGTCGGCATCGCCGGCACCGAAGTAACCGTCGACGCGACGGTCGAAGATCGCGTGGACGCGACCTACCCGCTACTGCTCGGCCGCGACGTACTCGCCGACTTCCGAATCGACGTCGCGACCAGACACGATTCCCACCTCGAAACGTGTCTCGATGAGTGATCTTTCTGGCCGGCATTCCGGTACGTCCCACGATGCTACTGGCACACAGAATAATAAAATATCGAGCTGTTCTTTACACAGATATGATTGTATTTTTTTCACAATACAACTATCTCACTGCCGGATGATCATGTCGAAAGTCAGATACCCCAGTCAAAGCCCGCCAGCGACCACTGAATCCCCCATGTGCTGAAAATTTTCGGTTCGAGGCGTGACGGCAACTGACTCGAGTACGTCACGCGTTTCAGGGCAGCCCCGACGGCTATCAGCCGGCCCCGTGCCTGAGTAGCGTTCGAACCGAAACGGGTCGTTCATCTCGTCCATCGGCCATGATTATATATATATATTGAATGGGTGAGGAACACCCATTAAACATTCAAAATTTTCATGTCATGTCCACAGGCGAGGACCTTCACCGTATCGGTGCTCGGTGTCCAGCCGTTGTCGGCCGCCTCGAGAGATCCGTCCGCCTTCACCACGACCCAGAACGGTACGATGAGTGCCTCGATCGATTCGCATCCAATCTGCCTCGAGGGCTGGCTGTTATCGCCGGCGAAGCCGAGAAGTGACGCTTTCCGCGCCGTCTCTAACAATATGAAGGTGCAAATAGTTCAGCCGAGTCCTCGTATGAGAAGACGGCCACGAACGACCATGGGAGATTTCGAGAACGATCCAGGTACCTGGGCCGTCGGAAGCTTCGTCGGAATTTCGATCGGTGCGGCGATCCTGGCTGGCGCGTCGGTGGCCCTCTGGTACTTCGGCGCGGTCGTGCTCGGACTGGCCGCGGTCGCGGCCCTGGTCGTCAGACACACCGAGTCGACGGCTTCCAGAGAGCCGCCTGGGAGGTCCCGCGGACTTTAGTGACGGGGCCAGCGTCCCGGTCGTAAGCGGTCGCTGAAAGCGTGACGAACGGTAGAGAGCTCGGTTCTACAGGTGGAGCAGGCCGAGTGCCTCGGGGCTTGACCCCGAGGCGGTTCACAGTGCACGTTTCAGTGGATCACGATTGAGACGGTCGAGAGAAGCCGTCTATCAGCAGCGACCCGGCGGGTGACAGTCGTCCTCTTCGTCGTCATCCTCTTCGTCCCCGTCGTGTTCGTAGGCCGACCAGAGGTCGAACGCCGCGTTGAAACTCGAGGTTTCGACGGCTCCGAGGTCGGTGTTCTCGAACCGGAGGTCGGTGCCGAGTTCGCTTGCCAGTTCGTTGAGCGTCTCGACGCCCGCTTCGGGCACCTCGGTGTTCGCTTTGAGGATGACGGCGCCGCCGTCGTCGATGTACGAACGGATCGCATCGACCGCCGACTGAGAGTAACAGAAGCCGGTGTCCGGCGGCGTCACGACGAGTGCGTGACGTCCGGCGTCGACGTCGAGCCACTCCTCGTCGAGCGCGTTAACGGCCTGGAACCACATCGAATCGAGCCCTTCGACGAAGCGGTGGAACCGCTCTTTCCCCTCGAAGCTGAAGTCGTAGGAGGCGGCGAACTGGCCGCGCCCGCCGTCGATGAGCAACATGTCGTCGTCGACACCGTCGGCGGCGACCTCCTTGGCCAGGTTCGCGGTGAAGACGAAGTTCTCGTCGCCGTCGCCCTCCCAGTTGTCGGCGTTCATCAGTCCGCCCACGAGCGCGACGCGACTGTCCCCGTCGATGGCGACGATCGGGTCGTCGCCCGCCCAGACCGCGGTTTCGTCGTCAGTGGCGGCGATGCTCCGTGCGCCCCGAAAGCGCAGGGTTTCGACGTCGCGATTCCACACCGCGCCCGTCGCCTCGGCGTCGGCTTCCTCCCAGACCTCGAGCCCCTGCTCGTAGGCGTTCCAGTAGGCCTCGACGTACTCTGGGTGGTCAGTGAACGCGGAGTTGTACGGTTTGGCGTAGCCGTCGGCGATCACGTCGTAGTTGTACACCTGTCCCGCCCGCTCGTGATCGTCGGGATAGCCGTGATAGGCGAGCAGGCGGCCGTAGTTCCCCCGCGGCGGGTGTTCCGCGGGGTCGACCCAGAACGAGATGACGTCACCTTCTTCGAACTTGTCTTCGGCGTACTCGGTCGCTGCCGCCCCCTTCTCGTCGAGGTAGCTCTCGTCTTCGATGCCGCGCCACTCGTCGGAATCGTTACCGACGCTCCTGGTTTCCGGCGTGTCCTGTCCGAGATGACGAATCGTGTCCTCTTCGCCCGCGCGCACGCCGCGATGTTCGATGTCGAACGTGTCGCCGTCGACGATCTCGATGATCTCGGCGCTGTACTCGACGCCGGGGTTGAATCCCGCCCCGTCGCGGTAGGCGAACCATTCGGGGTACGTTTCGGCATCGTAGTTGTGCGTGATCGGCCAGTCGTCCCAGTCGAACCCGGGTTCGTCCGTGACCTCGTCTTCAGCGAAGCGGTAGGCGAGATCGAGTTCCTCCGCGAGGTGGTTGAGATCGTCCGTATCCCAGCTGTCGGCCTCGTTGAAGAGAAACACCGGGTTGCCGTCCGCGGCGAAGGCTTCGATGGCGGCGATCTGGTCGTCGCCGTGTTCGTCGTCGGGGACGGGGATCAACAGCGCGTCTGCCTCGTCGAGATCGGCGGTGAGGTCGGTACTCGCCGCGATGGAGTGACCCTCGGACTCGAGCCATGCGGAGAACTTCGTGTAGTCGCCTTCAAGCGTATAGTTCGGGTCGACTTCGTCGAGCACGACATGGGCGCCGCTCCCTGCGTACTCTTCGATGATACTGAGAAGGACGGCGTCCTGACCGTAGTCCAGGGCGAACTCCCCCTCGTCGTCGTCGACGAGCAGCGAACCGCTACCGAATACGTGGCCGTCTCTGGCCCACAGCGGAACGGGTTCGTCGCTGTACTCGCTGGCATCGGCGCCGTCTTCGCTGTGTACGAAGACGACATCGTCGTCCGTGAGTCGACCGTAATTCTCGTCGAGGAGACTCGAGGTTTCGTTGAACACGAGCGGACCGATGCGGTCCGTCTCACACGGTCCAGCGGAGTCGGACGCCCCCACTGGGATGCTCGCGGACGTTCCAACCGTGACAGCACTGAGCGCGGCCGAGGTCGCCGCCAGAAACTCGCGGCGATCCAGATGCCATGCCATAGCACCTCAACAGGATCAGGTAACCGTCAAAAGAGTTGTGGTTGGCGATTGTGCTAACAAATATCCATTTGCGATATTGGGTGAGGGAACCACACCGGCAAACACCGTGTGAAACAGTGGCCCCACCTGTCAAGAATCACAAAGCATATACCAGAAATCACCAATAGCGTGTCGTGGTCGACAAAGACTTTCCACCCCGCCCGGACTGTGATGAGGCCGGCATCAACCAGGACGAGATCGAGTGGCTTCGTGCCGTTATCGACGCGCGACGAACTCGAGTCGAACGAGCGAGTGGGAGTCCGAGAGCGGAACGCCGGCAAGAGTGAGTCGACGTTTCAGTCATCCTCCGTACCGATAGAGCCGTCTCTCCAGGCAGGGTCCACGACTACGAGCCGGGCGATCGACTCACGGAGCGTCGTCGCTGCCGTCCGCACTCGAAATAGGATCGACGCGAAAGAGATAGCCCGGATAAGCGTCCTCGAGATTGGTCGGCCGTTCCTCGGCGGTGTGGGCCCGACACAGGGCAGCTTTCGCGACGACGGCTCCCTTTCCCGTTTCTTCCAGATACCGTTCACGGACGACGAACGACGCTGGTTTCGTACAGCCGCGGCGGTGGCACTCCTGGGATCCGCCCGAATCGGCGTCCCTCTCACCGGATGAGGTGGTCATATCAATGTCGGCTCGCTGTGACGTGTCGTCGGGTGGGTCGTCCGGTCCCGACGCGCGATCGTTGTCGTAGCCGTCCGTTCCACCGGTGTGTTCGTTGCCATCCATGCTCATACGGTGGTACACGATCACAGATAGAATAAAGGGCGGCTGAGGTGCTACCGATATGCGCCCCCACCGAATACGCTTCACCCCTGACTATCCCACCCATTCATAGTGTGTCGGGCGGTACCTATACACATGCATTCGACCCTCGAGGACGTCGCGTTTCTCGCGAACTCCGCGAACCGGGTAGCGGTGCTCGAGGCGCTGTCCGAGGGGCCACAGCAGCGTTCGGAGTTACAGGAGCGCGTCGGCGTATCCCGAGTGACGCTCGCGCGTATCGTCGCCGACCTCGAGGCGCGCGAGTGGATCCAACAATCAGGACAGACCTGCGGAATCACCCCCCTTGGCGCGTGGGTTACCGACGAGTTCACGGCGTTTCTCGACACGATGGCGGACGAACGCCGGCTTCGCGAGATCCTTCCGTGGGTACCTATCGAACAGCTTCCGTTCGACGTTCGCTGTCTGCGTGATGCGACGATCATCGAACCCACGCAGAACAACATTTCGGCGCACGTCGAACACGTCGCCGCTCGGCTTCGGACGGCGACGCACGTTCGGGTGCTTTCCTCGCAGGCGGCCCCGCCGTTCATCGAAGCGACCAGGCACGCAGTCGAGAGACACGCCCAGCAGTTCGAAGCCGTCTTGGCGCTCGAGTTGATGCGGTACATGCTGGACGAGCCGTCGCTCAGACCGCAGTTCAGCGAACTCCTCGACGCGCCGCTCGTGACCGTCCACACGTACGATGGCGAGATTCCGTTCTCCGTGTTCGTCGCCGACGGGACCACCGGCATCCTGCTGACTGACCACCAGGACGTCACTCGAGCGCTCGTCCTCACCGACGACGACATCGTCTACGACTGGGCGGTCCGAACGTTTCAGCGGTATCGCGTCCGGGCGGAACCGGCGGATCCGCAACTGTTCACGGTGTGAACACCGAACACACCGTGACCGCGAGATAACCGGCGGTCACGCTATGATCACCGTTCGCAGCGAGATACTATGCCATCAACTGACATAGACAGGAAGTGGCACTCAGAGGTGCACTAACTCATGGCAACGAATCAACAACTCTACGACGAAACCATAACCGACATCGAGGAATCGTTCGGTCTGGTTCCCGGCTATCTCGAGGCACTGCCCGAACAGGAACTGATCAACGAGTGGCCGAACCTGAAGCGGTTCCTCTTCGGCGAGACGGCGATCCCACCGAAAGAGCGCGAGTTCATCGGGCTCGCGATGGCCGCGGCGATCGGCTGTGAGTACTGCCGACATTTCCACAGGGGGGCAGCCCAACTTCACGGCGCGACCGAAGAGGAGCTCGCGGAGCTGTCGTTCCTGGCGAGCTACACACCGCGATACAGCGCGATGATACAGGCGCAGGATTACGACCTCGAGGTGTTCAAGGGCGAAGTCGCACAGATCGCAGAGTATCTCGGAGAGCAGACGGCAGCGGCCGACGACTGAGGTGAGCAGAGATGGAACAGAACCTCGACACGCAGGAACTGGAGCGCAAAGTCAAAGAGATCTACCGGGGCGTCGCCGACGAACCGACCGGGGAGTTCCACTTCGAGATGGGACGCCCACTGGCGAGACGTCTCGGCTATCCGGCGGCGGATCTCGATCGGATTCCCGAGGAAGCGCTCGAATCGTTCGCCGGCGTCGGCTATCACACTGACCTCGCCGATCTCGAACCCGGCGACCGCGTCCTCGACCTCGGCAGCGGCTCGGGGACAGACGTGTTCGTCGCAGCGCTTCACTTGGGAGACACCGGCAGCGTGACCGGCCTTGACATGACCGTCGAGCAACTCGCGAAGGCCCGGCGACTCCGCGACAAGGCCGGTCTGGAGAACGTTCGATTCGAACGCGGCTACATCGAAGAGCTTCCGTTCGGCGACGGGGAGTTCGACGTCGTCATGTCCAACGGCGTGATCAACCTCTCGGCGGCGAAAGACCGCGTCTTCGAGGAGATCGGTCGGGTGCTCGCACCGGACGGCAGGCTCGCGCTCTCGGACATCATCAGCGAGGAACAGATGCCCGACAGCATCAAAGGCGACGCGGATCTCTGGGCGGCGTGTATCGGCGGCGCGATGCAAACTGACGACTACATGGCCGTCATCGAAACGCCCGGCTTCGACGTCCTCGAGATGCGAGAGAACACGGAGTACGAATTCACGTCCGACCAGGCGCAGGGAGCCTGCCAGAAATACGGCGTCAAGAGCGTCTCCCTCCGGGCCCGGAAACACGACGACGCCTGAGTCGTCGCTCTTTTCGACGGCGAGACGACCGCCGGAAAACGGTTTGCACGGCTCGGTTCGAAGGAGTTCTTCGACTCGCCAGTGCTGTTTCAAATGCTTGTATGAAGTAGGTGTTTCAATCAGTTGTTGCAAGCGAATAGGTTCAGTCTCATGTACCACCACTGGGTGGAAGCGATCGCAACGGTTCGGATCGACAGGTCATTCACAGTCATTAAGACAGTCCGACATCGATGACCGTCGATGACCGATCGTCGCACCGGAGTCGCCGCCGCCGCGGTGCTGGCGGTCGCCATTGCGACACGGCTGCTGCCGCGACACTGGACGGCCTACCCGTTCAACCCCGACGGCTTCTCCTTTGCGTCTCGAGCCGGCGAGATTACCCGCGACGGAGCGCTTACCCTCCCAAGCGGGTCGCCACACGGCCACGCGTACTCGATCCTGCTGTCGATGACGAGTCAGCTCACGGGCGTCGATCCGCTCTGGCTCGCCCAGCCGACCATCGCCGTCATCGGGGCCGTCCCGGCGCTGCTCGCCGTTCTCCTGGTAACCCGACTCGGCACTACCATCACGGCGAACGGCCGCGCGGTACTGATCGCCGGAACCACCGCGGGAGCGGTCCTCGCGGTCGAAGGAGTGTACCTCCGACGGACGGTAACGGTTAGTTACGAAGTTCTAGGGCTGTTACTGGTCGGCGTTCTCGCGATTACGACCGTCAGAGCCCTCGAGACGCGTCGCCCAGCGTGGCTCGTCGTGACTATCGTCGCCCTCGCCGTGCTCCCGATCACTCA
This sequence comes from Natrononativus sp. DTA114, assembly GCF_059736515.1. Taxonomy (NCBI): domain Archaea; kingdom Methanobacteriati; phylum Methanobacteriota; class Halobacteria; order Halobacteriales; family Natrialbaceae; genus Natrononativus; species Natrononativus sp. DTA114. Next base: position 188,766 of record NZ_JCASSN010000005.1, on the reverse strand, counting down.
CCACCTGAGCACGATGCTCGCCGCGCTGACCGTCACCGCCGTCGTCGCGGGCTACGGCTTTCGGCGACCGGCTCGAGCCGTTCCCGGCGTGGCCATCGTCGTCGGGTTCTGGCTGTACTTCGGGACGTACTACGCGCTCACCCGACCGCCGTATACCGGCGATCTCACCGCGAAGCCGGGGCTGTTTTTCGGGTGGGTGGTCGTCCTGACCGCGCTCGTCGGCTGGCTCACCACGGCCGGCTACCGGGCGACCCGCTTCGTCGTGGGCGCAGTCGGCGCCGGCGGCTTCCTTATACTGGCCGCTGACGCGCTCTGGGGGTTGTTCCCGGGAACGATGTCGGTTCCGTCGACACTGCTGGTCTTCGTCGCCCCGCTCGTCGTCCTGGCGGCGCTCGCGGTGGTGGGACTTCCCTACGGGGTGGGTCCCACCGGCGACCGACTCGCGATCACTGGGCTGCTGGCCGCCCCAATCGCGTGGGTCGGGTTCGCCGTGACCGCCGGACTCACCCCCGAGTACGTCCTGTTCGCCCGTCGCGGGCAGACGTTCGTCCACCTCGCCGCCGTGGTTCTCGCCGGACTCGGAATACTCGGACTCGGCCGATGGGTCGCCACACACCGACGACCCGCAACGCCCTGGGTCCGAACCGCCCTCGCCGTCACGCTTTGTCTGTGCGCGCTCGTTTCGATGCCGTTCGCGTTCGCCGGCCTCGAGGCGGTCGCCTACAAGGGAACGACCACCCACGAGGAGTTCGAAACGCTCAGCTTCGCCACGGCGTCGGCTCCCGAATGGACGAGCGACGACCACCTCACCCGGATCGCCGACAACTACTACGGGGCGAACGTCTCACCGGGTCCGACCTACGAGTGGCTCGAGAACGAACAGCCCCTCGCGTGTCCGACCGCCCTCCAGCAGTCCTGGCAAACCGACGGTGCACAGCGCTATCCCACGGAACCCGCGACGATCGACGAAGCGCGCTACGAGCGCGCGGTTCTCGAGAACCAGGCGGTCTACACGACGACGGGAACGGATCGCCTATCGGTCGTCGTCCCGCGCGGCGAGTACAGCTGTTGACTGTGAGCCGGACAGAAGCGCCCGAACGCGGTGCGTCACAAGGGGGTTGTACCTGACAGTTTTACCGTGTTTGGCGGTGAGTACCGACCTATGTACCGAGTACTTATGGCGGTCGACGCGGACGAAAGCCGGGCGCTCTCACAGGCCGCGTACGTGACGTCGCTTCCCCGCGCGTCGGAATCCGTCGAAGCGATCGTGTTGTTCGTGTTCCACGAGGAAGGAACGGACGCGCCCGAGGAGTTCCGGCAGTTCAAATCGGCGTCTCGAATCGGCGCCGTTCGACGGGCACAGGAGCGACTCGAGAATCACGGCATCGAGTACACGACCGTCGACGAGAGCGGAGACACCGTCGAGGACATCCTCGGTGTCGCCGACGAGTTCGACGTCGATGCGATCGTCCTCGGCGGCCGGAAACGCTCCCCCGTCGGAAAGGCGGTGTTCGGAAGCGTCACCCAGTCCGTCCTCCTCGAGACGGATCGTCCCGTCGTCGTGACCGGAACCGCCCGTAACTGAGAGGCACGGATTCCGTCGACCGAGCGCGGCCACGTCGACCTTGCAGCCGACGTGCTGGAGCAGGTGTCGGTACCGACGCTGTTTATCGCTGGCGGGAACGACCATCCGGCCCTCGGGTGGAACGAGGAGCCGTACGAACTGCTGGTCGGGGAGAAGGCGCTCGAGGTCGGTGAAGGCGCTTCGCACCCGTTCGAAGGGGCGGGTGCACTCGAGTCGGTTGCCGACCACGCTGGAGAGTGGTTCGCGGCGGCCCCCGGCTACCATGCCCAGACGCGGGCTCCGAACACACATCTGGTCCAGAGATTCCCACACAGCGGACCTCTCGCCAGCAGAACGTCGCGTATTCCAGTCCCTGTTTTATGCTGTTTGGCCTGCAGAGATAGTGCTACGGCGAACTCGGATCGAAACTCGAGACGACCGAACGACAACCGAGGTGACAACGATCTCCAACTCCTCTCTACTCCAGATTCGACCGGGGACCGAGCCCCCGACGACTGATCTCGAGCGGCGTCTCCGCGTCGGTCGTGAGGTCACGATCACCGTCAGCCGGAGCGGGCTGGCGTGCAGAGAGATGGCCTCAAAGCCGAAGACGGGCGTCGCCGGGACTAAGTCGGAGGTGACAGTCGGTGGCTGAGGAGTTCCCGCCGGCGACCTCGGTCAAACGGTGGCTCGTCACGACTAACCACAAGGACGTCGGAATCCTCTATCTCGTGACGGCGCTGTTCATGTTCGTGGCTGCCGGCGTACTAGCGCTGCTCTTTCGACTCCAGTTGTGGACGCCCGGCGGCTGGTTTCTGAGCGATAGCGCGTACAATCAGGCCGTCACCGGACACGGCCTGTTGATGATTTTCTGGTTCATCTCCCCGCTCGCATCCGGCTTCGCGAACTATCTGGTGCCGCTGCAGATCGGGGCGAAAGATCTGGCGTTCCCGCGGCTGAACGCGCTGAGCTACTGGTTCTACCTGTTCTCCGCCATACTGGTCCTCATTTCGTTCTTCCAGGGAGAGACCTTCGGCGGCGGCTGGACGATGTACGCCCCGCTGAACGTTCCCGTCTACTCCGGCGTTATGGAAGCGACGACGGGTGGTAACGCGACGATTCTCGCGTTGATCCTGTTCGTTCTCTCGATTACGATCGGATCGGTGAACTTCATCACGACGATCCACCGCTCGCGTGCGGAAGGGCTCGGACTGTGGAACGTACCGCTGTTTACCTGGTCGTGGCTGCTGACCGTCTGGATGATGCTGTTCGCGTTCGCGGCGCTGCTCGCGGCACTGTTGTTGCTAGCGAGCGATCACATCCTCCTGACGCAGTACTTCGCGACCGATCAGGGCTCGAGCCTGCTGTGGGCGCACCTGTTCTGGTTCTTCGGTCATCCGGAGGTGTACATCGTCTTCTTCCCCGCGCTGGGGATCATGTTCGAGACGTTCCAGACCTTCTGTGGTCGGCGTCTCGTCGGCCGAAAGTGGGTCATCATCGCGATGGTCCTCGTGGCCGTCCAGTCGTTCCTCGTCTGGATGCACCACATGTTCCTGACGACGATCAACCTGGAGGTGAAGACGCTGTTCATGGCGACGACCATCGGGATCTCGCTGCCCTTTGACCTGATGGTGTTCGCGCTAATCTACACCATGGTCAAGGGGCGGGTTCGCTTTACCACGCCGTTTCTGTTCAATATCGGCGCGCTCGTGTTGTTCATCCTCGGCGGCATCACCGGGGTCTTCCTCGGCGCCGTCGTCCTGGACTACGAGTTCCGCGGCACCTACTGGGTCGTCGCGCACTTCCACTACGTGATGTTCGCCGGTGGGACGGCACTGATCGGCGGACTCTACTACTGGTGGCCGAAGATCACGGGGAAGATGTACGACGAGTTCCTCGGGAAGGTTCATTTCGCCGTCTACTTCATCGGCTTCAACCTGCTGTACTTCCCGATGTTCCTCGCCTGGGAAACCCCACGCCGCGTCTTCGATTACGGGCAAGGGTTGCAGCTCTACCATCAGCTCGCGACGATCGGCGCGTTCGTCCTCGGTGCATCGTTTCTGATCATGGGCTACAACTTCGCACGAAGCCTCGTTTCCGGCCCCGACGCACCCGATAACCCCTGGCAGTTCTCTCGAACCGCCGAGTGGGCAGTTCCCTCGCCCCCGCCGCTCGAGAACTGGGAGAACCGTCCGAGCTACGCCAGCGGTCGCCTCGAGTTCGTCGACGACGCGAACGGCGCAACGACGACTGACGGCGGTGTTCCGGCCACTCAGAGTTCGGACGATCTCGAGGGGGCGTCAGAGGGGCGCCTCGAAGCGGAACACGCCGATCACGCGAGTATCTGGCCGCTGGGAATCGGGGTCGGGACGTTCGTCCTGTTCTTCGGCCTCTCGGGAATCACGCCGTACATTGCTCCGTTCGCCACGAACCGAGGGGCAGAGATCGGAACCGTTCCCGAGCCAAACATCGCCTACCCGATCAGCATGGCGCTGGGAGTGGCCATCCTGGCGTTCACGCTGTTCGGGTTCGGCCGTGAGAGCTTCCACGCTCCCGAGATGACGATCGCCGAACGCTGGCCGTTCGAGGGCGTCGGCAACACGAAGTTCGGGGTCTGGGTGTTCCTGGCCTCCGACGTCGTTGTCTTCGGAGCCGTCATCGGCTCGTACCTGTTCATGCGGCTCCACGCCGGCTGGAGCGAGTGGGGACCGGTGCCGCCGGAAGCCTGGCCCGGCCTGCTGAACACCTACATCCTGATCACCTCGAGTTTCACGGTCATCCTGGCACTGGTGATGGCCGAACGCCAGAACAGGACCGGGCTGCTCACGGCGATGGTTGCGACCGTTACGCTCGGGTTGACGTTCCTGAGCGTCAAAGCATGGGAGTGGAGCGTCGAGTTCTCCGAGGGAATCTACTGGTTCACCGGCCTCGAGTACTCGCTGTACTTCGTGACGACCGGCCTCCACGGCCTGCACGTCGTTCTGGGGCTGCTCGTCGCCGCGTTCATGATCTACCGGATCATCACGATCGACGCCTACATGGAGGACTCCCGGCCGGTGGAGTTCTTCGGCCTCTACTGGCACTTCGTCGACATCGTCTGGGTCTTCCTCTTTCCGCTGTTCTACTTGATGTAATATGGCCTGCGGTGACCGTTTACCGGGCGACCCGTCGGTCGCTCCGAAACTGGCGTACAGCAGTCCGTCTGAGTCGTGTCGACGACAGCCGCCCCGGCGATTCTCACCGATCAGCGCGTGACCCCCTCCACCTTTCGGATTAGACGATGTATTGTAGAAAACGAAGGGCACTCACTGCAGCCCAATGGTAGTGCCTGTATTCTGCAATACAGTACAGCCGACAGATCGATCCCCGACCGCAGAGTAGGTGAGAAGTTACGGTCGACCCAGACAGTGATTAACAGCTGTCTTCGGGCCTCCAAACGTCGATAGCTCTGAGAATCGACGATGACTGTTCCGATGAGGAGAGGGAGAAGAGGAGACGGACATATCGTCGAGTCTTGCTGACTCTCTCGATCGGTTAACGGATCGGTCGCCCGCCTCGAAATTCAGCAAAACGGAACGACGGCCGAGCCAGATAGTATTTTTGATTTTCCACAATACAATAGAGGCAGCGTGGTGAGGTCGAGACGTGTTTCCCAGTAGGAGACTCAGCGGAGAACACACAACAGCGTGTGTACGCTTTCTATGCGTTCTGCGATCAGCACGGCACGTTCACCAGCCACCACAGGAGGGTTCGGGAGGCGTTCGAAGCGGCCGGTGAAGGCACGCCAGTGGAAGAACAGGGTAGGAAAAGTGAACCACAAAGGGACCGCGGTATCACGCCGAGAGCCAATCGAGGAGGCCGTCACAGAGAAGGGTGGCGACGGGGTGCGAGCCGTAGGACTCACAGACTGGGAACGTGAGTGCCGTTATCGATCCGTTTCCGTACCCCCTGACGACGAGCGGACTGCTCCAGTTGGCGAGCCATCCCTCGACGTAGCCGACGTGAACGCGGTCGATAGACGGATCGAGATTCGTCGCGACGGCCGCCGGATAGAGGCCGTCGAACTCCCACCCCAACCGCCTGTTCGGACAGACTTCCTCGAGGAGCGGCGACTGCTGATAGAAGAAGGAGGCGACGACGTTCCAGTCTTCCGTCCGCGGAACGTCTCGATACGAAAACGGTCCACCCGCGATCATTTCTCCGGTCGTATCCGGAACGTGTATCACGTTTCCGCCGCCGTTGGCGAACTGCGTGACCTGCTCCGAAATGGTCGACGTGAACGCGACGTCGACGTCCTCGGAGAGCGTGTGTGTCACGGACCACCCGCGTTCTGCGAACCGCGAGGCGAAGCTTCCCTCTGCGTACACCGTCATCGCCGATTCGATCTCGCTGCGACGATCGACGGACGTGACCGGTTCGGCCGTCGCCGTCCGGTCGGCTCCGTAGTCGAATTCGACCGAGAGCGTGTCGGTGACCGGCGAGTTCGGGCGATCGGCCGGGAGCTGAATCGACGTCTCGATTCGTCGCGTTCCGGTGGCCGGAACCGTGATCGATTCTCGTCCCTGCACGCCAGCAAACGACCACGTGAGCGCTCCCGAAACGGGTTCAGTAGTATCGTTGACGACCGTGAAATCGGCGGTTACGGCGTCTCCCATCCAGCCAACGTGGCTCTCGAGGTCCGCGAAAACGGCGATCGGGCCGTTGATCGACGCGAGGTCGGAGGCGAACGTTTTCGGCTCGCGATTGTAGTCGAGTAATCCGTTGAACTCCCATTCGATATCTGATAGCTGTGTCAGTACGTAGCCGGCGACTTCCTCGCGAGTCCGTATTTCGGCGAGCAGGTGCGTGAGCGAAACGAACTCCCGGTCCTGCCACGATCGAGCCAGGTCTTCGTAGCCGTCGAAGACGTCCGAGAGCCCCGTTCGGTCGAACCGATCGTCGACTCCGGCCGGCGTTTTGAGCGGCTGAGTGAGAAACTCGTGGTCGAACCAGTGCGGATCACCGCCGTACGCGTCCCGGAGGGAGTCGACGTTGCAGAGCCCCCAGGTTCCGAGCTCCGAGATGACGATCGGTGCGTCCGGATCGTCGAACTCGGCGGTCGCATAGTTGTCGCGGGGGTACGAACAGAGGTGAGTGAGGTCGGCCGCCCACTCGAGGGCTCGATCCGGGCTGACGAAGTAACGGTGGTAGTCGTTGATGTCGGTTTCGACGTGCGCCCAACCGGAGTTATCACAGACGAGTCGAGTCGGATCGTACTCCGTGACGGCCCTGTACAGATCGGCCAGAAACCGCTGTTTCCCCTCGTCAGTCCAGAGCGTTTCGTCGGCGTCGTGGTGGCCGAGCCCCCACTCCTCGTTGTACAGCGACCAGACGACGACGCTGGGTCGGTTGTAATCCCGATCGATGAGGTCGAACAGTTGCCGACGCACTTCCGCACGCGAGCGGTCCGTATACCGCGTCGGGTTTGCAGGTTCCTGCCAGACGAGCATCCCCATCCGATCGGCGTACTCGAGGAACGTCGGGTGTGCGGGCTTGATGTGTTTCCGGATGAGGTTGAAGCCAGCCTCCACGGCGAACTCGATCTCTCGGGCGAACAGCTCCGGATCCGGCGGCCGATAGAGCGTCTCCGGGTAGTACCCCTGATCCAGAACGCCGCGCATCAGTATCGGCTCGCCGTTGAGGCGGAACTCGCCGTCCGCTCGCTCGAAACTCCGCAGTCCGAAGTAATCTTCGTACCGGTCGAGTTCCACGCCGTCGTGAATGAGACTGATCTCGAGGTCGTACAGGGCCGGTTCGTCGGGCGACCAGTAGTCGGGATCCTCGAACTCGAGGACCGCACTCGTCCGGTCGTCGACCGCTGCGTTCACGCTCGCGACGACGTCACCGTGCCGTCGGGCCCGGACGTCGACCTCGAGGGCGTCTATCGCTCTCGGCCCGCTACGGATATCGGGTTCGACCACCGCGGTGTCCGCCTCGAGGTCGGGGGTCACTCGAGCCGTCCGAACGTGCGTTTCGGGCCGAAGGGTCAGGGTTACCGACTGCCAGATTCCGGAGACGCGGGTGTACCAGGGGTCACCCTGTTTGCCGTGTGGAATCTCGGAGAGATCCGCCGGATCGGTCACCGCGAGGACGATGACGTTCTCGCCGCGTTCTACCGCGTCCGTGACGTCGAACGAAAACGGCAGGTAGCCGCCGCGGTTGTCCCCGACGTGGACGCCGTTCACCCAGACCGTCGTTTCGTAGTCGACGGCGTCGAACGTTACGCTCGCGACCCGATCCTCGAGAGTGACCGACTCGAGGTCGAACGTTCGGCGATACCACGCGGTTCCGGTATACTCCCGGTACGCGTCCGTCTCTTCCCAGGCCTGCGGGACCGAGACGGTATGTGCTCTGTCCGGCCACCGTGTCTCACCGTCGTACCACTGCTGTGTCCGGCCCGTGTGCTCGGGATCAGTAACGAACTCCCACGTTCCGTCCAGGGTGAGCGTGTGACGATACGGTTCGGACTCGTCCCGATCGGAACGGGTCATTGAATCGTCGGTTCCGGCGGCTGTGTTCCGATCGCCGGTTCCCGGGAAACGCTCGTCGAAGCCATCTACTGCAGGGAATCTGCAGTCGTCGTGATAAAACTTTCGTGGCGAGCAGCGTCGTGTCCTAATGAGAAACGACTTTGTGGGCGGCGGACGCAGGTCCACCGGATGTCACGCCCGGACCACCACGTCAAATCCGTCACGAAGCTGTTTCGTATCGTGGACGCACTCGACCGCCAGGGCCGGATGGGTGTGACCGAACTGGCGAGAGAAACTGGTATCGCGAAAAGTTCCGTCTACAAGTACCTCTCGACGCTTCAGCACGTCGGCTTCGTCACGAAATCCGGAACGGCCTACTCGCTGTCGCTTCGCTGGTTCGAAGTCGGTCGGCACACCCGGGACCGACGGGACGTCTTTCACACGGCGCGTTCCGAACTGGACCGGTTGGCTCGACAAACGGGCGAAACCGTCTCGCTGGTCGTCGAGGAGGACGGCGACGCCGTCTACCTCTATCAGGTGACCGAGCGTGACGAGCCCGTCGGCCCGGTCGAGGAAGCCGGACGCATCCCCGCCCCGATCTCGGTCGGCGGGAAGGCGATTCTCTCCTACCGTCCGCTCGAGGAGGTCGAGACGTTGCTCTCCGAACACGACCTCGACGAGACGGGCGACCAACTGCTCTCCGAGCTGCGGACCCTCAGAAACCAGCGCATGGTTATCGAACGCGAGAGTCCGGGAGGGAGTGCGTTCAGCGCCGGTGCATTTCAGGGACACAGACACGTCGTTGGACACGGAGAACCGTACCAGAGTCTCCACAGCATCGCGGTTCCGATCCGCAACGCCGACAGCTACGCGATCGCCGCAATCGAAGTTAGCGGGTCGGAGTCGAGTCTCTACGGCCGGCGTCTCGAGGACGAAATCGCGACCCTGCTCGTCAACGCCAGCAAGTCCGTCGAGAGCGTCTTGCTGGCCAGGTAAGGTCCGCGAGCGACGGCGACCGGTACACGTTCAATGGGACACTCGAGGAGGTGACTCGCTCGAGCGCCCGGTCGGTTCACTCGCCGGTGTCGGTCGTCCCCGCCTCGTAGATCTCGCGCATCGCCTCGAGATCGACCAGTCCGTGTCGACCGTCGGGTTCGATCGCCGCGTCGCCGAGATGCCGATCCGCGAAGTAGTCGAACAGCTCCGTCATCTGGTTCGCCCCGTCGGGTGCGATCGAAACCTCGTCGTCGCCGCGTTCGATCCGCAGGTGAGTTTCCATGTGGAACGCCGGTTCGAAGACGAGTTGGCCCTCCGTCCCGATCAGACGGAGACTCGTGCTCGCCTGTGCGTTCTGCGAGGCCGTCGCCGTGAGGATCGTCCCGTCGTCGAACGTCGCGGTGAACGCCGCCACCTCGTCGGGAACGTTCTCGAAGGCCTCGTGGCTCGAGTCCATCGTCGCCTCGGCGGAGACGGGGTCGCCATCGAGGAGAAACCGCGTCGTGTTGAGCGGATAGATCCCGAGATCCATTACCGACGTCCCGTACCCGGTCAGCGCCGGGTCGAGACGCCACTGGTCGGGACTCGAGAAAATCTCGAGTAACGTCTGCGAATTGTTGCCGAGAGCGTGAACGGGGCGGCCGATGACGCCGTCGCGAACGAGTTCGCGGGCGTACCGGACTATCGGATCGGTCTGCATCCGATAGCCGATCATAAGGTCGACTCCGGCCGCTTCGCAGGCCTCGACGAGTGCCGCCGCCCGGTCCGCGGTCGCCTCCATCGGCTTCTCACAGAGCACCGCCTTGCCGAGATCGGCCGCGGTCCGTGCGTACTCGAGGTGGAAGGCGTTCGGCGTGCAGATGTAAACGGCATCGTACGCGTCGCTCGCCTCGCCGTCGTGGAACTCGTCGTAGCTGAGTCCGCGTTCGATCCCGTCGTGTTCGTCCACGATATCGTCCGCTTTCTCCGGAGAGCCGCTGACGACGACGCTGGTCGTACAGAACTCGGACTCCTCGATCGCGGGGATCACCTGCTCGGTCGTCCACCAGCCCAGTCCGACCAGCGCGAAGCGGACGGTGCCGTCGTCGACGGTCTGCCACGCGCGACGTTCGTACCCTCGGAGGACGTCGGTGAGTGCGTCGTCCACTGGAATCACCACTCCGCGACGCTACCGTCGTCGTGGCGCCAGACGGGGTTGTGCCAGTCGACCTCCCCGGCCCGGTCGCGAACCGTTTCTTCGTCGATCTCGACGCCGAGTCCCGGCCCGTCGGGGATGTCGACGTAGCCGTCACGGTACTCGAACACCGACGGATCGGTGAGATAGTCGAGGACGTCGCTCGTCTCGTTGTAGTGAATGTCGAGACTCTGCTCCTGGATGAGCGCGTTCGGCGAGCAGGCGTCGACCTGGAGACAGGAGGCGAGCGCGATCGGTCCGAGCGGACAGTGTGGCGCCATCGCCACGTCGTAGGCTTCTGCCATCGAAGCGATCTTCTTCACTTCCGTGATTCCGCCGGCGTGTGAGAGATCCGGCTGGATGAGGTCGACGTGGCCGTCCTCGAGGACGGGCTTGAAGTCCCATCGCGAGTACATCCGCTCGCCGGTCGCGATCGGCGTCGACGCGTGTGCGGTGATCTCCGGAAGCGAGTCGAGGTGTTCCGTGAGTACCGGTTCCTCGATGAAGAACGGCTCGTGGGGCTCGAGGGCGGCGACCAGTCGCTTCGCCATCGGCTTCGAGACGCGGCCGTGAAAGTCGACGCCGACGTCGACCTCGCTCCCGACGGCCTCGCGGACCTCCCGCATCCGGTCGGCGGCGGCCCGGACGGTCGCCGGCGAGTCGATCCGTTCGACCTCCTCCGTCCCGTTCATCTTCAGCGCGGTGAAGCCGGCGTTGACCTTCTCGCGGGCCTGGGCGGCGACCTCGGCTGGCCTGTCGCCGCCGACCCACTGGTAGACGCGGATGCGTTCGCGGGCCGCGCCGCCCAGCAGATCGTAGACGGGTGCGCCGTAGCTCTTCCCCTTGATGTCCCACAGCGCCTGGTCGATGCCGGCGATGGCGGACATGAGGATCGGCCCGCCGCGGTAGAAGCCGCCGCGGTACATCGTCTGCCAGTGGTCCTCGATCGGGGCGGGGTCTTCGCCGAGGAGGTAGGTGTCCATCAGTTCCTCGACGGCGGCGCGGACGGTCTTCGAGCGGCCCTCGACGACCGGTTCGCCCCAGCCGACGGTGCCGTCGCTCGTCGTTACCTTGAGAAACAGCCAGCGTGGCGGTACGTCGAACAGTTCGTAATCAGTTATCTGCATGGTGTCTTGTATCGGATGTCGAATTCGAGCGTGATAGCTGTGGGTGTTACCGTGAGTTCGGAGCGACGTCGGTAACGAATTCGGCGAGGCTCCTGAGCGCGATCGGGTTCGCGGTATCGGTCACGCGGAACGTGAACGCGCCGACCCGGCCGTCGCCCCACTCCCGGACGACGGCCGCGGCGCTCCAGTTCGCGATCCACCCCTCGACGTAGCCGATCGGGATCTCGTCGGTTTCGTCGACGTCGGCGACGACGTCGTAGGGGTAGACGCCGTCAAACTCCCAGCCCGGAACGACGTCGAGCGCGTCCTCGAGCGGCCCGCCCTCGCGGTAGAACAGCGAGGCGACGAGGTTCCAGCTCTCGGTTTCCGGTAGGTTCCGGTACTCGAAAAACTCGTCTTCGGCCACGTGGCCGCTCGCGTCGGGGAGGCGGACGACGGTGCCGCCGTCTTCGACGAACGCTCGCGACGCCTCGTCGGGGTCCGTGATCAGCGCCACGTCGCTCTCCTCGAGCGACCGCTCGGTGGCGAACCCGAGATCGGCCAGCCGCTCGGCCAGTCCGTCGTCGTCCACGAAGACGGTTACGTCGGCGTCGACGGCGAGGTCGGGCGCAACGGTAATCGGTTCGGCGTTGGTCGATCGATCACCGAGCGACACGCTTAGCTCCTCGGTCGTCACCGCGTCGACGTCGGGAACGGTGATCGAGATCGCGTCCTCGAGTCGATCGACGCCGAACCCGTCGAGGGCGACGGAAACTGTTCCCGACCGGTCGAACGCCGACCACTCGACGTCGCCGTCGATCGGGTCGGTCGTGTGGTTGCTCACCACGATATCGGCCGAGAGCGTCTCGCCGGCGCGAGCGGCGTGGCTGTCGACGTCGACGCTTACGAGCACCTCGTCGTTGACGGTCGCGAAGTCGTCGTGAAACGCCTTCTTCTGGCGGCGGTAGTCGAGGATGCCGTTGAACTCCCACTCGATGTCCGAAAACTCCGTGATAACGTAGCCGGCGACGCCCTCGTGGGCGCGCATCTGCTCGATGACGTCCTTGATCGAGCGGAACTCCCGCCACTGCCAGGCCTCGGCGAGTGACTCCCAGTCGTCGAAGGCTTCGGGCAGCGTGGTCCCCTCGAGACGGTCGTAGACCCCCTCGGGGCGCTTGATCGCGTCGTCGAAGAAGTCGTAGTCGAACCACGGCGGCGTTTCGCCGTAGTGATCCTCGAGGGCGGGCAGATCGCACAGCCCCCAGGTGCCGAATTCGGAGACGATCAGCGGCGCCTCCTCGGGGTCCGTTTCGGTCGCGCCGTAGTTGTCCTCGGGCGCGGCGGTCATCGCCTCGATGTCCTCGGTCCAGGCAGCCGCCCGATCGGGACTGACGAAGTAGCGGTGGTAGTCGTTGACGTCGGTGGCGACGTGCGCCCAGCCGGAGTTGTCACAGACAACGCGCGTCGGATCGCGCTCCTTCGTCTCCTCGTAGAGGGCCGTGAGGTACCCCTGTTTTTCCTCGTCTTCCCACAGCGAGGTTTCCTCGTCGAGTCCCTGCGGGTTACCGATACCCCACTCCTCGTTGTACAGGCTCCAGACGATCACGCTCGGCCGGTTGTAATCGCGGTCGATCAGTCCCAGTATCTGGTCGCGCACCTCGCGCTTCGAGCGGTCGGTGTGGACCGTCGGGTTCGCCGGCTCCTCCCAGACGAGGATCCCCAGCCGATCGGCCGCCTCGAGGAAGTCGGGGTGTGCGGGCTTGATGTGCTTTCGCAACAGGTTGAAGCCGAGTTCCTTCGCCGTCCGGATCTCTTCCTCGAACAGGCCGTCCTCGAAGGGTCGGTAAAGCGTCTGCGGGTAGTAGCCCTGGTCGAGCGCGCCGCGCATGAAGTACGGCTCGCCGTTCAGGTACAGCTGGCCGTCGCGGGCCTCGACGCTCCGCATGCCGAAGTAGTCGTCCGCGCGGTCGAGTACGTCCCCCTCCCGCTCGAGCGAGACGGTAACGTCGTAGAGGACGGGTGTTTCGGGCGTCCAGTACGCGGGATTCTCGAGCGAGACGGTCGTCGATCCCGTCCCGTCGGTTTCGACGGGGACCGTCGCGCTGGTGACCGCGTCACCGTCGCGAGTGATCTCGATCGCGGCGCTGACGTCCGTCAGTTCCGTGGTGGGGCCGTGAACGTCGACGTCGATCCGGGCGCTGTCCTCGGCGAGGTTCGGCGTCGCGCGAATCGATTCGACCCGGGTTCGGGGGACCACCTCGAGGGTGACGTCCTGCCAGATGCCGCTGATCCGCTGGTACCAGGGTGCGCCCTGCTTTCCGTGCGGGATTTCGCTGATGTCGTCGGGATCGACGACCTCGACGACGATCGTGTTCTCGCCGTCGACGACCGCGTCCGTGACGTCGAAGGAAAACGGCAGATAGCCGCCGCGGTTCGAGCCGACGCGCTCGCCGTTGATCCAGACGGTAGTTTCGTAGTCGGCCGCGCCGAACCGGAGGAGGACGTCGCTCTCGGTCGACTCGAGGGTCACCGAGCGCCGGTACCACGCCGCGCCGGCGTACGCCCTGTACGCTTCGTCTTCCTGCCAGGCGTGGGGAACCGTTACCGTCTCGGTCGCGTCGGGCCACTCGGTCGCTGGATCGTGCCAACCGTCGTCTCGGCCGTCGGTTTCGGGATCCGTCGTGAACTTCCAGGAACCGTTCAGTTCGATCGTGCGTCGATAGTCGTCCGTCAATTGTGTCATAGTGAAGTAGTCACAGTAGCGTCGCAAGGATTGATTTCGGCGTTCAGCTAGTGGATGGCTCCTCGGAAACGGGCCGTTTCGACTCGGCGTCGGCGAGCAGGTTTCGCCCCGTCGCGACGTCGAAGACGTGAATGTCGGCGGGATCGAACGAGAGCCTCGCCCGGTCGCCGACGGTCGGTTTCACGCTTCCGGGGACGCGAACGCGGCACTCGTCGCCGGCGAGGTCCAGATAGACGAAGTTGTCGCTGCCCGCGACCTCGACGACCTCGATCGATGCGTCGATCGCGTTTTCGTCACCGGCATCGAGCGAGATGTCCTCCGGTCGGATGCCCAGTTCGAGATCGGAGCCGGTTCGATGCTGCTCGATCGTGTCGGCCATCCCCGGCGGAACCGAGTACTCGAACCCGTCGCCGACGAGGGCCGTCCCCTCGAGCGTGACGTCGAAGAAGTTCATCGCCGGGCTGCCGATGAAATCGGCGACGAATCGGTTTTTCGGCCGGTTGTACACCTCTTCCGGCGTGGCGAACTGCTGGAGTTCGCCGCCGTCTAACACGACGATCCGGTCGCTCATGGTCAGCGCCTCGTGCTGGTCGTGAGTGACGTAGATGGTCGTCGTTCCCAACTCCTCCTGGAGTCGCTGGAGTTCGGTCCGCATGTGGACCTTGAGTTTCGCGTCGAGGTTCGACAGCGGCTCGTCCATCAGGAAGATCTTCGGATCGCGGACGATCGCGCGACCGGTCGCAACGCGCTGTTGTTGCCCGCCCGAGAGTTCGCTCGGCTTGGCTTCGAGTTGGTCTTCGATACCCATCATCTCGGCGGTTTCGGTCACCCGGTGGTGGATTTCCTCGTCCGGGAGATCCGTCGTCAGCTTCAGCCCGTAGGACATGTTCTTCCGGACGCTCATGTGCGGGTAGAGCGCGTAGTTCTGGAACACCATCGCGATCCCCCGCGACTGGGGCTCGACGCCCCTGATGCTCTCGTCACCGATTCGGATGTCGCCGTCGGTGATCTCCTCGAGGCCGGCGATCATCCGGAGCAGCGTCGACTTGCCGGAGCCGGAGGGGCCGACGATCGTGATGAACTCGCCTGCCTCGACGTGGGCGTCGAAGCCCTCGATAGCGACGAACTCGTCGCCGTAGACTTTCCGGGTACCCTCGAAGGTTACCGACGCCGTCGAGCCGTCCGACTCAACCATCGTCGTCCCTCCGTTCGCCGACGGACTCGAGCGTCGTCGGCGCCGCCGTAGCGGCGGTCGTTACGCCCGTTCGCGGGGCGGCTGTACGCGTTCGTTCGTCGTTCGTTTCGTGAATCATGTGTCTATTGTGGGAGTCGTGATCGGTTCGGTTTCGGAGACGTAACTGATGAACTCGACGTGGAGCGCGAAGGCAACGCCGGCGAACAGCACCGCCACGGCGACGGTCAGCAGGGACGAGACGACGAACAGCACCGCCGTCACCGTTCCGAGGGCGACCGCACCGACGGCGTGGTGTGCAGTCCACAGGTAGCCGTCGGTGATCGCCCCGAGGGCCGGTTTTCCGGACGCGATCCCGAGTAACGTCGGGATCGAGACGAGCCACGCGTAGATCGCCGCGTAGCCGGCAGCGAGCGCGAGCAGTCCCGCGAGGATCGTTGCCCCGTCGAGGTAGGCGATCCCGTACGTCGCGGCGATCCCGATCAGCAGGATCGGGACGAGGCCGATCAGCATCGCGTGGACGAACTGTGATCGGACCGTCTCGACGACCGCGGCGCGGTCGATTCCGTCGGCCCCGTCTTCGCGCAGCGAGAGGATTGCGCGGTAGGCGCCGACGGTCGCCGGACCGATCGTAACGACCGGCAACGCGGCGAGAAACCAGCAGACGCTGATCAGCACCACCGAGGGCAGGTTCTCCCAGACGAATCTGGTCGTCCCCTCGAGGGTGGCGTACATCGGATCGAGTTCGGGATCGGGGGCGTCGACCCGTCGAGTCGCGGTCATTTGGTCGTCCCCTGCATTTCGACGGCTCTGACGAGGTGTTTCTGCAGGACGAGGAAGACGATGAGCAGCGGCAGCGAGGCGATCACCGCCGACGTCATGATGACACCGGGTTCGGTGACACCCATCGTGTCCTGAAGCGTTACCAGCCCGACCGGCAGCGTGTACATCCCCTCGCGCTGGAGGATGATCAGCGGCCAGAGGAACGCGTTCCACGTCCAGATGAAGATGAACAGGCCGAGTGCGGCGAGCGCAGAGCGCATCAGCGGCAGGATGATGTGCGTGAAGATGCGCAACCGCGAGAAGCCGTCGAGCCTGGCCGCCTCCTCGAGTTCGTCCGGGATGTCCTTGAAGAACTGCACGAGCATGAACACGCCCAGCGGGCCGGCGATGCTCGGCAGCACGACCCCCCACAGCGAGTTGACGAGGCCGAGTTCGTTGACGATGATGTACACCGGGACCAGGTTCACGATACCCGGGACCATGAAACTCGCCACGATCACCGAGAACACGAGCGATCGGCCGGGCCACTCGAGGCGGGTCAGCGAGTAGGCGATCATCGCGTCGACCAGGAGGACGATTATCGTCGTGATCCCTGCGAGGATGAACGTGTTGACCGTCCACTGGACGATCAGCGACCCCGTCAGCAGCGACTCGTACCACTGGAAGGTGGCGCCTCGCGGGATCAGATACGGAACGCTCGAGTACACCTGGTCCCGGGGCATGATCGATGTCGCGAACATCCACCAGTACGGCAGGATGAACAGAAACGCCGTCCCGTAGAGCGCGACGTAGACGCCGACCGTCTTGACGGTTTCTGCGTCGATCGATACGTCTTCGAATCGGCCGCCGGTTTGCGTACTCATCTAGTCATCACCCGAGAGGTAGTAGTAGCTGATCGCAGAGACGGCGATCAGGATCATGAACAGCACGTAGCCGATCGCCGCCGCATAGCCGAACTCGCGGCCGGCGAACGCCGAACTGTATAGATACATTACGATCGTCGTCGTCTGGAAACTCGGGCCGCCGTCGGTCATGATGTACGGCTGGCCGAACACCTGAAAGGAGCCGACGAACGTCACGATGATGACGAAGATGAGCGGGTTCTTCATCTGCGGGATGGTGATGTCCCGCATCATTCGCCAGGTGCTCGCACCGTCCAGTTTCGCGGCTTCGTAGAGCCGGTCGGAGACGTTCTGTCGGGCTGCGAGCAGGATGATGAAGTTGAACGCGATCGTCCACCAGATCGTCGCGATGGCGATTGCCGGCATCGCGAGCGTGTGCGAACTCAGCCAGTTGCCGCCGCCGATGTAGTACGGCACTAGCCCTGAGGCGCTGAAGATGTCCGCCCAGAGCAGGCCGATGACGGCGACGGTCAGCACGTACGGGCTGAAGAAGATCGTCCGGAGCAGCCACTGTCCCTTGACGTCCCGGTTAACGCCCAGCGCGAGCAGCAGCGAGCCGACGACGATCGGCGGCACCGTCAGGATCACGAAGTAGACGGTGTTCCACAGCGCGTTCCAGAACTGCGGATCGGAGACCAGCGTCTGGTAGTTCCCGAGGCCGACGAACTCGGACTGGCTTGGATCGGCGACGTTCCACTCGTGGAAGCTCATGTAGAACCCCAGGAGTAACGGCCCGAACAGGAACCCGCCGGCGATGATGAGGTACGGAAGGGCGAAGCTCACGCCCGCGATCTTCTCGCGAGTGGATCGGTCGGCCATGTCGAGGCCGAACCGCCTCGTATCGTCCGCACTCGATTGGTCTGTCTGTGCCATGTCGCTATCAGTCGAAAGTCTGACTGACGCCGTCGGCGGCGTTCTCGAGCGCCTCTTCGGGGGTCAGGTTTCCGTTGCGCATGTCGTCCAGGTACTGGTAGATCTGTTCGTTGAGTGCGTCGTTGTTCGGCGTCGTCGGCGGCGGACTGAGCTGTTCGTTCTCCGCCAACCCGTAGAACGTCTCGAGGGTGAGATCCCACAACTCGCTGTCGCGGAGTTCGTCGCTCTCGAGCGCTTCCTGACTGGCCGGCAGGTGACCCGCGTCGTACCCCCACCTGTCGTTGTAGTCCTGGGTGAGCAGTCGGACCGCTTCGATCGCCTCTTCCTGTCTCTCTTCGTCGCGGTTCTCGTCTTCCGGAATGATCAGCATGTGGCTCGAGGCTTGCGTGACGGGATCCTCGGAGTCGGGCATGATGAACGGCTCCGTCACGCCGAAGTCGAAGCCGGCGTCCTGGACGACGCCGACGTGCCAGGTACCCTCGATGATCATGCCCGCTTCGCCGCGGTTCCAGGCGTCCCATCCGGTGTCGGAGTCGTCCGGCGCCCACTCGTGCTCGTGAACCCAGTCGTGCATGTATTCGGCGACGGCGAGACCGTCGTCCGTGTCGAACGCGGGTTCCAGGTCATCGGTGAGCAGTTCGCCGCCGCGGCTCTCGAGGAACATCCGGAAGAGATCGACCGTGAACCCGCCGTCGTGGAACTGGTACGGCAAGTGATCGGTTTCCTCGAGGATCGTGTCGGCGGCCTCGGCGAACCGTTCCGGAGTGTTCGGCGGGTCGTCGGGATCAAGCCCGGCGTCTTCGAAGACCTCCTTGTTGTAGTACATCGCGATCGGATGTGTGTCGAGGGGCACGGCGAGTTGTTCGCCGTCGCGAACCCCCTCTTCGGCGATGTCTTCGACGTACGGATCGGTCCCGATCTCGTCCGTGACCGGAACCACGAGGTCTTCGTACTCCTCGATCATGTGCGCGTGCATCACGGCGACATCCGGCTTCTCGTCACCGGTCAGCGACGTGTAAAGGCGGTCGTAGTACTCGTCGTGTGGAACGCGCTGTCTGTTGATAGTGAGGTCGTGGTCGTCTCCCTCGTTGATGTCCTCGACCATCGCTTCCATCGTATCACCGTCGCCCCCGCCGAAGAGCGTCCAGTACTCGACCCCGTCTTCGCCTCCCCCTCCAATGAACCCAGTACACCCGGCTACTCCGACGGTAGCCGTTGCACCCGCGGCCTGCAGGAACCGTCGTCGGCGAACGCTGGTTACAGTCTCCCCACTACGGCACCGATTGCTATCGGCTGTCATACGAGCATACCAATCAAACACACGTATATATATGTTCCGCAATTGTTCACGAATATCGTATGGAAACCGGATGGTCGTGACTGTACAGCCGACAGGTAACGTTATTGGCATCGAGCCAACAGAGGAGTGTATGGACCGCAGACAGTTTCTAGCGGGAGCCGTCTCGTTCCCGCTCGCCGGTGTGCTCGCGGGCTGTATGGAGATGGCCGGGCTCGGCGGCGAAACCTACGAAAACCCGGTTTTCGAGCCGACCCTCGCCGACCCGTCGATCGTTCGGCACACCGACGACGAGGAGGATGTCTTCTACGCGTACGGAACCGAAGACCACTGGTACGGAGAAGCGAACCAGCACGACACACACGGGTTGCAGTACATGCCGATCGTCAAATCGGCGAACCTCGTCGACTGGGAGTACGTCGGCGAGGTGTTCGACAGCAAACCGGACTGGAAGGACGGCGGCGGGCTCTGGGCGCCGGAGATCGCAGCGCACCAGGATCGATTCTACTGTTACTACTCCTACTCCGAGTGGGGTGACGACAATCCGGGTATCGGCGTCGGAACCGCTGACCATCCCGAGGGTCCGTTCGAAGACCACGGAAAACTGTTCGACAGCGACGGGATCGGTGTCGAGAACTCGATCGACCCGTACTTCCACGTTGAGGACGGCACACCCTACATCTTCTGGGGGAGCTGGCACGGTATCTGGGGGGTCGAACTGAGCGAGGACGGCTTCGAGGTCGCCGGCGAGCCGTTCCGGATCGCCGACGATGACCACTTCGAGGCGCCGTACCTCATCGAGCGCGACGGCTACTACTACTTCTTCGGCTCCAACGGTCACTGCTGCAACGGCGAAGACAGCGATTATCACGTCGTCGTCGGCCGCTCGGAATCCTTCGACGGCCCGTACGTCAACGAGAACGGCGATCCGATCACGGAGAATCCCGGCACGAGAATCCTCGAGGGCGACGACGAGTTCGTCGGTCCGGGTCACAACGCGGTCGTACAGGACGACGCGGGCGACGACTGGATCGTCTACCACGCGTACGACGCCGACGACTACTGGATCAACGACACGCCGCGTCGGACGCTGATGATCGACCCGATCGAGTGGGAGGACGGATGGCCGACGGTCAACGGAGGGACCCCGAACGCGGAGGCCGGGATCCCCACGATCGAGGAGTGACCGCCCGCTTCCCCCGGCACACCCCACAGTAGAGCTAAGTGACCACGGTCTGAGGTACAGACGATGACCGATAGCCCGCTGTTTCGACACCGGGAGGTATCGACTGACGCTCGAGTCACGCTGGATCCCTCGCGGCGGGGCGAACCTGTCGACGAACGGTTGTTCGGAAAGTTCTGTGAGCATCTCGGCCGGAACATCGCGAACGGAATGCACGCCCAGGTGCTCCTGAACCCGACGTTCGGCCCGTGGGAGTTCCCCGCTGACGACGACCATCCCGACGGCGGGATTCGGCCCGCGATCGATGAAGCCTCCGTGCGGAGTGAAATCCGGGAGTACTGCGACGAGTGGGATCTCCCGGATCCTGAGGGCCGCTTTCGAGCCTATTGCGACGGGACGGCGTTTGGTTGGGTCTCCACCGACGACGCCGTCAGAACGACGCCGGACGTCTCTCCCGAGGGCGACCGGGCACAGCGAATCGCTCTCGCTGACGGCGAGGGCGGGATCAGCCAGCGAACACACTTCCCGTTTCACCGAACCGATACGTACGAGGTTACCTGCCGACTCCGCGCAACGGAGCCGACCCCGGTCACCGTCGGGATCTACGAACCCGAGGCGGATCCAACGACGGCCGAACCGCTGGCGGCGACCACGGTCGACGTCGGTCGCGAGTGGTCGACCGCCGAGGGCGAACTGACCGTCTCCCCGACACATGCCGACGACGCGGCGTACACCGTCGCCCTCACGGCGCCGGGCAACCGCGACCTCGTGCTCGACCGACTCACGATCTACCCCGACGACCACGTGAACAAGGCCGATCCGGAGGTCGTCGCGTACCTCCGGGAGGCGAACCTCCCGCTGCTCCGATGGCCCGGCGGCAACTTCGTCTCCGGCTACCGGTGGCAAGACGGAGTCGGTCCCGTCGCTGAGCGGCCATCGCGGGTCAACCCGGCGTGGGGTCACGTCGAGTCGAATCTGTTCGGGACGGCCGAGTTCGTCTCGTTCTGCGAAGCGGTCGGCTGCGAACCGATGATCTGCGTGAACGCCGGAAACGGGACGCCCGCGGAAGCGGCTCGATGGGTCGAGTACTGCAACGGCTCGACCGACAGCGAGATGGGGGCGCTTCGCGCTGCCCACGGCTTCCCCGAGCCGTTCGACGTCGAGTACTGGGAGGTCGGCAACGAGCTGTTCGGTCGCTGGCAGGTCGGCTGGACGACGCCGTCCGGAAACGCCGACCGGTACCGTCAGTTCCGAGAGGCGATTCTCGAGGTGGACCCCGAAGTGGAGGTGCAGGCGTGTGGCAACCGAAACTCCCCCGACGACCGGTGGAACGAGCATCTGCTCGAGGCGGCCGGCGCGGACGTCGAAGTGATTACGGATCACATCCTCACGGGTGGTCGCGTAGACGCCGGCACCGACCCGACGGAGCTGTTCCGTGCGTTCATGGGATACGCCGATCAACTGGGAGAACAGTATCGAGCGCTCCGCGAGCGCATGCATCGGGCGGGGGTCGAAGAGCCGAGACTCGCAATCACCGAACTGCAACTGTTCGCGGACTTCGTCACGAACCGCGAGATCGGACACCACGGTGGTCGACTCACCCCGGCCAACATGCCGACCCGAACGACGATTTCCGAACCGCTGTATCTGGCGACGGTCGTCCACGAGTGTAGCCGCATCGGCTCGTTCGTAGAGATGCTTACCCACTCCGCGACGGTCAATCACGGGGGTGGGCTCCAGAAGAAACGCGAACGAACGTGGCCGGATCCCGCACACCACGGACACCGACTTCTCAGTTCGTTGGCGACCCGAACACCGATCGGCGTCGACGTCGACTGCGAGGTGGTTCAGACGGACCGATCATTCGGCGACATTCGTGCGAACGATTCGATTCCGGTCGTCGACGTGCTCGCCGCCGAGGGGGACGAAACAACCACCATCACCGTGGTCAACCGCTCGGGAGTGGACGAAATCGAACTGACCGTAGACGCATCCGAGATTCGGACGGGGCCGACGGCGGAAGCGGTCACCCTCTCTGCGGACGGGATGGGTGTCGAAAACGTCTACGAGGAGCCCGACCGGGTATCGCCAGTATCCGAAACCGTTCCAGTTAACGAGGGCGAACTCGAGGTCGTGATTCCACCGTTCTCTCTGACGAGGCTCTCGCTGTAGCCCAGCGTTTCGGACCCGTCCTCGAGCGCAGCGTTTCTATTTGAGAAACACGCGGTCGTCGATACGTCCTGAGAACCCGACACGGTGACGGACGAGCGGCGCTACTCTGGTTTCTACCGCCCGCCGCTCGGTACTCTCAGCCGGCGTTTCCTATATAGCAACAGCGTCCTCGAACGGGAGCGAGCATGCCCCGCCCCGCAACGGTGGAATATCGGTACGATTCGAAGAAGGTTTTGAGTACCGGACCGCAGAAAGAGCCACCAGGGCCCTGGAAAACGATCACTGGTCGGGAGAATCCAACCCCGTTACAAAACTATCTTTGTAAAGTTTACAGCGGGCTTCCGGACGGTGATCAGTCTGGAGAAGTGAATGGCACTGGACCACCGCTATAGCATTTCTCATTGAGAAACGGTGACGAAGGGTACATCAGGAAGTTATTCGTCTCACACCCTGGCCGCGTCCGAACCTCGAGACTCGATTAGGAACCGGATGGAGATCGTGACTCGAGTAGACCCCAGAGGAGCGGAGATACTGTTCGTAATTCTACTCGGTCGTTGCCCCAGGTTGACCCCACTCCTCGTGGCCGACTGTCCCGTGGTCGAACCCGGATGATTCGTCACTCGATCGATGCTGGAGAGGTGCCGGACGTAGTGAGCGCGGCCCGACTCCATAGCTCGACCGCTACGGATCGGGCATGCTGGGCGCATCCGAAGACAGATTGGAGATCGAAAACTCATTACGGGAATCCGATCGGACGCATGTATCCGTGTAAACTACCCTACCCTACTTCGCTCACCCCATACGAGGTTCGCTCGTTGAGGGTAGGGCTTTGATGTGGACTCCCAGCAATCAGTCACCGGCAATTGGCTGGTGACTCTTGCCGTTCAACGTCCCACCATTCACACGCACGTCTACTGGTGCGTCTCCGCTCCCCGACTTGGGCGAGGAACGGAGTCTGTGTTTCCGCTTTCGGGCGTAGCGTAGCCCGATATTCTTCGCCGCGTTGTAGTCCGCGTTGATCTCGTAGCCGCACTTCTGGCAGTGGAAGTGTTCGCCGTCACGGTTCGCTTCGTGCGTGAACCCACAGTCCGCCCGAGAACAGCGTTGGGACGTGTGGTTCGGCGCAACCTGCTTCGCCGTGACGCCGCGCTCCGGTGCCTTGTACTCGACGTACTCGTAGAGGCGTCGGAACGCCCATATGTGGTTCCACTTCGCCTGTGGAAGCCGCTCACGGATGTCCGTTAAGTCCTCGAACGCGATTACATCGCAGTCGTGTTCGACGGCTTCCGAGACAATCTCGTTGGCGACCGTGTGGATGTACTGCTTTCGCCACGCTTCTTCGCGTTTGCCGAGGCGAAGGAGCGCGTTGTGCGCGGCTTGCGTTCCGCGCTGTTGCATCTCACCACGTCGCTTCTCAAACTCGCGGCACCAGTGGTCGTATTCGTCGCCCTGCCAGAACGTGCCGGTCGAAGCTACTGCGAGGCTGTTGACACCGAGGTCGATACCAAGGACTGTTTGGTGCTTGGTATCTTCCGAAACCTAGGATTCGTAGTTATCGTACTTCCGCGTCGTGATGTGGAAGTAGAACTCGTCGGTCGCCTTGTCGTATTGCAGTGTGCTCGCTCGGAACTCGTAGTCCTCCGAAAGAACGTATCGTTCGTAGGGCGTCGGACTATCCGCCGGGAGTTCAAAGTCACACTCGACGCGCCCGTTGACGGTCGAAAGGGAGACGTGGTCGCGGTAGAACGTCGCGCTCCGCTTGTCGTAGACCATGCTCCATGACGTGAACTCCGGCTGGCTCACCCGCTTGCCCTGTTTCCACCGTTCGACGCACCCCTTCGTCGCTTGTACGGCGCGTCGGATGGCCTCTTGAACGAGGTTCGCGGTGAGGTCGGTTTCCTCTCCGACCTACTCGCTCCCTCCGGTCGCTCCTTGAGGTCGGAGGCTCCACCTCGAATTATGCTGAATTCGACTCGAACCCTGCGCTTCTGTGGATTTCGTCGGAGCATATCGAGTTTGCCCGTGAAATCCAAACACCAGCCCCCGTTTTCGACCGGGGAGTTGCCAGAAGGCAAGCAGGTGTCCAGAGAATGTTGATGTGTCTGGCCTGGGGGACGAGACTTCGTATAGCGAGATGCGGTTTATCGTTACGACTCGTCCAACGAATACCCCATCGAGAGCAGTTCCTCGAGCACGTCATCGGGGTTCTCCAGCGCTGCGCGGTACACCGCTTCGCGGACGTCGAACTTGGGAACGTCGCGTCCGAGGGCCGACTCGAGTTCCGTAACGAGGTCACGCTCGCCCTCGACGACATCGTCGTGGACGAAAAACGTCAGGCGCTCGTCGCGCTCGAACTGGACGGATTTGTCCTGGATGGCGCGGCGAACGATATACGAATGGGCGGGTGAGCCGGTGGACTGTTCCGCCTCGGTTGCCTCAGTTACCGACTCCGGTTCGGAGACTGCAGAACCACTCTCCTCGTCGGTCGCCTGTTCGTCCGACTCGGCGTCCTCCTGTCCCCCGTCATCGTCCCAGAGGTCGTCCCCGGAGCCGGATTTCAGGCCAGTCATGCACGAACCTCCAGCTCATCGTGCTCGAGTTCGCCCGGTTCCGGCGGGTTCGGGGCCTCGAGTCCCCCCTCCGCTTCGAGGTGGCGAGCCAGAGTATCGAACTTCGCCAGGGTCTCGAGTTCGTACTCGCGCTCGCGCTCGCGGTGTTCGCGGACGTACGTGAACGCGCTGCAGCGTTTTCGCCAGCAGCCCTCCAGGAGCGACGTACGATCGCGGAGGATCACCGGCACGTCGAACCCTTGCTCGGTGACCTCCTCGATCACCGCTTCCTGGTCGCGCGTTCCCTTGACACGGTTCGGAACGGCAGCGAGAACGCCGATGTTGATCTCGAGTTGTTCCTCGAGATTACGTACCAGGACGTCGAGGCCGCTGACGGACGCCTGGCCCTTCCCCGAGGGCTCGACGGGAAGAACCAGGTTCCGCGTCGCATCGAGTGCGTTGTAGAGGTGTGGCCCGGAACTCGCGGGCGGGTCCATGATCAACACGTCGTACTGCGTGTTGACCTCGGCCTCTCGAAGGACGCGCTGTAGCTGGGTCCACATCGGGAACGACTCGCCGAAATCGCTCCGTGCTTCCTGCTCTTTTCGCAGGGCTTCGCCGAGATCCTCGAGTCGGTTGT
The DNA here is from genome assembly GCF_059736515.1 of Natrononativus sp. DTA114. NCBI lineage: Archaea > Methanobacteriati > Methanobacteriota > Halobacteria > Halobacteriales > Natrialbaceae > Natrononativus > Natrononativus sp. DTA114. The sequence continues at coordinate 163,083 of NZ_JCASSN010000005.1, read as the reverse complement.
GCTCGGGGATGATGTCGATCCCGTGTTCGACCGTGTGAACGAGATCCGAGAACTCGCCGGTGTTTCGGCCGACGAGGTGGTGAACCAGCGTTTCGACGTCCGTATTGGTTCGGTCCTGGTCGACGTCGAACAGGTAGCTCAGGTCTCCGTCCTGGGGGTCGAGTGGGACGACCAGCACGTCGAGCCCGGCTCGAGCGTGTGCAACCGCCAGATTCGCCGTGAGCGTCGTTTTCCCGACACCACCCGCCTCACTGTAAACCGCGTATGAGAGCATTGATGATTCCATCGAAGGCTTCGTTCATAAGTTTTCGTCAGACGTTTTGATCGTCTCGTGTGAGCGAATGTAGTAACCGAACCCACGCACCGTATTAAACAAACGAAGGCACCACACGCACCAACCGTTTGAAACAGACGTTTGAAACAAACGATTGTACCCAGCAATTGAGACCATCAATAGGCATCAGCATTTGAAGGAGATAGTTGTTGAGACGGTATGTATGGTTCTTTCGGACCCGGCGTTTGAATCGTATAGGCACACCAACTCACCGAAACAACGACACGTAGACAGCGATCGAACCAACTGGTGAAACCAAACCAATGACGGTGCGTGCCTTATAGAGAGAACAACGGAACGTTACGATCGCTGCACCCCAATTTTTGCAACAACCGTTTGAACCGTCTGTTTGCAACAAGCACTAAATTCAAACGTTTGGAACAGCAGTAGCCCTCAATCGAACGCTGCGGACAACTGCTCGCGCATGTACGTTCGGCGGAGTGTTCGAGCACGAGTATCGGAGAGATAGTTCTGCAAGACGACTTCTGCACTCGCACTACCCTGTTCGGTCGCGATTTCGTCGAGGCTTCCCAGGACCACCTCGAGCGAAGAAGAGTAAGCGTCGTACCAGAACCGACGGCCCATTTTCGGCGCCGGTGAGACGCCGTCGATTTCCTCGGGTAGTTCCGCCCGGTCGGCGAGTCTGTCGAAGCGTTTCCAGACCGTCCACCTGGAGATGTGTTTTCGCGATGCATGCGGTGACGGGAACAGGTGGCCGGACCACTCGTCCGTCGTTTCCGTGATATACGCCTCGAGTTCGTCGCGACCGTAGAGAAGGGAAACCTCTCCAGGACCGTTCTTTCGCTCCCGAAATGCGATATACGGAACCTCAGAATCAGAATCGTCGAAAACGAACTGGCGCACGTGGAGCTGTGCGACCTCGCTCGGACGGAGCCCCCAAGCACAGAGCGCGAGTACCAGTAATCGCTCCTCCGGGGTCGTTGCAGCGTGGTAGAGCGCACGAACGTGGTCGGCTGAGAGACAGGGTGTATCCGACCCGTCTTCGCTCGTCGACCAGTCGAACTCGTCGTCGAGACCGTCGGCGGGATTCACCGCGGCCCACTTTCGGCGCACCAGATGCGCGTACCAGTTCGAGACCGCGAGATGGATCCGGCGTTTCGTCTGGCCGCCATCGAGGTCCGTGTGAAGTCGGTCGAACGCAGCCCAGCACGCGTCTACCGCTTCGTACGCGGGAACGTCGCTGTCACGTGCGATCGGCGTGATCAGGTCGCCCGTGCCGTTTTCCGCCTGGTAGGCCCGGAGGTACCGGTTTAACCGGTAGCGCAGCGTCTCGATCGATGAATCGGCGAGACCCTTGCGATTGCGCCGAGAGCTGAGGAACGACTCGAGCGCGTCGACCGTCCGATCGTCAGCCGTCGCCCAGTCGTAGCCCGTCTTCTCGGCCTCGAGGCCCAGATCCTCGGCCCAGAACTCGGAGAAGGTCCTGTCGTGGTGCTCCCGAAGGGCGTAGAGCAAGGGGCGGAGATCGTGCTCTCGCAGCCACTGATGGGTGGGTTTTTCGTGCTGAGAATCGATTCCCTCGGCCTCGAGTTTCGGTGCGACGACGTCCCAGTAGGCATCGACGAGTTCCTCCAGCTCGAGGACGGTCCAGGCGATATCGGGCTCAGCTACCCCGCCCGACGGCTCAGAGAGCTCACTCACGGACGCAACCCCCCGTTTCGCGCCGGAAACAGCCTCGCTGTCCGCCTATCCGGATCGAAGACAGTCATTTTCGCGTGATAGAGCGGTATGATCAGATACTACATAGGTTTTGGGGACACACAGACCGTAAGAGTCTGTGTGAACACCGATGTCGGCGACGACATGTCCATAAACCTCATGTGGCGATATCAAATGTGGGCGGTTTAGAGCTCCACAACCTCGGAGAATGGGATTGATGCGTTCCTTCTGTTCGACCCAGTTAGCCGCGAAACAGGCACTGTCCGCCGATTCTACTTTTCTGGCATTCAGAATACTTTTCTGACCTGCCTCGCCAGGGTGGACAGGAAATCACTTGAATAGTGCCCAATCACCACCAATGAAAATAAGGCACGCAACAAAATCAAACTCCGAAACTGTGCCACAGTTTTGGAAAGTACAGACTGCGACTCTACGCAACCAGTAGGGCTCGATCACGTCGACGGTCCGGAAGGCGCTCGAAGCGCTCGACCTCGAGGACGCGACCGCGCTCAAACCTGAGCCGACGAACGACCACGTCCTGGTCGCGACGGCGCTGAGCGAACGCGTCGATGGCCGGGCCGAGCCGTTGGCATGGAACCTCCGCCTGGAGGGCAACGACATCCGGATGGTGATCCCGCCCCGGGGGCTCGAGCATCTCGGCCTCGACGACGTCGACGTCGACTCCGGGGAGATCGCGATCGACATCTGGGTAGCCGATGCCCTGCCCGGCCAGCTGGAGGAACCGCTCATCGCGATCACGCCCCACATCGAGGAGACGATGACCGTTGACGTCTCCGGGATCGTATGACTGTGCGGGGTGAGACTGCTATGTTCGATTCCATTCCCCGGCTGCGGGCCGTGTTGCAGGACATCGTCGACTCAGTTGAGGCACCGCGCGAGGATTATCTCTTCCTCGACGTTGACACCGGCATCTACGATCACACCACCCTGTGCGGACCCGATGGCGTCGAGTGCCCGCTCGAGATGGCTTACTACTGGTCGACATGGAGCGACGGGTGCCACCTAGTCGACATCCTCGAGCGGGATGTCCCGCCCGGGGTCGACCTCGACGAGTGTAGCCTGACGATCTATTCGAGTGGGGGCGTCCCGCTGCTCGGCGGCCGCTCGATCGACGATGGAACACTGAACGAGCAGATCGGCACGATCTGTCTCGCGTTCGATCCGGATGATGATTAATGACTGAAACTTACCAACACAAAGTGTTCACGAGAAGTTGAGCTTCGTTATGCTTAAAAATCCATTTTAGTTAGCCGAAAGCTCTTACCATTGCATATACAGTAGATAGTTATGAACCGCCGTTCAATGATTATAGGTCTTGGAACTGTAGTTTCAGTTAGTATCGCAGGATGTGTGAGCAATACAGAAGATAGGTTGTCGGAGAACGAGACGCAAAATTCTGCTGTCAATTCCAACGATAAGGGTTCAAATGACAGTCAAAGCAACGCTTCGGACGAAATGGATGATCTAGATCAGGGTATGCCGGTGATACATATCCGGGGTACAATAGTAGATGAATATTCTGATGAAGCGGACCTAATAGCGGCGGATGATAAACGAATTAAGGATGTTGAATTGATCAATGAAGTCTTCAATGAAGTGGATAAAAAACGTGAGGAAAAAGATGATGAACAGCTCATAGGTGTGACAGTTGGAGAGCAAGCGTGGCGCGACCGTACGACTGAAGAAGGTAAAGAAGCAGTCAATGCAAAATCAGAACTTGATTTGGTGGAGGTGGATGGTGAGGAGGGAATTTACATCGATTATGACGATGTCATAATCTTCCTTTGGTTTAGAGAGTCACACATTGACGGCTGATATTATCTAAAATACCAAGGTACTTTAACAACTAATGTCTGAGAACTCAATATCCAGTTCTTCGTTTAGTTTGTACGCTGGTGGTGCACGAGACACATCATGATCGTCATCATCAGTCGTATAATGCCTAACGTGGTGTCCAATTAGTTCAAGATATGGTTCCATATAATCATCTCTAACTCGATAGTGTGGTGCGCCGGAATCGCCCCCTGCAGCCTCTGTTGTGAATTCTACCCAGTTATTGTCGCGACAAAGACCATCTATTTCTGTTCCAGTCACTCTCCCTGAGCTATAGCATGTTCTCGCGCCATATTTCTGCACTGTTTCTCCGCTGGAAGCTAGATAATCAATTCCAGATTCAGTTGTATATCCCATGAGCTTTCGTGATGTCCCTGCGACGTTCGCTGTGACATTCGCAGTGTTTACACTAGTTGAAGTACTTACTAACGCTACGTCAAACTCATCATCATAAAATTCGACTTCACCAATTTTATCCCCAGTAACACTACAATTTCCAGTAAAGGCTGGTTGCCCAGTAGAGTCAACTCCACACCCAAAGCTAGTAGAAAATGCATGTTGGCAGGTCATTAAATATGTATTTCCATTTCTTCTGACGGCACCTGTCGAAGTCACGTGGCCGTACTGGTTAGTACAATCGTCTGAATCAGTGTCCTCAACATACTCAGTGCTAACGCGATCTCCTCCTCGTACACACGACCGTATATCATCGTTGCAATTACCGCCGTCATAGTGGTCATCTAGATGGCGATTACTTTCTGGGACCTTTTCCTCAACATTAATAGGAACCCGTTCAATGCTTTTTGGAAGACTGTTTTAATAGGAACCCGTTCAATGCTTTTTGGAAGACTGTTTTCAGCAGCTCTCGTATCACTCGCTTTTATTTCAATAATTAGTTTTTTCAGGCCATCTATTTCACCGTCAGCCGCTTTTCGTCCAATCGAATCAAACCAACTCTTTGACTTATGAGAACTCTTTAGATTTTCTTGGACTCTTCGCACTTGCTTCACATGAGATAGCCATTCTTCGGAAACAACGTCGGTTGCTTCGTGTCCGTCTCCCCGAATCCCTGTGACAAGTTCTACGCCTTTATCCGACCCAGCACCAATCGTAGTAAAAGATGCGGATACAATACTTCCAGCTGTAATACTTTTCAATACGTTTCTTCGCGTTGGGCTATTTCCAAATCCCATAGCCTATGAATTCATTATTACTACTTGGATATTGATATTAACCAACTAGTTATTTATAACAATACGCCAATGAATATTGGGGAATAATCAAGTGTATCGTTCGGGAGTAGCGGTACTATTCATTCGCAGCCTCAGAGGATGGAATTGATGCGCCCTTTATACTCTAACCATTCAGTATGAATTAAAATAGAGGCAACTGATAAGTCTTGTCGGTGTTGCGCTGATTACGCTTCCGAAATATCCCGGATGTTGAGCTCTCCGTCTGGCAAAACGTGCGCTCCAACTATCTCAGTTTGGTGTCCTCGGGAATCTTCACGATATGATCGGTCGAATGCCCGAAGCACTCGTCGTCGGCCAGCCGGGCCGTGAGGACGTCGACGACCGGCCGGACGTGTGTCGGCTCCCCGGCGGTGATCGTGACGAACAGTTTGGCGGTCGTTAGTCGGACTGCCCGGTCGTCGTCGTCGGTCAGGAATACTGCCAACGGCGTCGCCAACTCCTCCAGAGCGGTCGGGCGGTCCTCGGCTCCGTTCCGAACCGCCCGTAGCGCACGCTTGCGAGCGTCAGGCTCAGCCACGCCGAACCGATAGAGCGCCACCACCTCCTCGTGATCCCTTTGTCGAGGAGGTCGGTCAGGCGGTCGGGGGTTGGGGGCTGGTCCGGTTCGCTCATCGGCAGTTGATATGTGACAGGCTTTCACGACCAGTTGCTTCAATCCGGTGGTTCCCTCTGGTGCGTGAAGCAGATGTTGTAGTGAACAACTCCATGATTAGTCAGGGCAGACTGAATCCTCAGTCACTTCTATTCCGCCGGTACAACCAAGATTCAATGCCGGAGACGCTGAAGCCACTTTCGGATCGTGCCCGCCGGATGACCGACGCCTACAAGACTGGGATCGAACTCAGAGATACACTACGGGATGGAGCGTGTCTCCGGGCTGCGGTGAGCGAGGTCATTCTCTACACAGATCGACTCGAAGACGGCTATCCGGAGTGGCACCCGGCACCCGATTCGTTTCGAGGGATGCTCCGTCTGTTCATCTACCGGGAAATCACGGGCGACAGCTACCGCTCACTCGAAACGTATCAGGAACTCGCTGAACCGTTCGGATTGGACCACGTTCCGGACGAATCCGTGCTCTCGCGCACTTGGCGGAATCGCTTCGGCGATGGTGTTCGCGAATACGTGACTGTCGCTGCTCACTTTGTAGTCAAAGAAATCCACGACTACGGCTCACCCGTCCCCGCGGTACGCCCGAAAGAAGAGGTCACTGACTCGAAACCGGACTCGGCCGAAGACGGTGAGGAAGACGAGTCTACGGACGTTGAGTTCTCGAACGAGCAGATTCGCCGAACAACACGTCTCGCACGAGATCATGGGTTCGATGGGTTCGACTCTGGTCGAGCGCAGAACGCCTCGTACGAGGACGTGCAATTCTTCGAGTTGCAGACGTTCATGGGGATGGTCGGCTGTGGGACCGCTCAGGGGGCCGCTCGCTTCCAGTTCCGACGAGGCGAAGAGTATGGCCCACATGGTGATACTCATCTTCGCGCCGTCAAGCAATTTGACTCCAGATGTTTGATCGAAGGATTCGATACAGCGACGAATCAGCTGGTGTCGAGAATCGCTTCGGAAGCGTCGTTCCGGCGGCCGGTCACAGTCGCAATCGATATCACAACCGTCCCCTACTACGGTGACGTCGACGGGATGGCGATGGTCAGCGGACTCAATCAGGAGGAGCGTGCGTTCAAGTTCGCCACGTTGTCGATTATTGGGCTGAATATCCCGCTTGTGCTGGCTGTCGAACCAGTCCGAGAGAGTTCAGCGTGGGACGAGAACCCTCCCAATCAGATCCATCGCGTCGTACGCCGGTTGGTTCAGCGAGCCAAGCAACATATTCCAATTGAGACAGTCCTGTGCGACCGCGAGTTTGACTCGATGCGTGTCTTTCAAACCCTCTCGAACCTCGGTGTGAACTACCTCATCCCAAAACGGATCAACAGCAACGAGCGTGAGGTAATCGACCAGATGGATATTGACGGCCAAGACGTTGCCGTCGAATCTGCCTCTGTACACGTTGAGTCGGGGGGCCACTCGATGCAATTTCTGTACGTGCCCTCAACGAACGGCGATGGAACGGCTGTGTTCGCGACGAATCTCAGCGTCGGGCCGGACGAGGCGGAGAGGTTCTGTCGGCGTTATAGCTGCCGTTGGCAGATCGAAAACGAGTACAAGAGCATCAAGAACGATTTTCTGGCGAAGACCTCCTCGAAAGATTACCGTGTACGGTTGTTCTATTTCGTGTTCGCGGTGTTGTTGTACAATATCTGGCGGCTGACTGACTTCCTGCTGAAAACGGGCATCGACGGCGAGATGGACTATGCGCCTCTACTGACAGCGGGTGAGTGTGGTGAGCTTGTAGCCTCGGCATTGATCCCGCCCGATTAACCGGCTACACTCCCTCCGAGTCCGCCGCTCGGGAGTAGCAACGCTATTTGACAGCGACAGAATTCGTATGACTTCTCACATCTGCCCGATAATTACGGCTGAAAAGGTTCGAATCGGTGTCCTATTGATGCATCTGACGACGGGTCGACGCTAATTTGGCCCAAAACTAGCCTATCCTCCGAAACTGTGAGAGCTCAGAGACACGCACACGTTATCATTGAATACAAGCAGCCAGCGAGTCCGTGAACCGTCATCGAACGGTCTCGAGGTCGACAAACACGACTAGATCTGCTGACAACCATGTTGCCAGGTATTCGCCATCGGTGGCCGAACTGGGCGTGATCGTGCACTGGTCGGGTTGGTTTTCGTATCGGACGACGACCGCCTCGAGAGTGGGAAACGCATCCGTCCGAGCGCGGTGATCTGCGGTATTTGGTCGGTCGAACGATTCGCCGTCGTAGTTGCTGTCAAATCCGCTCATGTAGAGTATGCCGCGGTGCAACCGCAACTGGTCGAACAGGCAACACGGATAAGACTGCTACTAATTTGGATATTGAGGGATACGTAACTCTCGGGGCCCGTAGTAGTACGTAGATAGTATAGAGCACCTGGTGAACGAATGCCCACCACGACGACAGTGCGAACGCTCGCAACGAGTTCGCGGAGGCGAAGTATCGGTTCGTCTGTCGATGGATCGGATATGTGGGTCTATAGTTGGGTATAGAGAGCGATGAGGGGGTATACTCCAAGATATACGAATATTAGCATCCTCTTTATACGTCCCTCGGCATCGCTCAAGTGATGACGGACGAAATGTCCACAAACGTCGGCATCGGAGTCACGACGAGACGGAAGTTCCTCGCCGGTGCGGGTGCAGCGGGGATCGTAGGGGTAGCAGGATGCAGCGACGTGATGAGCAGTAGCGGAGACGACTCGATCGAAGCGTCCGGATCGAACACCGTTCGCCCGCTGACGGAAGCGGTCGCGGAAGCGTTCGAGGAGAACGAAGACGCCGTGATCAACGTCCGCGGACCCGGCACTGGTGCCGGATTCGAGGAGTTCACACAGGGCGACACCGACATTCAGAACGCGAGTCGAGACATCGCCGAGGACGAGCAAGAGCGTGCCGACGAGAACGACATCGAATTCACGCGCTTTACCGTCGGTCAGGACGGACTCGTCGTCTATCTCAACCCTGACAACGACTTCGTCGACTACCTCTCGGTCGACGAACTCGAGGCGATCTACGAGTACGAGTCCGATGTCGAGACGTGGAGCGACGTCCGCGACGACTGGCCCGACGAGGAAATCGAAGTCTGGGGCCGCGACAGCGACTCGGGGACGTTCGACTACTTCACTGAGGCGCTCACCGGCGAAGCGGGCAACATCCGCACGGACTACTCCGCTCGAGCGGAGACATCCGCAGTCGTCGACGGCGTCGCCGGGGGCGAGTACGCGATCGGGTTCGGCGGCCACAGCTACTGGGTTGAGAACCAGGACCGCGTCGACGCGGCGGCGATCAAGGATCGGGACGCGGGCGAGGCCTACGAGCCGACCGACGAGAACATCAATGCCGGGGACTACACGCCGCTGACTCGGCCGCTGTTCATCTTCATCAACCACGAGTCATTCGATCGCGAGATCGTCCGCGAGTTCGCCAGGTTCTACTTCGACAACGTACCCGAGGTCGCCCCCAACGCCGGGTTCTTCGGTGCGACCCCGGAGGAACTCGAGGCGAACCACGGAAAAATGGATCAGATCGTCGACGAATAACCCGAGGATCTACAATGAGTACAGAAGCGAATTCCGAACTACGCCTCGACGACGAGGCCGTCGCTGCGGACAAACGCCGGAACGTGATCGCACGCGGGCTGCTGTTCGGCTGCGTTTCGGTGACGATCATCACGACGCTCGCCATTTTCGGCGTGTTGCTCAACGAGGCGACCCAGTTTTTCTTCAATCGAAAATTGATCGGGATCGTCGTGGGAGTAGTTACGGGCGCCGAGATCGTCCAGCGAGTGGCGTTCCTCGAGTTCTTCACGGACACGCAGTGGCGGCCGAATCACGCCATCGATCCCCGACACGGTATCCTCCCGCTGCTCAGCGGGACACTGTACATCACCGCCGGCGCGGCGTTGGTTTCGATCCCGATCGGGACGCTCACGGCGATCTACCTGTCGGAGTACGCCAGCAAGGGGGTTCGAAAGTACCTCAAGCCGGGACTCGAGATCCTCGCCGGAATTCCGACGATCGTCTACGGGTTCTTCGCGATCTCGTTCATTACGCCACACTTCATTCAGCCACTCGCCGGCATCTTCGGGTACCGTGCGGGTGTCGCAAACGCCGCGGCCGGCTGTATCGTCGTCGGTATCCTGACGATCCCGATCGTCGCCTCGATCAGCGAGGATGCGATGAATTCGGTTCCGGACGAACTGCGAAACGGCGCGTACGCCCTTGGGGCCACGAAGTACAACGTCTCGACGAGAATCGTGCTCCCGGCGTCGATCTCCGGGGTGTTCGCCTCGTACATCCTCGCAATCTCCCGGGCTATCGGCGAGACGATGGCGGTCGTTCTCGCGGCCGGATTCACCCCGCAGATCACGGCGAATCCGTTCGAAGAGATCCAGACGATGACCGCGTTCATGGTAACTCAATCGCAGGGTGAATCCATGCTCGGGACCGTCTCCTACCAGAGTCTGTTCGCCGTCGGCCTGTTGTTGTTCCTGGTAACGTTACTCTTGAACCTGATAAACAACCACATGAAACGTCGCTTCCGGGAGGAATACGTCTGATGGCGGCCGACACGAACAGTGATCCACTGACTGACGTCGACCTCGGCAGAGAGCACCTGAAAAATCGGGTGTTTCTGGCCGTTTGTTTCGGCGCGTCGATCTTCGGGCTCGTCACGCTTGCCTTCCTCATCGGCGACATCATCTGGGAGGCCGCCTACGGAATCGTCGAGTACGAGATTAACGTCGTCGAGTTCCTCACGAGTGTCGGTTCGACGGTGCCGTCGCGAGCGGGGCTGTTCGCCGCGATCATGGGATCGGTTCTGCTGGTCGTCTTCACGGCGATCTTCGCGTTCGGTATCGGAGTCGGAACCGCGATCTATCTCGAGGAGTACGCCCCCGACAACCGGTTGACCCGGCTGATCGATGCGAATCTCGCCAACCTGGCGGGAGTCCCGTCGGTCGTCTACGGCCTGGTCGTTCTCGGACTGCTGGTCAACAACCTCGGATTCGCGCGAATCATCCTCGTTGGGGCGGTCGCCCTCGCGTTGCTCGTCATGCCGATCATCATCGTCTCGGCCATGGAAGCGTTGCGCGCGGTTCCCGACAGTGTCAGAAACGGCTCGCAGGCGATCGGCGCGACGAAGTGGCAGACGATCCGCCGGGTCGTCCTTCCGGCGGCACTGCCGGGAATCCTGACCGGAACAATTCTCGCGCTGGCCCGCGCCATCGGCGAAACAGCACCGCTGCTCATGGTTGGTGCGCTGGTCGGCGCGCGACACGTTCCGTGGGGACCGTTCGACCGGATCACGGCGATTACGGTCACGATCTTCGAGTGGGCGTTCGAGTTCGACGCCCACTTTCACGCCCTCGCCGCCCTCGGGATCGTCGTCCTGCTGGTGATTCTGCTGGGCATGAACGGAGTCGCGATCTACCTGCGAAACAAGTACGAAACCGAGATCTAACATGGCGCCACCTGACCACGATCAGTCACTGATCACGACCGAGGTACAGACCGAAGACACCGAGCGTTCGAGTCGGCCCGACGAAACCGTCCTCGAGTCACAGAACCTCGACGTCTTCTACGGCGAGGAGCGGGCGCTTTCGGACGTTTCGATCGAAATTCCCGAGCACAAGGTAACTGCGATCATCGGGCCGTCGGGCTGTGGGAAGTCGACGTTCCTCCGGTGTATCAACCGGATGAACGACCAGATCGACGCCTGCCGCGTCGACGGCGAGCTCTCGTTCCACGGGAAGAACGTCTACGACGAGGACGTCGATCCCGTCGCCCTGCGCCGACGGATCGGGCAGGTGTTCCAGAAACCGAACCCGTTTCCCAAGTCGATCTACGACAACGTCGCCTACGGGTTGCGAGTCCAGGGGAAAGCCGACGAAGTCGATCTGGACGACGCGGTCGAACGCGCCCTGCGGGGTGCGGCCCTCTGGGACGAAGTGAAGGGCAAACTCGAGAGCTCCGGACTCGATCTCTCGGGTGGCCAGCAACAGCGCCTCTGTATCGCCCGTGCGATCGCGACGGATCCCGAGGTCCTCCTGATGGACGAACCGACGTCCGCGCTCGACCCCGTCGCCGCCTCGAAGATCGAAGACCTCATCGACGAACTCGTCGAGGAGTACACCGTAGTGATCGTTACCCACAACATGCAGCAGGCGGCCCGTATCTCCGACAAGACTGCCGTGTTCCTCACCGGCGGCGAACTCGTCGAGTTCGACAAAACTCGGCGGGTATTCGAGGATCCGGGCGACGACCGCGTCGAAGACTATATCACCGGCAAGTTCGGCTAACAATGTCCCGAGAGAGCTACCAGCAGCAACTGGAGACCTTGCGTACGGACGTCCTCGAGATGAGCGAGGTCGTCTGTGACCGACTGGAACGGGTCCTCGAGGCCTACGAGAGAAAAGACGAGGCGCTGGCCGAGGACGTCATCAGTCGGGATTACGAGATCAACCGGCGATACCTCGAACTCGAGGGCGACTGTATCGACGTGCTCGCGCTCCAACAACCCGTCGCGGGCGATTTACGGTTCGTCGCCGCCTCGTTCAAGATCATCACCGATCTGGAGCGGATCGGGGATCTCGCGGTCAACCTGGGGGCGTACACGAAGCAGGCCGAACGCGACCGCTACCCCGACCTGGACGTCGTGCACGTCGGCCGGGAGGCGGTCACGATGATCGAAGACGCCATGCGAGCCTACACGGCCGAGAACGCGGCGCTGACGCACGAGGTCGCCGCGGCCGACGACGAGATCGACGAACGGTGCGAGCGTGCGAGTCGGATCGTCGTCCGCGACCTCATGGAGGGCCAGGGGGCCGACGACCGTCTCCTCGAGGACGTCTCGCGGCTCCTCCTGACCCTGCGGGATATCGAGCGGATCGGCGACCACGCGGTCAACATCGCCGCACGGACGCTGTACATGGTCGAAAACGACGACAAACTGATCTACTAATGATCTACGAACAGCTGTCGGGCGGGGCCACGGTCCCCGTCGAGCGGTCGGTGCAGGTCGCAGGAAACGCCACGTTCGTCGTCTCGCTGCCGAAAGCCTGGGCAATCGAGCAGGGGCTCGAGGCCGGGTCGTCGATGTTCCTCTATCCACACCGGGATCGGCTGGTCGCGGCGACGGAGACCGTTTCCTCGCGCGACCGGACGGCGACGATCGACGCCGTCGAAACCGCCACGCGAACGGCCGTCGAGGGTGGCGTCGACAGCGTTTTCATGTGGGGGTACGACGGCTGTGCCTCGATCTCGAGTATCGCCTGCGAGGACCCCGAGGCAGTGTGGGAGGCGTACCTCGAGACGCTAGCGGCGTACTGAGCTACCGGTTTCGCTCGTGGACGTCACGACAGAGCGCCTCGAGTTCGTCGCCGAGTCGCTCGAAGATTTCGGCCCCCTTTTCGGCGGAGGCGAGCACCGGTTCGCCGATCGCTCCCGACTCGGAGTACTCTCCGAAAGACCGATACACCGAAAGCGGTCCGCCCTCAAGCAGGTCCTCGTCGCCGAGGTCGTATGGTTCCTCGAGCGGCGTCGCCTCGCCGTCCTCGCCGACGAGGTCGGGATAGAGGTGGGCCATCAGCGAGGTTTCGAACTCCCCGCCGTGGGCCATCCCGCCGGGGTCGCTGTCGCGGATCTCGTCGATGAAGGACTCGGCGAGCGAGAAGTACGTCAGGCCGGTGATTTCGGCCTCCGGGTGCTCGACACCGAGTTCGCTGACCGCAGCGCCGATCAGCGAGGTGTTGCCGCCGTGACCGTTGAGCAAGAGTACTGCGTCGAACCCGTTCTGGAGGCCGGTCGAGACGATATCCCGGAGCACCGCGAGTGCGGTGTCGAACGACAGCGACAGCGTGCCGCCGAACTCGAGGTGGTGGGGAGAGTAACCGCTCCACACCGCCGGCGCGATGACGAGCGGGACCTCGGGCACTCGGTCCGCGCCGAGTTTCGCGACCGCCGAGACCAGCAGCGTGTCGGTGCCGACGGGCAGGTGGTCGCCGTGCTGTTCGATGCTCCCGACTGGAACCAGCAGTATCGAGCCGTCTTCGGCCCCGAGGGTTCGGATTTCGGGGGCGCTCATCGCACTCCACGAGCGAGGGTGTGAGAGGTCTGTATCGAACACGAGCGAGCACTCGCACTACCCCCGTAAATACGTTGTCCGTGGACCCGCCGTCGGCCAGGGCCGCGAACTCGGAGAGGCTCAGTCGACTCGACGACGAGCGAACCCATTGAGTCGGTGAGAAGAGCTTTAACGGTCCATCGAAAACGAACTGATCAATGGCCGGTCTGTGGACCTATCCCTGGGATTTTCCCGACTCCGACCGTGAGTCGTCACTCGAGACGTTGGCAGAAGCGGGCGTAGACCGCCTGAAAGTCGCCGCACACTACCACTCGGTGCGAACGCTGGACCCGAAAGCGTTGTCCCGCGGGTTCGAGACGCTTCCCGGCGGCTGTCTGTTCGACCCCGACGAAGCCAACTTCGAGGGAACCCCGATCGACCCGCCGCGAAACACCGTCGACGGCCGCTCCGACTCCTTCGAAGCGGTCGTCTCCGCGGCGGCCGACCGCGGGTTCGACATCGACGCGTGGGTCGTCTGCAACCACGGGACGCGCCTCGCGAATCGGAATCCTGCGTACGCGATCGAGGACGCCTTCGGTGACGCCCACAGCCACGCGCTGTGCCCGTCCCATCCCGAGGTGCGGACGTATCTCGCCGCAGTCGTCCGCTCCGTCTCCCGGACCGAGGTTGGCCGCATCGACCTGGAATCGCTCGGCTTTCCGAGCGTCCGTCACGCACACGGCCACGAGTTCGGCCACCACAAGGATCACGTGATCACGGACAGAGCCCGCGAGTTTCTCGTCTCCCAGTGTTTCTGTGACGGCTGCCGACGGGCCGCCGAGGGAACGGTCGACGTCGAAGCCGCCAGAGAGACCGTCTCTGCGCTCTGTCAGCGGTACCTCAGCCGACCCGCGGGGGAGACGCCGTCGCTGGCCGACCTCGTCGCCGAGCATCCGGTGCTCGAGGGGCTGTTCGAGGTTCGGCGGACCGTCATCGAGGACCTGCTGGCGCGCCTCGAGCGCGCGAGCGGCGAGACGAGGCTGTCGTACTACGTCGCCGACGGCGGCCGCTACACGCCCGCCGAACTGTGGCCGAGCGGAGTGACTCCCGGCCTCCTCGAGACGTACGTCGACGACGTCACCGTCCTCTGTTACACGGCCGACCTCGAGGAGGTCGACCGGCGAATCGACGCCTGTCGGGACGCTCTCGCCCACCCTGTCGACGCGGGCGTCACGGTCGACCCAGCCGTCGTTTCCGGACGGGATCACTGGCGGCGACTGGCCGACCGGGCGACCGAACGAATCGACGGAACGCTGTTCGTCTACAACTACGGGCTGGCGACCGCAGAACACCTCGAGTGGATCGCAGCCCGAGACACGCGCCCAGTTTGAGCGGCGGCGCGGCGGATCGTCTCTCCGACGAGGTGGTGGTCGACCCGAACGGTCCCGGAGAGCGGGCTTAGGTACCGGTGAGAGAGTCCGAATCAGCGGGGTTTAACTGGCCACACTTCGCCTGTGTGTGTATGACTCTCGAGTGGCACTACAACGTCGCCGGCTGTTTTCGATCCCCGATGGCCGATCTCGAACTCGCGGCCGACGCCGCCGACGCCGGTTTCGATGGGATCTGGATCGGTGATCACTTCGTTCCGTGGTTGGACAACCGCCCGTACACCCATCACGTGCTCCCGTGGCTCGGCTCGCTCGTCGAGAAAGTACCCGAGGTCACCGTCGGCACCTGCGTGAGCTGTCCGACGATCCGGTATCATCCCCCGGTACTCGCACAGGCACTCGCCACGATCGACAACGCCTATCCGGGTCGCCTCGAGTTCGGCGTCGGAACCGGCGAAGCGCTCAACGAGGCCCGCTTTCTCGACGGCGAGTGGCCGAACTGGGGCACCCTCGCGGGACGGCTCATCGAGTCGCTCGAGATCATGGAGACGCTGTGGGAGTCCGATGAGTATCACACACACGAGGGTACGCACTACGCCTACGACGAGATGAAACTGTACACGAAGCCGAAATCCGAGATCCCCTTCCACTGGGCCGCCTGGGGCCCACAGTCGGCTCGCTGTGCCGGGAAGTACGCCGGCAACCTCATCACCGCGGGCGACGCGGATCTGATCGAGGGAACGCTCGCGGAAGCGTTCGAGTCAGGACTGGCCGAGAATTCGGGCGATCCCGACGGAACGATCTCGGTGCAGCTTTCGGCGCACGTCGGCGATCCCGACGAGATCGTCACCGAACTCCGTCAGAAGGGGGAGTACACGCCACACGAGGAACTCGAGACGGCCGACCCTCGCGAGATTCAATCGATCGCGAACGACGCCCTGGCGGACGTGAGCGACGAGACGCTGATGGAACTGAACAACGTCACTGACGATCCGGCGGAACTCGTTCCGACGATCGAGCGCCTCCACGAGGTCGGCGTCGACCGGATCATCGTCGTCTCGAAGGTGGGCGATCCGCGGGAGACGATAGACGCGCTCGCAGAGAACGTGATGCCCCGCTTCGAATAGCGGGCGGCCCGTGGCGCGTGTGGGCCACCCACATATATATGGCCTCGCTCAGTACTCGAGGACATGGTTCGCGTAGGCATCGAGACGCTCGTAGAGACGGGGATGGGGGTGATCGACGGCGATCGGATCGGACTCATCACGAATCCATCGGGCGTCGACTCGGCACTCGTTCCCACGATCGACACACTGCACCGCCACGACGGCGTCGACCTCGTTCGACTGTTCGGCCCGGAACACGGCATCCGCGGGAACAAGCAAGCCGGCGTGAAAATCGAAGACAGCGTCGACGAGCGCACGGGGCTCCCGACGACCAGCTTGTACGGCGAGAGCCGCCGACTCGACCCGGAGACGGTCGCGGATCTCGACAGCGTGGTGTACGACATGCAGGACATCGGCTGTCGCTTCTACACGCTCATCTACACGCTCGCATACGCACTCGAGGGGGCCAGCGAGGCCGGCACCCGGTTCGTGGTTCTGGATCGGCCGAACCCGATCGCGCCCCTCGGCGTCGGCGGCAATCGCGTCCCACCCGAATTCGGCTCGTTCGTCGGCGACCGCAGGCTGCCGATCACTTACGGGTTGACAATCGGCGAACTGGCTCGCTACTTCAACCGGGAGTGTGAGATCGGCGCCGACCTCCACGTGGTCGAACTCGCCGACTGGAGCCGCGAGACCTGGTACGACGAACTCGAACTCGCCTGGGTACCACCCTCGCCGAACATGCCCACCCTCGAGACGGCGACGATCTACCCCGGCACCTGCCTGTTCGAGGGGACGACCCTCTCGGAGGGCCGTGGAACGACGAAACCGTTCGAACTGATCGGCGCACCCTGGATCGACGCCGAGGAGTGGGCGGCCGCGCTCAACGACCTCGAGATCGACGGCGGCGCGTTCCGCCCGGCGTACTTCTCGCCGATGTTCTCGAAACACGAACGTCGGACCGTCGAGGGCGTCCAGGTTCACGTGATGGACCGCGATCGGATCTCGCCGGTCGAAATCGGCGTGAAGATGTTGATCTCGGCGTTCCAGCGGTATCCGGAGGCCGACTGGGTGCAGTCCGACGGCGACTACTTCATCGACAAACTCGCCGGTGGCCCCTCGCTTCGACGAACGATCGACGACCTCGAGTCTGGAGCGAGCGCCGACGACGTGTACGAATCGCTCCGAGAGGAGTGGGCTGGCGAAACCGAAACGTTCGAAGGGGTCTGCGAGAAGTATACGCTCTACTGATGAACACGGACACACTCACCCTCGAACAAAAAGTCGGGCAGCTCTTTCACGTCGGCTTTCCCGGACCCGAGCCAACCGACGAAGTCGAATCGCTGATCCGAGACCACCACGTCGGCGGGATCATCTACTTCAGTCGAAACCTCGAGACGCCCACACAGACGCGAGCGCTCTCGCGGTCGCTGCAGGCGACGGCGAGCGAGAGCGAACTCGGACTGCCGCTTCTCGTCTCGACCGACCAGGAAGGCGGAACGGTCAGGCGACTTCCGTACTACGCGGAACCGCCGGGCGGGATGGCCATCGGCGCGACCGACGATCCGACCGCGGCGGCGTCCGTCGGGGCTGCCATCGCCCGCCATCTCAGAAGCGTCGGGATCAACTTCAACCTCGCGCCGGTGCTCGACGTTAACAACAACCCCGCGAACCCGGTGATCGGTGTGCGATCCTACGGCGAGGAGCCCGAGCGAGTCGGCGAGTTCGGTCGTCACTACCTCGAGGCGTTGCAGTCGATGGACGTCGTCGCCTGCGGGAAACACTTCCCCGGCCACGGCGATACCGCGATCGACTCACACGTCGACCTGCCGGTCATCGACGCGAGCGAAGACCGCCTCGACGCCGTCGAGTTTCCGCCGTTCGAGGCGGCGATCGACGCGGGCGTGGACGCGATCATGACCGCCCACGTCGCCTTCCCCTCGATCACCGGGTCCGAGACGAAGCCGGCGACGCTCTCACGTGCCGCCCTCACGGAGTGCCTTCGAGACCGCCTCGAGTTCGACGGACTGGTCGTCACGGATTGCCTGGAGATGGACGCGATCGCCGACGGGGTCGGGGTGGCCCGCGGCGCCGTCGAGGCGATACGCGCTGGCGCCGACGTCGTGCTGGTGTCACACAGCCACGACCGCCAGCGGCGAGCGATCGAGGCGGTCATCGACGCCGTGGAATCAGGCGACCTCCCCGAGTCTCGCGTCGACGAGGCGGTCGAGCGGAGCCTCTCGCTGAAACGGCGACGAGAGCTCGTCCCCGAGGCCGAGCCCGTGTCGCAACCGGACGAGGCTCGAGAGACGTTCCGATCGGTCTCCCGGCGATCGGTGACCCTGCTCGAGTCCGGCGCCGAAGCGTTCCCGTTCGATACGGACGAGCCGCTGTATCTCGTCGCCGGACAGTCGACGCGCGGGTCGCTGGCGGAAGACGAGTACCCCTACGTCGACGCGCTGCAAGCGCAGTTGGCCGACCGAGGGTTCTCCGTCACTCGCGTCGGGGTCGATTCGAAGACGTCCGAGGAGATACCCGCCGGGGCCGCCGTGCTGTGTTGTACGACCGACGTCACTCGAAATCCGGATCAGGTCGAGGCCGTCGAAGCGCTGCTCGAGGCCGGCCACGAACCGGTCGTCGCCGCGCTGCGAAACCCCTACGACGTCACCCACCTTCCGGCAGTCGACACCCTGACGACGTACGACCCGACCGAATCGAACCTCGAGGCGCTGGTCGAGGTGCTGGCGGGAGACCGAGCCCCCGAGGGACGGGTGTTGCCGAGTCTGCGATAACGCCCGAGTTCGAGAACTCGTCGCCAGGATCACCGACCGCCTCGACCCCCCGCATTTTTGCTCTCGCCGTTCGATGCCTGCGGTATGACCGAGTACCGCGCCGTCGGCCTGATGTCCGGAACCTCCCTCGACGGCGTCGACGCCGCGCTGTGTCGCATCGACGTACCCGACGGCGGGCCGCTCACGGAGATGACGATCGACCTCGAGTCGTTTCGCACCGAGGCGTACGCCCCCGAATTCCGCCGGGCGCTCGAGGCCTGTTGCACTCCGGAGGCGTCGCCCGAAACCGTCGCGCGAACGAGCATTGCGGTCGCGGACCGGTTCGCAGCGGCCGTCGACAGGCTCCTCGCTGACGCCGGGGTCGCTCCCGAAGCGGTCGACCTGCTCGGCAGTCACGGGCAGACGATCTGGCACGCACCCGCGCTCGAGGCGGTTCCCGGAACGGACACCCGAACACGCGCGACCGTCCAGATCGGGAACGGGAACCGGCTCGCACGGGAGACGGGGATGGACACCGTCTTCGACCTTCGTGGCGGGGATATCGCCGCGGGCGGCCACGGCGCACCGCTGTCGCCGCTGCTCGACTGGATCCAGTTCGCCGGCGAGGAGGCACGGATCGTCCAGAACGTCGGCGGCATCGGGAACTGCACCGTCCTTCCCGCCGGCGGCGATCGCTCCGAGGTCGCGGCGTTCGATACGGGCCCAGGAAACATGGTCATCGACGCTGTCGTCTCCGAACTCACGGAGGGACAGCGCCGCTACGACGAAGACGGCGAGATGGCGGCCGCCGGCACCGTCGACGACGAATTGCTCGCTGAACTGCTCGAGGACCCGTACTTCGGCCGAACGCCACCGAAGTCGACCGGGCGAGAGCAGTTCGGAGAGACGTTCACACGAGATCTGCTCGAGCAGGCCCGCCAACGGGGGCTGTCGGATTCGGATGTCGTCGCCACGGCGACGGCGCTCACGAGTGCGTCCATCGTCGACGCCTACGATCGTCACACGGGGATAGAACCGGACCGCGTGCTCCTCTCGGGCGGCGGCGCGTGGAACGAGACGCTGGTTTCGATGCTCGAGGCCGATCTCCCGTGTCCGGTCGAACCGACTCGTGACCACGGGATCGATCCCGACGCGCGGGAGGCCGTCCTGTTCGCGTTGCTCGCGGCACTGTTCGACGCCGGGCGACCGGGCAACCTGCCGTCGGTCACCGGTGCGGCCGGGACAGTCGTTCTCGGAACGCTCGCTCGAGGGCCGGCGGGGACCTGATCGTCGGTTCGCCCTCGGCTCCTCAGGCGGTGTCGACGAGTTCGAAACTCCCGTCGCTGACGGCACCAGGGTCGACGGAAACGGGCCGCGTGCTGCGCCCGCGAACCTCGCTCGAGGGGAGTCGAACGCGGTAGCGACCGGGTTCGAGGTCGACGACGCCGTACCAGCCGTTTCCGTCCGTCGTCGTCGTCGCGACCGTTTCGCCGCGGCTGTGGACCTCGACAGTGAGGGAGTCGACGGGGTCCCCGCCAGCGGTGACGGTGCCGCTAAGATGGCCGGTATCCGGGTCTGTCTTCCACGTCATCTCCGGAACCGCGGCCTCCTCGGCGAACACCGGCGGCGACTCGTCGTCGTACTCGCTCTCCTCGGTGACGGCTCGCTCGAGTTCCGCCCGCGATTCCTCGGCGGAACGTTCGCCCTCGAACGTCTGCAGGTCGGGCGTCGCGTAGGAGTAGCCGGTCCAGCCGACGACTTCGTTGCCGGCGTCGGTCGGCTCGAGGGCGGCTCTGATCTGGTCGACCGTGTCCGCGATGTCGTTGAGGTAGATCGCCGAACCGACGACCGCCTGGCGGTCGTACTGGTGGTCAGCGATGAACTCGTTCCACTCGCGGTACATCTGGGCCTGGCTCTCCATCCAGTCGCGCTTGTAGTTCATCGGGACGTTCAGGTCGACGATGCCCTCTTCCATCCACGCTCTCCAGTCCTGAAGCACCTCGGCGTAGGTGCGCGTCGACTCCCAGCCACCCTGGCTCTGGGGGCCGAAACCGTAGGTGATCGAGTTTATGCTGACGCAAACCGAGGGATCGATTTCGTAGCTCTCGAGGTAGATCCGGCGAACCAGTTGGGTCACCTGATCGCGACGCCACTGCGCCCACTCCGCGTCGTCTGCGTCGGGGACGTCGTCTCGGCCCGTCGCCTCCTGGAACCGGGAGACGGCGACGTCGTTGTACCCCCACGAGGAGGTACCCGTCTCGAGGTTGAAGTCCGGATAGCGGACGTAGTCGAGGTTGATACCGTCGACGTCGTAGTTTTCGACGAGACTCGTGGCCGTCTCGAGCAGGTAGGCCGCTACGTCCGGGTGGCCAGGGTCGAAGTAGTAGTTGCTGCCGGGTGCCTCGACGACGCCGTCCTCGCGGACGCTGGTCCACGAATCGTCGCTGTCGGGACCGTTCGTATTGAACGGGTGGTCGTCGGCAGCGGGTGGCTCCGCCTGGTTCCACATCGTGTTGATGTTCATCCAGGCGTGGACCTCAAGTCCCGCGGCGTGGGCCTCCTCGAGCAGCGCCTCGAGGGGGTCGTACGGCGGCTCCTCGACCGGGGCGTCGGTCCGCGGCGGTGTCGCGTCGTTGCAGAAACAGTCCGCCCGGCGAACCACCTGCGCGATGATCGCGTTGTGGTTCGCCCGCTCTGCGGCGGCGACGAGGTCGCTGACCTGCTCGGGACTGTAGATTCCCTCGTTGAACGCATCGGCCCAGTAGGCGCGAAACTGTGTCGAAGAGGGGTTGTCGTCGCTCGCGCTTGCACCCGTGGCAAGACCGATTCCGGCGAAACCCGCAGCCGCGCCGCTCGCTTTGAGAATCGTTCGTCTGTCGACCGTCGGTGGTGTGTGTCGTCTCATGATATCGCTTCCGTTTCCCGGAGCCGTTCGAGCCGGCGCTCGAGTGATCCGGTTACCGTGAGCGATCCCGTCAATCGCTCACATTACCCACAGTGATTGTGTTACCTAATAACTATTTCCCATACATGACCGAACGCACCTCACGAGTAGGCGATCTGGAGTTCGATGACGTTTTTCGCGTCGATCACCGCCTCGAGCAGCGATCCCTCGAGCCGGTCGTCGGTCAACCGGCTCGTGGGTCCGGTGATCCCAATCGCGCCGACGGCGACCCCGCGTTCGTTTCGAACCGCCGTGGCGATCGAGCGAACGCCCCGCAGGCGCTCTTCGTCGCTCACCGCGTACCCCTGTGACCGAACGCACTCGAGTTCCGCGCGCAGCTCCGTCGGCTCCGTGATGGTTTCCGCGGTCAGCGCAGCTAATCCCCGGCGGTCGAGGTAGCTGTCCGTCGCTTCGTCCGGCAGATCCGCCAGCAGCACCTTGCCGAAGGCGGTCGCGTGTAGCGCCACGCGCTTTCCCGGAAAGAGATCGATCGGGAGGTCGGTTCCGCCCCGTTCGTGCACGAGCACGTAGCCGTGATCCGCTTCAGCGACTACGGCGCTCGCTGACTCGTCGGTTTCGGCCGCCAGATCCCGAAGCGCCACTCGACACGCGCCGCTAATCTTGTGGCGGTCGCGTGCGAGTTCACCGTACGTGAGAAATCGGAGGCTGAGGCGATAGCGCTCCCCGTCCCGCGTGACGAACCCCGTCTCGACCAGTGTGCTGAGGTGGTTGTGGACGGTACTAACCGTGAGATCGAGTCGGTCCGCGATCTCCGTGAGGCGGGCGCTTCCCATCTCGAACAGCGCCTCGAGGACGGCGAACGAACGCCGAGTCGCTTTCACCGGATTTTTCGCCTCGCGTGTCATTTGCGCCACGGTTTGGCTGGCACCCGTATATAGGTTCGTTTCCGACATATCGCCTCGGGAGCGGGACGCCCGTCATCGCCGCGTTTCACCCGAGGCTCCGCCCCGTTGCCGACGAAATCGAGGTGTTGCTCAGTTTCAGTATTACTGAAACGGCTCTCGAAACCCGGAAGTCACCGAGTTGTGAGAACATGTCACGTGGCATCTCCTCGTGAGAGGTGAGAAACGGTAATAGCCGGTGAATAACTCGCACCGCATCATTTACAGCGATAGGTTTGTAATCCCTGTGCCGTACGCGATTTCGTATGAGAGAAACGGCTCGACTTCGTCCGTGTCGCGCAGTTAAACAGACGGGTCCTGAAGTCGCGCTACGAACGTCAGATGGCGCATTCGCAGGACCGATGGGAACCCGTTGATCCGGCCCCGCGCTGATTTCACCACCGACAGAGGTGGGAGATTTCTCCGACGGCGAACTGCCGGTAGATTTATATTGTCTCTATTGATCATGTGAGTACGTATGTCAAACAGGACCGTTGACAGGGGTAGGAGTCACTATTCCCGACGCCAGTGGATGAAAGCGCTCGCAGTCGGCGGCTCAGCGAGTGCGCTTGCAGGCTGTACGGGCGACGAAAACGGGGACGACGACGGCGGAACGGGGTCGACCGAAGACGACTACTTCGTCGTCCCGGCGGTCGGTAACCTCGAGCAGGCCCACTTCAACACGTGGAGTCTCGACAATGAACTGTTCTACGAGGTGCGGGTGCTGTGGGACGGCCTCACGCACTTCTCGAACGAGGCGATAGACTGGTATCCGGAACTTGCAACCGATTGGGAGTTCGACATGGATGCATACACGGTCACACTCGAGCTTCGAGACGATATCGAGTGGCACGACGGAACGACCTACACCGCAGACCACGCCGTCTCACACTTCCGACTCGCCGAGGTCTGGGGCTCTCCCGTCTGGGACTTCGCGACGGACGTCCACGCACCCGAAGAGCACACGCTCGAGTTCGATTTCGAGCCCGTCGCACAGAGCATCATCGAACCCGTCTTCCTGGGCGACATGTGGAACCACTGGCTGTCGACCCACCCGGAGCTACACCGGGAGTTCATCGAACGCGCCGAAGACGCCTCGAGCGACGACGAACTGAGTGAGATCAACGAGGATCTGGCGACCTACAGGATCAGCGGCGACGATGCGATCGACGCCGGTATCGGCAACGGACCCGTCGAACTCGTCGAAGTTACCGACTCGCGGATCGTCCTCGAGCCCTACGACAACTATCCGATCGGCTGGGGCGACGACGAGGAGATCAACTGGGCAGGGTTCGAAATCGTCGACTTCGGCGACTCCGAGTCCGACTTCCACCAGGCGGCGATCGCCGACAACATCGACGGGTTCACCGGCGACACCGCCGAGGAGGTTCGCAACTCGATGGGCGACCACTGGGAAGTGTTGAACGCCCCACAGGACGGATTCCAGGCGATCCAGTTCAGCCCGGAGACGATCTGGGGAGAGGACACCGAAGAGAGCCGTGCGCTCCGGCAGGCGATCGCGTATATGTACGATCCGACCGAGTACGTCGATATCTTCGGTGCGGAGATCATGGACTACCCGGATCCCAACAACGTGACCGGGCTCAACTCCACTCAAGACGACATCTGGCTGGACGGCGTCGTCGGCGGGTTCACCGACTACGGGAGCAGCGACTCCGGGTGGATCAGAGAGGACTTGGCTGAGGAGAAGATGGAGGAAGCCGGCTTCGAGCGCGACGGCGACGACTGGGTCGACGCAGACAGCGGTGACCAGCTCACAGCCGAGGTGCTCTATCCGGTCGACTTCGATGCGAACGTCCCGTCGTACAACAACATCGTCGAGCAGTTCAACCGGTTCGGGATCGACGCCGAAGGTGTCGGTGACGATTTCCAGACGGTGCAGACGCAGTCGATGCCCGCGAACGACTTCGAAATCGCCGTCTACACGACCGGCTTCGGTCCGCATCCCCTCTCTGCGTACCGGAACATGATCGGGGACGTCTCCGCGCCCGATACGACGCGGTGGAACAACCAGATCGGAGAGGTCGACGTTCCGTGGCCGCCGGGCGACGACGAAAACGACGTCGAAACGGTGAGCATCGACGACCGAATTACGGCGCTCGCGAACGCGGAGAGCGACGAGGACGTCCAAGAGCTCGTCGAGGAACTGGCGTGGATCTACAACCAGTGGGTTCACGGCATCCAGACCTGTACGGAGTTCCGGTTGAACTACGTCGCCACCGACAACTGGGACTGGGGCGTCGAGATGGACGATCCGAAGATCATGTCCGAACAGCCCTGGACGTACCTGACGCGAACCGGTGAGTTGCGCGCCTCAGAATAGGTCGTCTCACCCGTTCACTGGCCCGCCTGCCACCGGCCGCGATCGGCGCTTTCGGCCCTCCAAATCGCCCGCCAGCACGGCGTCCGTGCGGACCCTTCCCATATGTTCATCGGTATCTATTTACTACTGGGGATACCGACGTATCGTGTGAATGAACTGGATCATTAAACGCGCAGGACGGGCAGTGCTCACCGTCTTTCTCGTCGTGCACTTCACGTTCCTGCTAATCCATTTCCTTCCGGGGAGTCCGATGGACTATCTGCAGGCACAGCTCTCCCAGCAACAGGGCTTCAGCGAGGGAGAGATCGAGGCGATGGCGGACGTCTATCTCAACATTCATCCGGACGAGCCGTTGCTCGATCAGTACATCGACTACATGTCGTCGCTGTTGACTGGTGATCTCGGCACGTCCATCTACTACAACGAGCCCGTCGCGGACATGCTCGCGACCGCGATTCCGTGGACGGTCTTTCTGATGCTCAACGCGATCCTGATCTCGTTCACCCTCGGCATCACGCTCGGTGCGTTGATGGCGTACCTCGAGGGAACCACGTTCGACAACGTCTCGACGGTGCTCGCGATCGTGAGCAACTCGATTCCGTACTACGTCATCGCAATCTTGCTGGTGTACGTCGTCGGCCACCAGTGGGATCTCTTTCCCGTCACCGGCCGGTACAACGATCGAACGACGCCAGGATTCAACCTCGAGTTCATCAGGGGCGTTATCTATCACGCAACACTCCCGGCGCTGTCGTGGGCGTTTGCGGGTCTCGGCGGCTGGGCGCTGGCGATGCGTGCGAACAGCATCAGCATCCTCGGCGAGGATTACCTCCGCGTGGGACAGCTCCGCGGACTCCCGACGAGTCGGCTGGCCATGCGGTACGTCGCCCGAAACGCGATCTTGCCACTGTACACGAACATGATGGTCGTGATCGGCTACGCCTTCGGAGGCGCGGTCGTCCTCGAGACGATTTTCGTCTATCGCGGCGTCGGCTACTATCTCTTCAGAGGGATCGAAGCCAGGGATTATCCGCTGATGATGGGCGGATTCATCGTGATCACGATCGCCGTCGTCACGGCGTTGTTCCTGTCGGAGCTCACGTACGGGAAGCTCGATCCGCGAGCACAGGAAGGGGGGCACGATGAGTCGTTCTGACGCCGCCGGGGGCGGGAACACCGAGTTCCCGTTTCAGACGGAGGCGACGAGCGAGACGACACGACAGCAACGCCTGCGACGAACGGTCGACCGATCGGTTCTCGCGCCGCTGCGCATTATTCTGAGTGACTGGCGCGGCAAGGTCGGCGTGACAATCATCGCGTGCTATCTCGTGATCGGTCTTGCCGGCCCCTACGTGATCTCACCACCACAGACCGACACGGCGAACATGCTCGTCGGTCCGTTCGAGACGTGGGAGTATCCCCTCGGCACCGACAGCTCCGGTCGGGGAGTCTTTGCGGACACCGTCCACGCGACGCCGCCGATGTTGAAGATGGTGTTCGCGGGCGGCGTCTTCGCCGTCACCGTCGGCTCCGTTGTCGGCATGGTCGCCGGCTACAAGGGAGGTCGCGTCGATCAGGCGCTCATGCTCGTCACGGACACGCTGATGGCGATCCCCGGATTGCCGCTCGTGATCGTGTTGGCGTTCCTGTTCGAGCCACGGAACCCGTATCTGGTCGGGATACTGCTCGCGATCCCCGCGTGGTCCGTGCTCGCCCGGTCGATCCGCTCACAGATGCTGCCGCTGCGATCCGTCGAGTACGTCGAAGCCAACCGATTGATGGGGATTCCGACGTGGAAGGTGCTCCTGAAGGACATCGCCCCGAACCTCATGCCCTACATCCTCGTCAGCTTCGTCGGCGCCTCCCGGGGCATCGTCTTTGATTCGGTCGCGCTGTACTTCCTCGGCGTCCTGCCGACGAGCGATCCGAACTGGGGCGTGACGATCGACACGGCGTACTCGAGCGGCGGAGCGCTTTACTCGTGGGGGGCCGCCCACTGGCTGCTCGTGCCGATGACCGCGATCGTACTGCTATCGCTAGGGCTGATCCTGCTGGCACAATCGGCAGACCGGTTGTTCAACCCGCGTATTCGGGCTCGCCACCAGAAAACGACGACCGGCGGCGGGGAGGTGGCGTCCGAGCCCGACGACGCGCCGACGGACGTGCGAACCCCCTAACGGCCGCGGTCAGGAGTTACACGCGAACCGAAATCCGACCAGAGCGACGGCGAGAACCGCAATAGCGCCGATATTGTAGAGAGCGATAACGTACTCCGCCGAGCCGGGCTCGAGAAGTGGAAACGAGAGGACAGTAAGCACCGCCAGCGCGAACACGAGGATAGCGAGCAGCCGAGCGACGAACTCGTACTCACAGATCCGGTCCAAGCTGTCTGTGGCCATAGCGCGAAATGACGACACGCGAGTATAACTGTTGTGGGCGAGAGTGTCGCGTCGGCCGTTCCGTTCTGGTGACAAAACATACAAGTACGTAGATAGACCATCGCACTGTATGACAATGCATACGGATGACCAGGGGCGAGCAGTGCTAACCGTTTCGTCGTCACGGACGAGTCGGTGACATCGATGGCGACGGGTGAACAAGCGAGAACGGCGGACGACGGTACCGACGTCGTCCTGTCGGCAACCGACCTCACGGTGGAGTTCGGGATGGATCGAGGGGCGTCCCGGGTTCTCGATTCGGTGAGCATGGATATACACCGAAACGAGATCCTGGGCATCGTCGGCGAATCCGGATCGGGAAAGTCGATGTTCGCGGATGCACTCCTCGACTCCGTCGTCGAACCCGGCGAGGTCAGCGGGTCGATCACGTATCACCCCAGCGACGGAACCGCCACCGACGTGTTGCATCTCAGTTCCGAGGAACTTCGTCGCTTCCGATGGGAGGAGGTTTCGATGGTGTTTCAGGGGGCGATGAACTCGTTTAATCCGACCCTCGACATCCGCGGCCACTTCGAGGAGACGCTGAAAGCACACGATTATCCCGTCGAGGAGGGCATCGAACACGCGAAAGAACTACTCGCCGATCTCTACCTCGATCCCGACCGCGTCCTCGAGTCGTATCCATACGAACTGAGCGGCGGGATGTCACAGCGCGCACTGATCGCGCTGAGTCTCGTCCTGGAACCCGACGTGCTGGTGATGGACGAGCCGACCGCGGCGCTGGACCTGCTCATGCAGCGGTCGATCTTGAGCCTGCTCGAGCACGTCAAAGACGAGTACGAACTCACGATCGTATTCATCACCCACGACCTGCCGCTCGTCACGGGGTTGGCCGATCGAGTGGCCGTCCTGTACGGGTTCGATTTCGTCGAGGTCGGCGACGCCAGCGACATCTTCTCGAACCCGGCACACCCCTACACACGGTCGCTACTGAAGGCGATCCCAAGCCTCGAAACCCGTCTGGAAGAAATTACCCCGATCGAGGGGACGACTCCGGATCCGGTCAACCTACCGATGGGCTGTTCGTACCATCCCCGGTGCCCACTCGCCGACGAGCGGTGTGCCCGGGAGGAGCCGAACTACCACGCGATCGACGGCGACGACGGGCACGTGGCGACCTGTTTCTACACGGAAGAGGCGCCGGAGGAGATCCCGCTCTCGACGACCGGCGCCTCGCCGACAGCACCCGACAGACGCGGTAATCAGTCGACTGAACCGATCCTCTCCCTATCCGATGTCGAGGTCCACTTCGAACAACAAACCGGGTTGCTACGGAGTCTGTTCACCGACCCGAGCGTCGTCCGGGCCGTCGACGGTGTTGATCTCGACATCTACGAGAACGACGTCATCGCGCTGGTCGGCGAGAGCGGCTGTGGGAAGACCACGCTCGGGAGAACGGCCGTCGCCGCACAGCGACCCACCGGCGGCAGCCTCGAGTACAACGGCCAAGACGTCTGGGCGGCGAAAGACGACGGCGACGCAGCGACCTCCTTCGAGGAGATCCGCCGGTCCCTCCAGATCATTCATCAGGATCCGGGCAGTTCGCTCAACCCGAACCGGACGGTTCAGTCGAACCTCGCGGTGCCGCTCAAACAGTGGCAGCCGGACCTCGAGTACGCCGACCGCGAAAGGCGAATCCTGTCGATGCTCGAGCACGTCGGGATGAGCCCGCCGGAGGATTACGCACAGCGCTACCCCCACCAGCTTTCCGGCGGCGAACAGCAACGCGTCGCCCTGATTCGGGCGCTGTCGATGAATCCGGGCGTGATCTTCGCCGACGAGGCGGTGTCGGCGCTCGACGTCTCGCTGCGCGTCGAGATGATGGATCTGATGCTCGAGCTTCAGGACGTGTTCGACACCTCGTTCCTGTTTACGTCGCACAACCTCTCGAACGCGCGGTATCTCTCGGCGAGCGTCGGCGGGAGAATCGCGGTCATGTATCTCGGAGAGATCGTCGAAATCGGGCCCGCGGAGGAGGTGATCGAAGATCCGAAACATCCCTACACAAGGATCCTGAAGTGGGCGACCGAGGACCTGGACGTAAACGACGAGGTCGACGACTCGCCGTTGCGCGCCATCGACATTCCCGATCCGATCGACCCGCCGAGTGGCTGCTCGTTTCACACGCGCTGTCCCGAGGCCCGGGCGGCCTGCACGCAGGCGAATCCCGCGCTGACCCACGACGGCGAACTCGACCACCACGCCGCCTGCTTCAGGGAGTACCCCGACAGCCACGAGTACTGGGAGAGCGACCCGCTCGAAGAAGAGGTGGCCGAACCGGATTCCGCTTAGCTCGACTCGAGACGCCAGCGCCCGCGGAATCGCTCATCGAGAGCTCGAGCCGGGTCAGTCGATTCGGTAGCGGTCGACGGCAGTTTCGTCGACGTTGACGCCGAGACCCGGCCCGGTCGGAACCGGCATCGAGCCGTTCTCGACGACCAGTGGCTCCTCGAGAATCGAATCCGCCCAGCCGTAGTAGACGGAGTCCGGCGGCAGGTTCAGCGCCGGCGTGGAGGCGTAGAGATGCAACACGGCCGCCTGTTTCACCCCGAGGTCGAACCCGTTGTGGTGGGCCACCGAGACGCCCGCAGCGTCGGCGACGGCGATCTGCTCTCGCACCGCGCGCAGGCCACCCGCCGGCACCAGGTCGACGCAGGCGACGTCGATCGCGGATCGCTCACAGAGGTAGTAGAGGTTTCGCGGGAAGTAGGTATCCTCGTTCGCGGCGACGGGCTGGCGCAACCGCTGGCGCAGGCGTTCGTAGGTGCCGTAGGTGTCGATCCGACACGGCTGTTCGAGATACTGGAGGTAGATACCGTCGTCCTCGAGTG
Organism: Natrononativus sp. DTA114; assembly: GCF_059736515.1. Taxonomy (NCBI): domain Archaea; kingdom Methanobacteriati; phylum Methanobacteriota; class Halobacteria; order Halobacteriales; family Natrialbaceae; genus Natrononativus; species Natrononativus sp. DTA114. The sequence continues at coordinate 132,534 of NZ_JCASSN010000005.1, read as the reverse complement.
CCGCGCCCGCCCGGACGGCCTCCTCGAAACTCCAGCCCTGGTTCGGGTCGAGGCGGATCTCGAGGGCGCCGTCGGTCGCGTCGTGGATCGCTCGAACCCGCTCGACGTCGTGTTTCCAGTCGGGGCCGGCTTTGGTCTTCAGAACCTCGAATCCGCGTTCGAGGGCCTCCGACGCATGGGTTCGCGACGTCTCCACGGAGTGCATTCCCAGACAGTACGCGACGTCGACCGACTCCCGGACGCCGCCGCCGAGGAGGGTGGAGACGGACGCGTTTCGCTGCTTTCCGAGGGCGTCCCAGAGTGCGGTTTCGACCGCCCCGAGAAACGGACGCGTCTTGACGTACGGATAGTAGAAGGCGTCGAGAAAGCCGCCAATATCCTCGAGGTCGCGGCCCACGAGTTCCGGGGCGATGACGTCCTCGATGACCGCGACGGTCACCCGCGGCGACTGCATCGCCGTGAGCATCTCTCCCCAGCCGGTGACGCCGTCGTCGGTGTCGACGCGGACGAGCGTTCGGCCGACCGTTTCGACCTCGTCGTGGTTGCTGCTGTACGGAGCGAGACCACCCTCCTCGAGGGGCGCTACCGGAACTTCGATCGGTATTGCCGCGACGCGTGTAACCGCCATAGGTACGTCTCCCACGGCGGTGACAAAAGTCTTCGTTCACCGCCTCCGGTGAACGTCAGTCCGGTTGCATCGTCGCTCCTGGTTTGCCGTAGCGACGTGACCGGAGAGACTCGTTTTCGGTCACGACTATCAGTGAGTCGCACATATACCAGATACCAGTACTGAATATCTAAGAGATAATATCTGTGAATTATTACTTCAATACCGATCGGATCGAGTAGCCGGCAGAGACGTCGAATCAAGAATATTCGGACGGAGAGACGATCGGGAGTCGGAAGATCGATCACCGGCCGGGTGCAATCCGATCGGTTCTAACTGGCCTCTGGCCGCGCCGGCAGCTACCGCGGATCGGTGTCCGTCATCACTCCCTCTGCAGTACCGGTTCGGATGATATCGGGAGCGTTAGCGGTCTCCCCTACAGCGATTCCGACCCACCGTGGACGTAACGGACCGTCTCTCGGATGTCTAGTCAATGTTACTACCAGTTATCGTTTAATTAGCCGAATTCATAGTCATTCAGATAGTTCGAATACGCGTCGGAAGAAGGAGCCAGCGAAATCGTAACGCCGTGCGTACGACGGCTCTGCCACACCGTGATGACTGGCATACGATGCTTTCGAAATCCACCCCCGCCTCACCCGAAGGCGAAATCGACGAACGCGTGAACGTGATCCGTAAGCAACGCCGACGTTGCCTCCGGATAACTCATCCGGACCAGTTCCCGACTTCTCGAGAGACCGCCGGCCTCGAGGCACGATTCGATGCAGTCCCGCTCGGGAGCATCGACGATAATTTCCTCGTCCTCGAGCGGTTCCGAGACGGCGCGAAGGAGGGGTTCTATCGCCGTCGGATCAGTGGCGACGAGTGGCCCGAGCTGTGGGGCCGTGCGACCTGGACGGACGACGACGTAGCCGTCGGTCCCGCTCGACGAGGGCACGACGTACCCGCGAACGGAGGGGTCGGTGAGGAGCGTTCGGAGGAGCTCGCTTCGTTCGGTTCCAACACAGCGGCGGTCGAACTCACACACCACGTCGATCTCCGAGGAAGTAGTGATCTCCTCGACCCGGATCGTCTCGGCCCGGTCCGGGAACTCGGGCGACCCCTTCCAGCGCCAGACCGCGGCGACTCCTTCGAACCCGTGAGATTCGTAGATGGGTTCACCGAGATGCGTCGCGTCGAGCCCGACGATCGGCCCGCCCGCCTCGAGTGCGTACTCGAGGCCGTGCTGGAAAATTCGGCTGCCGTACCCCTGGCTACGGTGATCCTCGTCGACGAGCACCATTCCAATCCAGCTTACGTCGTCGTAGGAGACCACGGTAGTGGTCGCAACGAGGCGACCGTCGACGGTGCCCGCGAAACAACCCTCGGGACAGAGCGCGAGCAGTCGTTCCCAGTCCGCACGACATTGATTCCAGCCGGCCTGCCTCGAGAGTCCCATCGCGTCGCCGAGGTCCGCACCGGTGAGCGGTCGGATATCGAACATACACTCGCGCAACGGTTGCGTGGGAGAGTCAATAGACTTGCCGGTAAGCGGGCTGTACTACGATCGAATCGACGTCTGCGACAGCCTCGACTAGCAGTGGTGTTTGGCACCGCTAAACAGAGTGGATGAAAAAGTGGGGGAATTGGCTATAGACGTGAACGATGCTATCCGTGGACGGTGTATTCTCCGGACAATACGGCCGGGGATTACATAGATATGCACGTAACGTAGTCAAAGTTGCAGTTCGTAACGTGTGTCACAGTACGCCGAGCAGTGACGCCGCACCCCGAATAATCGGTAACGAATCGGGACCAACACCGGACGTGAGAGAAGGTCACACAGGCTGTTTTGCAGATCCAAACAAGAGATTACAGCGAAGTAGTGTTTATTTCGATGATGTTGACTGCTCGATGGATCATCTCGGGGATTTCGTTCTCGAGTCGCTCCTCATCCATCCGTCGCGCCGGGCCGATGATACTGATCGCACCGTAGAGGTCCCCGTTCTGGTTACGAATCGGAGCACCGGCACCGACCAGTCCCTGAATCGTTTCGCTGTGGTTGTACGCAATTCCGTTTTCGCGAATCTCTTCGAGTTCCGAACGCAGTTCGTCCTCATCGGTGATGGTGTTCGGCGTGAGCGCCTCGAGTTCTGTCTCGGCGATGATCTCGTCGCGCCGTTCCGGCGGCATAAACGCCAGTATCGCCTTGCCGACGGCCGTGTGGTAGAGTTCGTTCCGGTAGCCGACGTACACCTCGGTCTTGACGGCCTCCTCCCCTTCTGCCGTATAGAGACAGACCCCCTGGCCGTCCTCCTCGACGGTAAACAGCGCCAGCTCGCCTGATTCCTCGGCGAGTGTGTCGATCTCCGAGGTCGCGATGTCGTAGATGTCGATGCGGTCTTTCGCGTAGTGTGCGAGGTCGATGAATCGGAGTCCGAGTTTGTACTCGTTGTCCTCGTTGACGACGTAACCGTTCTCCTCGAGCGTCGCCAGGTGACAGTGAACCGTCCCCTTCGAAACGCCGATCTCCGAGGCGATCTCGGTGACGCGCGCCCCACCAGTTTCCTGCAGCACCGAGATTATTTCGAGCGTCCGTTGGACCGCGTGGACCGGGTTTTTTGCTTTCGTCATCGTCTAGCGTGTAGTGAGGACACATACCAGATAAATGTTTTGTGTTACCAAACGGTACTGTGGACGCGCGAAACGGCCACCGGTTCCGGCGAGTCATCAGCACTCCCGACTGGAGGGTGGTGATTTATTATACCCTGAACGCAACGCTCATTCGAAGACTGGAGTGATACCGCGTGCGAGCAATAGTAACCGACGGCGACGGCGAGATCTGGGAAGAGACACACGAGAGACCCGACCCCGACGACGGCGAGGTCCTCGTCAAAATTCGGGCGGTCGGGATCTGTGGTAGCGACATCGGTCTGATTGGCGGCGAAGGCCCCCCCTGGACCCGGTACCCGCTCGTGCCGGGCCACGAGGTCTGTGCGGAGGTCGTCGAACTCGGCGAGGGCGTCGACACGCTCTCGGTCGGCGATCGGGTTGCCCTTCACGGATTTATCTACTGTGGAACCTGCACTCCGTGTCGGGAGGGTCGATACTACCAGTGTGACGACCTCCGAGAGATCGGTTTCACCGTCGCGGGCGGCTACCGGGAGTACGCCGCATTTCCCGCATATACGCTCACGCCGATCCCCGACGGGATCTCCGACCTCGAGGCCTGCCAGATCGACTCGGCAGGATGTACGCTGCACGCGATGAAGCGCCTCGAGACGTCGGTATCGGACACTGCCGCCGTCCTCGGGCCGGGCTCGCTCGGCCTGTTCGGCGTTCAGCTGTTGCGCTCCTGGGGCGTTCGGGACGTGGTCCTCACGGGGACGCGCGAGGAGCGCCTGGCGGTCGGTCGCGACCTCGGCGCGACGAAGACGGTGAACGTCCGTGAGGAGGACCCGGTGGCAGCGCTCGAAGAGTACACCGACGGGGACGGCGTCGACATCTGTGTCGAGGCGGCGGGTGCCGGCGACGTGGTAAGTACCTGCCTGCAGGTGGCCGGCAAGAGAGGCCAGATCGCGCTGACCGGTGTGTTCGACGGCACTCGCGAGATCGATCCGAACGAGATTGTCGCGAAGGAGCTGTCCGTCGTCGGCGGCGTCACCGCCGCGAACGCGACCGGCGACGTCATCGAACTGTTCGAACGCGACGAACTCACCATCGACGGCATCGTCACCCACGAGTTCGACCTCGCGAACTACGAGGAGGCGATCGACTGCGTTCGCGAGCGCCGCGACGGCGTTATCAAGGCCGTATTGCGGCCCTGATCGGAGACCCGGCCGCACGCGGCGACGATCGGCAGGTTTTCCCCGATCGGATTCTATCCCTCGAGCATGTCCCGTACGATACTCGTCGTCGGCGCCCATCCCGACGATCCTGATATCCGGGCCGGTGGGTTCGCCTGCGCGTGTGCCGAAGCCGGACACGAGGTCCGGTTCGTCTCGATTACCGACGGTCGCAGCGGCCATCACGAGCACCACGGTCCCGACCTCGTCGAGCGACGACGTCGCGAAGCAGCCGCAGCGGCCGACACGGCAGGGATCGCGGAGTACGACGTTCGCGAAACACCCGACGGCCGTCTCAGACCAACCCTCGAGAACCGCGAGGACGTGATCCGGTTGATCCGCGAAACCGATCCCGACGTGGTCCTGACTCACCGATCGAACGACTATCACCCGGACCACCGCTACACCTCTCAGCTAGTCCGTGACGCGGCGTACATGGTCACCGTCCCGAACGTGTGCCCGGACGTCCCGCCGCTCGAAACGAACCCGGTGTTTGCCTACCTCCTCGACACGTTCGAGCGGCCGTACCCGTTTACCCCCGACGTGATCGTCCCGATCGACGAGCGAACGCTCGAGCGGAAGTACGACACCCTCGACTGCCACGAATCCCAGATGTACGAGTGGCTGCCGTACACCGAGGGAAAACTCGAGGCAGTGCCCGACGAACCGGGGACACGCCGGGAGTGGCTGGCAACCGATCCGCTCTCCGGACTCGAGGAGATGGCTGGCAGTGCAGACAGGTTCCGCGACCACCTGATCGAAGCGTACGGCAGCGATCGAGGAAGGGAGATCGAGTACGTCGAGGCCTTCGAAATCTCCGAGTACGGGGGCGAACTCACACCGGACCTCGCTGACGATCTGTTTTCGGTCTGAACTGGGTGCGGTGTCGGTTCGTCGATGGCAATGGTCGAAAGATCCGCAGGAGCCGGATCGGCCTATCGCTCGGTGCGAGAGAGCAACAGTTCTGCCTCGTCGCGAATCGTCGGTGTTCGTCGATCTTCGGTTTCGCCGGTGAGCACCGACAGCGCCGTCGTCATAAGCCACCGGTGTGACTCGGTTCGGATGATCGTGAGCAGCGCCATAATTTCTCGGCGTCTCGCCTCGATATCCCACAGCGGTCGCTGTGCGTCTGGGTCGTTCGGCGCCGACCGAGCGCGGGCGAGGCCCGTGCCACAGCCCATGTGGAGCCAGTTCGAGTACCGCTTGTAAAAGGTCTGGATGGCGACCTCCTGCCAGTAGGGCTCGAGCGTTTCGGGGTCGGCGGTGATCTCGGCGAGGCGGTGGAGGTACTCGAGGTGATCCTCGCGGTCGCGCTCTCGGCCGAGTTCGGAGACCACGCCGTCGACCGTTTCCGTGGGGACGAGGTCGACGCCGACCGGCACCGCGCCCTCGAATTCGATCTCGAGGACCAGCCCCCACGAGCAGTTCTCGGAGTCGGCCAGTCGGTCGAACAGGAAGTTGCCGAGGCTGTAAAAGATCGCGCCGTCGCCGTACCGTTCCCACCCCTGCGGAACGTGTGGGTGGTGTCCGAGCACGAGGTCGGCACCCAGGTCGACGAACTCCCGAAGGACGCCCTGAAGCTCCGGCGAGGGAAACGGAACGAACTCCGCGCCGCCATGGGCGATAACGATCACGGTGTCGTACTCCCTGTTCGCGCGTCGAATCATCTCTCGAGTCCGCCGGTCGGAGAGCCACGCCGCTCCGTAGCTGTCCTCGCCGGCGATGTTGAACTCGCGTTCGCAGACGTTGACGATAGCGATCGAGGCGCCGCCCTGGACTACCTCGAGCGGTTCGACGGCGTCGTCCTGGTTTTCGCCGACGCCGACGGTTTCACAGCCGGCATCACGAAGCGCCTCGACAGTCGAAGCGACGCCGCCGGGGCCGTAGTCCCGGACGTGGTTGTTCGCGAGCGTACAGATATCGAAACCGGCGTCGGCGACCGCCTCCGCAGCCTCGGGCGGGTTCTCGATAACCGGGCCGCTCTTTGCGATCGGTGTCGCCGCACCGGGGATCGGTGCCTCGAAGTTGACGATCGAAACGGCAGCGCCAGCGATCCGTTCGCGCATTCCCGGAGAAAGTGTCGATTCGGCAGTCGGTGGCACGTCTCGGTCGATGATGTAGTCGCCTGCAACGAGCATCGACCAGCGATCGCCGTCGTCGACACTACGGGGTCCGGCCAGGTCGAGACGTGTTTGCGACTCGGTGCCCATCGTTCAGGTCACTCGTCGTCGCCCTCGTCCTCCTCGTCGCCGGCTGCGCCCTCGAGCGTGAACTCAACTTCCACGTCGTCTTCGCCGACGGTGACTTCCTCTTCCTGGGCTTCGAACGCGTCGTCCGTACTCTCGACGGTTACCGTGTAGTCGTCGGGTTCGTCGACCGAAATCACCGCCTCTCCGTCTTCGATGTCCGGGTCACCGGCCCCGTAGGACATGTTGTCGTTCGCGGGATCGGCTGTGATCTCGACGCCGGAGGAAACCGGGTCGCCGTCCTCGTTTTCGAGGATGATTCTGAGTTCGCCGACCGGGTCGTCCTCGAGGTCGTCCTCGTCGAAGTCGTCGGCGTCATCGGTGTCGTTCTCGTCTGTGTCGTTGTCAGCTCCATCGTCGTCCCCGACATCGTCCGCACCGTCGTCGGTAACGTTGTCGTCGTCATCGCCGTTGTCGTCACCAGTACAGCCCGCGAGTGCTGCCGTGATACCGAGTGCTGCGGCGGTACCGAAACGTCGTCTACTGAGACGTGTTTGCCTCATAAGTAACCGCTCTTACCCGGCCGGGCATAAGTGTTTGTGTTAGAGAAGGTCCTTTTTCCATACCTAAAGAATGAGTATAACGAGTTATGGGCGCCGTACTGATTGGAGCCGTCTGCTCCGGTCCAGAGTGAGATGGAGTAGAGAGGGCGCGAGACGGGTACCGCCGATACTGTGCTACGCGTCTACGTCGAAGCCCCAGTTAGCGAGCGCGTTCCAGTCGTCAGTGCCACCAGACTCGACGGAGCCGGCGTGTCGGTTCCCCATCCAGAGAACCTCCGAGAGGGGGTCGTCCCACGCAACGTCGCCACCGAAACGGTTGTTGCAGACGTTGTGGCCGGAGTCTTCCACGGTGAACCGGAGGTCTGTACCACCGGTGTCGAACGTGCAGTTCTCGATAGTGACGCCGGTATCGGCGGAGCTGCCGATGACCCGCATCCCGTCCCGGTGTGGGGACTCGAAATGGCAGTCGCGGAAGGTGACGTTGGGTGTTCCGACCTCGATCGAGTAGTCGAAGCCGGGACCGTGGACAGGGTGAGCAGAGCCGTCGCTCTCGTCGACGATGGTGACGTTCTCGAACAGGAGCTCCTCCTCGAGCGAGAGAGAGCCACTGATGTCGATCGCGTGAACCGGCGAGATCTCGCCGATGTAGATGTCGACGTCGCGCACCGTTCCGCCGGTTGCAGGCCCGCCGACCCAGATGACGTTGTTCCAGACGTCAGGTGCCTCGATCTGGACGTTCTCGACGACCGGGCTGCCGCCGTAGAGAACGAGCCCCATCCCCGGCGTGTCCCGATCAGAGGCGTCCGAGAGGACGATCCGCGAGTCGCGGCAGACGTCGTTTCGGCCGAGCCGAATGCCGAAGTTGTTGCAGTCGATCGTGAGACACCGCTCGAGGACGTTCCGACCGGCGTTGTTCATTACGTAGAACCCGGAAGTCCAGCCCTCGACGAAACAGCCGTCCCAGATGTTCGTGCCGACGTGGGGCGGGTCCGCGGCAAACGGAATCACCGAACCGCCGGTGTCTTCGACTTCACCGTCGGGGAGCCGGACGTTGCGAACCTCCGTGTAGCCGTCCTCCTCGATCGTATCGACACGACAGGTGAACTTGCCGCCGCGTTCCGGCTGGTGGTAGTTTCGCTTCCCCAGGAGTTCGAGGTTCTCGATCAGGCCGCGCTGTTCGATCGAGGCGAAGACGATCCCCGAGTCGTGGGTGTCGCTCGCCGTAATGTCGACGGTAAAGTTTTTGAGCAGAACCCGCTCCCCCTCGAGGTCGAAGGCGTAGTCCGGGTCGTGGCTCTCGATCTCGAGGATGGCGTGTGGCGCGCCGACGACGCCGAAGAACTCGAATTCGGAGAGTTCGAGTTGCGAGTTCCACGTGTAGGCCCCTGCCGGGAGGACGAACAGGTGGTTGGTCTCTCGATCCGCGAGGTAGGCGTCGATTTCGGCAGCGAGGTCACCCTCGTGATCGATCTCGGACTCGCCGACGACGTCGACGCGGTTTGCGCCCGCGATAGAGAGGTGATCGACCGTGGCGCTCGTCGCCTCGAGTGTCTGTGTATCGACGGCATCGGCGATGAGCGCCTCGACGGGTTCGTCGCCGCCCAGGACCCGTCCGCTGTGGTCGTGATCTCTGGGGGCAAACGGCCTGTTTTCGCTCCCCTGGTCGCCGTCGTCTGCCGCCGCCGTTCCGACGCCCGCGAGTCCGAGGCCGACCGCGCTCGCCGCGAGCATCCCCCGGCGACTGAGCGACGACCCGCCCGTCCGTTCGGCTGTCCGTCCATCGTCCGCGCTTCCGTTTCGGTCTGTCATTGTAAGTCGTTCGAACAGGGGTATCGACACCTCGTACCACGATACGAGGAGGGTGATTCCACACCCCTTGTTCGGTGTTCACAACATACTCGATCCTCAAAACTGTTGGTATAGGATACATCTGATGCCGATAATTATGGGTTGTGTCGGTGTGGCCGACCGAGGTTCGACCCCTACTGATGTCTATCTAGCGGTGGCATCGGGTTCCGATACCGGTCGAGACCTACTTCGCCCGAGCGCCTCGCTGTACGTTTTGCCTGACAACACGAGGGAAATGAAATGAGTTCGAACGCGTTAGTTGTCGACCGATTCGCCGTCGCCTCCCACTTTCTTCGCGTGGCGGGCGCGGATCCGGGGGTTGAACACGCGGTCCATCCCCTGGGCGAACATGATCAGGCCGAACGAGATGATCACGATCGCGAACATCGGCCAGAAGATCTGGTAGAAGTTCGAGAGGTTGACCAGTGCGTGGGCTTCCGAATACGCCGTATCCATCATGATACCCCAGTTAGCCGTGGTGAACGGAAGAATGCCGAGGAAGTACAGCGCGACGGCTCCGAAGATCACCGAGCGGCCGGCATGTGCGGCGTTGATCAGAATGTACGGCATCAGCTGAGGCGTGATATCCCGCGAGAGGATCGTACTCGAGGAGAGCCCCATCGTTCGCGACGCCTCGACGTAGGACTCCTCGCGAAGCGTAAGCACCTGCGACCGCAGCGCTCGTGCGAGTCCGGGCCAGGAGTCGATCGCGAGGACGATACCGACCATCCAGGGCTCCCGGGGCGGATAGATTGCCGCGATAACGATGATCAGGGGCAGGCCGGGCATCGTCATCACAACGTCGGTGATATACATGAGGAACGAATCGACTTTCCCACCCTTGTAGCCGGCCGTGATGCCAATGATCGCGGCGAACCCGACGGAAACCATCGCACCTGCGACGACCATTTCGAGCATGTCCGGCGTCGCGTGAACGAGGTTTCGGCCGATTGGCGTCCCGTAGTTGTCGGCGCCGAGCGGGAACTCCAGGTCGAACCCGGGGATAGAGACGTACTGTAGCGAGAACGAGTACTCGGTGCCGATGTCGATCCAGCCGCCGTCCTCCCAGAGCGCGGAAACCCCACCGTGGAACGGCTGCAGGTTGTTCGGCGCCTGGTTGGTCCCCGGAGAGGGGACGAGCCACGTGCCGACGGTACCAACGAACACGAACATCGTGATGATGAAAATGCCGAAGCGCATCCGCCAATCCTCCCAGGCAACCCGGGCCGGTGCGAGGACATACGCGTCCAATGCACGGGCGTACCGTTCCTTGCGCGAGAGTTCGACACTCTGGCCCTCGGAAAGCTGACCGAACAGTTGTTCGTCCGAAAGCGGTTCGTCTCCGCCTGCACCAGATCCCTCAGTATGACTCATTGTTATCACCAGATCCGATCCGTGGGTCGACGACTCCGTACGTGAACTCGGCGATGAGGATACCGATCAGTGTGACGATCGTAAAGAAGAGGAACGACCCCATCAGCAGCGGATAATCACGCCGGATGACCGCATCGTAGGTGTACCAGCCGACGCCAGGATACGTGAAGATGAACTCGAGGACGACGCTGCTCGAGAACACCGCGGCGATGCCGATCATCATCTCGGTGTACAGCGGGAGGATCGCGTTTCGTGCGACGTACCGGGTCGCGATGCGCTCGGAACTGATCCCCCGGAGCCGGGCGACTCGCAGATAGTCTTCCCCGAGAATTCGTATCGAGTTGCCCCGCATCGCCAGCGCACCACCCCCGAACCCGACGATGAAACTCGACATGATCGGTAGCGTTCCGTGGTGGACGATACTCGACATGAACTGGACGTTGAGTCCGGCTTCCAGGTTCGTGTTGTACCGGCCGCCGGTCGGGAACCAGCCGAGCTGGTGCGCGAAGAACGTAATAAAGAGGATCGCGCCGACGTAGTACGGTATCGAGTTCAGGAACGTCGCGAGGACGGTCGTGTAACTGTCGAAACGTGATCCCTCGGCGTACGCCATCGCTGCACCGAGAAGGATATTCGCTGTATAACCGAACGCCAGTCCGTAGACGCTGATAAAGATCGACCAGGGCATCGCCGTAAAGAGAATGTCGAACACCGGGTCGTTGTAGAAGATCGACTCGCCGAAGTCCTGGTACAGAATGATGTCCTGAAGGTACTCTACGTACTGGATGTACCAGGGCTGGTCGGGATCGAACCCAGTGTGTTGTTCGACCATCGCGTCGAGGTAATCGGGATTGACTGTCTGTCCTCGCGCTTCGGCCTGCCGCTCGAACTCTGCACGCATTGCCTGTGCCGGGCTCCCCGGCATCAATCTAAACAGCGCGAACGTGACCGTCGTCACGCTAATTAGTACCACGAAAGCGTGTAACACGCGATTGACAAAATACCTCATCTAGGTACTCCTGAGTCTGGCTGCATACATATTATATCTTTCCCAGGGTGCGGTACAACGATTCGGTCGCTTAGCCCTTACTCCACCGACACTTCCAGAGAAGGAAACCACTCAGCAGCGCAAACACTGCGCCACCGAGGATGTTCAACACGACGATTACGAACGTCGCCGACTCCCGGTCGGCGGTGAAGAGCCACAGCGACATGAGCCCGATGACGGCGACCGAGAACGTAAACAGGAGCCGCCACGCCTGCTCGTAGTCACAGAGATGATCGAGGAAGCTTTTGTCGTATTTGCTGCTCATTCGTCCGCGGTAGTTTCGAGCGGTGATAAAAATAGTTTACCTGACGTCGATCGATCGAGTGGCACTCACCTCAGTCCTGAGCCGTCTGTTCCTCGAGGTCGATGGTCTCCTCCTCGACCGGTTCGCTGTTCCAGTACTCGTGATTGGGTTCCTCGCGGAAGCAGGCGACGCGAGAGTGGTTTCCGCTCTCGAGGAGGTCCGGCATCTCCCGGGTGCAGACCTCGCGGGCCTCCGGGCAACGGGTGTGGAACGGACAGCCCTCGGGTGGGTCGGTCGGATCGGGGATGTCGATGTCGCGGATCGGCGGTTTCGTCGCGTTCGCTTCTTTCGCGGCATCGGGGTCGAGCGGCGGCGTCGCCCAGCTCAGCACCTTCGTATAGGGGTGTTTCGGGTCGTGGATGATCTCCTGCGCCGGGCCGATTTCGACCAGGTGACCGAGGTACATGATCCCGATCCGTCCGCCGGACTTCTCGGTCAGATAGCGCGCGTTCGAGAAGTCGTGTGAGATGAACAGGTACGAGGTGTCGAACGTTTGCTGAAGGTTGAGCATCAGATCCATCATCTCGACGCGCAGCGAGACGTCGAGCGCCGACACCGCCTCGTCGGCGAGGATGAGGTCGGGACTCATCAACAGCGCCCGCATCAACACGACGCGCTGTTGTTCGCCACCCGAGAGCTGGTGGGGGAACCGCAGCGCGTAGTCCTCGGCGGGTTTCATCCCGACCCGCTCGAGGAGGTTGTAAATCACCGTCTCTCGCTCCGAGGCGTTGAGGTCGGGACGCCACCGCTTTAACGGGGCGGCGATGCTCGCCCGGACCGTCCGGGAGGAGTTGAGCGAACTGCCGGGGTCCTGGTGGACGATCTGCAGCGACCGTCGGATGTCTTCGAACGGAATCTCGCCCCCGCCGTCCTTCGCCTCCCAGATGTCCTGACCGCGATAGGAGACGGTGCCGCCGGTCGGTTCCTGAATCCCGATCGCCGTTTTCCCAAGCGTCGTTTTCCCACAGCCGGACTCGCCGACGAGAGCGACGACCTCGTTCTCACGGAGGTCGAGTGTGACGTCGTTTACTGCCTTGACGATCGTCTCCTCACCGAACATTTCGTCGATGAGTCCCGAGATGTTGAAGTGAACGTCGACATCGTCGAGCGAAACGACGGTCTCCTCCGTCGACTGGGCCACCGATTCGATCGAGTCGGGATCGAGTTCGTCGGTGCCGAGCGAGTACTGGATCTCGTCTGCCGACTGCTCCCAGTGGAAACAGGTGGCCCCGCGGTCGGTATCCACCGCGTGATACGCCGGATCCTCCTCGCGACACTGCTGGGTCGCCATTGGACAGCGCGGATGGTACGAACAGCCGGTTGGCGTGTTCACCGGGTCGGGGCTTTCGCCGTCGATCGTGTTCATTTCCTCGATCGGGGCGTCGACGCTCGGGACGGATTTCAGCAACGCGCGCGTATACGGGTGGGCCGCATCCCGGATCACCTCCTCGCTCGGACCGTATTCGACGAACTCGAAGGCGTACATCACGGCGAGGCGGTCCGCGATACCTGCAACCAGCGGCAGATCGTGCGTGATGAAGAGGATGGTTAAGTCGTACTGCTCCTGAAGCTCCGTGAGGAGGCTCATGATCGACCGCTGCATGAGCAGGTCCAGTGCCGCCGTCGGCTCGTCCATGACGAGCACCGGCGGCTCGAGGACGAGACTCAGCGCGATCAGCGTCCGCTGTTTCATCCCGCCCGAGAGCTCGTGTGGGTAGGCACCGAGCACCCGATCGGGATCCATATACAGGTCCGCGATAAGCTGGCGAGCGTGTGCCATTCGATCGTCGACGTTCTTGCCGTGGGCCTTGATCGTTTCGACGAAGTGATCGCCGATTTTCATCGTCGGGTTCCAGGAGCTCATCGCACCCTGGAACACCATCGCGACCTCCTCCCAGCGGAACTTCTCGAGTTGGCTGTCGGTCAGCGAGAGGACGTCGACGGGATCGCCCTCCTTCGGGTGGTAGATTACCTCGCCGCTCGCGACTCCCGGATCGACGACGGCGTTTAGCATCGCGGACGCGAACATTGATTTCCCGCTGCCACTCTCGCCGACGATGCCGAGCATCTCGTCTCGGTAGACGTCGAAGTCGACGTCGTCGATGACGCGTGACTTTCCGCGGTCCATGTCGAACGCGACGTCGAGGTTGCGCACCTCGAGAATTACGTCCTGTCGTCCGTCACTCCGGTTTGGGGCGTCGAATTGGGTCTGAGTCATATGAGATGAGCGATTGTGGCGTACTCGATCAGGGGGTGTCGAACCATCCAGGAGTACGGTGGGTTCCTATGAGAGAGCAGTTGGGACAACGGCCATATTAATCTTTTCCGTGATCGGGTTCTGAAACGGCAGTCTGTGCCGTCCGACACCAAATATTTATAATGGCTTCGATAACACTGGAGGTAGATACGATGGGAACAGTAGCCGAGTCCGGACCGACCGAGTCGGAAGACGCCGAATCGCACGAGACGAAAAGCGTCGCGTACAGAACGCTCAAACTGCTGCGCGGATCGCTCCTGCTGTCGTTCGTCGCCGTGGGGATCGTCCTGTTCGCGATCGGAATGGTGTTCGAAATCGCGAACGTCACCAGCTTCGAGATCACTAGCCAGGACGGCGTCATCGCCGGCATGCTTGGTGTGTTCGGCGTTTCGTCGATTGTCGCTGCCGGAGCGGGGTACGTGATTTTGCAGCTGGTCCAGCGGAAGTAGCACGAGCGAGCGACGAGACGGCGGCAGTCGCTAAACAGGCATAGACACAGAGCGAGACTTCGACCCATGCCACACGTTTCCATACGCTGGTCGAGTCGACCGTACCAATCCGGGCGTCACCCCGCCCAGGAGAAAGATATATAACACCTGAAGATAAGTATATCTGTTGTATGTCACGCAATGGCAGAGACGGGACCGTCAATTCGATAGAGGAGCTCTTTAGCCGCCGGCAGATCCTTGGTGCCGGGACGGCAGCGATGGGTGCTGGGCTTGCAGGATGTTTGAGCGGCGGTGAAGACGACGACGGTGACGATACCGGCAACGGTAGCGGCGACGGTAATGGGGGCGACGGGGAAGCGACCACGGTCACGATGGCGATGCCGACGATCCCAGACGAGATGAATTTCAACACCTGGGCGTCGGGATACCCGTGGGACAACGCCAAGATGTTCATGGAGTTCCACACGCGGTACTTCGCCGACGGGTCGGTCGAACACGACCTGGTCGACGACTGGTCGTACGACGAGGGCGATCAGGCGCTGTCGGTTACCTACAGCGACGAGTTCTACTGGTGGAACGGCGATCAGGTGTCCGCCGAGGACGCCTACTGGTACAACATGTGTGCCCACCTGTACGACCCCGAGGGCTCCGACTGGGACGACCTCGAACTTCAGGAAGGCGACAACACGCTCGTCTACCACTTCAAGGAACCACAGAGCCCACAGCTCATCGAGTTCCAGGTCGGCGGCTATCTCGGTCCGATGCTCAGGGGTAAAGGCGAAAAATTCCAGCCGTGGGCCGAAGAACTCCAGGATGCTGGCGATCAGGACGAGCGACTGGCAATCCAGGAGGAGATGGGCGAGGATATGCCGCTTCACATCTCGACAGTGATGGACGAAGGACTCGGCGCCGGTCCATTCGAACTCGTCGACTACGACACTGAAGGGATGCGCTTCGAGAAGTTCGACCAGCACCCCTACGCCGACGAGATCAACGTCGACGAATTCCACTGGAACCTGGCGGCTGACGAGGCGCTCGCACAGCAGATCATGGCTGGCGACGTCGACATGGGATTCGCGATGGTCGAAAACTGGGTTGGCGAAGGGAACGCGCCGGACCACGCGGAGAACGTCGGCGTTCACACCAGTACGTTCATGCGCAAACTCGAGTTCTTCCACAACGGTCCTGGCTCGGAACACCTCGATCAGATCGAGGTTCGCCGCGCGATCGCACACGTGCTCGATCACAGCCACATCGCAAACAACTATCCCTCGGAAGCGATCCCCCGCGAACAGCAGACGGGGATCACCTCCTCGATGACCGAGAACCTGCTCGGCGACTACGCCGACGACTTCATCGACTACCCGTACCAGGGCGATGAAGACGGCGCGGCCGACCTGATGGAATCCGCCGGCTACGAACTCGACGGCGACAATTGGGTCGACGAGGACGGCGACACGGTCACACTCGAACTCGTGATCTCCGAGGAGCACACCAACATCGCCCGGACGGTGTCGGACCAGCTCGGATCGTTCGGATTCGAGATCGACTTCACCGCCCTCGAGGGAGCGACCTACAACGCTCGGCGCGAAGACCGGGTCGACTTCGACATGACCGTCGGCAGCCACGGCGGACAGAACCCACACCCGTTCTGGTACTTCCGTATCAACCACTCTCACAGCAACGACCTGGGAGACTACGGTGTCGTCGAGCGCAACATCGCGGACGGCGCGACCCGCGCGGAGTACAACGGCCGTGAGATGGTTCTCGAGATCCCCGAGGAAGTCGGTGCGGAGGATCTCTCCGGTGGAAGCCAGGAAATCAACCTCTTTGAACTCCACAACGCACTCGAGAGCGCCCAGTCGGAGGAAGAAACCCAGGAACTCACCGAGACGCTGACGTGGTACTGGAACTATCAGCTCCCCCAGATCGACCTCATCGAGCCACAGACTGGCTCCTGGGGTAACACTGAGAAGTTCGATTTCAACCCGGACCACGTCGGCTGGCAGGTCTACCGCGCAGCCTACCACCAGCTGAAGCGCGGAATGGTCAACCCGCGATAAACCGATCCACTCGGATCGAGCCGATTTCGTTTTTTGCGCTCAAACACCGAGTCGAAGCGTCCGTTCAGACCGTCAGTACCACCGGCTCGAGGTCGTACCAGTCGTGATTCGTGACGAGACGCCGGCGAATCGTCTCCGTATCACCGGCTGTGACTGGATCGAAGAACGCGCGCGTTCGGTCGTACGATTCGGGCCGACCGGACTCGTCACCGTCGTCAGGCGTCGAAACGGTGTGCGTCGTATCGATCGTCACCCCGTCGCCGAAACACTGCTCGAACACGTACGCCGCACGCTCGGCGTGGGAGTCTGCGGTAACGAGCCGGATTACGCCGGGGGCTCCTTCGAGGCCGTCGACGACGAGCCGTGAGAAGTAGCCGTTTCCGATCGTGTCGCGCGAGCGCCGCTCTCCCAGCATCGACTCCTCATCGACGCCACATCGGCGCGCGTACGCCCGCATCACGTCGCTTTCGGCTTGCGGAAGATCTCGGTTGCGTCTCCCACCCGAGAAGAGTAAATACCGGGAATCAGTGGTTCGAAACGCCTCGATTCCCGTTTCGACGCGATCCCGGAGGTGTGGGTGGATCGCCGGCGCGGAGAGTTCCTGTCCAAGGACGACAACGACCATTACTATAGGTCATTCACCGGCCCACAAAATACATTACGTTTTTGTGTACAGCGGGCAGGAAGTCGGTTCCCGGAGTCGTCCTACGGGTCGGCGTCGGTCGTTGCATGTCGCAACATTGCCTCGTAGAGAGCGAGTTGGGCGTCGAGAATCTCCTCGAGCGAGATGTCGCCAGTGTAGCCGTCGGATAACCCGTGTGCGGACTCGTGAAGCAGTCCGGTCGTGCCGCTCGTATGATAGGCTGCACTGACCAGGTTGAAATACGGGGGCGGACTCCCGCTCTCCCCTGCGACGTCCGCGAGATGTATCCGCGGAATCTCGAGGTCGGCGAGCAACGAGTTGTACTCCCGGTGGATCGACCGGACGTCGGCCTGTACCTCGAGCGGGACGTACTTCGTCCGGAGGAGTCCCGGCGGATAGCCGTGACTGTGGAGCGAGACAGTCAACTCGGGCGCCTCTCGTCGGGCGACGTCGAGTATCGCGGGCGCCTCCGGCCCCATCGGATCGAAGAACTCGTCGTGCATCGGGTTCACGCCGTCGTCGTCGAAGTAACAGCCCAGGAAGCCGACGTCGTCACCGACCATCGGATGTCGTTTCTTCGCGTCCGGATAGCCGATGAGCGTATCGTCGGCCCACGTCCCCTGACCCCAGAACTCGAGATCCGCCAGGGTTAGCCCGTGTAAGGACTCCGGCTCGAACCGGGCGAGTCCGTCAGGGTTCCCACACGGGAGCACGACGATCCGACACTCGTCGGCCAGCCGCCGGAGCGTCGGCTGCTCCCGGCCGCGGAGGTCACTCCCGGTTTCGAGAACCGAAAGCAGGTTGCACAGTCCCGTCAGCCCCTCGACTTCGTGGCCGTGAACGGGTCCGACGAAAAACACGACCGGTTTCGTTCGGTCGTTCCGATCGGCGTACACCGTCGGATCGCCGCCGGCGACGGCCGAGTTGAAGTTCGCCCGGCCGTCGGTCGCCTCCCGCTCACCGTAAGTCACGAGGCGAATCGGTCGATCGCTCGGCGAGACAGTCAGCTCTTCGACGCGGCCGCGCTCGAGACCGTCCAACTGGGCCTCGAGCGCCTCGAGGCTGCCGATCCAGAACTCCGGCAGCGTCCGATCGGGGATACGGTCGACGGCCTCCGTGTACGTCATCGTCTCGCGACGGTCGTCGGTCATCACGTCCGACCAAAGAACGTATACAGCTTAAACGTTCGGCTCCCTGGGACGATACGCTGAAATGACGGTGTGGAAACCGAGTCCGTCCGGTCGCGGCGAATCCGGCGACCCACGTGACGACGATACCCCCGCTACCGGAGGTACCGTCTGGTGACAACAAACGTGGACCCCAGTCCGGTCGGCTGATCGGTCCGGCTCTTGCGAACCGGCTTCGATCAGCCGTTACCGGTGGACGGGGTTCATGCCACGGAGGCTATATGATGGGTGCATTGCCCTGGGTGTGGTCAAGTGCCGATACCCCGCATTGTCGGTGCCGCATGCCGACGTTTGCCATACGTACCGGAGTGGTATAAAACTAGTTACTGTGACGGATTCGAACGCCGGTAGTAGACGTCTATGCGTTCGGTGTGGTTCGATACGCCGCCTCCTCGAGGCGCTCGAGATACCGCTCGACGCGCTCGCGGTCTGCGTCCTCGAGTTCGACGAGCGGGTGCCGAACGGGGCCGCCGTGCATTCCCTGAAGATCGAGCCCGTACTTGACGACCGGGACGTTCTTCGCCGCTCCAAAGGCGGGACCGCCGCCGGCCTCTTCACGGAGGTCCTCGTAGGGCCTGAGCGCGTTACGGATCTCCTTCGCCCGCGACCAGTCGCCGTCGCTGAGCGCGCTCTCGAGGGCCAACACAGGCTCGGGGACGAAGTTTCCGATGCCTGTCGTGAACCCAGTTGCGCCCTCGAGTGCGTACGCCAGTGCGTACCGTTCGGCGACGCCGTTGAGCCAGACGACGTCACCGGAGACAGTGTCGGTCACGCGGGCGAACTGCTTGATGTCGTTGACAGCGTACTTGACGGCCAGAACGTTTTCTATCGTCGAGAGTTCGTCGAGCACCGTCTCGCTGAGCAGCGGCCCGCGTTTGTACAGAACGATCCCCAGGTCGGTCGAATCCGCGAGCGTCCGATAGTACTCGATCAATCCCTCCTCGTGGATGTACGTATGCCGAGGATACATGATCATCGCGGCGTCCGCACCGGCTACCTCGTAGGCCTCGAGCAACTCGAGTGCGTTCTTCGTGCTGCCGCCGACGCCACCAACGACCGTCGCATCTCCGGGGAGCGCATCGACGGTCGCGCTGACGACGTCGATCCGTTCATCCTGTGAGAGCGAATAGTACTCGCCGGTGTTTCCACACGGGATGAAGACGCGAGCGCCGCTCTCGTACAAAGACTGGGCGTTCTGCGCGATCCGGTCCTCGAGCACCCGCTGACCGTCGTCGCTAAACGGCGTTGCCGTCGTAAACGAGACGCTCCGGAGACTCTCGCGGACATTCTTGTATGACATGAGTGACAGTGGCACGTTTCGAAGTCGGCCGGCATTAGCGTTCCGGTCGAGGGGTTTCTGGTTCGGAAGCAGCGAATCGACGTGGCATCGGTCGAACGGGGGACGCGGGTCGTCACCCCACAGATACTGTTTTGCAGAGCCAAACGTCGGGAGGTATAACAACGGGTGTGTCCGCAGAGAGGCAGAAAAATATTACATGCATATGTTTGTAACATTTCGGCCGGTCTTTGGCATTCGTTCGCGCGCCCATTGAGAGAGACTGACGGAGGGACGAGATACCGATGAGGGGGCATATTGTTTGATGACGCAAAACACACTTCACCGTTTCTCGTGTTGACAGCGCTGAAGCGGACGAAATAGGACAGTTCGAGACGAGTATAACGAAAGTCGTCGCGCAGTGCGTTTTGATATACAAAACGCCCATGGGGCGTGTTGACACGGTTTCGTTCGGGCGCCGAGACCCGAAACACGATCGATAAGCAGTCACCGGCAGAACTATGGGAAACTCCGCGCAACTACGGCCCGATACAGCATGAGCGACTACACCGTCGCCGTCGTCGGAACGGGCCCACACCCGGACGGGGCCGATCACGACGGCTATTCGATGGGGTATCGTCACGGGCGAGCCTACCAAACGGTCGACGGCTGCCGTCTAGCGGCCTGTGTAGACGTCATGGACGAACACGCTGACGCGTTCGGTACCGAATTCGGCCTCGATGATGCCGTCTACACCGATCTCGAGGCGATGCTCGACGCCGAATCGCCCGACATCGTGAGCGTCTGTACGCCTCCCTCCACACACGTCGAACTGGTCGAAATGTGTGCGCGCCACGACGGCGTGAAGGCAGTTCACTGCGAGAAGCCGCTGGCAGCGACGGCAGGTGAAAGCCGACGACTCGTCGAAATCGGTACCGAAAACGACGTCCAGCTAACGATCAATCTGCAGAACCGATGTACCGAGGTCGCACGCGAGATCAAATCGGCCATCGACGAGGGAGTCATCGGCGACCTCGAGCGGGTCGAACTCGGCCGCCAGGATCTGCTCCAGACGGGCCTTCATCACGTCGACATCGCGAACTTCGTGCTCGAGGACGAGCCCGTCGAATGGGTGATCGGACAGATCGACTACCCCGACGAGCACGTCTGGTACACCGAGATGCCGGCGGAGGTCCAGGGGCTGGGCATGTGGCGGTACGAATCCGGCGTCCACGGGCTCTGCTCGACCGGAGAGGGCAAGGAGGCGGTCGGTCCGATGACCAACCGGTTTCTCGGTTCGGGCGGCGAGATCGAGTTCGAACTGGCCGACAAGTACCGACTTCGCACGCCCGACACCGAGGGTTGGGAAGCCGTCGCAGTCGACGGGATGCCGGCACAGGAGGCCGCGATCGACACCGTCGTCCGCTCGCTCGAGAGCGGCTCCAGACCGGTCATCAGCGCCGACCGAGCGCTCGGCGCCACCGAAATCGTCTTCGGGATCTGGGAGTCTGCGCGCCGCCGCGGCCGCGTGGAGCTCCCCCTCGAGATCGACGACAATCCGCTCGCGGCGATGATCGACTCCGGGGAGTTGCCGCCCGCACGGGAATAATGACTACCGTCGATACCCGCCATGCACACTGAAGATCTCGCCGTCACCATCGACCGATTCGACGAAAATCCCCTCATCACTCCTGAGTCGGACGACAGTCTCGGGACGAACGTCAACGGACCGTCGGTGATTCGTGCCCCCGCGTGGCTCGAGGAGCCGCTCGGCCGCTACTATCTGTACTTCGCCCACCACAGCGGGACGTTCATCAGACTCGCCTACGCCGACTCTCCCTGCGGTCCGTGGACGGTTCACCCGCCGGGAACGCTCCGACTCGAGGACACGCGGTTCGACGAGCACATCGCCTCACCTGACGTCCACGTCGACCACGAAGAAGAGCGTATACGAATGTACTTCCACGGTTGTTGTGGCCCGTTCGACCACGAGGCCGGCGAGATGAGTCAGGTAACCGACGTCGCGACGTCGACCGATGGGCTCGCGTTCGACGTTCGCGGGGAGACGCTCGGCACCTCCTACTTCCGGGTGTGGGAGTACGGGGACGTCCACTACGCCGTCGCAAACGACGGCCATCTGTATCGAAGTACGGACCCGCTGGCTCCGTTCGAGCGGTGCCAGGAACTGTTTCCCCGGAACCGGCACTTCGCCGTCAGGCGCCGGGGCGATCGGCTCCAGCTGTTCCTGACGCGTCGCGGCGACCGCCCCGAACGGCTGCTGGTGGCGACGATGGACCTCGAGCCCGACGACGAGTCGTGGCGACCGGAGCCCCACCCGCCCGAGACGGTCCTCTGGCCGACACGGGAGTACGAAGGTGGAACCCTGCCGCTGGTCACCTCGAGCGACGGGAGCGCCGACGAACCGACGCGGGCGCTTCGTGACCCCGCCGTTCTCGAGGACGAGGGAGACACCTACCTGTTCTACGCGATCGCCGGAGAGCGCGGCATCGCCGGCGGAAAACTGGTCGACCGATAGCCGACGACTGCGGGCTACTCGAACAACGACTCGATCGACCACTCCGCGAGCGGCGTGAACCGAGCGGGATCGAGGGCGAAATCCCGACCAAAGGGCGCGTCGATCACGCTGTCGAAGCGCATCCGACCGCTCTCGACGTCGAGTGCAACGAACCCCGCATCGTGTTTGCCGTAGAGATCGCCGTGGGCCTCGAGGACGGTTTCCTGCAGGTCATCGGGAAGGAAGCTCAGCCCGCGGTAGTAGTGGTGGCCGTTTCGCTCGACGTGCTCCACTCCGAGCGTGCCCATCACCGCCAGATCGTGGAGCAGTTCGACGGGGCCGATCGTGGTGAGGTCCTCGCCGCTCATGACGTACTCGCGGTCTGCATCCTCACGGCGCCGTCTCTCGAGGAGACAGGCGTTGACGACGCCCTTGAACACGCCCTTGCAGTTCTTGTGACTCGTTCCCGCGTAGCCACACTCGAGGGCGCGGCCCGCGCTGTCGAGACGGTCGTCCGACTCGTCGATGATGATCGGCGGTCGCTGCTCCCAGTTCGTAAGCACCGCGCGGGTGTCCTCTGTGAGCGCCTCGTCACGCGGCAGGGGTTGTTCGACGTAGGCGACGTGATCGACGACGGCGGCCAGCGACGGATCCGCGACGTGGCGCTCCCACTGTTCTTTGAACGTCTCGACGTCCTCGTACCCCTCGTTCGCGTCGACCGTACAGAACCAGGACTCGAGCGAACTCGCCTCGAGCACGTCGCCGATGGCGGCGAGGCGGTCGGCGTCGCGTTCGGGATCGGCCGAGAGCTTGATCTTGAAGTGGTCGACGCCGTCGCGTTCGATGTACTCGTCGAGCGCCTGTGGAAGGCCGTCCTCGAGCCGATCCTCGGCCGCGATTTCGGCGCCAGCGAGCGGGTCCGTGAGCCCGACCGTGTGGCGAACGGCTGCCTCGTAGGTCGGGTCGGCAGGCAGGAGGTCTCCCGGCGTCTCGCCCTCGAGTTCGTCGTAGATTCGGCCGGGTTCGACGCCGAACGCGCCGGTTCGAATCCCCTCCGCGAACGTGAGTTCCTGGTGTCGGCAGTAGGCGTCGAGCAACGCCTGCTCGACCATGCTCACGCCGTAGCCCCACAGCAGCGGCGGATGGTCGGTGTCGGTTGCCCACTCGCGCTGGCGCTCGTAGAGGTCGTACCAGCAGTCGAAGAGGGAATCGGCGGGCTCGAGGGAGGCGGCGTGCTCGCAGGCGGCCTCGAACACCTCACACAGCTGTTCATACTGCTCGACCAGCGAACGGTCGGGGTCTTTGAGGAACCACGCCGGTGCGATGCCGACCATCGAGACACCCGAGGAACGGTCGCCGTCGATATCGAGGGTGAGTTCGAGGAAGTGGTGGGCACCCTCGGTCGCGACGACGTTGCCGAAGTGAAACGCCATCCGTTTCTCGTTGGTTCGGACGTACTGGTCGGTGCTGACGACCTGGATAGCCATTACGCAGAGCAGTGCCACGGAGTGATATAAGTGTACGTGATCACGCGACCGGGCCGCTTCGAGCCATGAAACCGTCGAAGCGGGTCGCCGCCGTCAAAACGTTGAAGGTGCCGGTCGCCAGTTACGAGGTAATGGACGGGTTCGACAGCCACATCGATGGGTTCTACGACGTCGAAAACCAGCTCCCGCGATACCTGCTGGAACGGGTACGCGAGCGGTTCGACACCGAACGCGAACGCAAGTCAGCGATCGAAACGGTCGACGACCACGAGCGCCACGCCCGGGAGATGCGCGAGGCGTTTCTCGAGGGACTCGGCGGCCTTCCCGACGAGCGGCCGGCGCTTTCCGCGGAGACGACCGGAACCCTCGAGCGCGACGGCTACGCCGTCGAAACCGTCGTCTTCCAGAGTCTCGAGGACTTCCACGTCACGGGGAACCTCTACCGGCCGACTCGAAGGGGCGACGATGGAGACGCGAACGGTGACGGGTCCGAAGGTGACCCCTATCCGGCCGTGCTCTTCCTCTGTGGCCACGCGGCCGTCGGCAAGGCCGCCGGCGGCTACCAGCAGGCCTGTATCGAACTCGTCCGCAACGGCTTCGTCGTGTTCGCGATCGATCCGATCGGTCAGGGCGAGCGGATGCAGAGCTACGATCCCGAGACGGGCGAGATTCCGCGCCAGAACACGGCCGAACACACCTACCTCGGCCAGCAGTGTGCCGCTGCGGGGTCGAATCTCGCCCGCTACTTCGTCCACGACATGATCCGGGCGCTCGACTACCTCGAGGCCCGCCCCGACGTCGACGAAACCCGGCTGGGTGCGACCGGCAACTCCGGCGGCGGGATGCAGACCGGCTTCCTGATGCTTACCGACGACCGCCTCGAGGCGGCGGTGCCCTGTTGTTTCGTCACCTCACGGGAGGCGTACATGCGGACGGGACAGGCCCAGGACGGCGAGCAGATCGTCCACGGCGCGATCGACCGCGGCCTCAACTACGACGACTTCGTCTCGGCATTCGCGCCGAAACCCGCCCTGATCGGCGCCGCCCAGTCGGACTTCCTCTGCATCGAGGGCGCCCGCCAGAGCCTCGAGCGAGCCAAGACCGCCTACGGCCTCTACGACCGCCCGGAGAACGTCGACCTCGCGGTCGCGGACCGCCCCCACGGGCTCTCGCCGCCGCTCCGGGAGGCGATGGTCAACTGGTTCCGCGAACACCTCCGTGGTCTCGAGCCCGATTTCGAAACCGGCGACCCCGCCGTCGAGGACGAGTCGGACCTCCAGTGTACGGAGACCGGGCAGGTCCACGGCGAGTATCCCGACGAGACGCACGTCGTCGAACTCACCCGATCGTTCATCGACGAGCGCCACGACGAGGCGGGGACGCCGCCCGCGGTCGAGGACCGAGCGGCCTACGCCGAGGAGATGCGCGAGACGGTGATCGACGCACTCGATCTCGAGCGCCCCGACTGCGATCTACACCCCCGTCGGATCGAACGCGAGGTCGACGAGGAGCGCGGCGTCCGCTGGGAGAAGACGTTCTTCTACAGCGAGCCCGGAATTATCGTGACGGGAATCGTGGCAGTGGCGCTCGAGTCGCCCGACACGGTCGTCCCGACGGTCGTTCTGCCGGATCGCGGAACGAACGAGTTCGACGCGTACCGGGACCGTACCGCGGAGCTGGCTCGCGAGCGCGGTGCCGCGATAGTGTTCGACCCCCGCGGCGTCGGCGCCGTGCGGGCACGTGACGTAAACACGCCCCAGTCCAACGGCGGGGAGTACTTCGACTACCACGGGACGGAGTACAAACTCGGCAGCGATGCGCTCATGCTCGGCACCTCAGTGTTCGGGATGCGGGTGTTCGACGTCTGTCGGACCCGCGAGTACCTCGCCCACCGGGTCGACGACGCAGACGTGCTCTCCGCGGATGTCCAGAGGTACGGTCTCGAGGGAGTCGGCCTCGGCGCGCTCCACGCCGCGTACGCCGCCGTCGCCGACCCCGCGTTCGAGGAGATCCGGCTCACGGACCTGCCACCCTCGTTCCACGACAACGCCACGAGTCACGAGTACGAGATCGACTTCCGCCGGCGCGTCCACGGGCTCGTCGGGGTCTGTGACCTGCCCCAGCTGCTGCCGGTACTCGAGGATCGGAGTCTCGACCTGGTCGACTCATCGACAGCTCGCTGACAGCAGGCGCCTGATAACCAGACTGGTTACGGCTCATCCGGTCGCGCCGAACGGCTCGGGTAGCCCCCTCTTACCGGGCGCAATTCGAGTGACTGCAGCGAGACGACTGCGTAGATTTATGTCGTTGCCACCGAACAGTCGAGCATGGACCCTGACGTATCGGCAATCAGGAAAGACTTCCCGATACTCGAGCGTCGGATCGACGACCAACCGCTGGTCTATCTCGACAACGCGGCGACCACGCAGACGCCCGAGCAGGTGTACCGCGTCTACGAGGAGTTCTACGGTGGCTATAATGCGAACATCCACCGCGGCATTCACGGACTGAGCCACGAGGCCTCGGTCGCCTACGAGGAAGCCCACGACCGCCTCGCGGAGTTCGTCGGCGCGAGCGGGGGCCGTGAGGAGATGATCTTCACGAAGAACACGACCGAGAGCATCAATCTCGTCGCCTATGGTCTGGGTGTGAACGAACTCGGCCCCGAAGACGAGATCGTCACGACGGAGATGGAACACCACGCCTCGCTCGTCACCTGGCAGCAGGTGGCGAAAAAGACTGGCGCCACCCTCCGCTTCATCCGGGTCGACAACGACGGCCGCCTCGATATGGCCCATGCCGCCGAAGTCATCGGTCCCAGCACCGCGATCGTCTCCGTTGTTCACGTCTCGAACGTCCTCGGGACTGTCAACCCCGTCCGAGAGATCGCGGATCTCGCGCACGAACACGACGCCCACGTGCTCGTCGACGGCGCCCAGTCCGCACCCAACAGACCGATCGACGTCGAGGCGATGGACGCCGACTTCTTCGCCTTCTCGGGGCACAAGATGGCCGGGCCGACCGGCATCGGCGGCCTCTACGGCAAACGCGAGGTCTTAGAGGAGATGGACCCGTTCCTCTTCGGCGGCGAAATGATCCGCCACGTTACCTTCGCGGACTCGTCCTGGAACGGCCTCCCCTGGAAGTTCGAGGCCGGCACGCCGCCGATCGCCGAGGGGATCGCCCTGGCCGCGGCGGCGGACTACCTCGAGGAAATCGGAATGGACACCATCCGCGACCACGAGAACGAACTCGCCCAGTACGCCCTCGAGCGCCTGGACGAGCGCGATCACGTCGAAACCTACGGCCCGCCGGCGGGCGAGGAACGGACCGGCGTCGTCGCGTTCAACGTCGACGGCGTCCACGGCCACGACCTCTCGTCGCTGCTGAACCGCCGCGGCATCGCGGTCCGGGCGGGCGACCACTGCACGCAGCCGCTACACGACATTCTCTCGATTCCCGGCTCGGCCCGTGCCTCCTTCTATATCTACAACACCACCGACGAGATCGACCTGCTGCTCGCGGCCGTCGACGACGCGGCCGACGAACTTGAGGGGTATCTCGAGTCGTCCTACCACGACTCGATCCTTGCACATCATGGGGATCGCCAGAACGCTGGCGGCCTCGCGAACCCCAGCTTCACGAAACACTCCGCGGAGACCTCCTGTGGCGACGAGGGCGAGTTTCACGTCTTCGTCGCCTCCGACGGCACGATCGAGGAACTCGGCTTCGAGAGCGAGAGCTGTGCGGTATCGACGGCGGTCGCGAGTCTTCTCACCGACCACCTCGAGGGCCGGTCTATCGAGGAGGCGGCGGCCCTCGAGGGTGAGGTCGAAGCGCTGCTCGAGGGCGAGTTCCCCGACCTCAGACACGACTGCGTGGTCGGACCGGAGGACGTGATCCGGGAGGGTGCGAGGGAGTACCTCGAGGCACACGAGGAGCCACCGGTCCGGTAGACAGGTACGGAACGGAGTCACGGAGTGATCATCTGCAGCCACCGGATGACGCAGCTTTTTGCACCAGCCCGTGTGAACGTCCCACAATGAGTATCGAAACACCACCGCGAGTCGGAATCGTCGGCCTGGGAACCATCGGGCGGATCCACGCGACGCGACTCCAGCCCCTCGACTGTGACCTCCTCGGCGCTGACCTCGACGCCGAGGCCCGCGAGACGTTCGCCGACGAGTTCGACGCCCCGACCTACCCCGACCACGAGGCGCTGCTCGAGGCCGACGTCGACGCGGTGATCATCGGCGTTCCGAACCGCTTTCACGAGGAGATCGCCGTCGACGCGCTCGAGGCCGGCGTCGACGTGCTGCTCGAGAAACCGATGGCGCACTCACTCGAGAGCGCCGAACGGATCGCGGCGGCCGCCCGCGAGGCAGCGGGGTTCTGTGCGGTCGGCTTCACGATGCGCTTTGCCGTCCCGACGGAGCGGGCGATTTCTCTCCGCGAAGACAGGCGGTTCGGCTCGCTCTCGGACGTCAGCGTCGACTACCTCCGACGCGGCGGCGTGCCGCGAAACGGCGG
Source organism: Natrononativus sp. DTA114 (assembly GCF_059736515.1). Lineage (NCBI taxonomy): Archaea > Methanobacteriati > Methanobacteriota > Halobacteria > Halobacteriales > Natrialbaceae > Natrononativus > Natrononativus sp. DTA114. Next base: position 104,352 of record NZ_JCASSN010000005.1, on the reverse strand, counting down.
CTGGTTCGTCGACGAGGAACTCGCCGGCGGCGGCGTCCTGATGGATCTGGGCGTCCACGTGATCGACCTCGCACTGCACCTGCTCGAGTATCCCGACGTTCTCGAGGTCAGCGGGCAGGTCCGCTCGGCGTTCGGCGAGTACGACGTAGACGACTCCGCGAGCGCCTTCCTCCGGTGTGCCGACGGAAAGACGATCACCGTCGACGTCGCCTGGCACGGTACCGCAGAGCCCTCGAGAGCCTGCGTGCTCCGGGGCACTGAGTCCGGGGTGCGATTCGACGTGAGCGAAGCCGATCTAACGCTCGTAGATGCGGACCCCGACACTGAACCGGAACCCGTTCGGGCCGAGGCTATCGACATGTACGCGCGGGAAGCCAAGGCGTTCCTTGAGATGGTCGACGGTACGCGCGAACCGAGCGGCACGGTCGAGGAGGCGCTGACCGTCCAGCGGGTGCTCGAGGCGATCTACGAGTCCAGCGATCGGGGGCGAGCAGTCGCGCTCGAGGAGCTGTAGGGCGCGGTTTCGGGAGTAAACCGGGGTTTTCGAGATGGAACGCTCGAGCGGTGACTCGGGGCGGTCGAAGCGCAGGTCGTCTCGAGGCCAACCTTCATTACGTTTCGAGAGGATGTTCCCACCACGATGGATTCGCTACGCGTGGCGCTGCTGAACGCCTCCTTCAACGACGAGGCGACCGACCGGAACTTCGAACGCGACGTGGCCGCCGACGTCGCCTCGTTCGCGGTCAGCCAGGGGGACCTACCGGAACACTACGAGTGGGGTGCCGTACTCGTGAGTGGGTCAGCCGCGGCCGCCTACGGCGACGAGGAGTGGATTCCGCCGCTCTCAGACTGGCTTGAGGGTGCGATCGAGCGCGACCTGCCGATCTTCGGCGTCTGCTTCGGTCACCAGCTACTCGCACAGACCCTCGGCGGCGAGGTCCGGGATATGGGCGAGTACGAACTCGGCTACCGCGAGATGGAACGAACACGCGATTCGGAACTTCTCGAGGGACTTCCCGAGCGCTTTCTCGCCTTCGCGACCCACTCCGACGAAGTCGTCGCGCTCCCGCCCGGCGCCGACGTGCTCGCCGAAAACGACTACTCGATCCAGGCCTTTCGCAAGGATCGGGTCTTCGGGGTGCAGTTTCACCCGGAATACGACCGCGACACCGCGGTCCGAGTGACGCGCGGCAAGGACCTTCCCGACGAGCGGATCGACGGGGTGCTCGAGGGGATCACCGACGAGAACGCCGCGGCAGCCGCAGACGCAAAAGTGGTGTTCGACAACTTCCTCGAGTACGCCAGAACCTGCGATCGACGAGCGGCCGAAAACTGAAAGGTGACAGCAGCGATCCGACTACTCGCCGCCCGCGTTCGCGGCGATCCGATCGACGACGTAGTCGACCTCCTCCTCGGGCAGGCACCGCGGGTTGATCGTGAACTGCGACAGGTGCAGGTCGTCAGCGCCGACGAATACGCGCGGGTTCTCCTGGCGCAGTCCGTGAACGATGGCAGTGGCATCGACGGGTGCCGATTCGGCCACCGTGACAGTCACCGAGGTGACCGCCTCCGTCTTGCCGGCGTTCGCGAGTTCGGCCTCGAGGCCGTCGACGGGCCCGAGGGCCGCAGCGATCCGCTCGGCGCGGTCGTGCCACTCGGCGAGGACGGCCGCGTCGTCCTGTTCGATGAAGGCGTCGAGGGCGGCGATCAGCCCGGCGAGTTCCTCCTTGCCGACTTTCATCGAGCGGCCGATCCCCTGGCGGGGGACGCCGGGCAGTTCCTCGACGTCGACGAGACTCTCCGGCGGTTCGTAGGCCGCCTCCGCGGCGTGCATGTCGAGATGCTGGCGGGCGACGGATTTGATGAGGTCCTCGCGGCCGGCGAGGATGCCCGAGGACTGCGGGCCGCGGATTGCTTTCCCGCCGCTGAAGGCGACGAGATCCGCGCCCTGGTCGGTGTACTTCCGGAGGTTCTCCGTCGGCGGCAGTTCCGCCGCGGCGTCGACGATCACCGGCACATCGTGGGCGTGGGCGATCTCGCAGACCTCGGGGAGCGGGGGCTGGGTGAACGGTTTCTCCATATAGCCGATCGCCGCCGTCTCCTCGGTGATCGCGTCCTCGATTTCCCAGAGTTCGGTGTTCTCCGAGCCGGTTCCGAGGTGGTAGTCGTTGCCGCCGACGTCGACGATCTCCGCACCCGCGACGCGGAGCGCGTGATCGTAGCCGTTCCGGTGGGTCCGCGGAACGATGATCTCGCTCGGAACGCCCTCCGTGTCGGGCAGTCGGGCCATCGCCCCGAGGTCGTCGCCCGCGATACTGGCCGCCGCGGCCAGCGTGAGCGCCGAACTCGCGCCGTTCGTGACGTAGCCCGCCTCCGCACCGGTCGCCTCGGCGATCCGCTCCGATGCGGCTGCCTGCAGGTCGGAGATGCGGACGAACGCTTCGGCCGCCCGGTTCATCGCCTCGAGGGCTTCCTCTCTGATCAGCGTCCCACCGATCCGAGTTTTCGTCCCCGTCGCGTTGACGACGGGCGGCACGCCGAGGTCGTCGTAGATCGTGTCTCCGTCCAGCGTCATCGGGCGATCACGTGGTTCTCGAGGACGCCGACGCCGTCGAATTCCACCTCGACGGTATCGCCGGGGGCGAGTTCGTCCGGACCGAACGGCGTGCCGGTGGCGATCACGTCGCCGGGCTCGAGCGTGATGAGTTCGCTCACGTCCGCGACGAGTTCCGGCACGGAGAAGATCATGTGCTCGCGGGTGGTCTCCTGTTTCGTCTCGCCGTTGAGTCGGAGGGTGAGGGTGGCGTCGTCGGGCACCTCGTCGGGACTCGCCACGACGGGGCCGATCGGACAGGATGCGTCGAACGCTTTGCCGCGGACCCAGTTACGCTCCTGTTCCTGGTCGTCGCGGTTCGAGATGTCGTTGACGCAGGTGAAGCCCGCCACGTACTCCATCGCCTCCTCTTCCGAGACACCGCGACACTGCTCGTCGATGACGATGCCGAACTCGGCCTCGAACTCCACGCTCTCGCGTCCGGGCGGCAGTTCGATGGCGTCGTCGTGGGCGACCACGCAGTTTGGCGTCTTCAGGAACAGTTCCGGGCGCTCGGGGCGGTCCTCGAACCCGGACTCCTCGCGGTGGTCCATGTAGCCGCCGGCCTGGCAGACGACCTTCGTCGGTTCGGTCGGCGGGAGGACGTTTACCTCCGCTGTGTCGTACGTTTTGCCGTTCGCGACGATTCCGTCGTCGGTCCACTCGCCGCGTCGCGCGTAGCCCGTTGGGTCTTCGAATCGTACCGTTCGCATTGTGCCTCGAGGGTTGTCCCCACACACTAACGTTCTTTCGGTCATCCCGCCGGAAGTCGGAGCGTGAGTCGACCCCTGGCCGAACCGCTCCGCGCGATAGCCCGCTCTCAGGCCCGAATCGCGCCGCCGGGGCGAGCACCGGTGTCTTCGCCCTTGGAAACGATCGGTACGCCGTCGACGATCACGTGCTCGATGCCGATCGGGAAGCGTTCTGGGTCGTCGAATGTAGCCCGGTCGTCGACGGTCGCCGGATCGAAGACCACCAGATCCGCGTCGAGCCCCGGCCGGAGGACTCCCTTCGAGTCCAGCCCCATCGCTCGAGCGGGGAGCGCCGTCATCTTGTAGACGGCCTCCTCGAGGGAGAGGACGTTCTCCTCGCGGACGTAGTGGCCGAGAACGCGAGGGAACGAGCCGTACACCCTCGGGTGAGGACGAGCGCCGAACAGGCCGTCGGTGCCGACCGCGACCCGGTCGCTTCCCATGATCGCCCGAACGTCGGGTTCGACCAGCCCGTGGGCGATCATCGAGGCCTCGAGATCCTCGGCGAGCAACACCTCACAGAGCGCGTCGACCGGTTCGATGCCCCGGTCGCTCGCGAGCGCCGCGATCGTCTCGCCGCCCGACTCGCGGAACGTCTCGGAGGTGAGGTTCGTCGCCTGGATACGGTCCCAGCCGGTCTTGCCGGCGACGTTCTGCCAGCCGTCGATCCGCCACTCCTCGATGTCTCGGCGGATCTCCTCGCGCTTGTCGGGGTCCGACAGCGTCGCCCGTAGCTCCGCAGCGTCGTCCGACTGCGCCCACGGCGGCAAGAGAGCGGTGAGCATGCTGCTGCCGGCGGCGTAGGGGTACTGATCCGCCGTGACGTCGATCCCGCGCTCGCGGGCGGTTTCGACCAGCGCGAGCAGTCGGTCGGTCTTCCCGTGCTGGGCGCTCCCGGTGAGTTTGAAGTGAGAGATGTGCACCGGGATGCCGTGGTCGGCGCCGATATCGAAGAACTCGTCTAAGGCCTCCCAGATCCAGCGGCCCTCGCTTCGGATGTGAGCAACGAACGGCCGGCCGTGCGGTTTCAGTTCGGCCGCCAGCCGGGCGACTTCGTCGGTATCCGAGTACACCTGCGGCGTGTACACCAGTCCCGTCGAGAAGCCGATCGCGCCGTCGGCGAGCCCCTCCGCGACCAGATCAGCCATCGCCTCGAGGTCGGCCTCCTCGGGTTCGACGTCGTCCATGCCAAGCACCTCGTAGCGGGCGGTGCCGTGGCCGACGAGCGTGGCGACGTTGGGCGCGATATCGGCGTCGTCGATCGCGTCCAGATACTCGGCCATCGAGTTCCAGATCCACTCGCCCTCGAGGCGGCCGGCGAGGCCGCTCAGATACTCCTGCCAGGAGTCGATGCCGTCCTCGTCGTACAGCGGGGCCATCGAGAACCCGTCCTGGCCGAGAATTTCGGTGGTGATCCCCTGGCGGGTCTTCGGCGCGAGGGCGGGATCGGCAAACAGCTTCAGATCCGAGTGAGAGTGGGCGTCGATGAAGCCCGGCGCGACGACACTACCGGCGGCGTCGATCCGCGCCTCCGCGTCGAGACCGTGGTCCTGGGCTCTGCTCACGTGACTGATCCGACCGTCGGTGACGCCGACCGTCCCGCGGAACCAGGGGGCACCGGTCCCGTCGACGATCCGGGCGTTCTCGACGAGTAACTCGAGGCTCATACCTCACCCAGTTCGCCGCTACCGTCCTAAATCCACCGCTCGAGCGAGCGCTGGCGGGGGGCGGCCCGTTGGGAACGTCGCAACGCCGTTCCGATCGCCGGAACCTATTTGCCCATCTCCAAGAGTGAGGCCACTGTGAGCGAGTACGAGATCGCATTCATCGGAACGGGTCCGGAGCCGGAGAACCCCGTCTGGGGCGAGAGCGCTGCGATGGCCTACCGCCACGCCGAGGGGTACGAACAGCAGTCCGCGTGTCGACTGACCGCCTGTGCGGATCTGGTCGAAGAGAACGCCCTCGCGTTCGCCGATCGGTACGGGATCGACCCGGCGAACGTGTTCACGGACTTCGAGCGGATGCTCGAGGCGACGAGCCCGAATATCGTGAGCGTCAGCACGCCAGTGCCGACGCACGCGGAGATCGTCGTCGCCTGTGCGGAACATGACGACCGGCCGGCGGCGATCCACTGCGAGAAGCCGATGGCCGCCACGATGGCCGACAGCCGACGGATGAAGGCGGTGTGCGAGCGCGAGGGCGTACAACTAACCTTCAACCACCAGCGACGGGTCGCAGCGCCGACCCAACGACTCGGCACCCTCGTCGACGAGGGCGCGATCGGCGACGTCGACCGGGTCGAACTCACCACGAGGAACCTCTTCGACTCTGGAACCCACTTCATCGACGTCTGCAACGCCGTCCTCGGCGACCTGCCGGCGGAGTGGGTCATCGGACAGCTCGACTACCGGACCGAGAACGTCCGCTACGGCGTCCACAACGAGAACGAGGCGTTCGTCCGCTGGCACTACGAGGGCGGGGCCGACGCCGTCGCGGCGATGGGAGACGACGCCGACTTTATCGACTGCGACCTCCGGGTGCTCGGCACCGACGGCGAGATTCGGCTCAACCCGCCGGGCGACGCACAGCTCCGGCTCAAACCCGGCGACACCGAACCCTGGGAGGAGATCGTGACCGACGGCCCGTTCTCGGACGTCCCCGCCGCGACCCGCGCCGTCGTCCGAGGTCTCGAGACCGGCGACGAACCCGAACTGAGCGCGCGGCGGGCGCTCGCGGCGATGGAGATCATCTTCGCCGGCTACGAGTCCTCGCGGCGTCGCGGCCGCGTCGACCTGCCGCTCGAGATCGAGGACAATCCGCTGGTGTCGATGGTCGAACGCGGCGAACTCTCGCCGCGTCCGCCGGGTTCCGACGACGACTGAGCGAGTGAATCAGTAGTACGGCTCGTAGTTAGCCAGAAACGCGGTACTGTCGCGGGTCGTCGCCGTCGACATCACGTCGTCGAGCGGCACCGATTCGTCCTCCTCGAAGGCCGTCTGCAGGCCGAGCAGCAGGCGAGCAGCGTCGACCAGCCGCTCGCGGTCGTCGCGTTCACCCCGGGCGGCCTCGAGGAAGCCGTCGATGAACGGATCGTACATCCGCTCGAGTTCGGCGATCGTGCTCTCGATGTGGACGGTGTTCGTTCGGTCGCCGACGCCGAGGAAGGCAAAGGTTCCCTCTTCCTCGGGGCCGTCGAACCGAAGCGTGACCGTCGAGCCGTCGACGAAGTGGACCATCGCGACCCGACCGGCGCCGTCGATCGGTTCGATTCGCGTCCAGTCGGCGCCGATCACGTACCGGATCGTATCGACCAGGTGAACGCCGTAGTAGAAGGGATCGCCGTAGCCCGAACAGAATACCGTCTTCGGGTTCATCCCGGTCAACGCTTCGAGATCCGGATGAAACGGAACCGCGGAACCACCGTACAGCGGCGCCTCACCGCGCACCGCTGCGGCCTCGATGGCGTCGACGTCGGTGACCGAACCGGCCAACGGTTTGTCGATCATCGTCGGTACCCCTGCCTCGAGGAACGGCACGGAAAGCGTCCGATGTGAACACCAGTCGACGGTCAGTATCATGGCCGCGTCGACGTCGTCGACCATCGCGTGCGGGTCGTCGTAGCGGGTCGCGTCGTGGTCAGCACAGAACTCGTTCGTGTACGCGTCGTCGCGTATCTCACCGCCGTCCCAGACGGCTGTAACGGTTACGTCGTCGCGGTCACCCAGAATGCTCGCGAACTTTTCGGGGTGACTGGTGTCCAGTCCAAGGACTCCGACCTCGATCATCCTCCGTAACTGGACGGTCCGGATATATAGTTCTGCCCCCCGTTTCCCCAACCAATCGGTTAAGGTGGTTCCCTCGCAACGGTACGGACGATGACTCCGCTACTCGCAGACGAGACTATCATCGTCACCGGCGGTACCCGCGGAATCGGCAGGGCAGTCGTCGATCGACTCGCAGCCCAGGGCGCGAACCTCGTCGTCTCCTCGCGCAGCGAGGACGACGTGGCTGACGTCGCCGCCGCCCTGAGAACCGAGTACGACATCGACGCGGTCGGCGTTTCCTGTGACGTCACCGACCCGGCCGAGATCGAGGCGATGGTCGACGCGACACTCGAGCGCTTCGACGGGATCGACGGCCTCGTGAGCAACGCCGGCGGGTCGATTAACGACGACAATCTCCACCGGATCGACGAAGAAGCCTGGGATCGAACCGTCGAACTCAACCTCAAGTCGCTGTTTCTCGTCTCCCGTGAGGTGCTCCCACCGATGGTCGAGAGCGGCGGGGGTTCGATCGTCCACATGTCCTCGGTCAACGGACTCGACGGGATCGGCCAGATCGCCTACTCCTCGGCCAGAAGCGGCGTCCTCGGACTGTCACGACTCATCGCGACCCAGTACGGTCGCCACGGGATCCGCTCGAACGTGGTCTGTCCGGGGACCATCGAAACCGACCGCCGAGGTCGACAGATGGACGAGGTCGGGGAGAGCCGCGACACCGACGAGGGGGAGTGGACCCAGCGCGACCAGTGGATCGATCAGTATCCCGCCGGCCGCTTCGGTCGCCCGGAGGAGGTCGCCGACGCGACGCTGTTTCTCGTCTCGGAGATGGCGTCGTTCGTCAACGGCACACATCTCGTCGTCGACGGCGGACTCACCGCCGGCCTGGACTGGGGCTTCCAGCGACAGATCTTCGACAGCGACGAACGGCCGACGCGACCCAGCAAGCGGTGATATCGATGACGAGTAAAGAACTAGCCGCAGTTCCGCGGCCGCGACACGTCGAAATGCGATCGGACGACATCCGACTCGAGTCCCCGTTCGTCGTCGAAACGAGCGGAGGCGAGAGCGAGTCGGTGGCGGCGCTGCTTGCAACGTTGCTCGAGCGCGAGACGAACGGCTCCGTCGTCTGTGCCAACGGCAGCGCGGAGCCGAACGTTCGATTACTGCTCGAAGCCGACCCCGCAGACCGGTTCGACGATCCGGAGGGGTACGTCCTAGAGGCCAACACCGACAGCGAGCGGGTTACGATCAGCGCGTCGACACCTGCTGGACTGCGCCACGGCTGTCAGACCCTCGTGACCTCGCTCGCGGTCGAAGATGACGGAGCGGCGGGAGAGCTGTGGACGCTCCCCGCCTGCAAGATCCACGACTGGCCGGAGACGGAGTGGCGCGGGTTCATGCTCGATCCCGCTCGGGGCTACCTCCCGGTCGAGCAGGTGAAACGCCGCATCGATCAGGCCGCCCGCGCGAAGTACAACCGGCTGCACCTCCACCTGCTCGACGACGAGGGGTACGCCCTCGAGTCAGCGGCCTACCCGAAGCTGAATCAGGACATCGACGGCACGGAGCGACCGGCGTACTCGGCGGCCGACATCGAGGAACTGGTCGCGTACGCGAGCCAGCGCGGGATCGAGATCGTTCCGGAGATCGACGTACCGGCCCACGCGACACACGTCATCGAGCGCTACCCCGAACTCCGGTGTACCGTTCCGGACGGTGAGGCGGCCGACCGGACGATCTGTATCGGCTGTGCGGAGACGTACGAGTTCGTCGAGACGCTGCTCGTGGAGGCGATCGAGCGGTTCCCGTTCGAGTACGTCCACATCGGCGGCGACGAGTGGGAGATGCACGGCCGCTCGTGGGACGAATGTGTCGACTGTCGGGAGAAGATGACCGACGACGGCAGCGAAACGGTCAGGGAGCACTTCTACGCCTTCGTCCGCCATCTCCACGACTTCCTCGAGGCCCGCGACCGGCGGACGATCATGTGGAACGATCAGATCGATATCTCGGAGTCACCGGACCTCCCTCGAGATATCCTGATCCAGTTCTGGCGGGTAGCGGGCCCCGGTCGCGGCCCGGTCGAGGGCTGTAGCATGGAGCGCTTCCTCGAGGAAGGGTTCGACGTCCTCAATTCCTACGTTCACGCCGCCTACGTCAGGGGGTGGATCTCCGAGGAGTACATGCTCGGCTGGGCACCCCGACGGCGGCCGGCGGTCCCCGAGGAACGCGCCTCGCAGGTCCAGGGCGGGGAACTGCTCGCGTGGGAGCCCTCGAGCGAGGAGCGCCGCGCCTACTTCGAGCGAGCGCTTCCCTCCGCCATCCCGATTTTCGCGGATCGACTCTGGAACCCGGAGCCCCACGCCGACAGAGCGGCGTTCTCGCAGGCGGTGACGCGCCACGCGCTCGGGCCGTTCCTGCCCGACGGATTCGACATCTACCGGGATCTCGGTGGATTGATCGTGCCGACGAACTGGCGACGGTCGGGCAAGGAGCCGTGGGCTCACGCCAACGCCTCGCTCGGTGATCGCGCGCCGGCGGCCGCGCGAGCGGGATACGAGGAAACCCTCGAGACGCTCACCGGGCTCCAGTCCGAAAACGAGGCCGTTTACCCCGAAACCGTCGAGGCGTACGTCGACACCCTCGAGTGGCTCTGTGAGGTCGCAGACCGCGAGGGACGGGGCGTAATCGACCGACCCTGAGAAGCGTCGGCCTCGAACCGCACTGCAGGCGGATGGGCCGAAACGTTCGCCATCGACGGTAGTGGGACGAGGCGATTGCCGATACCCATCGTCTATATTTTGGTATAGTCTCTCGTGCTTAACGATGTCACGTAACGAGCAGGGCGATGGCAGCGGCGAGTGGACGCACGACCGGCTGTGTTCGGTCGTCGATCGGGCGACAACGTTCGATCTCTCCCGACGATCGATGCTAGCGACGACGAGTGCCGGGCTGGTCGGCGGGTTGCTGGCCTCGAGCAGTGTAACGGCCGACGAGGACGACGAGCGGTACCACCTCAAGACGCGGCCGACGATGTGGAGCGAGGAGGATCGTGAGAACGCACAGGCGAACATCGGACGATACGACTGGGCGGAAAACGAGCGCGACAGCGCCGTCGACTCGGCGGACAGCTATTTGGAAGAGTACGCGGGCGATGCTGACGACCCGGACCTCGACGCGTTGTGGTCGCTCGTCACCTCACAGAAGGTGCCGCGGGGTGGCGGCGTCGCAGCGGAGCGCGAGACGCTCGGAGGGAGATCGTCGTCCGGAACCGACCGCCGGTTCAAAGTCGAAACGGCCGTCGACAACCCCCACGGCGACGGGAACTTCGTCCTCCCGACGAACGACTTCGAGGCGTATCGACAGAGCGGCCATGACGACCGTGGGATGTTCGATCCCGAACTCGCGGACGACTCACTGCTCGTCAACGAGGAACACCCCGAGATGGGCGAAGGGTGGGGCGTCGACGACGGCTGGGGCTGGATCGACGAGGACGGTGACCTCGGGCACGGCGAGGGCCACCGCTGGAACGTCGTCGCGTACCACAACCACTGGTTCACGTGGCGACCCGGTGGAATCCGGCGGATCATCGTCGCACTCACGGATGCCTACCTGTTAACCGGGGACCCGAAGTACGCGATCCCTGGGCTCGTCATGCTCGACCGGATCGCCGACGTCTACCCGGAGATGTGGACCGGTGTCTATGGACAAATGGATGGGTTCTGGAACAACACCGGTGGACTCCAGACAGGCAAGATCATCGGCAGTGGCTGGGAGGGGAACCTCCAGCTGAACCTCATGCCGGCTTACGACGCCTTCTTCCCCGCGCTCGACGACGACGCAGTGGCTGACGAGGTGCTTGGATTCCTCCAAGGGAAGACTGCGGAGTTCCCTGGGCTCGAGAACAAGGACTCCGTTCGGGCGATCCGAGAGAACATCGAGGAGAACTGGATCCAGGAGATCCTCACGGCCGCTGAGGATTGTGACCTCCGACCGGACAGAGGCCAGCGTCCCGCCGTAGCGGTGTCCGCACGCATTCAGGACGACGTTCGCGAAGACGGCTACACACGCGAGGCGCTGGAGTGGTTGTTCCAACCAGGCGGTCAGGTCTTCGAGGGCGACGTCTGGGACGAGGAGCCCGAAAACTGGATCATGACTGGCGGCGAGCTGCTTATCCCCGTCGTGAACGTGTGTGACCGCGACGGCTACTGGCACGAGGCTGCCCCCGGTTACAACCGGATCAACATGTCCAACGTGCGCCAGGTGGCGGAGGCGCTGAAGGGGTACGACGGCTTCGAAGGCGCCGACCTCTACCAGCATCCAAAGTTCCAGCAGGCGCTCAAGCAAAACTCCGACCTGCTGTTGCTGGACGGCCTCACGCCCGAACTCGGCAACGAACACTCACCGACAAGCACCGCCTGGAGTACGTCTGGAGTCCAGGACGGCTACGAAGTATCGGGAGACACCATCTTCGCTCAGCTGTGGCACCGCTCCAATGGCTACTCGACGGCAGGTATTCGCGGGTCGATCTACGACGAGGACCCCGAAGGACTCGACGACGAACTGCAGGCGATCATCGACGCCGAGGGGCCGCTGGACCTACCGAGCCAGAACCTCGCCGGCTTCGGATTCGCGGCACTCCGCGACGGCGAGAATCACACGATCGGCACCGACACAGAGGTTACCTACGACACCTCTCAACTGTTCGTCGAGGCCTCAACTGCGGTCGACGACAGTTTCGACGAGGCGATCCAACTCGAGGGCGAACAAGAAGGAGAGCAGTGGAGCTTCGAGTTCGAGGCCCCCCAGGCTGGGACGTACGAGGTGGCAGTCGATGCACTGTTCGGCCCCGCTTCCTACGGCATTTACGAGCTGTACGTCAACGACGAACACGTCGACACCGTCGACTTCTACGCGGGCGGCGACGGTCGACAGACGCTGACGTACACGCTCGACCTCGCCGACGGGACCAACGAGATGCGCTGGGAGAACGTCGGCAACAACGAGGACGCCAATGAGTACAAGATGGCGCTGTACTCGCTGGGTCTGGACGACGACGTCGGCGTCGAACTCGACTACGACACCTCGAACCTGTTCGTCGAGGCGTCGGCACCGGTCGACGACAGCTTCGACGACGCGATTCAATTCGAACCCGAGGAGGAGGGTGACTGGTGGACCTTCGAGTTCGACGTGCCGGAAGGTGGCTCCTACGAGTTCGACATCCACGCGCTGTGGAGCGACACCTACGGTACCTACGACCTGGAGATCAACGGCGAGCACGTCGACACCGTCGACTTCTACGACAGCTTCTCGCCCGGTAACATCATCTACGAGGTGGACCTGGTCGAGGGAACCAACGAGATGCGCTGGGAGCTGGTCGGCACGAACGAGGACTCCGGCGGTCAGAATATGGCCCTGTACGACATCTCGCTGGCCGATGAGGCCGCCCGCGAGGAGTCCGACAGTAACCACAAGCGTGCGTTCTGGATGTACTACGGCCGGAACAACAACGACGCTGGCGGTACTGCGCACAACCACGCCGATACGCTGAACCTCGGCGTCGCAGCCCACGACATCGAACTCTCGCCGGACCTCGGTTATCCCGAGGAGACCGGCAGTTGGCCCAAGCGGCTCAACTGGACTGAGAACACGATCAGTCACAACACGGTCGTAGTCGACGAATCCATGCAGGACCCGCAGTGGGCGGCACACCCGCGTCACTTCGAGGGCGACGACGAGCGCGTCAACCTGATCGATGTCGAGGCGCCACACGCCTACCGGCATTGCGATGAGTACCGCCGCACGACAGCGATGATTACCGTGGACGAGGAACACTCCTACGCGGTCGACCTCTTCCGTATCGTCGGCGGGAACGACCACGTGTTCAGCTTCCACGGCGCACCAGGCGACTCGTCCGCTGAGGGCGTCGACCTCGTGGAACAAGACGGCGGGACGTACGCCGGCGAGGACGTTCCCAAGCCCGACTACGGGGAGAACACGGAGTACAACCAGGAAGTCGGGAGCGGCTTCAACTACCTCACGAACGTCGCCCGCGACGACGACCCCGGATCGAAAGTCGCTATCGAGTTTGACCTCGAAGACTTCTGGGGCTACCGGAGTGACGACGCCGAAGATGTCCACATGCGGCTCACTTCCTTTGGCGACTTCGACGAGGTTGCGTTGGCAGACGGCCACCCGCCACAGCTCGGCGGGAACCCCGAAACGATGCCGTACGCGCTCCTTCGCCGCCAGGGCAACGATATCGAGAGCGCATTCCTCTCGATCATCGAGCACTTCGAGGGCGAGCGTATCGTTGATACCGCCGAGCAGGTGCCGGTCGAGGGTGGGAACGGTCACGCCGTGAAGGTCGAACTCACTACCGGCAGGACGGACTACGTGGTCATCGCACCCCACGAGGACGACGTGGTCGTCGTTGACGATACCTTCAGGTTCAAGGGCTTCTTCGGTGTCTACTGCGAGGAAGACGGCGAATCTGAATACGCGTACGTCCACGACGGGACGAAGCTCGAAGCGCTCGACAGCGACGCGAGTATCGACGAGTTGCAGGGGTTCGTCGGCGGCGCCGTCAGGGACTTCACTCGAGAAATGACTCTCGAAAACGAGCTTGACGTCCAGCTCATGCGCGGACGCCGCGAGATCGACCGCCACGCTGGCTTCGTCTACGTCGACAATGACGACTCCAACCCGTGGCGCGACGACCCGGATCCGAAGGACCCGATCGGAGCCCGCGGCCAGCGCGGCCGTGGCAATGGCGTGTACCCGATCGAGGGGCTCGAGGATGGTGAGGGTAATATCGTCACCGTCGACGTCGGCGAGAAGACGTTCACTCGGGACTTCGTCGACGCGGAGCAACTCGAGGACGGCGGCTATCACCACGTGATCCACGAGGACGACGACGTTCGCATCCCGCTAACCGCGAGCTGGTCTGCAGAGTAGCAGGCTACAAGCCGCGGGCCGTCGACCAGCCGGTTTTTCTTCGCATCTGTATTCCAGCGGGGACATCCAGAAGCTATAAGCACTTGTGAATGAGTCGTGTGAGCAGATGTCACCCAATGGCGGTAGCCAGCGCGAAAGCGACTGGTCTCGAGACGCACTGTGTTCGATTGTCGATTCGACCGGACGATTCGACCTCTCGCGGCGGTCGATGCTGGCGACGACCGGAGCGGGAATCCTCGGCGGACTCCTGTCGACTGCGGGGACGGCCGGAGCCGAGGAGTCCGACGCGCTCAACACGAAGACCCGACCGACGATCTGGACCGAGGAGGACCGCGAGAACGCCCGTAACAACGTCGAGCAGTACGACTGGGCGGAAGACCAGCGAGACAGCGCCATCTCGAGGGTTGAATCCCGCCTCGAGGACTGGCAGGGACGATTTGGCTCGGATGCGGATACGCCCGATCTCGAGAGCCTCTGGCGGGTGGTAACCTCCCAGGAGATCCCGCGGGGTGCGGGCTTTTCCCCGCAGCGATATATCTCCGCGGACGCGGGCAACGACGGTCGGATGTGGAAGACAGATACCGGCGTCGACAACCCGGAAGGCGAGGGAACGATCACGGTCCCGACGAACGACTTCGAGGCCTACCGTCAGAGCGGCCTCGACGACCGGGGGATGTTCGACCCCGACCTGGCCGACGACGACCTGCTGGTCAACGAGGAGCATCCGGAACTCGGTGAGGGGTGGGGCGTCGACGACGGCTACGGCTTCGTCGACGAGGAGAACATCCTCGGCGTGGCCGACGAGAACTACACCCGCTGGAACTTCGTCGCTCACTATAACCACTGGGCGGTGTGGCACCACGGCGGCGGCCTTGCGCGCGTGCTACAGGAGTTGACGGACGCGTATTTGCTGTCGGGTGAGCAGCAGTATGCCCGCGCCGGTGTCGTCCTGCTCGACCGCATCGCGGACGTCTACCCGGAGATGGACATCACGGAGTACATGCTGAAACCGCCAGGTGTGTGGAACGACGGGTTCTGGAACAGCCACGGCGGCATGATGACCGGTAAGGCAGTCGGTGCCTACTGGGAGTCGAACGTCATGCGGCCGATCATCCGATCGTACGACGCCTTCTTCCCCGCGATGGAGGGCGACGACGAACTCGTGGACTTCCTGGACGCGAAGACCGAGGAGTACCCGGGACTCGAGGACAAGGATTCGATCGCGAAGATCCGAAAAAACATCGAGGATAACATCCTCCGGGAGATACTCCCGGCGATGAAGGATCTGAACATGGACAGCGGGGGCAACAGCGCACTTGCACAGGCCGCTCGCGTCCTCGACGAGCCAGACGGCTACACCGAGGAGGCCATCGAGTGGGTGTTCCAGCCCGGCGAACACATCTTCGACGGCGACGTCTGGGACGCGGAGCCGGAGAACTGGTACGCTACGGGTGGAAACATCCTCGCTCCGATGGTCGACGTCTGGGATCGGGACGGCTACAACAACAGAGCGGGCCCGGGATACAACACCATCCAGCTGAGCGGCACCCGCGAGTTCGCGGACTTCCTGCAGGGGTACGACGGGTTCGAGGGCGCAGACCTCTACCAGCACCCGAAGCTCCAGCAGTCGCTGGACGTGAACGTACCGCTGCTCGTGATCGATCAGTTTACCCCGCAGATTGGGAACCAGCACGGACCGCACACCTCCGAGTGGAACTCGACCAGCATTCAGGAAGGGTTCGAGGTGACCGGAGAGCCCCTGTTCGCCCAGGTGTGGCACTTCGACGAGGGCTACTCTACGGACGGAATCCGCGGATCGATCTTCGACGAGGACCCCGAAGGACTCTCCGAGGAGATCGATGCGATAATCCAGGCAGAAGGTCCCCTCGACCTGCCCAGCCGGAACGTTCCGGGCTACGGGTTCGCGGCCCTGAAGGACGGAGAGAACTACAGCTTACAGACGCGCGCCGGGGAGTTCGACACTTCGGAGATCTTCGTCGAGACGTCGGCGTACGTCGACGACAGCTTCGACGAGGCGATCCAGCTACAGGCGTACGAGCCTGGCGAGTGGTGGACCTTCGAATTCGACATGATCGAAGCCGGGGAGTACGAACTCGAGATCGACGCACTGTGGGTCGGCACCTACGGCATCTACGAGCTGTACATCAACGACGAGCACGTCGATACCGTCGATTTCTACGCATCCTCGTTCACGCAGGACTCCATCTCCTACGACGTCGAACTCCGGGAGGGAACCAACGAGATGCGGTGGGAGAACGTCGGCAAGAACGACGACTCCGACAACTACCTGATGGCGCTGTACCGGATCGCCGTCCTCAACGAGGAGGAGCAGGAGGACGAGGAACTCGCCGACCTCGGTAACGCCAAGCGCGCCATCTGGATGTACTACGGCCGCAACGGCTCGGACGGCGGCGGCCACACCCACAACCACAGGGACGCGCTCAACATCGGTGTTGCGGCCCACGATCTCGAGCTCTCGCCCGACCTCGGCTACCCGGAGGCAACGGGCTCGTGGCCCAAACGTTTCAACTGGACGCAGAACACGATCAGCCACAACACGGTGACCGTCGACGAGTCCGGACAGGACGGCCACTGGGTCGGCATCCCGCGACACTTCGACGGCGAGGACGAGCGGGTGAACCTGATCGACGTCGACGCCTTCCGCGCCTACGGCCAGTGTGAGGAGTATCGCCGAACGACGGCGATGATCGAGGTGGACGAGGCCCACTCCTACGGCGTGGACCTCTTCCGCGTCGCCGGCGGCGACGACCACGTGTTCAGCTTCCACGGCCAGGCCGGCGAGGCGTCCGCCGAGGGCGTCGACCTCGTTCCCCAGGACGGCGGCACCTACGCCGGCGAGGACGTTCCCAAGCCCGACTACGGCGAGGACACGGAGTACAACCAGGAGAACGGCAGCGGCTTCAATTACCTCACGAACGTCGCCCGCGACGACGCCCCCGACTCGAAGGTGACCGTCGACTGGGACGTGATCGACCACTACGGCCACCGCGACGACGACGCGGAGGGCGTCCACCTCCGACTCACCACGTTCGGCGAGTTCGACGAGGTGGCGCTGGCAGACGGCCACCCGCCCGATCGCGACGATAATCCGGACTCCCTCGACTACGCACTGTTCAACCGCGAGGGCGAGGACGTCGAGAGCGAGTTCCTCTCGCTCATCGAGCACTACGACGGCGAGCGCGTCGTCGAGGACGTCGAGGAGGTCGAGGTTGCCGGCGGCGAGGGTCGCGCGCTCAAGGTCGAGTTGACGACCGGCCGCACGGACTACGTCGTCTGCTCGTTCGCGAAGGACGAGGTCGTCGTCGACGACACCTTCGAGTTCGCGGGCTTCTTCGGCGTCTACTGCCTCGAGGACGGCGAGTCCGAGTACGCCTACGTCCACGACGGCACGCTGCTGGCACCCACCGACGAAGAGGAGCCACTCCTCGAGGTCGACCAGGGCTTCGTCGGCGGCGCCGTCCAGGACTTCACCCGTGGCATGAGCCTCGAAAACGAACTCGACGTTCAGCTCATGCGCGGACGGAACGAGCTCGAGCGCCACACCGGCTTCGTCTACATCGACAACGACGACTCCAATCCGTGGCGCGGCGACGCCGATCCCAAAGAGAAGCTGGCTGCGAGCAACCAGCGCGGCCGCGGCAACGGCGTCTACGAGATCGAGAGCGTCGAACCCGGCCGCGGTAACCGATACACTGTGAGCGTCGGCCGCCAGACGTTCGTCCGCGAGTTTAGCGACCCCGATCAGCTCGAGGACGGCGGTTACGAGTACATGATCTCCGAGGACGACGACGTCCGCATCCCGCTATCGGCGGCGTGGGACGGGAGATAAGGGGACTGTCGCTCGTCACCGACGGTTCCTTCGTTCGGAGGTCCACGGGAACGGACTCGAGGGTCACCACGACGGTCGACGTCGGTGACCGGACGTTCATCAAGTCCTTCACCGATCCCGACGACTTCGAGGACGGTGACGAGTACGTCCTCGGTTAAAACGGCGACGTGTCGATTCCCCGTCGCCGAAGCCCGGTCCAATAAAAACACTGACCCTGGGGAACGCCGACCATCGAACGTGTGAGTCGGCCAGCAGCGACTCGAGTCACGAGCCTCGAGCGTGCGACCTGTGGTTCCATCACCGGCTTCGATCCAGTAGCAGCGCTCGCGTCGCCCCGTTGGCATTGCCTCGGACGAATCGGCACGCGAAAGAGCCGGATATGGTCAACGATCCATCTAGTTTCCATAGAATATAACCGAAACTATATTACCAATGGAGCTAACAGTGCGTGTGGATGTCACGCAATAATCAGGGCAACGACGACGAGGTGTGGTCCCCCTCGGAACTGTGTTCCGTCGGCAGGGGCGCGCTCGAGTTCGAACTGACGCGACGACGGTGGCTGGCCGCGACAGGCGCAGGACTGACCGGGGCGCTCGCGAGCGGCATCGGGAGCGCCGACGACGACGAGACACTGCACCTCAAGAGTCGGCCGACGCTCTGGACTGAGCAGGATCGGGAGAACGCCAGATCGAACGTCGAACGCTACGACTGGGCGAGAGACGAGCGCGACAGTGCCGTCCAGCAAGCCGAGAGCTATCTGAATCAGTACGGACCGGATCTCGACAGTCTCTGGCGACTCGTGACCTCCCAGAAGATCCCTCGCGGTGGCGGCGTCGTCCTCGAGCGCGATATTCTGGGCGGATTCTCCAGTTCCGGTGACGGCCGCCTCTGGAAGATCGAGACTACCGTCGACGACCCCCATGGCGACGGAAAGCTGACCGTTCCCACGAACGACTTCGAAGCCTACCGGCAGAGCGGGCTGGACGACCGCGGAATGTTCGATCCCGACCTTGCGGACGACGACCTGCTGGTCAACGAAGAACACCCCGAGATGGGCGAGGGGTGGGGCGTCGACGACGGCTACGGCTGGGTCGACGAAGACGACGACCTCGGCGGCGGTGCGGGCAACCGCTGGAACTTCGTCGCCTACCACAACCACTGGTTCACCTGGCGACCCGGTGGAATCCGACGAACGCTCGTGGCGCTGCAGGACGCGTACCTGTTGACCGGCGAGTCGGAGTATGCCGTCGCCGGACTGGTCATGCTCGACCGGATCGCCGACGTCTATCCGGAGATGGATCTCACGGAGTACACCCAGTCGCTCCACGGCTTCTGGAACAATCACGGCGGCCGCCAGACGGGACGAATTATCGGCGGGTCCTGGGAAACGAACCTCGTTCGAAACCTCATGCCCGCCTACGATGCGTTCTTCCCCGCGCTCGACGACGAGGAGGTGGCGGCTGAGGTCACCGGCTTCCTGAGTGAGAAAACGGACGAGTATCCCGGGCTGGGCGACAAGGATTCGGTCGCGAAGATCCGTGAAAACATCGAAGAGAACTTTTTACAGGAGATGCTCCCGGCCGCGAAGAACTCGAACCTCATCCCCGAACGTGGTCAGCGGCCGACGGTGGCTCTCTCGGCACGCATCCAGGACGACGTCCGAGAAGACGGGTACACTCGCGAAGCACTCGAGTGGCTGTTCCAGCCGGGCGGCGAGATCTTCGACGGCGACGTCTGGGACGAAGAGCCCGAGAACTGGAACACGACGGGCGGCGAGGTCCTGACGCCAGTCGTCAACAACTGCGACCGCGACGGCTACTGGCACGAAGCCGGCCTGGGCTATAACCGTATCCAGATGTCCTCCATCAGACAGGTCGCCGAAACGTTACTGGGATACGACGGCTTCGATGGTGCCGACCTCTACCAGCACCCGAAGTTCCAGAGTGCACTGAAGATCAACGCCGAACTGCTCCTGCTCGACGAACGATCCCCCGATATCGGTGATACGCACACTCCGACCGGTTCCGCCTGGAGTCAAAGCGGGATCGAAGACGGCTACGAGGTGACGAACGGGACGCTGTTCGCGCAACTGTTGCACTACTCGAACGGTTACTCGACCGACGGGATGCGCGGGGGTATCTTTGACGCCGACCCCGAAGGAGTCGGAGACGAAATTCAGGCGGTCATCGACGCCGAAGGCCCCTTGAACCTGCCGAGCCAGAACCTCGCAGGCTACGGGTTCGCCGCACTCCGCGACGGGCAAAATTACGACGTGCTCGAGGAGGTGGGCCAGGAGCCGGACACAGGGGACGGTCTCGGTAACGAAAAGCGTGCGTTTTGGCTGTACTACGGCCGGAACAGCATCAATGCGGGCGGCACCTCTCACACCCACTATGACACGTTGAACCTCGGTGTCATGGCCCACGGGATGGACCTCTCGCCGGATCTGGGCTACCCCGAGCAGACCGGCGACTGGCCGAAACACGCCTTTACCAAGGGAACGATCAGCCACAATACGGTGACCGTCGACGCCGCACAGCAGGATCCACAGTGGGTGGCCGATCCGCGCCACTTCGACGGCAGCGACGAGCGGGTGAACCTGATCGACGTCGACGCACGTCACGCCTACGACCAGTGCGAGGAGTACCGGCGCACCACCGCGATGATCACCGTCGACGAGGAGCGCTCCTACGCCGTGGACTTCTTCCATGTAGACGGCGGCGACGACCACGTGTTCAGCTTCCACGGGCAGGTGGGTGAAACGACCGCCGAGGGCGTCGACCTCGTTCTCCAGGACGGCGGCACCTACGCCGGCGAGGACGTTCCCAAACCGGACTACGGCGAAGAAACCGAATACAGCCGAGAGGTCGGCAACGGCTTCGACTACCTCGACAACGTTTCTCGTGATACGGACCCGAGCGAGAACGTCGCCGTCGAGTGGGATATCGAGGACTACTGGGGCCACCGCGACGACGACGCCGCGGGCGTTCACATGCGACTGACCAGCATCGGCGAGTTCGACGAGGTCGCGGTGGCTGATGGTCATCCGCCCGACCTCGGCGACAACCCGGACAGCCTCGGATACGCGCTGCTCCGTCGGAGCGGGGCCGACATCGAAAGCACGTTCACGTCCGTGATCGAACACTGGGACGGCGACCGCGCCGTCACCTCCGTCGAGGAGGTGCCGGTTTCTGGCGGCGACGCACACGCTGTTCGGGTCGACCTCGAGAACGGTCGGACCGACTACGTCGTCTGTGCGTTCGACGAGGAGAGCACCGTCACCGTCGACGACGCGTTCCAGTTCCAGGGTTTCCTCGGCGTGCTCTCGCTCGAAGAGGGCGAGCCCGAGTACGCCTACGTCCACGACGGAACCCGTCTCACAGTCGACGGCGAGCAGTTGATCCAGGAGAGTCAGGGCTTCGTCCGCGGCTTCGTCGAGGAGTTTACCCGCGAGATGAGTCTCGAGAACGAACTCGAGTTACGGATCCCGGGTCGACCGCACAACCTCGAGGAGCGGATCTCGGACGTCGTCTACATCGACAACGACGGCTCCGATAGCTGGCGTGGCGACCGCTACGAGGAACACCAGCCCATCGAGGAACGCAACCAGCGCGGACTCGGTAACGGGGCCTATCCGGTCGAGGGGGTCACCGCCGGTCGCGGCAACACGGTGACCGTCGACGTCGGCGAGCGAACGTTCGTCCGGGAGTTCTCGGATCCCGACGAACTCGAGGCCGGTGGCTACGAGTACGTCATCCAAGAGGACAACGACGTCCGCGTTCCGCTGGTGACGACCTGGTCGCGGTCGTAGCCCGGCCTCCACTTGCGGCCCCACTCTCGCTTGCGAGCGTCGTGCTGCGTGACGCTCTTTCTGGCATCTACCGTTTGCCTGAACCGCCCCTACGTGGTCGACGAGCGGAGGTACTCGAGGTCCGCACGAATAGCCTCCTCGTACGGTTCGTCGTCGGTGACGAACTCGACGTTAACGAAGCCGTCGAAGCCGTCGGCCGCGAACACGTCGAGGATGGCCTCGATGTCGAAGTAGGCGTCCTCGAGGAGACAGCGGTTGCTCGCGGACGCTTCCGGATCGGGAACGGCCTGGATATGGACGTTGTTCGAGAGGTCGACCAACTGTTCGGCGTCGCGCACGATCTCGTCGGCCGGCATTCCGAAGACGGGTTGCCAGTTGAGCCGACAGGCGGGGTGATCGACCGCCTCGATCAGTTTCTCGGCACCGTCGGTATCGTTCGTGAGGGAGTTGGCGTGTTTTTCGACGGTCACCGCGAGTCCACGGTCTGCGGCCCGTTCGGTGGCCGTTCGCAGATCGGAGACGACCGCGTCCCAGTGTGCGTCGGCGTGATCGCCGTACTCCTGGCTTCCAGCCCAGAGACGTATCAGGTCCGCGTTCAGCCGATCGGCGACTCGGATTTCGTGATCGATCTCCTCGGCGAACTCGGGGTTACCGGCTCGCGCGTAGGAGCCGTACACCGGAATCTCGAGTCCGTTGCTCCCGGCGGCGTCGCGAATCGATCGACACCGTTCGACCGTCCCCTCCCCAACGTGGTCTTTTCCCCAGATTTCGACGCCGTCGTAGCCAGCCTCACCGGCCGTTCGAAGAACTGAATCGACGGGCGATCCCGTATCCGAAAGCGTGCATAACCCGATCTGCATGGATGGTTTCCTCACGTTACGCCGGAACCAAAACAGTTCCGTTCGCCACGGTAGCCGGACGTCGCGGCTGGCGCTACCGTCGCGGGGGGCGACCGGGGCCGCTACCGGTTCCGGCGACGCCGCCGCCCCGACGCGGATCGAAGACGCCGACGAGTTCGTCGCGTTCCTGGTCGATGGCGATCATCTGGGTGTCGCCGACGCCGCCGCCCGGCGAGGCGTTCATCCCGTACCCGAGCGCCTCGAGACCCTCGATCGTTTCCTCGGGGGTGCCGGGCTCCCACTGACCGGTGAAGACGTACATCCGCGGATGTTCGACCGCTTCCTGTATCGACATCCCGTACTCGAGGACGTTGACGAGGACGTCCGCGACCGCCTGGGAGATGACGATGCCGCCGGGAGAACCGCACGTGAACAGCGGCTTCCCGCCGCGGAGCACCATGGTTGGCGCAACGGTGGTGGTGTACCGTCGGAGTGGGCCGATCTGGGTCGGCCCGCTGTTGCCGAGTTGGGCCACCGAGTTGTTGAGGAAGAAGCCGTAGCCCGGGACGACCGCACCGGTACCGAACCCGGAAGAGAGCGTGCCAGTAAACGAGACGACGTTTCCGTCGCCGTCGGCAACGGTGAAGTGGGTCGTGTCCTCCGCCGGGGGCTCGTGTTCGTCCGGCACGTCCGCCTCGTCGATTCCGACCGGCGGGTCGGTCGTCCACGGCTCGCCGGCCTGATAGGCCCACGGGTCGCTTTCCGCGCCGAGCAGGTCCGGGTTCCGCGAGCCGGGTTCCATCAACTCGCGTCGGGTGTCGAGGAACGCCTCGTCGAGGATGCCGGTTCCGGGCACGTCGACGAACTCGGGGTCGGCGGCGGTCGTGATCACCGGGTTCTCCATCGCGGCGCGGGCCTGCCAGGTGAGGTTGAACCGCTCTGCCGATCGCGAGTCTACGTCCGACAGGTCGAGTTCGTCGAGTAGCTTCAGCATACCCGGGACGATCAGCCCGCCCTCGACGGGAGCGGGGGCAGAAACCACGTCGACGGGTTCGTTGTTCGCGATCGTCGGGTGGGGGTTCTCGTAGCGGACCTGCGTCGGCCGGTCGATCGTCGGTCGGTAGGACGCCAGGTCCTCGAGGGTCATCACGCCGCCGGCGTCCTGAACCAGGTCCACGATCGCCTCGGCGATTTCACCCCGATAGAAGGGGCGAATCCCGTCGTCTTCGATGAGACGCAGCGTCTTCCCGAGGTCCTCCTGGACAACGGTGTCACCCGCCTGAACCGGCTCCCCGTCCGGCGCCCAGATCTCCGCGGCAGCGTCGGTGAACCGCCAGGCGACGCCCGCGGCGACGCTCGCAACGCGTTCGTCCACCTCGAACCCCTCCTCGGCGATCTCGGCCGGGCGGCCCGCCAGTTCGGAGAGCGACATCGTCCCCCACT
The DNA here is from genome assembly GCF_059736515.1 of Natrononativus sp. DTA114. Lineage (NCBI taxonomy): Archaea > Methanobacteriati > Methanobacteriota > Halobacteria > Halobacteriales > Natrialbaceae > Natrononativus > Natrononativus sp. DTA114. The sequence continues at coordinate 80,304 of NZ_JCASSN010000005.1, read as the reverse complement.
TCTTCACCATCACGTCCAGCCCGCGGAGGACGCCGGGTGTCCCAATCGAAATTCCGCCGAAGCGCCGTTCAGTCGACGGCTTGAGGTTCCCGTCGTCGTCGTAGCGGATGTCGACCGAGGCGCCGATCGGCGCACGAACCTGGGAGTTGAGCGTGTAGGTACGCTCGTCGGCCGCGGAGTAGCCGACCATCATCCCGCTGCCACCGATACCGGAACCGTACGGGTCAACGACCGTCAGCGCCAGTTGTACCGCCGCCGCAGCGTCGAATGCGTTTCCGCCTGCAGCGATAACGTCGCGTCCGACCTCCGCTGCGACAGGCTGCGAGGCAGCGACGATCCCCTCGTCGTCGCGGATCGTCTCGACCTCCCAGCCGCCCTCGCTCGCAGCGGCCGGTGATGAGAGCAAGCTGGCTCCCGATACCGCAAACACCGCGGCAGTTCCTTTAACGAAGTCGCGACGGCCGGGACCGGTCGTATCGTCCGAACGGTTCTCCCCGTGTCTATCGTTCCCAGACTTGTGACTGTCTGACATAGCAATACTATCTCCCATTGGTGCGTAGTAAGTGTATCGGTGATATCCAATACTATCACAGAGATGCTCAAGGACACGGACATCATCCGTCGAGAGCGAATTGGCCGTGAGATCAGCGTCTCGCTTCCCCCAGAGTATACAGGCGAACATCCGCGAGGTCGCCGCGGAGGCCGTTTCCGAGCAGGTACTCGTCCTTCGCGAGCGTCCAGGAGGCGCGCGGGCCGTCGAACGCGATCGGCCCCGCGAACGGTCGCTCGTCGACGAGGCTGCCGTCGACGCGGAGGCGAAGCAGTGCCTCGCTCGCCGACCAGTGGCCCTCGACAGTGTAGCGCTCGCCAGCCTCGAGCGCCGAAGAGTTCGCGGTGACCGCCTCGTCACCGTCGAAGAGCGTCCACTCGAGCGAGTCGGCCGTGTTGCGGGCGATGTCGAGCCGAACACCGCCGCCGAACTGCAAAATCGTCTGTGTCTCGCGGGGGGTAGTCGTCGAGGCGGTCGCCGACACCGAGATTCCATCGGCGAACGTCTCTGCGGCGAAGCAGTCGAACCCAAGCGTGACGCCGGCGTCTCCGGTGGCTTGCAGTCCGCCTTCAGCCGCGTTATCGGGCGACGGGAACCCACACAGCACCGTCTGGGAGGCGTGCATGCTCTCGTACTCGCCCTCGAGCCAGAGCACGGGACGCTCCGGGGAAGCGTTCACCGGGACGACCGGTCGCAGCGGCGTGCCGACGGGGTTCGATCGAACCGGTTGTGACCGCCAGGTTCGCCCGCCGTCGCTCGTTTCGAGGCGCTCGAGCAGTTGCTCGCCCTCCGCGCCGACGCAGGCGTAGACGACGTCCGGGTCCGTCGGATCGAGGGCGACGCCCGCCGAGTAGTGACCCTCGACGCCGGCCTCCTCGATAAATCCGCCCGCATCGCGGAGGTGGACGTCGAGCCAGCGCTCCGCCTCGGGGTTCCACCGGGCGTAGCGGTACTCGTGGGCGGTCGTCGAGGGGAACGTCGCGTAGACGACTGCCGGTTCGCCCCGGTCGTCGACGGCCGCGTCCCACACCCAGGCGTGCTCGCCGTCTTCGGCCCGCGAGTCGTAGACGCACTCGAGGTCCGCGATCGAAACCGGCCACCCCTCGCGCGTCGCAATGAGGGTTCCGTCCGCGGTCTCGAGACGGTCGCCCGTAAAGCGGGCGTGGCGAACGTCCCACTTCGGGGCGTCGCCGCCGCGCTCGGCATCGGTGACGAACAGGTGGGCAGCGTCGGGGGTCGAGGCGTGGACGAAGTAGGCCCCGTAGTGACCCTCCGGGGCGGTGACGAGCCGCGTTTCGTCGCTCCAGGTCGCTCCCTCGTCGGTCGACCGGCGAACGTAGGCGTGGCCGTCGCCCATGTAGCCGTACTCGTCGTCCGTCGCGTCCCGCGTGATCGTTCGATCCCGATAGAAGAGATAGAGCGGCGCGTCCCGGTTTCTCGAAAGCTGGACCGGGTTCGGATAGGTGACAACGTTCCCGTCCAGCCGGGCAGCCGGGTCGAACTCGTCGATCGCTTCCGGCCGGCGAGAGCGTCGGTGAAAGATCGCGTCCCCGTTGTGGGCGCTCCAGAAGACGTGTAGGTGGCCGGACTCGGAGACGAGCACGGACGGGTTCGTGTGGTCGTCCGTCGAGAACGAGGCGGCGAGCGTCGTTCGCTCGAGCGCTCCCGTCTCGTGGTTGAAGGCGGCGACCTGAATGTCACCGCCAGTTGGCCCGCCGAGATAGCCGACGTACGTTCGATCGTGCCGGTCGACGTGTCTGACCGCCCGCGGATCGGTAAACCAGATCCAGCGCGCGTCGAGGCCGTGCCGGCCATCTCGACCGGAAACCGACTCCCGTGCCCGCCCGTCGTCCAGCTTCGAGAGCGGCCAGTGACCGACCAGGTGCTGATTCGGCGACCCGTTCATACGCCGTCCTCCGGGGCGTTCCCGTCGACGGGCTCGAGCGCACGTCGTGCTAGCCCCCGGATCTCCTCGTCGGGGTCCGTCGCGTGCAATTCGCGAAGCGTCGGAACGAGGTCATCAGCGGCGCTCGGCTCCTGGCGAGTGGCGACGACCAGCAGCTCGAGGGCGGTTCGGCGAACGGCCGGCTTCCGCGCCGCAAGCATCGGCTCGAGTGCGGGAGCGATCGGGGCGACCGCCTCACCGACGCGCTCCGGAGCGGCGTCGGCGAGCGTCTCGAGGGCGTCGGCCGCCCGCCGGGGAACGGGGTGTTTGGTGTCCACGTCGATCCGCGTCGCCAGCGCGTGGGCGTGTGGCTCGACATTCTCGGGAACTGCCGCCGCGAGTGAGTCGAGAACCTCGCAGGCGCCCGTTCTCACGTGATAATGATCGTCCTCGAGGAGAGCCGCAAACGCCGCGACGTCGTCGCGAACCGCTGTCGGCTGTTCGGCGGCGATCCGGGTGAGCCCCGCCATCGCCCGAACCCGTATCTGGTCGCGTCGCTCCCGTTCCGGATTGTCCGGAACCGTCGGATCACGGGTTGGGTTCGGGCCGGTGGTCGAGTCCTCCGAATCGGCGAGGCGAGCGCGAGCCATCGACAGGAGGGCGTCGCTTGCCGGAGCGGCGCGGTCGGGGTGCTCGAGGGCGAGCGCCACCAGCGCCAGGACGGCCGGTTCGCGAGCGGATTCGGCCGGGTCGGCCGCGAGCGACCGGAGCGACGGGACGAGGGCGTCGTAGCCCTCGGGGTCGCGTTCGATGAGCGCGGTCGCGGTTTTCGCCGCGCGACACCGGACGTCCGCCGACTCGTCCGTGAGGTGGATTTCGAGGGCAGCCGCGGCCGCCTCGACGGCGTCCGGACGTTCCCGGACGACGGTATCGTACGCCTCGATCGCGAGACCGCGTTCGTCGCGAGTGCCGTGGACGAGTATCGCAACGACGTCGGCGATGTCGACCGCCGACGGTTCGGACTCGGCGCGTTTACGAATCGTCGCCGCCCGATCGTGATCTACCCCGTTCATACCTGTCGTATCAGCGTCCGAGAGTGCTTATAGCTTGATACTCACCGAACCGGGAGATCGGGCCGAGCCTCGAGGCCCGTCTCGAGGGCTGTAGCGACGGCGCTGGCGGCTTCGTCGGGGACCGGTGCCGGCATTCCGAGCCGATCCTGGAGGTACGTCGCGAGATAGGCGACGTCCTCGGGGAGGCCGTCGTACTCGTTTGGCAGGCCGAGCGAGACGACCACAACTGGAAGTTCGGCCGCGAGAGTTTCGACCACCCGACGCTGGGCGTCCGAGAAACGTTCGCGGGAGTAGGTGGTGATGACCGCACAGTCGACGGTCGCCGAGAGCGACCGGATCGTCTCGAGCTGTGTCTCGAGGGAGGTCGGCTCCGTCTCGGGTTTGACGTCGTCGAGCATCCGTGCATCGCCGGCGGCGAGCGAACAGCTCACGACATCGCCGAAGGCGGCGTCGAGGTGGGGCTCGAGAGCGTGAACGCCACGGATACCGGTCAGGAGCACGTCCGTATCGGCGCCGAGCGGCAGGAGGTCGTCGTTTCCGAGCAGCGTGAGTGAACGTTCGTACGCCTCGCTCGCGAGCGAGGCGTTGTCGTCGCTGCCGATCGTCTCGAGGGCGGCGAGGGGGTCGACCGACCGGCGGTCGGCCAGCTCGTAGCGTTCCTTGAGGTCGAGGATCCGCTCGACGGAGCGGTCGAGCCGATCCTCGCTCAGCGTGCCGTCGCGGACGGCCTCGAGGATGGCGTCGCGGGTCGTCCGGAGATCCGCGGCGGAGACGAACCCCGTCAGGATGAGGTCGGCACCGGCGTCGATCGCTCGCACCGCGGCGTCGCCGACGCCGTAGTTGTCCGCGATGGCGTCCATCATCATCGCGTCGGTGATCACGACGCCGTCGTAGCCGAGTTCCTCCCGCAACAGCCCCGTGAGCACCGGTTTCGAGAGCGTCGCCGGCTGGGAGTCGTCGAGACACTCCACGACGATGTGGGAGGTCATGATGCAGTCGACGCCAGCCTCGATCATCGCCGAGAAGGGCGGGAGGTGAATCTCCTCGAGCGTCTCCCGGTCGTACCGGACGTGTGGAAGTACCTCGTGGGAGTCGAGTTCCGTGTCGCCGTGGCCGGGGAAGTGTTTCGCGACCGCGATCTGATCTTCGGCGTGGATTCCCTCGAGGGCAGCCTCGGCGTAGTCGGCGACCGTCCCGGGGTCACTTCCGGGCGATCGAACCCCGATGACCGGGTTGTCGGGGTTCGTGTTGACGTCGACGACCGGCTGGTGGTTCATGTTCAGCCCGAGCGCGAGCATGTCGCGAGCGACCGCGCTCGAAACGTCCGCCGCGAGTGAGCGGTCGCCGGTTGCGGTTCGGCCCATCAGCGCCGGATAGGCCTGGGCCTCGTGGCGCGTGATGTCGACGGTGCCGTACTCGCCGTCACAGGAGACCAGTACGGGGAGGCCGTGAGAGGTCTCGGCCGCCCACTCCTGAAGCTTGTTGGTGTACTGCGCCATGAAGTGAGGCGTGACGCCGTGATTCCCGTACACCCTGATCCCGCCCGGTTCGAGTTCCTCGATAACGGTCCGCATCTCCTCGGCCGGCCACCCCGCCTCCGTCTCGAGGTGGCCCAGACCGATTCCGATGTGCAGGAGCTGTCCGACTTTCCCTTCCAGCGACAGCTCTGCCGCCGCTGTTGGCGAATCAACCATACGCTCCCTCTCGAGCGAGACGATAATATTCTTGTGGAGACCGGGAGATCCACGGCGTCCATGCCTGAAGTGTTCATTTGGTTGAAAGCCACAGGAACTGTTATTAGCGGGGGACGCCATGCCAAACCATGGCAGGCAATAGCCATCGGGACCTACCGAACGGTACATCGCGGGAGACAGAATCGTATAGTGGCGACGACCAGCTCGGAGACGGCTTCTCGCGACGAACGCTGCTGCAGACGACCGGGGCAGGGATCGTCGGCGGCATGTTCACCGGGTTCGGAGCCGTCGGTGCGGCGGCCGACGACGGAGACGGAGCCTACCACCTGAAGAGCCGGCCGACGCTCTACACCCAGGGGATGCGTGAGAACGCCCGACAGAACGTCGAGAACTACGACTGGGCGGCCAGCGAGCGCGACGGGGCGGTGTCGACCGCCGAATCGCACCTCGACCGGTGGGGGCCGGATCTCGAGAGTCTCTGGCGACACGTCACCTCCCAGAAAATTCCCCGCGGCGGCGGCCTGACGTCGGAACGACACGCCCTCGGCGGGTTCAGCAACCCAGGCACTGATAGACCGTGGAAGATCGAGTCGACGATCGACAACCCTCACGGCGACGGCAACTTCGTGCTGCCGACGAACGACTTCGGAGCCTACCGGCAGAGCGGGCTGGACGACCGCGGAATGTTCGATCCCGACCTCGCCGACGACTCGCTGCTGGTAAACGAGGAACACCCCGAGATGGGCGAGGGGTGGGGCGTCGACGACGGCTGGGGCTGGCACGACGAGAACAACGACCTCGGACTGGGCGCCGGAAACCGGTGGAACTTCGTCGCCTACTACAACCACTGGTTCGTCTGGCGGCCGCGAGGCATCGACGACATCGTTCCTGGGCTGGCCGACGCCTACCTCCTGACCGGCGACTCGAAGTACGCCGTCGCCGGTCTCGTCGTGCTGGACCGGATCGCCGACGTCTACCCGGAGATGGACCTCACGGCGTACACGGACACGCTCCACGGCTTCTGGAACAATCACGGCGGCCGCCAGACCGGCCGCATCATCGGCGGTTCCTGGGAGACGAACCTCGTGCGGCCGCTGATCCGCGCCTACGACGCGTTCTTCCCCGCCCTCGACGACGAGGACGTCGCAGGCGAGGTCCTCGAGTTCCTGGGCGGCCGGGTCGAGGAGTATCCCGGCCTGCCGGCGAAAGACTCCGTCGAGGCAGTCCGCGAGAACATCGAGGAGAACTTCATCATGGAGATGCTCCCCGCAGCGAAGAACTCCGATCTCGTCCCCGATCGGGGTCAGCGTCCGACGATCGCGGTTTCGGCGCGCGTCCAGGACGACGTCCGAGAGGACGGGTACACCCGCGAGGCCCTCGAGTGGCTGTTCCAGCCCGGTGGCGAGATCTTCGACGGCGACGTCTGGAACGAAGAACCCGAGAACTGGAACACGACGGGCGGGGAGATTCTGACCCCGATCGTCAACAACTGCGATCGGGACGGGTACTGGCACGAGGCCGCACAGCTGTACAACCGGATTCAGATGTCCTCGGTCCGCCAGGTTGCGGAGGTACTCGACGGCTACGACGGGTTCGCGGGTGCCGACCTCTATCAGCACCCAAAGCTCCAGCAGGCGCTGGGTATCAACTCCCATCTCGTTCTCCTCGATACCCTCGTCCCGGAGATCGGCGACACGCACACCTACGACATGAGCCCGCCGTACCAGGTGAGTCGTACAGGAATCGAGGACGGCTACCACGTCACCGGCGACAGCTATTACGCCCAGTACTGGCACTTCCTGAACGGCTACTCCACGGACGGGATCCGGGGGTCGATCTTCGACGCAGACCCCGAGGGACTGGACGCGGAGATTCAGTCGGTCATCGATGCGGAAGGACCGCTCGATCTTCGGAGCGAGAACCTCGCCGGCTACGGCTTCGCCGCCCTGCGCGACGGGGAGAACTACCTGACCGAGTCCTACGGCACCACCTACGACTTCTCGAACCTGTTCGTCGAGGCGTCGGCGAACATCGACGACAGCTTCCCTGAGGCGATCCAGCTCAACGCGAACGACGCGGGCGAGCAGTGGACGTTCGAGCTCGATATCGACTCGAGCGAGGAGTACGAACTCGAGATCGAGGCGCTGTTCGTCGACACCTACGGCATCTACGAGCTGTATATCGCCGACGAACACGTCGACACGATCGACTTCATGGCAGACGGCAGCGGCCGCGAAACGCTGACCTACACGCGCGAACTGGCCGCGGGAACGACCGAGATCCGGTTCGAAAACGTCGGCCGGAACGACGACGCCAACGGCTACCGGATGGCGCTGTACTACCTCGAACTGCTCGACGAGGACGACCGCGAGACTCGAGACGGGGTGGCCGAACTCGGCAACTCCAAACGCGAACTCTGGATGTACTACGGCCGGAACGGAATCAGCGCCGGCGGCACGGCCCACGGACACCGCGACACGCTGAACATCGGGCTCGCGGCCAACGAGATGGAACTGGCTCGAGATCTGGGCTACCCCGAAGCGACCGGCGACCACCCGCCGCGGCGCTTCTTCACCGATAACACGATCAGCCACAACACCGTCGTCGTGAACAAGGCCGGCCAGCGCCACCACTGGGTCGGACTGCCACGACACTTCGACGGCAGCGACGACCGGGTCAACCTGATCGACGTCGAGGCGCCCCACGTCTACGAGGAAGCCGACGAGTACCGCCGCACGACCGCGATGATCACCGTCGACGAGGGCCACTCCTACGCGGTGGACTTCTTCCGCGTGGCCGGCGGCGAGGATCACCACTTCAGTTTCCACGGAACGCGGGCGAACGTGAACACCGAGGGACTGGATCTCGTCCCACAGAACGGCGGGACGCTGGCCGGCGAAGACGTGCCGTTCGCCGACGAAGAGTACAACGCCGAGCGAATCCCTGGGTGGGGAAGAGCGGAAGGCGCCGGTTTCAACTACTTCGACTCCGTCTCCCGGGACGTCGATCCAGGCGAGAAGGTCTCGATCGAGTGGGACGTCGAGGACCACTTCGGCGTCCGCGACGACAACGCCGAGGGCGTCGCCATGCGGCTGACCTCCTTCGGCGAGTTCGACGAGGTCGCCCTCGCGGACGGCTACCCGCCGAACAGCACCGACGGCGCGACGCCGGAGCCCTCGATTCCGTACGCGTTCCTTCACCGCACCGGAAGCGACCTCGAGAGCACGTTCGTCTCGACGATCGAGCACTACGACGGCGACCGGGTCGTCGACTCGGTCGACGCCGCGTCGGTCACCGATGAAGACGGCGACCCTGTCGACGCACGCGCAGTCAGGGTCGACCTCGTGAACGGACGAACCGACTACGTCGTCTGCGCGTTCGACGAGGACGACACCGTCGTCGTCGACGGCACCGTCGAATTCAAGGGCTTCTTCGGCGTCTGCTCCGTCGAAAACGGCGAACCGGAGTACGCCTACGTCCACGACGGGACCCACCTCGCAGTCGACGGCGAGCAGCTGATACAGGAGTCGACCGCGTCGGTCCGGGCGTTCGTCGAGGAGTTCACGCGCGAGATCAGCCTCGAGAACGAGCTCACGATGCGGGTCGCCGGCAATCGCGACGACCTCGAGCGCCACGCCGGCTTCGTCTACGTCGACAACGACGAGTCGAACCCGTGGCGCGGCGAGCCCGACCCCGAGGAGCCGCCGTTCGCGCGCGGCCGGCGCGGCCGGGGTAACGGCGCCTACCCGATCGAGGGGCTCTCGAGCGGGCGGGGTAATCTCGTCACGGTCGACGTCGGCGAGAAGACGTTCACCCGTGACTTCGAGAACCCCGACCAGCTCGAAGCGGGCGGCTACCGGTACATCATCGACGAGGACGACGACGTATCGATCCCGCTGGTGTCGACCTGGTCGGCCGACTAATCGCCCCTGCCGGGCGCGCTTTACGCTCGTTTTCGAATTCGGCTCTCGATCGAACACCGCGACCGAAAGCGGCGCGGACACTCCGGCGACTCCTGTGAAAACCGCAGCCACGGAAGCGTCCGCTCACGGTCGAGTCGGGAAGAAATCGGCGCCGAACAACCTTGGCGTCAGTAGCTGTCGTACACCGTCTTCGTAATGGTGTAGAAGTCGAGTCCGGCGTCGCCCTGCTCGCGGTAGGTCTCGCTCGAGGAGGCCTTCATCCCGCCGAAGGGGACGTGCAGTTCGAGCCCGGTCGTCATCTCGTTCACCTTCACGACACCGGCCTCGATTTCGTCGACGAATCGGTTCGCCTCGGCGTGGTCGTTCGTCACGATACTCGCCGAGAGGCCGTACTCGACGTCGTTGGCGACCTCGACGGCTTCCTCGAAGTCCGAGACGGAAAGCACGGAGAGGACGGGACCGAACACCTCCTCCTGGGCGATTCGCATCTCGGAGTCGACGCCCGAGAAAACCGTCGGTTCGACGAAGTAGCCCGACTCACACTGTTCGGCTTCGGGCCGGCCGCCGCCGATCTCGAGCGTCGCACCCTCCCGTTTCGCGACGTCGACGTACTCGAGGGTGCTCTCAAGTTCGTCCTCGCTGACCTGCGGGCCCATCCCGCCGTCCTCGAGGCCGGGGCCGACGTCGATGCCCTCGGCGCGCTCGACGACGGCCTCGAGGAACTCGTCGTGGACCGACTCGTGGACGATCGCCCGTGAGCAGGCGGTACAGGCCTGACCGGTGACGCCGAACGCACCGTAGGCGACGATTTCGGCGGCCTCCTCGACGTCCGCACTCTCCGAAACGATCGTCGGGTTCTTGCCCCCCATCTCGAGTTGCACGCGCTTCTGGTCCTCGGCGGCGCGCTGGTAGACCGCGTCGCCGACCCGGGCGCTGCCGGTGAATGAAACGGCGTCGACGTCCTCGTGGCCGACGAGAGCGTCACCGACCTCGCTGCCCGACCCGGTGACGTAGTTGACGACGCCCTCGGGGACGCCCGCCTCTTCGAGACACTCGATCAGGAGCCGGCCGATTTCCGGGGCGAGGGTGGCGGGCTTGAGTACGGCCGTATTTCCGGCAGCGAGCGCCGGTGCGAGCTTCCAGGCCGGAATCGCGATCGGGTAGTTCCAGGGGGTGACCAGCGCGGTAACGCCGACGGGTTCGGCGATCGTGTACAGGTTCTGTCGGGAACTGCTCGGCGACTTGACGGTCCCGCCGAGATCGTGCGTCTTCGCCGCGTAGTAGTCGAAGATGTCGATCGCGCGGCCGACCTCGCCCCCGGCCTCCGGCCGGGTCTTCCCCTCCTCGCGGACGAGCGTCTCGGTCAGTTCGTCTTTTCGGGCCTCGAGTTCCCGTGCGGTTCGCGAGAGGATCGCCCCGCGTTCGGGCGCGGGAGTGTCGGCCCACGCCGCCGCGGCGTCGCTCGCGGCCGCGACAGCGCGGTCAACGTCTTCGGCCGTCGACTGCTGAAACGACGCGATTTCGTCGCTCGGGTCCGCCGGGTTTCGGACGGCGAACGTCTCGCCCGATTCCGAGTCGATCCACTCGCCACCGATGAAGTTACTGCGTGTCTCGGACATGCGTTCAGGTGGTACTCTCCGTCGACCGGGACATAGCTTTCGATCGATGCAGTCGTCTCGCCAGACACGTTTATAACGAATCACCACTTCGGTCGTGACGAGCCATGTCAGCAACGCACACGAGAGGGGGTGTTCCCGGTCGGCGGTTCGTCACTGGACGGGGCACCCAATCGGAGGTGAGCCGTGTCTGAGACCTGTGTCATCGGGGTTCTCGGCTGCGGCGAGATCACGAGCAAACGAACCGCGGACAGTATCGACACTGCCGAAAACGCCGCTCTCGGACCGGTTATGGACGTCGACGAGGAGGCTGCACGGGACATCGGCAACCGGTTCGACGTTCCACACTCGACCGACCGGACCGACGTGCTCGAGGCCGAAGCGGTCGACGCGGTGTACATCGCGACGCCGCATCACCTCCACGCCGAGGGTACGATCGCGGCCGCCGAATCGGGCAAACACGTGCTGGTCGAGAAGCCGATCGCGGTCTCCGTTGAAGAGGCCGACGAGATGATCGCCGCCTGTGCGGCAAACGAGGTCGCGCTCTCGGTCTGTATGCCCCGTCGGTACTCCCCGCAGGTCGAGACGGCGAAAGGGTTGCTCGAGGACGGCCTGCTGGGCGACGTAATCGGTATCCGGGTGCAGGTGATGGCGCGAAAGCCCGAGAGCTACTGGACCGGAGGCTACACGGGCCGGGTCGAAACCGACTGGCGGACCTCGGCCGAGCGCAGCGGCGGCGGCGTGTTGAACATGAACGCGATACACAACCTCGATGCGGTTCGATACGTGACCGGCCTCGAGATCGTCCGCGTCTACGCCGAACTCGACACGTTCGCCACGGACGTGGAGGTCGAGGACTTCTGTAGCGTTTCGCTGCGCTACGACAACGGCGCGATCGGCATCGTTCACGCGAGTTCGTTCCTCGAGGATGCCCCGCGAGACCGGTCGACTCGCGGCACACGAATCTACGGCACCGAGGGCGAACTCGTCCTCGAGGAGCCGCTGCTGGTCCGGACGAACGCCGAGACGAACCTCGGCCCCGCAGAGGAGTGGCACGAGGTCTCGAGCCCCGAGCGCCGCCCCTCGGGCGATCGCCTGATCGAGGACTTCGCGGCGGCGGTGCTCGAGGGGCGGGAGCCGCCGATCACCGGCCGCGACGGCCGGGCCGCCCTCGAGATCGTTCGTGGGGCCTACGAATCAGGGGAACGTCACGAACCCGTCACGCTCTGAGGAAATCGAAGTCGCGAGTGGCAAAAGAACTAGCCCCTCAAACGTGCTCGGTCGGCCAGATGTAGAACTGCAGCGGCAGCGTCGCCTCGAGAACCGGTTCCGATCGGCGGACGTCGCGCATGTGCTCGTGGAAGCCGAACAGGAGCGTCGCCATTCCCCGGCGGTCGAGCGAGAGATCCGGCTCACCCGCCGCGCCGTCGACGGACAGTTCCCCGGGTCCGTAGACGATCTCGACGGCTTCGCCAGTTTCGACGAGTTCGAGCGTGACGTCTCCGCTCTCGGTGCGGCCGCTCTCGCGCCAGGCCGTTTCGAGCTGTGCCCCGAACCCGTCGAACAGCCCCTCGAGGCTCCGGATGTTCACCATGCGGTGAGGCCGCTGGCTCCAGTAGCGGCTGTGTTCGTGAAACAGCGAATCGAGCGGGTGGCGCGGGTGGACCTGGACCGTGAGCTCGTTCAGGTCGTAGAGGGCGAGAACGTGAGAGAGCAGCGTCTCGACGCCGCCCCTCGAGCCGCCGAACTCCTTTATCGTTCGGCTGCGGCTCTCCCTGGAGAGACTGAGGTAGGCTGGCCCCTCCGGTCCCTCGTACAGCAGCGTCTCGAGGCCGCGCTGGCCGAACGTAATCTCGCTGAGTTCCCGGTCGCGCTCGACGCGGTAGGGTTCGCGCTCGTGAAGTTCCCGGAGCGTCGAGAGCCGGTCGGCCTCGCCCTCGTACACCGAGATCAGTTCGTCGTCGGCCGCTTCGGGTGTGCCGACGAAGGAGCGGCCGTCGATCGGATACCGGTGTTCGATGCCGGCGCGCTCGTAGCCGAAGTGGCCGTAGCGCTGTCGGTTGCCGCTGAGTTCCGACAGCGGAACCCCCTCGGCTTCCATCCGCTCGAGCCAGAACTCGAGCAGATCGCTCATGTAGCCGTTACCCCGGTAGCGTCGGTCCGTGGCGACGCCGCCGATCCCCCAGCACTCGACGCTGCCGCCGCCAACGGCGAGCGTCTGGGGAACCGCCGCGATGTGGCTGACGATCCGACCGTCCGCCTCGACGATGGCGTGGCGTTCGGGACGATCGGGGTCGTAACAGAACGGGAGTCTGGCGGCCATTCCCTCGCGTTCGTAGGCGAAGTAGCGATCGATGAGTTCGGTGATCTCGGGAAAGTCGTCCGTCGTGGCGAGACGTGGGCTGCTGTCCGTCATGCGTGCTACCGGCTACGAGGTATCCCATCGTCATAAAGATGCGTTCCCCGCGAGGAGACTCACATTATCGGTACACTCAACTCGAGAAAACGTTATTGCAGCGGAGTGAGAGCACACGGGTATGCGGATCCTGTACATCGATTGTGACTCGTTGCGCCCGGACCACCTGGGCTGTTACGGCTACGAGCGGGATACCTCACCGAACATCGACGAACTGGCGGCCGGCGGGAAGACGTTCACGAACGTCTACACCTCCGATGCGCCGTGTCTGCCCTCGAGAACCGCCTTCTACACGGGTCGATTCGGCATCCACACTGGCGTGGTCAACCACGGGGGACGAAACGCCGACCCGAGACGCCACGGCGAACCACGACACGCGAGATACCCCCGCAAGTACCGAACCCTGGCGTCGATCCTGAGAGAGGAGGGGTTCTACACCTCGATGATCAGCCCGTTCCCGGCGCGCCACGACGGCTGGCAGGTCGTCGAGGGATTCAGGGAACTCCACGATACTGGCGGCAACGGCGGCGAGACCGCTGACGAAGTCTATCCCACCGCCCGGGACTGGCTCGAGTCCCACGCGGGCGAGGACGACTGGTACCTCCACGTTAACTTCTGGGACCCGCACACGCCGTACCGGACGCCCACGGAGCACGGGAACCCCTTCTCGGAGGAGCCTGCGCCCGACTGGCTCACCGCGGAGATGATCGACGAGCACTACGAGGAAAGCGGCGCACACAGCGCCCAGGATCTCAGAGGGTGGGGCGGGCGGAAGTGGGAGTACGATCTGATGCCCGAGGAGATCACCTCGCGAGAGGACTTCAAGCAGATGATCGACGGCTACGACATCGGCGTCCACTACATGGACCACTACATCGGGAAGCTGTTCGATCTGCTTCGTGAGGAGGACATCTTCGAGGAGACGCTGATCGTGATCAGCGGCGACCACGGCGAGAACCTGGGCGAACTCAACGTCTACGGCGACCACCAGACCGCCGACGAGATGACCTGTAACGTCCCGCTCATCGTCCGCGGCCCCGGGGTAGAGCCGGGAGCCGACGACGGACTTCGCTACCAACTCGACTTCGCGCCGACGCTGGTCGACCTCGTCGGCGGCGACGTTCCCGACGGCTGGGACGGCAACTCCTTCACCGACACCCTCACCGACGGCGCAGAGAGCGGGCGCGACGAACTCGTGATCAGCCAGGGGACCTGGACCTGCCAGCGGGGCGTTCGCTGGGACGACTGGCTCCTGCTCCGAACCTACCACACCGCGTTCAAGAGCGACCTCGAGGACGTGATGCTGTTCGACCTCGCCTCTGACCCCCACGAGACGACGAATCTTGCCGACAAGCATCCCGAAATCGTCGACGCGGGACTGGCGAAACTCCAGCGCTGGCACGATGACCGCCGGTTCGAGACGGCCAACGGCGAGAACGGCGGCAACCCCCACGCCCCCGGGGCGTTCACCGATCCAATGTGGAACGTCTTAGGCGAGAAGGGGCCGTTCTACACCTGGAACCACCTCGAGCCGTACGTCGATCGACTGCTCGAGACGGGTCGGGAGAAACACGCCGAGTGGATCGCTGAGCAGTACGGCTAACCACCTCGAGCGCCGCCCACGTCGTTTCTCACGACGGCACGTTTCCAGCGGGAGTCAGGAAATCAACCGACGCATTTCTTCGAGTTCGTGGGTCGCAAGAGAGAGGTCGTCCTCCGCGCCGAACGTCGATTCGGCGGTAACGTAGCCGTCGTAGCCCGTCTCCTCGAGCGCGGAGAACAGCGGGCCGTGATCGACCGCGCCCTCGCCGAGTAGGTGGCGGCCGAACGTCTCTAGCCCCTCGTCGGTCTCGAGCTGGAACGCCCCCGGCTCCGAGAGGTCGTCGGCAGGTGCGAGATCCTTAACGTGGACGTGAACGAGGTCGTCGCCGAGGCGCTGGACCGACTCCCGGCCGAAGTCCTCGCCCACGAGGTACATGTTTCCGGCGTCGTGGATCGCGCCGACGTTCTCCCGGTCGATCGCCTCGAGCAACCGCCGGGTCGAGTCGACGGTTTCGCTCAGCCGGTCGGCGTGGATCTCCATCCCGATCGTGACGTCGTACGCTGCCGCGCGGTCGGCGGCCTTCTGCATCCAGTTTGCGGCGTGCTCGAAGTCCTCATCGGTCGCCTCACGAAGGCCGGGTTTTCCCGGCCCGTGGCGGACGATCTCACAGTCGAGGATCTCGGCGAACTCGAGGAAGGTCTCGAGGGTCTCGAGTTCCTCCTCGCACTCGGCCTCGGTGAGGCCGGCGTACTTGCCAGTGTAGGTCGCCAGACAGGGGACTGCGAGACCGATATCGTCCAGGTGGTCCCCGAACTCGGCGACCGCCTCGAGCGACCAGTCGGCACCGAGGTGGGGATCACGGCACATCGGCTCGAGGCCGTCGTAGCCGAGTTCCGCGGTCTTCGTTGCGACTTCTGTGAGGCTGCGTTCCTCGAGCACCTTGCTGAACAGGGCGGGCTTGAGTGCCATGTGTCCACCCCTCACAGGGAAGGGAAATAAAGACCGGTGAATCGCCGAAACGGCGTTCGAGCAGCGACGGAATCCGACTGCCTCAGGGACCGCGAACCCGATCGACGAGCGCCTGGGCATTCGAGAGTAGCTGTTCCTCGGTGTCGGGAGTTACTCGGCCCGGGTAGCGTCGGAAGCGGGTAACGTCGCCGCCCTCGTAGCCGCCCTCTGCGAGGACGCGCCTCGAGGGGACGTAGGTGAAACTGCCGCTAGTGTACGCTGCGACCCAGAGGTCCGGATACTCGTCTTTGAGTGCGAGCGCGTAGTCGACGACGACTTCGCCGGCCAGCGCGAGCAGCGTCAGGTCGTCGCCGAAGCCGACCGCCCGAATCGGGTACGGATAGGTCGTCGGCAGCTCGTCGCCATCGGACTCCTCGAGTTCCGCCTGCAACAGCCGGGCGTGACGTCGCTCGTAGGGGTCCGAGGAGTCACGCAGGGACTCGAGGTCGTCGCGGTCGTAGCCCTCGAACTCGATGGGGATCTCCTCGTGGGTGAGCCGCAGCGGACCGTGGAGCGTCCATCGAGGGGCCTCGAGTGCGGTTTCGACGGCGTTCGCCATCGCAGTGCCGTGCTGTTTCGCCACCGCTAGCCGTCGTTTCGGTCGCGGATTCTGATCGCCGCCACAGCCGGTGAGAAACAGCGCGGTCGCCTCCTGATAACGCTCCTCGATCGTCGCCATGGCGTAGCCGGGCCAGTCGCCGCAGTAGCGGTCGAGTTTCAGCGCCGTCGCGTGGCAGGCGTAGCCGAAGACGACCGCCTCGAGGTCGCCACCCGATTCGACCGCCAGCACGGGGACGTCGTGGTCGACGGGGCCGTCGGGGTTGACGCTGTGGGCGATTCCCTCGGGCGTCGGCAGCCGGCGGTTGATCGCGAAACCACAGCGGGCGTGGCTGTACTCGAGGGTCGCCGGCTCGCAGGCCGCCAACGCCTCCCCGACGAGCGCGACGAGGTCGTCCGTCAGGCGCTCGCGGTAGGCCAGCGAGGCGTCGATCAGGTCGGAATCGACGTCGTACATTCGGCCGCGGAACTCCTGGAGGAGTGGTCCGCAGTGGGTGTGCGTGGCCGTGAACGCGACCGATTCGGGGCCGAGGTCGTATTCCTCGAGACAATGCGCCTCGAGTTCCTCGCGCATCGCAGGCGGGATCGAGATCACCTCGACGCTGACGAGGACGACCGTCTCGCCGCCGTCGTCACGGATCGCGAGGGCCTTCGCGTGGAGGTCGGTTTCGACCCCGTCGGCGGGTTCGTCCCTCGAGGCGAAGCCGGCCATCCACAGCGGATCTTCGGGCGTGATGACTCGTGTGGCGGTGCCGGCCTCCCAGCCGGTTGTACGGTCGGCGCTCGCGTCGGCGTCCGAAGTGCTCACAGCTCAGTCCTCGAGCAGTTCGCCGACGTTTGCCTTGATCTTCCGGGCTGCCTCCGGGATCGTCCGGATGCCGGCCTCGTCGGCGAGCAATACGGGGTGGGAGTAGGAGACGTTCCTCGCACACAGCTCCTCCGCACCGGGGAGGTGGAGGTTCCGGTAGTCGGGGATCTCGGTTCCCGGGGGCAGGAGCCGGCGCACCTGATCGCGGAAGAACGCCGGCTGTTTGTAGATGGGAACCTCGTAGCCGTCGTACACCGGCACGCCCTCGGCGCGCATCGCCTCGATGAACCGGTCGCGAGAAAGCCCCTCGAATCCGGCGGGATCGTACCGGAGATTCTCGAGACAGTAGCCACGGGCGGTGATCCGGTCGTCCTGCGGTTTGGTCCCGATGCCGTCGATGTCGGCGAACTCCTCGAGCAGGATCGCCTCGTTTTCCTCCCTGATCCGATTTTCCTCGGGGAGTTTCTCGAGTGCGCCGATCGCGATGGCGGCCTGGAGCGCGGACATGCGCGAGTTCGAGGAGAGGTGGTAGTGGCGGTAGCCCGTCTCGCCCCGTGAGCGGCCGATGTTCTGCATGATGCTGGCCCGCTCGGCGAGCACGTCGTCGTCGGTGACCACGATACCCCCCTCGCCGGAGGGGAGCGATTTCGTCTCCTGAAAGGAGAACGTCCCGATGTCCCCGAACGTGCCGACCTTCTCGCCGTTCCACTCGCTGCCCTGGGCGTGGGCGGCGTCCTCGATCAGGAAGAGGTCGTTCTCCTCACAGATCGGCAGCAGTTCGTCCATGTCCATTGGGTACCCCGCAAAATGGACGCCGATAATCCCGACCGTGTCCTCGGTGATCCGCTCGCGGACCGACTCGAGGTCGATGTTGTAGGTCTCTGGATTGGTGTCGACAAATCGGGGGACTGCGCCCACCGCCGGCACGGCACTGGCACTGGCGATGAAAGAGTAGGAGGGAACGAGCACCTCGTCGCCGGGTTCGACGCCGATGGCTCGCAGCGCGAGTTCGATCGCTACAGTGCCGTTCGCGACGGCAATCGCGTGCTCGGCGTCGTGGTAGTCGGCGAACTCCTCCTCGAGTCGCTCGATCCAGGGGCCGCGGCTCCACTGTGCCCCCTCGAACGCCTCGAGGAGGTACTCTCGAGCAGTGTCAGTTGGCTGTGGCCACTCCGGCACCGATAGCGCTTCGGCTGCCTTCGGACCACCGTTGATAGCAAGCTCTCCCATGTTGCCATCACTCACACGGGGCGGTGATAAATGTTCGTCCACAGCAGGAGGAGGATTTATCATCCCCTCGCGTGACCGTGACGATGCATGGACGCGATCAACTCAGCGGACGCCCCCGACAGCATCGGCCCGTACTCACAGGCAGTCGTTCACGGCGACACCGTCTACGTCTCCGGACAGGGTCCTGCGGACCCCGACTCGCGCGAGGTCGAAGTCGAGAGCATCGAAGACCAGACGGCACAGACCCTGGAGAACATCAGCGCGATTCTCGAGGAAGCGGGATCATCGCTCGAGAACGTGGTCAAGGCGAACGTCTACGTGACCGATATGGACAACTACGACGCGGTGAACGACATCTACGCCGAGTACATGTCCGATCCGTTCCCGGCCCGGTGTGCCGTCGAGGTATCGGACCTGCCGATCGACATCGGCGTCGAGATCGAAGTCGTCGCGAAAGTTTAGCGAGAGTAAACGACGGCTCGAGCCAACGGAGTGACGGCTCGAGGCCGACTCTTCTCGCCGTCGGTTCGTGGGTGGCTACGGGAACGAGTGTCATCGGAGAGTACCCACTCGAGGGCCCTCCAGGTGTTTCGGGATAGTTATCCGGACGTCCTCGAATACACTGTTTCTATTTTCGTTCGACGATTCCAAACGTCTGGGGGTCAGAAAAAGTACGGTGGGATAGAATTGTAGCAACAGATTACACGCATATCCGTGTAACGGTTGTGGGCTGGGCACACGGCCCATGAGAGGATGTGTGCCACCTGTGGGGCGCGACAACGGCTATTTCCACAGGGTGTGAACTCGGTAGCTATTGGTCCACAGGGCGGCCAGAATTGGTTGTGTACAATTAGAATTTGTTTTGTATAGCCAAACACTTTTGTGCAGCCGGAATCCGTCCGGCCATATCACCAAATCAATAGAATCTCGGCGTAAACAACCACGGGTCGGGTGACCCGTGGCTTTTCTTGTTCCCTCAGCCTATGTCGTAAGCACTCCACGCGAAGCGATTTCGCGGGATGAGGATGGGCGGTTTACTGAACGCCCCGACCCAGACAGGCTCACCTTCCGAACAAACGGTTGGGTTTTGCGAGTCCGGTAATTAACTGATTCAACGTCCACGTTAGCGTGTTTTGCCCACGCTCGCCACGCCACATTCACACTCGCGTTCCGATCAGCGTGGTCTTGCTGAACCTCACACGAGTCATTCGTACACCGGAACCGCCGACCTTGGCGGTAGCCACGGTTTCCACAGCACGAGCAGGATTTCGAGTTGTACGGCGACTCAACCGTCTCACACGGTATCTGGTTCCACGTTGCTTTGTATCGAACTTGTTGCTCGAACTTGTGGAACGGCAGTTTGTGCAGACGACGGTTCATATACGTGCCGTACTTGATGGCGTCTCGAATCCCACTCAAGTCCTCGAATACAATAACGGGGTTCGAGAACTGTTGGGCGAACTCCACCACGACTCGGGAGAGTCGGTGAAGAACCCACTCAGTGTAGCGTTCTTCTTTCTCACCGAGTTGGTGATGGATGGAGTGTTGGCCGTGTTCCTGACAACGTTTCGTGATGGTGTGGTAGCGTTGGCGTTCGGCTTTCACCGAGCCGTAATCTAGCACGAGTGTTCCGAGCGTGTCCATCGTCTCACGGTTAAGAGCGGTGAGAGCGATGTTGCGCTCGTTAATATCGACGCCGACGAGTGTGTCAGCGTCTTCGGGTTCAGGCACTTGAACTTCTGTTTTGACCGTGACGTGTAGGTAGTACACGCCATCTCGGTACAAAAGTTCGGCCTGTCCCAACGACCATTCGTCTTCGGTCAAGGCTGACTTGATGAGTTTAAGGTCTTCTGGTCGCCCTCGAAGGTGTCCTTTCACCTTCTTGTACGGCTTCGGACTCACACGGAACCGAATACGGTCGGTCTCGTCGTTGTGGGTGAGCCGATAGCCTTCGGTGTGCGCCATGACGAGCGGGTAGGCTCCCTTCTTGTCCGTGGCGGGTGGCGACGGTTTTCCAACGTTGGTGTCGTCTTGGTCGTACCACCAGTTGAGGAGTTCTTTATAGGAGTCCCACGCTTCCAGGGCTTTCCCGACGACCGCGCACTTGTTGTTCCGAAGGAAGTCATCACGGTCAACTTTCTTCTGAATCTTGGTGCGTGAGTAGCCGTTTTGTTTGAGTCGGAGTGTGTCGTTGGCGAGGTCTCGTGCGGTGTAACGGGCATCTTTGAGCCACGACCGCTCACCAGACTCTATGCAGAGTCGGGTGCGTGCGGTCTTCGTGACTTCTTCGATACCCATACATTGACTATCGAACCAAGTGATAATAAAATTAGGGATTAGGATGGAAGAGTACCGGAGTCATGCACATTCAATCAGTTTGTGTAAGTATCATTTCGTGTGGTGTCCGAAGTATCGCCACGGGATGTTGGAGTTAGTTCGAGACGAACTTTCGGAGTTGTTCCGAGGAACTACTGAACGGTTCGGTCACGAGATTGTGTCGGTGGAGATTGCTACTGACCACGTTCACTTGTTCGTGGAGACCGACCCGAAATGGAGTCCTGCCGAGATTGCCAAGCAATTCAAGGGATACTCAGGTCGAGCAATCCTGAAACGCCACCCAGAAATCAAACAGCAGTACTTCTGGGGAAGTGGACTGTGGAAGCACGGCTACTACGTCGGGACGACTGGTGCTGTTTCCGAGGATGTAGTTCGCCGGTACATCGAAGAGACTGAACATTAGGCGAGCGTACGCGATTCACCCACGGGTCAGGTGACCCGTGGAACTCTCGCTGTTTTCTTTAGACGAACTGGACGACCTCATACAGGTAGTTGAGGACGATCGCGATGATCGCGAGATAGCCGACGATTCCGAGCCCGTTCGCGATCCACCCGTTCGAGTACCGGCCCATAAGCGCGTCGTCGTTGGCAATCGAGAGGATGAGAAAGCCGAGGATCGGGAACGCGACGACGGCCGACGCCTGGGCGAGTCGGAGGAGGTGGATGGGATCCCTCTCGAACACCAGCACGATCGCCAGCCCGAAGAGGATCGCAGCCGTCGACCAGCGCTTGACCGGTCGACTGTCCATCGACGGATCGCGCCCGAGGCCGTCGACGAGGAGCGTCGCGCCGATGAGCGCGTTGACGACGAGCGAGGAGAGGCTCGCGAAGAAAAGATGCACGCTCAGATTCGCTACAAAGCGGCTGAGAGAGGGATTCGTGTGGAGACGGTGAATCCCGCGTACACCTCGAAGACGTGCCACTGTTGCGGAGAACAGGGCTACCGTCCGAAGCAGGCGACGTTCAAGTGTTCCAACTCGGAGTGTTGGGTTTCGGAGTACCAAGCAGACGTTAACGCCGCGCTCAATATTGCAGACCGCTACCTCAGCGGAGAGAGTCACTCAAGAGAATATATGAGTGACGATGACTCGGCTGAGGAAGGGGGACGTTTGACCGTCCCACAAGACAGCCAAGCCGATGCTGACACCCAGCAAGAGACGCTTGGAACGTATGCGTCTTGAAACCTTAGGGCCGCGATCGGCCTGAAATCCCATGGTGGGATTCCCGCGACTTTAGGCGCGGGAGGAGGTCAAAGCCGTAGAAACTCCCCGCGATCGTACTGAGTGCAATACTGCCGGGGCCGACGACGACAGCCGCCAGAACGAGCGCCGGGCCGATGGCACCGAGCCGTGACCAAACACTCCCCGTTTCCACTGAACCTGTGTCTCGTGTGACCATACACCAGCAGTGGATAGTCACGATATTATATAGATATCGGACCGTTCATCGGGAAAACGGCGCTGTCGGCCGCGTCGCGAATACTTTTCACCCCGGTCTTCGACTGTCGGGGTATGCCCGCACTGTGGACCTATCCGTGGACGCTCGCGCAGAACGATTTTGACGATACCTGCGCCGAACTCGAGGCCCACGGGATCGACGCGCTGAACGTGGCCAGTCACTACCACTCGGTTCGATCGATGCAGCCGCGGTTTCCAGATGACCTCTTTCGTTCCTACCCCGGCGGCTGTTACTTCGAACCCGGCCATCGGTTCGACGATCTCGAGATCGAGCCACCGGT
The DNA here is from genome assembly GCF_059736515.1 of Natrononativus sp. DTA114. Lineage (NCBI taxonomy): Archaea > Methanobacteriati > Methanobacteriota > Halobacteria > Halobacteriales > Natrialbaceae > Natrononativus > Natrononativus sp. DTA114. The sequence continues at coordinate 57,925 of NZ_JCASSN010000005.1, read as the reverse complement.
CAACGACGTCGGCCCGTGGAACGATCCCCTGGGAGAGATCGTCGACGGGATGCACGATCACGGGGTCGCGGTCAACGCCTGGACGGTCATCCTCCACAACACCGCCCTGGCTACGGCGAACCCCGACTACCGCTTCCAGAGCGCGTTCGACGACATCCACGACCACTCGCTGTGTCCATCCCACCCCGCGGTCCGAGAGTACTACGCGACCGTCGTCGGCGCCATCCGGGACCGCGGGGTCGACGAGATTCAGCTCGAGTCGATCGGCTTTCCCGGCGCGTTCCACGATCACGGCGCGGCGTTCGGCCACGACAAGCGCCAGACGATCACGGACGACCGCGAGGCCGCCTTGCTCTCGCAGTGTTTCTGTGAGGGCTGTCGCGCCGCAGCCGACAACCACGAGGTCGACCTCGAGCGCGCACAGACGCGAGTACGCGAGCTACTCGAGCCCAGCCTGTCGGACCCGACCGCCTCGTTGCCACCGGCTGCGGCTCTGCTCGAGGAGGAGCCCGAACTCGAGGCACTGTTCGAGTTCCGGGCCGCCATCATCGAGGACTTGCTCGAGGACATCGCAGCCGCCGCCGGTTCGACGCCGCTCAACTACTACGCGATGGAGGCCTTCGGCTCCGACCCCGACGCGCTCCGACTCGCCGGCGTCGACCTCTCGCGGCTCGAGGAGCACCTGGATCGGCTGACTGCGATCTGTTACGTCGCCGATCCGGGGGAGGCGCGAGAACGGATCGGGGCGCTCGAGGCGGCCGTCGGCTGTCCGATCGATGCGGGCGTAACGCTCGACCCAGACGTTATCGATAGCGAGGACCGACTCGTCGAACTGGTATCGGCGATTCGAGCGGCGACCGACGGTGAGCCATTCGTCTATCACCACAGCCTCCTGACTGAGACACACCTCGAGTGGATCGCGAGCGCCCTCGACGGCTGAGTTGCGGTCAAACGGCCCGAGCGCGTCGGTTCACTCGAGTCTGAGTGGTACACGATTACACCCACCACAAGGTACATTAGGATCGCGTACATCGCCTCGAACGAATGTCTGTCTGTCGTATCGAAGATACACGGATGTCGATGTGCTGCCAGAACTGTCGACGGCGTCTCCCCGTTCCGACCGGAACCCGGGTGAACTCCGTATGAAGTTCGGCGTCTTTCTCAACCAGTACTACACGCCCGACGGCGAGTTCGAGGTGACCGACCTCTACGACCAGGTCGAACTGATCGAGGACGTCGGCTTCGACGGCGTCTCGCTGGGCGAACGGCACGTCCACGACGAGGGCGTCGTCGAGCCGATCACCGGCCTCGCAGCCATCGCCGCACGCACGGAGACGCTCGATCTCTCGACGATGGCGATGCTGCCGATGCTGTACAACCCGCTTCACCTCGCCGAGTACGTCGCGATGATCGACCGGCTCTCGGAGGGGAGGATGCACTTCGGGGCCGCCGTCGGCTATCGCGAAGCCGAAATCGAGCCCTTCGGCGTGCCGATGGAGCACCGCTCGAAGGCAATGATCGAGGCGCTGCACGTGCTCAAACGCCTCTGGACCGAAGAGTCCGTGAGCCACGACGGAACGAAGTGGCAGTTCGACGATGTCTTCATCAGTCCCCGTCCGAAGGGAGAGATGCCCGTCTGGATCGGCGGCCACGCCGACATCGCGCTCAAACGGGCGGCCTATCGCGGCGACGCCTGGATCGCAAGCGCCTCCTCGACCCCGGACGACCTCGAGGAACAGATCGGCGTCTACGAGGACGCCCTCAAGGAGTTCGACAAGGATCGCGAGAACAACGAAATCGTCCTGATGCGCGACTGCTTCGTCGCCGATTCGGTCGAGGAAGCCCGCGAGACGATCGAACCCTACCTGCTGAAGCTGTACGAGATGTACGCCCGCTGGGGACAGACCTACATGGACGAACACGAGGTCGAGGTCGACTACGACGAACTCGCCGAGAAGTTCATTCTGGGCTCCCCCGAGGAGTGTATCGAACAGCTCCAGACGTACGAGAATCTGGGCGTCGACCAGATCTACATCCGGTGTCAGTTCCCCGGCCAGCCCCAGGAGACGACCCTGCAGTGCCTGGAGCGCTTCGGTGAGGAAGTCATTCCCGCCTTCGACTGATTATGACGAACGCCGACAGACAACTGACGGACGCAGATCGAGACGAGCCACGGGTCGGCTACGTCGGTCTCGATCACCATCACGCCGAACCGTACCTACAGACCCTCGAGTCGCTGCCGGCGACGGTGACCTGCGCCTGCGAGCCGAGCGACAGCTTCGACGTCGATGGTGTGGCGAGTCTGGGTGACGTCCCCGTGTACACGGAGCCCGAGGCGATGTTCGACGCCGAGTCACTCGATGCGGTGTTCCTTACGCTCTCGAACCGTGACACCCCAGCGGTGATCGAAGGGGCGATACGAGCGGGGATCGACGTCTACACGGAGAAACCGGGAGCACGGACTGCGGCCGAACTCGACTCGCTGATCGACCTCGAGGCCGACACCGACGTCACCGTCTGTGTCTCCTACCCCTGGCAGCACCACCCGATCGCAGCCGAACTCGATTCGCTGTTCGACGACGGCTTCTTCGGCGAGCTTCGCGGATTCGAGGCCCGCTTTATCGCCTCACAGCTCGCCTACCGCGACGCCGATCACTTCATCTTCGACGCCGACGCGAGCCGGGGCGGTATCCTCCAGTGGCTCGGCATCCACTGGATTCAACTGCTCTCCTATCTCCTCGAGTCGCCGATTTCTCGCGTGAACGCGACGATGACGAACAACGAGGAGGCGATCGACGTCGAGGACGGGGCGACCCTCCAGCTGGAGACCGCCGACGGCGCGATCGGGACGGTCAACTGCGGGTACTACCTCCGCGAGGGGGTCTACGATACGCAGCTGAACCTCTACGGGAGCGAGGGTCGCTGCCGCTGGGACCCGATGGGTCGAGAGTTCGGGTTCGACGACGAAACCGAACTCGAGCTCGATTCGGCCGCCGACGAGTGGGAAGCGACACCCCATCGTCGGGTCGTCCACGACTACGATCCCGCCCCCGGCTACGGCGGCGCGTGGGGACGAGCCTTCGTCGAAGCGTTCTTCGACGCCTGTGAGATGGGCGCCGAACCGCCGGTGACGCTCTCGGATGCGCTGACGGTCCTCGAGATCCTCGACGCCGCCTACGAGTCGGCCGAAACGGGCCAGTGGGTCGACCTCGAGGCGGCCACTGCCGAGCGCGAGTCCACACCCTGACAGTCAGTACTACTATTATCGAGCGGTTGCAGGATACCGCCATACAAATGTCGGAGATAACCGCAAGCGATGTCGAGGCCGCGGCCCGCCGATTCGACGACCGGGATATCGTCCAGCGGACGCCGGTCGAGTACAGTCGCACGCTGAGCGAGCGAACCGACGCGGAGATCCTCCTCAAGATGGAACACCTGCAGCGAACCGGCTCGTTCAAAACCAGAGGCGCGTACGCGAAACTCCTGTCGCTGTCCGCTCGAGACGACGTCGACCGCGTCGTCGCCGCGAGCGCGGGCAACCACGCCCAGGGGGTCGCGCTGGCGGCGACGAAAACCGGCGTTCCCTCGACGATCGTCATGCCGACGACCGCCCCACAAACCAAGATCGAAGCAACCGAAGGATACGGCGCCGAGGTCGTCCTCGAGGGCCTGGACTTCAACGGGGCCGTCGAGCACGCCAGAACGCTCGCCGAGGGCGAGGGAACGGCGTTCGTTCACGCCTTCGACGACCCCGACATCGTCGCCGGTCAGGGCACCGTCGCCCTCGAGATCCTCGAGGACGTCCCCGACGTCGACACGGTGATCGTCCCGATCGGCGGCGGCGGGCTGATCGCCGGCATCGGCGCCGTACTCGCGGCGCGGGCGCCGGACGTTCGCCTCGTCGGCGTCCAGGCGGCCTCGGCGGCGACGGTTCCAGACAGCCTCGACAAGGGCGAGCCGATCGCGCTCGACGACGTCGACACGATCGCCGACGGCATCGCGACGGGCGGAACCTCCGCCCGAACCCTCGAGTCGATCGACAACCACGTCGACGAGGTCGTCACAGTTACCGACGAGGAGATCGCCACGGGGGTCGTGTTCCTGCTCGAGCGGGCGAAACAGCTCGTCGAGGGAGCGGGCGCGGCGGCCGTCGCGGCGCTGGTGAGCGACCGGGTCGACGTCTCCGACGAGGTCGTCGTCCCGCTTTTGTCGGGCGGAAACCTCGACATGTCGATGCTCCAGACGCTGTTGACCCACGAACTCAGCACGCGCAGCCAGCTCATCAGGTTGCGCATCCGCATCGACGATGGCCCCGGCGAGATGGCTCACCTCTCGGCGCGGATCGCCGACCGCGGGGCGAACATCAGGACGGTCCACCACTACCGCGCGGACGATTCGCTGTCGGTCGGCGAGGCCCACCTCGTCTTCCTCGTCGAAACCAGCGGCGTGAGCCACGCCCGCGATATCATCGAGGTGATCGAAGCCGACGGCTACGACGTCGACCGCATCAACTGAGCCGGTGGTCGCTCGAGGGGGCGTATCTCCGAACCATTATTGTGCTGTGGTATCTCTGGACAACGCATGCGAGTTGGAATTGCGGGTGCCGGGTTCATGGCCGAGACGCACCTCGAGGCCTACACCGAGATGGACGTCGACGTCGCCGCCGTCGCCTCCCCGAGCGGGCCGGGAGAGACGATCGAGGCGTTCTCGCTCGAGGCGGACGCCTACACCGACGTGGCGACGATGTGCGAGCGGGCCGAGATCGACTTTCTTGACGTCTGTACGCCGACGCACACCCACCTGTCGCTGGCGCGGACGGCCGTCGACGCCGGGATCGACCTCTTTCTCGAGAAACCGATCGCGGCGACAATGGCCGAGGCGGTCGAACTGCGGGACATGGTCGACCGCGCCGATAGCACGTGTATGGTCGGTCACGTCCTCCGATTCATGCCGAAATATCGCCAGGCCGAGTCGATCGACATCGGGGAGCCGGGCGTCGCGAGAGCACGGCGGCTGTCGCCGTTTCCCGACTGGGGCTCCGAGGACTGGTTCGCGAACACCGAGAAGAGCGGCGGCGTGTTCGTCGACCTCGCGCTCCACGACCTCGACTACCTGCGGTGGTGCTGGGGACCGGTCGAGCGCGTCTTCGCACGGCTCGCAGACGGCGCGGAGGGGAGACACGGGTTCGTCACCCTCCGGTTCGAGAACGGCGCCGTCGGCTACGTCGAGGCCTCCTGGGCCCAGCCGGGCGGACGCCCGCTCGCGTCGGAACTCGAACTCGCGGGCTCGGAGGGGCTGGTCGAGTTCTCGAGTGCGGACGACGAGCCCTACGTCGAGTGGGACGGAGAGGGTCGCGCCGTCGAGAATCCGGTCGCGAGAGACGGCTATCGGCGCGAACTCGAACACTTCGTCGACTGTCTCGAAACCGGGACGGAGCCCGCAGTCACGCCCGTTGACGCGGTCGACTCGCTGCGTCTGGCGCTGGCCGCGAACCGATCGGCCGCGCAGGGAACGCCGGTGTCGCCCCAGGAGGTGGAATCATGAGCGTTTCTATCGGAATCCTATCGGCGGCTCATCCCCACGCGAACGCCTACGCCTCGCTACTCGCGGGAATGGACGACGTCCAGTTCGCCGGTATCGCGGACGAACAGGCCGACCGGGGACGCGACCTCGCCGAGTCCATCGGTACGGAGTACGTCGCCGATCCCGACGACCTACTCGAGGCGGTCGACGGCGTCGTCGTTTGCTCGCCGAACGCCCGCCACGTGTCGTGGATCGACCGCGCCGCCGCAGCGGAGGTGGACGTCCTCAGTGAGAAACCGCTCGCACCGACCGTCGACGGCGCTCGAGCGATCGTCGACCGCTGGCGGGAGTCGGGGATCGGACTCGGGGTGGCGATGCCGCTTCGGTTTAGCGAGCCTGCAAAGCGGGCTGGGACGGCCCTCGAGGCGGGAACCATTGGCACCGTCCACTCTATCTCGGGGACGAACCGCGGGCGGATGCCCGGAAAGTGGTTCGTGGACCCCGAAGAGGCGGGTGGCGGGGCCGTGATGGATCACACCGTCCACATCGTCGATCTCGTGCTGGCGCTTACCGGCGAATCCGTCGCGGAGGTGTACGCAGAAACCGCGACCTGCATGCACGATCTCGAGGTCGAGGACGTCAACGTACTCTCGATGCGACTCACCGACGGGACGACGTTCCTCCTCGACGGCTCCTGGAGCCGACCCGATAGCTGGCACACGTGGGGCGACGCGACCCTCGAGTTCGTCGGTAGCGACGGCACCGTCGCAGTCGACTGTTTCGACCAGTCGCTGTCACACACGGTGCGGTCGGGCGAGGACGCCGGCATGCACTCCGTTTTCTGTGGCACCGATCCGAACGCGGGCCTCCTGCGGGATTTCGTCGACAGCGTCGCCACCGGAGGCGATCCCGCTGTGTCGCCGGAAGACGGCCTCGAGGCCGTCGCAGTCGTCGAGGCCGCATACGAATCCGCCGACCGAGGCGAGCCGGTGTCGGTCATGGACTGACCGTCGGCCCCGCTCGGATCGAAGAGGTACGCTCTTGTGGCTCCGACGAGGTCGACCTGTATGAAACGCTACGAGACGGACGTGCGAGGCGACGTGTTGTACCTCGAGACCGACGACGGCTGGCTCGAGATCGGTCCGCTCGAGGATATCTGCGAGCTGGTCGGCGGCCGAACGTACACGATCGAGTACGGCGACGAGAGCGCGCAGATGCCCTGGCTCGAGACGGACGACGGGACGCTGTCGTTCGATGTGGTCGAGACGGTGTCGACGATGGATTACGACGAGGAGTTCGTGCGCAACCTCGAGGCCATCGACGCGGATGCGACCGACGGGGAGTACCCGCTCCGGGCGTCGGTGTACGCCGACCTGATGACGACCATCTGGGATTCGAAGGGGAACCTCGACGGCGGCAAAAACGGGTCGTAAGTTCGGCCTGCGACCTCGGTGCGTTGGGGCCACCGCCGGACGGTCCGTACACGGCTCGGGCGACCGGGCACAAAGCCGGCAAGTATGGGCCATACCCGATGGTACTTGATATCGTGTGGTACAGTCACGCATGCGAGACAGATGACTGAAGACAGACGAACGGACGAGCGGACGGACTCGAACAGGAACGGAGTGCTCCCACTCTCGCGACGCAACATGCTCACTGCCGGTGCCGCGGGGCTGCTTCTCACGGGAACTGCACTGGGTGGTCGTGATGGGCAAGTAGCTGGGCAGGGTGATGGGGACGGACCACCGTTCGCTCCCGTCGAGCACGATCACAGCGGCGAGAACGGATCGACGGCCCGGCTCGGTGCGACTGCACCCGTCGAATCGATCGTCGCCGAACGGATCGACGCCGGAATCGTCAACGACGTTCGCCACGTCCACGCCGGCGAGTGGGACGAGCAGTTGCAGGCGGAGATCGATGCTGCGGCGGCGAACGACGAACGCAGACTCGTAGTCCACGGCGTGGGGGTGTTCGAACCGACGACGACGGTTCGGATTCCCGATAACTTCACGCTCGAGATCGACTCGAGCGTTCGGCTCGTCCCGCCATCTGATCACAGTCTGGACGAAGGCGAAGGCAGGGACCGGACGTATCGGACCCTCATCACGAACACCGATCACGACGACGGCAACGAGAACGTCGCCGTCGAGGGCGGGCACATTTCCTTCGAGAACCTGGACTGGGACGAACGGAGCCACGCACCTGTCTGGTTCCACGAGTGCGAGTCGCCGCGCCAGGAGGACGTCACCGTCACGGACGTGATGTACGATCACGCCAGCGAGGCGGGGACTCGTCAGTTCGGGGTGTACATCACGCGCTCCTCGAACGGGATCCAGCGGAACTGCGTCGCCCGTCGCGTCGGCTACGACGGGATCGCAAACCGCGGAACGCGCACCGGCGGGAAGATGATCGGCTGTGAGGCGTACGACATCCCCGGAACCGGCATCCAGTTCGCCTGGGACGCCCAGGAGGCGACGGGCGACCCTGACGACATCGTCGTCCGAGAGTGTATCACCGACGAATTCATCACCATCCACGTGAGTGACCCGCTCGAGGACGTTCTCATCAAAGATAACGAAAGTCGGATCATCTCGCTGATCGCCGACGGGCCGGTGGAGAACGTGGTACTGCAGGACAACCGGACGAACGCCTCGCAGATCGCGATCCGGGACGACCTGAAGAACGTTCGGATCACCGGTCAGGGGAGCCGATCTGGGGAGAACTACCAGCCGGGGTTCTCACAGGCAATCCGGCTCCAGAGCTACGAATGGTCCGCCGACGGGAGCCTGGATACCCTGAAGGTGTCCGACTGCTACAGCCGGGACGACGTGTTCCTCTCGAACGAGCTGGTAGAGGGTGTAACTGTCTCAAACGTGACGCTAACGAACAACGTGTTCGATCCGGACGGTGAGAATCCGGCGGCGTTCGTCGACGGATCGGACGCCGAAAACGACATCGAGCACCTGGATGCAGCCCACAACACGATCCACAACGCGCCGATGATTGACGAGGGCGTCGACAGGGCCCGGCTTCTGGACAACACCCAGGTACAGACCCGCTCGCCCGGAATCAACTACGACACGAGCGACCTGTTCGTCGAGGCGTCGGCAGAGGTCGACGACACCTTCCCCGAGGCGATCCAGCTGAACGCCGACGGCGAGGGCGACTGGTGGGAGTTCGAGTTCGACGTCCCCGAAACCGGTACGTACGTGATGGACCTCGACGCGCTGTTCGGCCCGACGACGTACGGGGTCTACGACATGTATATCGACGGCGAACACGTCGATACCCTCGATTTCTACGCCGATGGGGACGGTCGAGAGACGATCACCTACGAGCGCGACCTGCAGGAGGGGACCAGTTCGTTGCGCTTCGAAGTTATCGGGAAAAACGAGGACGCCGACGATTACAATATGGCGCTGTACTCGCTCGTCCTGATCGACGAGGACGCGCGCGAGTGGGACGAGTACCCTGCGATCGTCGGCTCGGTCCCGCGCGTGCTGACCAACGGGCGTGGGACCAACGACGGCGATCCATCTGAACGCGGCGAGTGGCACGGCTACGCCGAGTTCGCCGAAGAGTCGAACGCGCTCATCCGAGATACCCGAAACGACGACTGGTATCGGGCGTTCGACGGGAACTGGGAGCCAGCCTGACCGAACCGGATCGGTTCACCAGGTCCCATTTCGCGTCCGATATGGAGTTGGCTTCGAGAACTGTTCATGGATGTTACTCGAGCCGCTTCACTCCGCCACCAATGGATCGGTCAGTTACAGTCCACTTCACGATCGTATCAGTTTTGAACTATGAGATGTGTTTTGATGTGATTGTGGCAGGGATGTGATTGAAGTTACACGCCCTCAGCACATCGAGGTCAAAGAACCGGGTCTGCTGCGGAGATAGGCCATTTTTATTCTGTCGTACGATCTTAGCTCCGAACCGCGATCTAATATGGCGTAATCTCCCTTTCCCAGGTCATCGGATGATTTTCACTACGGTAGCGAAGATACCATATTAGACATGTATAAGTCGATTTATCAGCAAATGTATTTGTTTTCGTAGATGGTACGGTAGGTGTGTGAATCGACGAGAAAGTTAGCGGGATTTCGAGCCACAAGCGGAAGGTTAGCGGGTGCATAAACGACGACCGAAAAACGCAGCGGCGTGAGGGAACAATTCCGTCTGCGAGCCCCCGTCGAGAACAGCACTGACCGCGGAACACACCGCCCGGTCGGGTCCACCCTAGTCAGTATGGGCCCGAAAACGGAGACAGAGCCGAACCGGAACGGCCACGGAGACGGGCATCCAACTGGAAGCCGAGATGAACACCGACCACGTCGAGGTGGAAACCAGCGAATGAGGGAGCCAGCCCGGTCTCGAGGCGGCGGCACACCCGGCCTCGTCGTCGGTGGCACGAGCTCCGGCGTCGGCAAGACGATCGCGACCCTGACGATCGTCACGGCGCTCGAGGCCGCGGGCTACGATGTCCAGCCGGCGAAGGCGGGGCCTGACTTTATCGATCCGAGTCACCACGAGGCGGTGGCCGAGCGACCGTCTCGGACGCTCGATCCGTGGCTCTGTGGCACCGAGGGGATGAGACGAAACTACGCCCGTGGAGGGGGTGACGTCTGCGTGATCGAGGGAATGATGGGGCTGTACGACGGCGACGTCTCAAGTACCGCCGCGGTCGCCGGCGCGCTGGACCTTCCCGTCGTGTTGGTCGTCGATGCAAACGCCGGAATGGAGAGCGTCGCGGCGACCGCACTCGGCTTTCGCCGGTACGCCACAGAGGTTGGCCCCGAGATCGAGGTCGCGGGGATCATCGCCCAGCGGGCTCACGGCGGCCGCCACGAACAGGGAATCCGCGAGGCGCTCCCCGACGATCTCGCGTACTTCGGGCGCGTTCCGCCGGTCGACGACCTCGAGGTTCCGGACCGCCACCTGGGCCTTTACATGGGTGACGAAGCGCCCGTTCCGGAGTCCGCTCTCGAGCGGGCGGCGGCGTCGCTCGCGACCGACCGTCTTGCCGGACTCGCGAGGCCCCCAGCAGGCGTAGACGAACCGACGGAGGAAATTGAACGGACGGGCAATCGGATCGCCGTCGCCGACGACGCGGCGTTCTGTTTTCGGTATCCGGCGACGCTCGAGCGGTTCCGCGAGCGTGCCACTGTCGTCCCGTTCTCCCCGGTCGCCGGTGACCCCGTTCCCGACTGCAACGCGGTGTATCTCCCCGGCGGCTACCCGGAGCGATACGCATCGGAACTCGAGTCCGGCGGGACGCTCGCGGAACTCGGGACGCTGGCGAGCGAGGGACTGCCGGTGTTCGGCGAGTGTGGCGGGCTAATGGCGATGGGCCAGTCGCTAACGACCACCGACGGCGAGCGCTTTCGGATGGCGGGACTCCTCCCCGCCGACGTACGGATGAACGATCAGTATCGGGCGCTCGATCACGTCGAACTCGAGGCGAAAACCGACACGCTCACGGCCGCCGCGGGGACGCGCCTCCGTGGCCACGAGTTTCACTATTCGACGGCCGACGTCGACGCCGACGCACGGTTCGCATTCGAGACGCGGCGTGGCCACGGGATCGACGGTGACCACGACGGACTTTGTGAGTACGCCTCGTTCGGGACGTACGCCCACGTTCATCCCGAATGCGGTGCGTTCGATCGGTTCGTAGACGTCCTCGACGGATGAGCGTCACGTTCGGGTTTCGGCGACAGTTGTGGTACCGTTCTCGAGAGGGGGACGACGGCTCGAGGACAGCTGTAAGTTGCGTCTACCCGATGGCGCACCGATGACACCATCTCACCAGGATACCGGGTTCCGGGCTAGGTAGCGAATGTATTCGGTATTGGCAGCGAACATCCAAAAACGATCGTGTGGAGTTTACCACCGGCGTGTGTACGTCCGAACCATCAATGACACCCAGTGATCTGGCGGAGGCGGTGGTGTCGGCAGCCGGCTATCCGCGGATCACCCACAGAGCGATCAACGCCCTCACGACGACGACGCTAACCGTCGCACCGTCGGCCGACATCGCCCCACGCTGCCTGCTTCGCGGAACGGTCGATATCGAGTCGGGTGTCCGCCTGAGTACAAGATGCGTCCTCAACGGCGAAGTGTCGATCGGCAAGCAGACCAACGTCGAGCCCGAGTGCGAGTTCGTCGGCGATGTCGAGATCGGTAACTACTGTGCGATCGCCCGGGACAACACCTTCCAGCAAACGGACCACGAGATGGAGAAACCGTCGATACAACGCCGGCTGTACCAGAACATCCTCGATAGCGAGCTGGCGTACTCGACCAAGGGACCGATCACCGTCGGAAGCGACGTCTGGATCGGAACCCGCTGTATCGTCCTGTCGGGCGTAACCATCGGCCACGGAGCGGTCGTCGCCGCCGGATCGGTCGTGACCAGTGACGTCGAACCATACGCGATCGTCGCGGGTACCCCTGCAGAGCGGATCGGATGGCGGTTCCCAAGCGAGGTCAGAAACGCGCTACTCGAACTGTCGTGGTGGAACTGGGACGACGAACGAATCCGAAACTATCCCGAGTTCTTCAACTCCCCCGTTCGAACCCCCGACGACGTCCCGTCACCGACCGGAACCTCGGTGCACAACCCCGCACCCAGTCCGTGACCCACACCGGGATAGGATGGCGATCAGCCCTGTCCGGACCCCTGTCATCCGGTATCATATGGCCAGCGGAGGAAAAGATGCTTCGAGATGTAGAAATCATTCTACACATTCGTACTAAACGCAACGGGAGTCGTGCCGTACATCTGATTTTACGTACTTCATTAAGAAGTATCCCTGTGGCCAACCCCGAGTAATGGATCGCTACACGACCCGGCGACGAATGCTAGCGACGGTTGGGGCAGCGTCGGCGGCGATGGCGGGCTGTCTCGAGAACGACGATCCGGACGAGAACGACTCGAACACCGATGGCGGCGGCAACGGCGACGGCACCGGTGACGGCTCGAACGGCGGAGACTCCGACGGCAACGGGGACGGAGCGTTGTGGCCCGCGATCGATTCGGGTGAGGTCATCTCCGATTTCGACGATCTCGATAGCTGGGAGCCGGTCGTTGGCTCGGTCGAGGGTTCCTCGGAGGAGGCGCGAACCGGCTCGCAAGCGGCGGTGCTCGAGGGAGAGGACGGGCGAGCCGCGATCAGACGGGAGTTCTCCGAGCCGCTAGATCTCGACGGCCGGATGCTCTCGATGGCGATCAAGGCCGAAACGGTACCACGAATCGTCGTCGAGTTCTTCGCCCCGAGTAGCAACGAACGTCTCGCCACCGTTCGCCCGGTTCTGGACACGTACGACGGCTGGTTCCGGCTCGACTGCGGATACAACGACAAACCCGGAGAGGAGCCGGACATCTCGGAGGTGTGGCAGATAAACATTATCGCCGACGATCCGGACGGCGAACCCGTTCGAATGGTCGTCGACGACCTTCGCATGACCGAAACCGCCGACAACGGCAAGGCGATTCTCGCGTTTTACGAGGGACGGGACTCCCACTACGAGACCGCCGCACCGCTGCTCGAGGAGCGCGACTGGCCCGGGACGGTTCCGGTCATCCCTGAACACATCGGCACCGCCGGCCGGATGGACGTAAACGAACTCCGTGAGCTCAGCGAACAGGGCTGGGAGGTCTGTTCCTCCCCGGGAGCAGAGGGAGACCTCCTCGAACTCGAGGAGGGAAAGCGCCGACAGGTGATGGATATCGCCCGCAAGACCCTCGCCGATCACGGATTCGAAGACGGCTCGCGTCACTTCTTCGCTCCCGAATGGCGTCGGATGGACGAGGCAACCGTCGAGATGGTCCGCGAACGCCACGACACCGGATTCATGTTCGGAAGCTGTCCGACCCCAGCGCCGCCGACCGGTATGCATACGATCCCGATCATCTGGGGGCCCGCCCTTCACTCGGGGGTGCGCCGACAGATCAATCTCTCCGATCAGTACAACCAGCTCACCGTTATTCGCGTCCCGCCGATCGTCGAAGAGGACCCCGAGGGTAGCGAGATGTCCCTCGACGACTTCGAGCACCTGCTCGATCACATCGAGCACCGCGGCCTCGACGTAATCACCCCCTCGGAGCTCGTCGACGGGATGGACGGTGGATCGGGAAGCGTCGACAGCGAGCCGGCAGAGCGGCCGGACGGAACCGTCTTCGAGGAGGGCGAGTCGTACACGCTCGAAGGCTCGCGAAGCGGCGAATCCGACGAGTTCGATCTCTCGGAGGGGCTGCTCGTCGGCGAGTTCTCCCACGATGGCGACGGAGCGTTCGTCGTCGAGGTAGAGGCGGTCGACGGCGATACCAGCCACGACCTACTGGTCGACACCAGTGGCGACCAGGGCGGCGAGTCGATGGTCACCGTCAGCGAGGGTACCTACCGGCTCAACATCGACGCCGACGACGAGTGGTCGATCGAACTCAACCAGCCAGAAGTCGACAGCGACGATCTCGAGGACCTTCCGGTCGAGGCGAGCGGCAGCGGCACCTCGTTCGTCGGGCCGGTGTGGGCAGAGGCCGGCGTCAGACTCACCGCGACACACGACGGTGACGACGAGTTCCGCGTCGACGGACACGGTGCGGACGGCCACCGAGAGTCACTCATCGTGACGGACGGCGAGTTCGATAGCTCGCGATCGTACAGCGCCGGCGGCGTCGTCTGGCTCACCGTCGAAGCCGACGGCGACTGGTCGCTCGACCTCGAGTCGGCCTAATTGATTCGCCGATACCGGTGGCGGAATATACAGGAGTCCGCTGCTATCGCGACCGGCCGACGTTCATCACCGGCAGGTCGGCCCGACGGAGGACTCTGGCCGTCGTACTGCCGAGTAGGCGGTCGTCGGCTCCACCCTGGCCACGCGTTCCCATCACGAGCAGATCGGCGCCGGTATCGTCGACGTACGTGAGCAGTTCCGCTTCCGGAACGCCGCGCAACAGCGCCGTCGTCACCGATAGATCACGGTCTCGAGCCTCGAGTTCGACCGTCTCGAGCGCGTTTCGGCCACCCTCTCTGAGAAGGCCGACGATACTGCGGGGCGCATCTTCGAGGTCGTAGATCGTTCGATCGACGACGTAGACGACGTCGACCTCGGCTCCGACGAGCGTCGCGTACTCGAGAGCAACGGTCGCTGCGCGCTCTGCGTGGTCGCTGCCGTCGGTTGGAATTACAGCCAGCGGCCGGACCGACTGGCTGCGTTCTGTTCGTCTTCTCGAAGAGACTCGAGGCTGGGACACATCAGCGACCAGTGATTGGGGATTTTTACCGCCCACGTCGTAGCACAAAGCCATGGAGGGACTGCGCTGGGCGCAGCTTACCGCGGACGAACGCAACGACTTCCTGGGAACCGGCGGCACCGGCGTGCTCTCGTTTGCGACTGGCTCGGACGACCCCCCTGCCTCGTTTCCGGTGTCCTACGGCTACCTCACTGCCGACGAAAGCATCTACTTCCGGCTCTCGTTCCCACCGGGAAGTTCCAAGGAGAATCTGATCGAAAATCCCGTGACGTTCGTCACCTACGACGAGACTGACGAGGGATGGCGCAGCGTCATCGCCACCGGGTCGCTCGAGGAACTCGCAGACCTTCCCCACGAATCAGCAGCCGTCCAGGGGATGTGGGGCGTCGAGATTCCGGTCGTCGATGTCTTCGACCGACCGCGCGAAGAGATCGAGTTCCACGACTTCCGCCTGGTCCCGGAGCGGCTCACGGGTCGCAAGGAGAGCCGTTGAGTGGACGGTGAGCTACGCTCTCGAGCGGTTGGTGCTACAGCATGAGATGGGCGTTCAGTAGCGTGAGTTGCTTCCCTGAGTGTACCCACAATCGTGAGGACAGCAGACGACTCCGGAACTACGCCGGAGCAGTTCTTGTTCGGTAGTCAAGCGCCGCTATCAGATCCCAGGAAATCAGCAGGGTTACTGGCGTCGGTGTTTAGCTCCTCGAGTTTGCTCCCCGCAATCTCGCCGTCTAGATACCACTGCCCCAGGGTCGAAATGGCGTAGTAGTCGCTACGGTCTTCGTCCTTGTGGATCAGGCCGTTTGTATGCAACACCCGAACACGGCGTTTCACCTGGGAGTACGAAACCGGTGTTTCGAGGTTCGCATGGATGACTTTCGGTGGCGCAGCTACATCGGTGCCACGGAGCCACTCGAGTATTGTATCATCGACCTTCGTCATCCACGACACTAACGGTCGCATCTCCTATCAGTACTGTAGTGACACACATAACAATACCGTCGAAGCCCCATCCGATTCTATTAGGTATTTATGTGGAGCTATGTATTACGTTTGTTTTGATATTACTGAAAATCACATGTGTCCGTTCAGCAAGGATTGGGTGAGTGAATCCAGTGTCTGCAATCGAACTTTCGAACGTGACGAAGGAGTACGGTGGCGAGAGAGTCCTCGACGGAGTGTCGTTATCGGTTCGGATGACGAGGCGAACCCGCACCGAAAGGTCTTGAACTCTTGTTATTCAGGATCGAATACGAGCATCTCCTCCGGCACCACCTCAGGAGAGCTGTCATCACGTCGGGTGAGCTGTCACCCCTTCTCGACGACCAGGTCCTCGAGAACGAGCACGTCGAGACCCATTCCGTAGAAGTCCTTGATGGCCTGCGTCGGCGTTCGAACGATGGGTTCGGCGTGATCGTTGAACGACGTGTTGAGAACGGCAGGGACACCCGTAATGGCTTCGAACTCGGAGATGAGACGGTGATAGCGCGGATGCTGGTCCTCGCGAACGGTCTGGGGACGCGTCGAGTCGTCGGCCGGGTGCAAGACGGCCTCGAGGTCGCCGGTTTTCTCCGGATTGACGTCGTAGGCGTTGATCATAAACGGCGCCGGACCACCATCGACGAGATACTCCTCGGCGGCCGACTCGAGCAGCGACGGCGCGAACGGCCGCCACTCCTCGCGGTGCTTGACGAACTTGTTCACCCGGTCTCGGGAATCGACCGAACGCGGATCCGCGAGGATGCTCCGGCCGCCGAGCGCTCGCGGCCCCATCTCCATCCGCCCCTGGAACCAGCCGACTAGTTTTCCGTCTGCGAGCCGTTCTGCGACGTGACCCTCGAGGTTGTCGGGTTCGGTGTACTCGATCTTGTTCGTCTCGAGCGTTGACCGGATCTCGTCGGTATCGTACTCCGGGCCCAGATACACCGTCGTCTGACGGTCGACGTCGGCCGCCGGTTGCCGTTCCCAACCTGCACCGAGTGCGAGACCGGCGTCATGGGCGACGGGCTGGACGAACAGGTCGCCGACGACCGGCGATTCCCGAACGTTCTTGTTGAGTTTGCAGTTAAGTGCGACGCCGCCCGCCAGCGCGACGTTCCCGGTTCCGAGCCGCTCGACCGCCGTCTCCGTAATCTCGAGAACCGTCTCCTCTAGGAGCTTCTGTGCAGTGTGGGCGAGATCCTTTTGCCATTGGTCGAACTCGCCGGGTGTGTCGTTTCGCGGCCGGTCGAAGACGTCCTCGAGGATCTCCACGCCGTGGCCGGTTCCCCAGCGTTTCGTAAGGTCGGTCACGTCGTAGTCGACGCCGGTGTCGATCAGGTTCCGGAGTACGTCTTCGATTCCGGGGTTGTCGGTACCGTACGGTGCAAGCCCCATGACTTTCCCCTCACCGTTGAACATCCGATAGCCGAGATACTCCGTGATAATGGCAAAAAATAGGCCGAGGCTGTTGGGGTGGTCGTACGTTCGAACCCGTTTCAGTTGACGGTCGGTGGCGTGCCAGACGACCGTCGAATCGTACTCTCCCTTGGCGTCGACAGTGAGCACGACCGCCTCGTCGAATCCAGAGGGGTGAAACGCGCTCGCAGCGTGACAGCGGTGATGTTCGACGAGTTCGATCGGTGGGAGCGACCCACCGAAGGAATCCTCGAGTTGGGCTTCGATTTGTCGCGTCGGAACGTATCGGCTGCGGACCTGTGTGACGAGCGTCCGCTCGAGCGCAGAGAGCTTCCGAGCAATGCCGGGCGCCCGGATCGCGTCGGTGAGATAGTGGCCCGCAATCTTGCCTTGGAGCCGTGGATCGTAAGGGAGCAAAATGCGGTCGAGATCCGAAATTTCCAGATTCCGGTGATCAAGGCAGGCCTGAATCGCCTGTTCCGGAAATGTCTCCGTCGCATGTTTCTCGCGGGTATACCGCTCTTCTTCGACGCCGAAGACAGGTGTTCCGTCGGCGAAAAGCACAGCGCTCGGATCGTGCTGCCCGTACAGACCGATTGCAGGTTTGAACGCAAGTAGATAGGTCGTCATTTGAGACTCTTGCTACTCCCACTAAGAGAGGGTAAACACAAAACACCCATGGCTGTGCGCTGGGCCGGAAAATCGATAGATATTTGTCGAGTAAATACAATTGGGTTCGGTCGCTCACGTGGTACCACAGCCCCAGTGGTGGTTGTGTGGTACCACAGCCCCAGTGGTGGACCGCCACCCCGACCTTCGAACTCGAGGTCAGTCGGTTGTGTGCCCTTCGATCAGATCGCGAAGTCGGTCGGCCGGTAAGGCTCCGACGTGTTGGTCGACCTGATCGCCGTCCGCGAAGAAGGCGAGCGTCGGAACGCCGCGAACACCGTACTGGCTGGCCAACGGCTGGTGTTGATCGACGTCGACTTTGGCGATGACGGCGTCGGTGTCGCTTGCGAGTCCCCGAAGGACGGGCTCGAGCATCTGACACGGCCCACACCAGGTCGCAAAGAAGTCCACTACCACGACATCGTTGCTGGCGATGACGTCCGCTAACTGCTCCTGACTCTCGATCTGAACGGGCTCGTCGGTCGAATCGGGCGCACTATGTGGTGATTCGGTTGCCATCGTTCCGTAGTACGGACCACGAGCGGTTAAGGGTTTTGTATGGTGTGTACAATATAGAGCACAGAAGTAGGTAGTTGATTCGGTACCTACACACCTGCAACTCCCAAGAGTGATTCGTGAATGAGTTCCGACACACCTGCAAGTATCAACAGTGAATTGTGAAGAATGGGGTGGTTCGCTCTCAGTGGCCAGCCATCGCCCTGCAGGTTTCTGCACACTCCGACACCACCTCAGCACAGACCTGGCAGTGCTCGTGATCGTGCTGTGCACACTCCTCCGCACAGGCCTCACACGCGTCCGCACAGATCGCCGCCAGGTCCGCATGATACGCCGAATCGCGCGCCATGAACCTCGCGTGTAGCGTGGTCAGATCTGCGACGTCTCGACAGAGTCGAATACACTCGGCCATCCCTTCGCCCTCGTCAGCGCAGGCATCCGCGCACCACTCGCAGGCCTGAGCGGCCTCGAGGCAGTTGTCCATACACTCGTGCATCTCGTCGTCGGCGTGTGGGAGGTTTTGTAACGACATTGCAAGAGGGATGACCACAACAGCGATAATTAACGTCACACATGCCGCTGCAAGTCGTGACTCGATTCACGGTCGTGTGATGGCACGAGTATTATTCATTGATTTAGAATGAACTAGTCTAGATAGAGTGGTCAGATTGGTGCCAATTTCCGAACGGCAGTTACTGGAGTTAGTGACATCCTCCCTGCGGTAAACGACGGGACTCTCTCTATCACTGTTTTGGGGGAATTGAGATGGGAATTCCCACCTCAGCGAGCACCGAAAGTGCGAGCAGGGAGGAGATACAGCGTCGCTCGTTTTTCGTACAATGTTCTACATGCCATATTAGTCGACGGTGACATCCTCGCCCGGCGTAAACGCCGGGGCTTCCACCGCAGGTGGAATACCAGCAAAGGTGCTGGATTGAGGTTTCAAGACGTGTGCGCGTCACCGGTCTCCGGCTTCGCCCCCGCTCCCACCGCTGGTGAGCTAGACGAAACCTTGTCATCGGAAGCCCGCCTCTCGGCCGGGAGTCCCTCGTTCGGTGACGTGTCTTGGTGGGCCTGCCACTGGCCCCCGCTCCGTGGCGAGTCATCGCCTGCCGATTTCCAAGGCAGGCTCTCTCCCCACGGATTTAGCCGGTTGGCTATGTTTGCTGCTGCGTTCAAATCCGCCTGATACTCCGACACCCAGCACGCCGAGTTCGTACACTTGAACGTACCCTGATGCGGCCGATACCCGATACGCTGACAAGCATGGCACGTCTTCGACGTATAATGCGGATACACGTATTCCACAGGAATCCCGCGTTCCACCGCCTTCTCCTCGATACGTGACTGTAGTTGGGAGAACAGCCACTTGCCGAGGCGTCGATTCCAGTACTTCCCGATATCTTTGTCGGTGATCCCATCGAGGAATTCGAGGACGATAATCGGGTTCTCGAATCGGGAGGCGTATTCGACGGCTCGTCTCGAGGCTTTCTCAATCTCATCATCGATGGTGTCTTGCCACGTCCCCCAGACGAGTTCGTCCAAGAGCGTCGAGGCGTAGCGTGGTTTCAACCGATCCTCGGCAGAGGCTTGTTTCTGGCGGAGGTGTCGGACGCGACCACCATCCACGAACAACGGGGCAACGGGCGTCTCATCTCGGAGGGCACAGCCCACCAGGAGTTTTGACTCGCCCACGTCGAAGCCGACTGGCGTCACATCGTCGCTTTCATGCGAACATTCGTGGTCTGGTTCGACTTCGTAGTTCGCGGTGACGTGCAACACCCAGCGAGTACCGTCGCGTTGCAGGCGGAGTTCACCTGCCCACACGCTTTCGTCGTCTTCGTCAATCAGAGAATG
Source organism: Natrononativus sp. DTA114 (assembly GCF_059736515.1). Classification (NCBI taxonomy): domain Archaea; kingdom Methanobacteriati; phylum Methanobacteriota; class Halobacteria; order Halobacteriales; family Natrialbaceae; genus Natrononativus; species Natrononativus sp. DTA114. Next base: position 37,704 of record NZ_JCASSN010000005.1, on the reverse strand, counting down.
CCACCAGTGTTCCTGTTCGGGATTCAACTGGAGCGGTATCCAGACGTTCGTCCCTCGACCTGGGAGGGGAACTTCCCAGCAGATTTCGTGGTGTCGGTCGTCATCGCGGTCGAAGACGGCTGCGGTGTTGGCGTAGCGGATGGGATGGTCGTCTGCGAGTTGCTTCGCATCGTACGTGTCCTCATCCAAGAGGTTTGGGACGTATCTTTTGAGTGCGTTTTTGGAGTGCCAGTTGAGGCCTTCACCGCTGACAACCTCGTTCACAGCAGTCATCGTGTCGCACTCGTTGTTGAAACTCTCGTGAAGGAGTGATTCGTATCGGTCGTGTTCGTCGTGGAGCTTGCGCTGTTTGTGCTGAGTGGGTGGGACAAGATACGCTTCGAGCGTCTTGCACTCCTCACTCATTCTTCAGCGTTGAGTCCTTGTTCGATGAGTTCGGCGTATGCGAAGTCCATTCGCAGACCGTTCTTGCGGGAGTATTCTTTCACTCGTTCGTGGAGGTCGCTTCCACGGTTGATGGCGATGTCAACTCGCATCCGTTTTCCAGTACGTTTTATCGTACTATAAAAGTTTGTATTGGCGTGGGGTATTCGGAGCGCTGTTGCTCGTGGGTTGCGTAATCGAGTGACGCGGTTCACGCCCGTTGAGCAAACCGAAGGTTTGCGATGCCCATCAGAACGCGTTGCGTTCTGAGGACGCCGTGAACGGCGGGATTCTCTTAAAGATAGTACGACGGAGACACCCCCTTCGCGTTTGTAACGGTAACGAGGATGGAGTGATAGTACCGCCACACACCACCGTCGCGGCTGTAAATCGTGCTTATTCCTGACTCGTTCTCCGGAATACACCGTTTGAGATCTACCCCTCCCCCACTCCATCCCGTTACAAGCGCGACGTAGGTGTGTGTATGCGTTCAAACGGAACCGAACTCGAGTCATATTCCGCTTCACCCTGTGAAAACTGCATTTCCGGCGGCATCTCGGTTTCCGTCACGCGCGCGAAGGGGTGTCGGACTCAGTTCCCGAACCGTAACGAAGCACGCTCTCCGAGGCGGAAGTAAACCCGCGAGGCTACTGATCTGTGCTATTCGATCCGAAATACTACTCTCATCCTCCGTCTGCCTACAATATAGGAGTTATACATCCGCGACGCACCCCCCATAGCTTTATTTCAGTCGGGTTGTAACACCACCACAATCACCATGGCTTCGGAGGACGACCGCGATCCGCTCTTTCGGTACGACGATCCGATCTTCGCGGACGAGCGATTGCTCGAGATCACCCATCTTCCCGGACCCGATCGGATCGTTGGTCGCGACGAACAGATGCAGCGCGTCGCCAACGCACTCAACCCCGCAATCTTTGGAAGCGAACCGGCTCACCTCTTTATTTTCGGAAAGACCGGGACCGGAAAGTCGCTCATCTCGAGGTCGATCACCCAACGTGTCATCTCTGAAGGCGAACGGGACGGCGTCGGTATCAAGTACGCCTTTATCGACTGCGGCGAACAGAATACCGAAGCGGCGATCGTGAAAACGATCGCACAGACCGTCAACGAACCCGAAAAAAGCGGCGTCACGATCCCGGACCGGGGCCTCGGAACCGGTGACTACTATAAACGTCTCTGGCAAAGCGTTGACCACTGTACGGACGTCACGATCGTGATCCTCGACGAGATCGATATGCTCGAGGACGACGAAGTCCTCCGGAAACTCTCGCGTGCGGGAGAAAATCGGCGTATCTCGAACTCGAGCATCGGGATCATCGGTATCTCGAACAAGATAGACTTCCCTGATCACCTCTCCGAACGCGTCAAGTCCAGTCTCTCGCGGGACGAACTCGTGTTCCCGCCGTACGATGCGAACCAGCTGGTCGATATTCTGGATAAGCGCCGCGATGCGTTCCACGAGGGCGTACTCACCGACGACGTCATTCCGCTCACCTCGGCGCTGGCGGCACAGGAGCACGGCGACGCCCGCAAGGCGATCGATATCCTTCGCAACGCCGGCCGCCTCGCGAAGAAACAAAATGACGCACAGGTCACCGAAGCCCACGTTCGATCCGCGAAGGAGAAAACGGAAGCCGACCGATTCAGCGAGTTGATCGAGGGATCCCCACAACAAGCGAAAACGATTCTCTACGCGCTGACGGTGTTAACCGAGAATAGCTCGAGCGAGGAGTTCCCGACCAAGATCATATACAATCAGTACAAACAGATCGCCCGACGACTCGACCTCGAACCGCTGTCCGAACGGCGTGTTCAGGAGATCCTTCAGGAACAGAACTTCCTGAACGTCATCCAGTCCGAACGAGAAGGGCGGGGCCGCGGGCGCGGTGCACACGCGAAACATCGCCTCCTCGAGAACCCCGAAATCGTCAAGAAGGTGCTGCTGCGGGACGCACGGTTGTCGACACTCGAGTAGGCAGACATCTGATGTTCCCTGAACGGTGATACAGACCGGACTGGTCGTCGCTCCCCGGTGTCGTCAGAGGTTGTCGACGTACTGCGTTTCCCACTCGCGGCGATCCTCGAGTTCGCGTTGCCCACGCCGTGTGAGTGTGTAGATATTGGTCCGCTTGTCTTTGACCCCCTTGTCGATGAGTCCCTTTTCCACGAGCGTATCGAGGTTCGGGTAGAGTCGCCCGTGATGGATCGCTTTCCCGTAGTACTCTTCGAGTTCTTCTTGAATCGCAAGCCCGTGTGGCTCCTCGAGTCCTGCGGTGACGTACAGGAGGTCGCGTTGGAATCCGGTCAGATCGAACATCGGATATGATTACAACATAGATAATATATTATAAATATTCTGCTACTGGTCGCTACTGGCTACTCCGTGAGCGCAGCGAGCACGACGTCCGTCCCGCGCATGAGTCGGTGCTCGAGGTAGCTCCCCTCGCTGTGACCACCGCCCGTATGCCGGGACTCAGTAACGCCCAGGAAGGACTGTTCTTTCAGGAGACGGTACACACGATCCTGGCTCAACGGATCGCTCCCCTCGGCGGCCGCGATGCTCCGATACACCTGATAGATCTCGTGGGTCGAAAACGCATCGCCCTCGCGACTCTCCGTGAGTTTCGCCAGCGCTCGGAGGAGGTACTTGACGTGCGGCGTCGATCCCGAGACGAGTTCCTGAAACCGTTGTACCTCCGCTTTGCGTTGTCCGCGTTCGACGTGCACTTCGGTGACGTGGTCGTCGTTTTCCCGCTCGGCGAGTTCGCCGGCTTTCTGCAGGATATTGATCGCTTTCCGCGCGTCGCCGTGTTCCCGCGCGGCGAGCGCGGCGACTTTGGGAATCACGCCGTCTCTGAGTACGTCCGGTTCGAACGCGTCGCGGCGATTCTCGAGTATCGTCCGTAACTGATCGGCGTCGTAGGGTTGAAAGATGATATCTTCGTCCTGGAGGCTCGAATCGATACGTTCGCTGAGTCGATCCCGGAACTCGATTTTGTTACTGATGGATATTACGCCGAGATAGCAGTCAGTTTTCCCGGTTTCCTCGGCCCGGGAAAGCTGCATTAGCACGTCATCGTCGCGGAGGATGTCGATCTCGTCGAGGAGAACGATACAGACGTCACGGGCCTCGAGGAGGTCCCAGAGGTAGCGATAGTACTCGTTAGCGCCGATTCCCTTGTCCGGGATCGTCGGCGCAGCGGGGGTTTCCGCCGCGAGCTGCGTCGTTATCTCCCGAGCGACGCGCGTTTCCGTATCCGCGTCAGAACAGTCGACGTAGACGTGGCTGAACCGGATGTCGTTCGAGACGGCTCGTTCTCGGGCACGCTGGGTAACGTGGCGTGCGACGAGTGACTTTCCGGTTCCCGTCTTTCCGTAAATGACGATGTTCGAAGGGGGACCGCCGTCGATAGCGGGGCCGAGTGCCCGTCCGACGTTTTGCAGTTCGGTGTCTCGACCCACGATACGATCGCGCTCCGGGACGTGCCCGACGCGCAAGAGTTCGCGACGAGCGAAAATGTCACCCGTCTTGAAGAGGTCGTTGTCAGAGCCGGGCTCACGGTTCTTGACATCCTCCGTGCTGGAATCCTCGCGTTGAGGGTCTCGGCTCATACCGAACCACCACGCGAGCGACTTCCTTGTGTCATAGCTGACTCTCTCAGTGTTGGACTATAAACCTACGGGGCTCTGTACCGAGTGAAAACCCAGAACCTGCCATCTATAACCGGTGTAAAACATGATCTTCGAGAGAATATGGCTTGACACCCACCCCAGGCACCGAGTGAAGATGCGGGAGACTGGGAGTGGGTTCGTCCTCGAGATTGGATGCTGTATATAAAGAAGAGAGACGTGTAGAACAGTTCGGTGGTTTCAGTCCATCTGGAGGCTGTCTATGTATGTATGTATTGCTTCTACACCTAGTTATATAATAATACGAACCGACCGGCGTGGTGACGCTTTGTTCACCCGTTGCATTGCTAGTCACAACGTTGTTGTCGTGCTATCGGAGTGGTGTTTCGGCCGTTATTCAACGTCTATCCCGAGGGGGTACCTGATTTCATCTTCACTCGGTGCGAGGGGTGTGGGTGGTGACTGATCCCCTCCGAAATTCTGTATCTTTGGAACCGAACGAAACGGTCTGTCGGGGGTGTACTATCTATTTTTCACTCGGTGTCTGGGGTGTCCCGTCCGCCGTCGGCGATGGGTGACACCCTCGCCATTTCACTCGGTATCTGGGGTGTCTCCATCGTCGTCGACGAATAGTAACCGTCCGCAATTTCACTCGGTATCCGGGGTGTCTCCGCTTGGTATTTTCACTCGTTTCGAGGGGTGCCTGATCGAAACCGTCATCTCTATCGGTGGTAAAATTTTCACTCGGTGTCCGGGGTCTCCTGTCGGCCGCTGCGAACCACCCTCATGTGTAATTGATCACTCCCGCGTGTGAGGTAGTTCGCCATTCAGATAAAAGCGAGCGGAACCATGAGGAGAATCCCGACCGCGATCCCGACAGTAAGTTCGGGTTTGCCGCCGTTCGGGAGCCCACTCCCAATCTCGAGTGCCTCGGGAACGAACTCCGTCAACACGAGATAGATCATCGCGCCCGCGGCGAAGCCGAAGCCGAAGGGTAGAAACTCCCGTGCGACCCGAACGAACGCGAACGCGAGCACGGCGCCGATCGGTTGTGGGAGACTCGAGAACACGGCCCACCACACGAGTTTCCAGTTGGGAACCCCCATCGATTTCAGTGGGATCGAGATCGCGGTTCCCTCGGGGACGTTATGGATGGAGATCGCGACCGTCATGAACACGGCCAGAAGCGGAATCGTAAATCCGAGCAGCTCCGCCCCTCCCTCGAGTCCGAGATCGGCGAAGGAGACGCCGATGGCGATACCTTCTGGGAAGCTGTGAACGGTGAGGATTCCGAGAATGAGTACGAGCTTTTTGAAGTCCGCTTCCTCGTATTCGTGCGGATCGATCTCCGTGTTCACCAGAACGTCGCGTGCGACGGCCACCAGTAACACACCTACCGCCAGGCCAGCGCCGATCTCGAGGGCTGTTCCTTCGGCGAGTCCCTCGTCGATCAGCCCGAACACGGAGGCGGATACCATGATTCCGGAGGAGAGCCCCCAGAGGACGACGCTTCGCCGCTCGCTGAGTTCGTCGAAGAAGAAAAACGGTATCGCGCCCAGTCCGGTCGCCAACGCCGTTAGGAGGCCGGCGACGAAAACTAGCGTGAGATTTTCGAGGAGGGCCATTCGGGTGTACTATCGACTCGACCGAACAAATTACCTGTTGCGTCACCGAGCGTTCCGCTTTGGCCTTGAGTTATTCCCGACCGGACCCGATCATCGCGGGTATCGTTTCGCACCGCTGGAACTGATTGTGGGCCACGACTCCTATTACTCCGACGTGGTCTGGGACTTGGCGTGAACGCGGGGAGAATATCATGTGATAAATGACTTGAAAGTTCATGCTCAAGGAGCATCCGTGTATACGTAATATATGTGTCTGTTATGGGGGATTTCCTCGAGTACGACGAGTCGGAGAAGCAAGATGGTGGCGAGCGGATCGACGACCACCTCGAGAAGGCCTTGGCCGCGAGCGAAAACGAGCAGGCGAAATATCACATTCGAGAGGCGCTCGGTCTGCTTCGACTCGACTAGCTGTTCTGTGCGGTTTTTTGACATCCTCCACACGGCTGAAGCCGTGGGATTCTTCGCGTTGGGGGTCTGGCATCAGCACCAGCCCCCACGGAGGCAACTTTCTCCTACGCCGATCGTCGGATACTCTGGTCTGTATGCTCCTCGTTGGGACGGTGAGCGCGGAGTGACGCCGACCATCGGTGGTCGTCCCACTTGAGGCATACGGGCCGTGCCATCGGCCGTGGTACGTTCGATTCGTGACGTCGAAGGAACGTCTCCGACGCCGTGAGGTCCGCGTGGCCCTCGAAGCCACACGGACAGGTGAGCGTGTCCTGATGCCGAGTCGTGTCCTCGGTCGACCCGCAGTCCGGACACTCCTGGGAGGTCCACGCTTCTGGGCGGACTTCGACGGTGATACCGAACTCCTCGGCAGTACACGCGAGACGCTTCACGAATGCACGGAACGCCCAGAAGTTGTGCGTCTTCGCGTTCGCCCGGACCGACCAGTGCGTTTCCAGTACGTCGGTTAAGTCGCCGACGTACGCCGTTGAAACGCCCTCGGCGTGCAACCGTCCGAACAGGCCGCGAGCGAGTGCGTCCATCGCATGATCGCGCCGTCGCGTCCGTCGGCGGTACAGCCGTCGAATCCGCTTCGACGTGTACCGGCCTTCTTCTCGCTTCACCGTCGATTGGTGGTCCGCGATTCGGCGCGTTGTCTCGCGGAACCGCTCGAAGAGGTCTCGCCCTTCGTACAGATACTGCTGGCCGGTCGTGGTCGTACAGGCGACGAGGTTGTTCGCGCCAATATCCAGAGCGGCGGTTTCGTCCGCCAGTGGTGAATCCTGTCGAGAATTGTCCGTGGTGACAGGCTGAATGGCTCTGTATCGGCCGTCCAACTCATCGGCGGCTTTTCGCTCGCCGAAGACGATCCCGAGGGAGCGAGCGGGAGCGCCGACGAGTTGTTGCGCCACCACGTCGCCGACCTCGTCCCGACGTTCCTCGAGGGGTTCGAAGATGCAGGGTACGTCGGCGACTGGGCGGTCGTCGACGGCGCTACGCCGGACACGCGGCCGATCCTCGATGTGCCAGCCGACGCCCCTGACGGACTGCTGGTCGCGACTGGGTTCAACGGCAGGGGCGTGATGACTGCGCCCGTCGCCGCGACCGCGATCCGGTCGGTGCTGACCGGCGAGGAGACACTTCCCGCTCGAGCCGTTCGCTATCGACCGCTTCGAGACGCGGTCGGACGACTTCGAGTTTATCAGCATCAGTGCCAGTGAGTAGCGACGGAACCGGGACCACGCAGTACACACCGAGCGGGTGCGTCTCATGCGTCCACTCTGTACGATATCTGCGGCATCTGTCAGGGGGGCTAGTTGAGGACGATATACCGGCTCCAAAGAGGGCCAAGAGCTATCCGGCTGAGAGGACTATATCCGCACAATGATCGCGTTTCTCCAGCACCCCCTGCAGGTCGGCGAACTGGCCCTCGGCGTTACCGCGCTCGTCGTCCTCGTCGCGGTCATCACCGTCTGGCAGATGGTTACGTTCGTCGACGCCTACGACCGAGGCGCACTCACCGTCTTCGGCGAGTACCGGAAACTCCTCGAGCCCGGACTCAACGTCGTGCCGCCGTTCGTCTCCCGGGTCCACCGCTTCGACATCCGGACCCAGACGATCGACGTCCCTTCCCAGGAGGCGATCACCCGGGACAACTCGCCGGTCACGGCCGACGCCGTCATCTACATCCGGGTGATGGACGCCAAACGGGCGTTTCTCGAGGTCGACGACTACGAGCGGGCGGTGTCGAACCTCGCGCAGACGACCCTTCGGGCGGTGCTCGGGGACATGGAACTCGACGATACGCTGAGCCGACGCGACCAGATCAACGCGCGCATTCGGACCGAACTCGACGAACCAACCGACGAGTGGGGGATCCGCATCGAAGCCGTCGAAGTTCGCGAGGTGACGCCCTCCCGAGACGTCAAAGGAGCGATGGAACAGCAAACCTCCGCCGAACGGAGTCGACGCGCCATGATTCTCGAGGCACAGGGTGAACGCCGCAGCGCCGTCGAGCGTGCGGAGGGTGACAAGCAGTCGAATATCATTCGGGCACAAGGGGAAAAGCAAAGCCAGATTCTCGAGGCGCAGGGTGACGCGATTTCGACGGTCCTGCGCGCCCGCGCCGCCGAATCGATGGGCGAACGCGCGATCATCGACATGGGGATGGACACGCTCGCCGAAATCGGCCAGAGCGAGTCGACGACCGTCGTTCTCCCGCAGGAACTGTCCTCGATGCTCGGACGCTACGGCAAACACCTCTCGGGCAGCGACATCAAGGAGGACGGCCAGGTGCTCGACAGCCTCGAGTTCGACGACGAAACCCGCGAACTCATCGGGCTCGACGACATCAGCGAGATGATCGGCGAGATCGACGAGGAAGCCGACATGGACGTCGAAGCGATGGAGCGGGAAGCCCAGGCGATCCAGGAGGGCGAGGACGTCGGCCCCGGTAACGAGTTAGCCCGGTCGGGCGACGAATCGTCAAGTGCGCCCGAGCCTCCGGACTCGAGCGAGGATTCGAGATCCAGATAGCCGCCATACCTCGCCACCGGAGGGAGCCGATTCTGGACGGTAGTGGCCCCGACGACTGTGGGGGAGACGACCATCTCGAGAAGGCGCTCGAATCGTGTGAGCACGAACAGACCAAGTACCACTCTCGGGCGGCACTCGGCCTGTTCCGGATCTGCTAGCTCTCTAAGTAACGACATGAAACTCGTCGCTCCCGCACGAACACGCTACTGCGCCGATCGGCTCGAGCGTTCCGTCCGGGAGAACGCGAACGGTGTACACGGAGCCACAGTGATCGCAGATCGCCGGTGCCCGTCGCTTTTCGGCCTGTGGGGTCATAGTATGGTGGACCACGTCTGCAGCCATAACGATTGTCGGCGATTTGATGGTCTTTTTGACCGTATCAGCCCCCAAGACTGCGTTCCAGGCGACATAGGGAATCAACTCATCCGGGAAGCCGGCCGGCCCGCTCGAGTACGATGAGAACGACGATCGTCACGCCGAGGGTGAGTGCGGCGCCGGCGAAGACCGAATCGTAACCGTACCCCTCCTCGATGAGCACGCCCAGTCCGAGCGATCCGAGCGACTGGGCCAGCACCCAGATGGAACTGAAGACCGCGTAGGCGCTCCCCCGCGTCGAGTCGGGAAGCGTATCGAGCAGGTAAGTGTCGACCGCCGGAAACAACGCGTGGATAACGAAGCCGAGGGCCGCGCTGATCACGATCAATCCGAACAAGCCGTCGATGACGGTCGATGCCAGGAGACTCGCGGCGAACGCCCCGATGATCCCCAGCAGGTACGGGACGTGTGGAAGGCGGTCGGCCAGATCCCCGCCGAAGAAGAATGCGGGGACGCCGGCGGCGAAGACGACCGTAAGCATCGCTCCCGAAGCGGCGCTCGAGAGCCCCTTTGACTGCATGTACAGTTCGTAGAAGTTGAACACACCCTGCCAGATGAAGGACGTCAGTCCGACGAGCGCCAGCGCCGTCGCGATGATCCGCCACTCGGAGAGCGCGCCGCCGACGAAGTCGCGGTCGGCGTCACCCGCCCGGGGGAGATCGGTCTTTCGTGCGGCGAGCCACGTATATGCCGTGAGGACCGCCGCACCGACTGCGATCGTCCACAGCGAGAGGCGCCAGTCGACGAGCAGTGTGAGGACGACGAACGGGGCGGCGACCACCGCGGCGAGCTGGCTGGCCGCTCCGTGGATCCCGAGAACCCGGCCGACGCGATCGGGGTAGAGTTCGCTCAACAGCGGGTTCGCCGAGACGAAGTAGACGCCGGAGGCGATTCCCATGAGAAAGGCACCGACCATGAGGTGTGGGACGGTCGTCGCAGTCGCTGCGATAGCCGAGGAGCCCGCGAGGATCACACCGGAGCCGAGGACGACGTGGTGGCGGGGGACTTTCGTTAGCACCCAGCCGGTCGGGAGGCGAAGGGAGGCGCTCCCGACCCATGTCAGGGTAACGATGAGCCCAGCAGTCGCCTCGCCGATGGCGAACTCGGCGATAAACACGTCCAGCAGCGGTGCGAAGATGATCCTCGCGAGATTGAGAAAGAAGACGAGTCCACAGAGGGAGGCGAAGAGTCGGGCGCGGGCCACAGTCACTGTTTCCGGCTGATCGTCTCAAACGTTCCGAAACCGGCATGCGAATCGACTGATCTGATTCGAGGTCGGAACCTGAGTTGACGTCTCTCTCCAGACCACCGAAACGAGCGCCTACGGTCGGGTAGGGTGTGGCTGTGAGGCGTCGATGACCGTCACAGTGGGTAGATCGGGCCCGCACGGAGCCACCGGCCCTACAGCTCCAGCGCTGATTGTTGTCGGACCGTCCCGGCTCCCGTAGTCACCGCCGGAAGAGAATCACGCTCCGAATAACAAACAGGTGAGCCGGTTTCGAGGGAGGTACGGCCTTCCATGAAACGACGAACCTATCTCACGGCGGCCTCAGCGACCGCCGCGGCGACACTCGCCGGCTGTATGGGCGGCGACGACGTCAACAACGACACGAACACCACCGACGACGACCCGGAAGCTAACGGGGACGACGACCCCGAAGCCAACGGGGACGATGACCCCGAAGCCAACGGCGAGGACGAAGAGAACGGCGAGGACGACCACCCGGATCTCGTGGGCACCTTCGACGACTTCGAGGATCTGGGGGCCTGGCAGACGATCCTCGGATCGCTCGCGCCGGACACGGGATTCTCCTACGAGGGCTCGCAGTCGGCGTACCTGTCGACGGCAGAATCGGAGGATCAGGTCCGGATCGCCCGGGAACTCGAGGACCCGATCGACGTCGAAGGACTCGTCCCCGGACTGGCGCTCGCGACCAGCGAGGCGGCGAGAGCGGCGACGCCGTCGATTCAGCTCCACGACGCCGACGGCAACGTCGCCCAGTACCGCCAGCACGTCCACATGGACCACCCGTTCCACCGACACAACTTCGGGTTCACGAGCGTCTCCGGGGACATCGATATGAGCGAGATCACCGAGATCCAGCTCATCTACTGGACCGGTGACGAACACGAAGGTGAGCTCTGGGTCGACGACCTCCACTTCGTCCCGCAGATCAACACGGGGCAGGTGATGATCCAGTTCCAGGGCGGTCACGAGTCGGACTACACGCACGCCTTCCCGATCCTCGAGGCGCACGACCTGACGGCCTCGACGTTCGTTCCCACCTCCAGAATCCGTCCCACCAGCGGAACCGACGGCTCTCGGCTGACCGAGAGCCAGCTTGAGGAACTCGTCGACGCCGGCTGGTCGCTCGGCACCGTCGGTGCGCGCGGGCTTCACATGGACACGTACAGCGAGGACGAGATCGAATCCGAGGTCCTCAGCCCCCTCGAGTGGTTCGACGAACACGGTTACGACGACGCGAACTACTACGCGTTCCCCGGCGGCCGATACAACGAGGAGATGTTCGGACTCGTCGAGGATAACTACGAACTCGGCTGGGCGGGTCGCCACCGGTCCCAGGGCTGGGCGGCCAACCCCTACACCCTCACCCGCATCTCGGGAGAGGTGGGTCGGCGGAACCTCGACGCAAACGATGTCGTCGACGCGCTCGACTGGACCGCCGAACACGGCGGGCTCACGACGATCGTCTACTACATGACCGACGAGGAGGACACCGAGTCCCTCGAGGCGCTGGCCTCGCGCCTCGCGGAACTGCGAGACGCCGGTGACCTCGACGTGATCTCGCCGGAGGAGGTTGCAAACCAGTACGTCCTCTAGACGTCGCTTTTTGCGCTCGAAGGATCGTTCGTGCGCCGGTCCGAGCGAACCGCAACGCGAGTCGCTGTCTCGAATCGAGCTGCGACACGGACACAGTCTCGTGGTGAGTCTCAGCTCGACCACCAATCTCGAGTCGAGTCGCGCAACGGTTATGCGCCGTGCGAGCCTACTGCACAGTGATTCCAGGGCAGCTAGCGGAGTTCTTTGATCCTTCCTCGCATGCTCGGAGAATCACATGGAGTGAGATGCATGGCTACGACAACCGACACACAGAACCACCCCGCTCGAGCGATCGACCTCTACCAGTTCGACGGAGTCGACGTCTGGCAGGAAGGCGACGATCGGGCGCGACTCCGCGGCTACTTCCCGCTCTCGCCGGGGACGCCGAATGCGAGCGAGGTAGACGGCGAGAACCTCATGCTCGTCTGTCTCGAGATCGAACCGGGGAACTACCTTCCGACCCACCGCGACAGCAACGAGGAACTGCTGGTCGTCACGGCCGGCAGCGTCGAGGCGACGATCGGCGAGGACACCCTCGAGCTTACAGACGGTGCGTGTGCGATCGTCCCCGAGATGGTCCCCCACGCGCTCGAGAACACCGGTGAGACGACCGCCCGCGTGCTCGGGTTCTTCCCGAACACCGAACTGACGGCGACCTTCGAGGACACTCTCCAGCCGTTCGGGACCGACGTGGTCACTATCGGCGTCGACACGGACGACGCGACGAACTAGTCCAGCGTCCAACGGCGGAACAGGTCCCGGCCCGGACCGCCGTTTGTCAACTACTCCTCGAGGACGACCGCGCCCTTCATCCCTTGTTCGCGGTGGACTTCACAGACGTAGAGGTACGTCCCCGACTCCTCGTCTTCGAAGTCGTGTTCGAAGGTGAACCCCTCCTCGTCCTCGAGATCGCTTTCGAAGACGGGTTCGTCCGCCTCAGTTGCGTCTTCGATCTCTTCGTCCTCCTCGTCTTCCGGGGAGTGGACGACGTTGTGCTGGCCACCTTCGCCGGTCCACTCCCAGGTGACGGTCGTCTCCTGGGCGATACGGATCGCGGGCGGCTCGAACTCGAAGCCGTCGTCGCCGGCCCCGACCTCGACGGTGACTTCGTCCTCGTCGGTCAGATCCTCGGTTTCCTCGTAGTTCTCGACGTCTTCGAACCAGTCGCCGTAGTCCGGTTCCTCCTCGTCTTTCTGGGCAAGTGCGCCTCCAGCGACGTAGAGAGCGAACCCCGACCCGAGCAGTGTGAGTGCCGTTCGCCTGCTTATCTGCCTCATAGGAAAACCGCTACGAGGAAGGAAAAATAACCGGAACTTCCACTGGCAAGCCGGTTGCGAGATCGGCATGGAGTCTGACACTTCTGTGGGATTCGATTGTACCTCAATTGGCGTAGTGACTCCCGAGCACAGTGAAAGTGTGGCGATTCTCTCGTCGCCCCAACCCAATGCTATCGAATTAATGTACTATGTTTGTGTTTGTAATTGCATATATTCGAGTAAACGAACTTACAGCCACGTTTTCAATTCAAAAGATGGGGTACCCAATGGGACAACAACAGGGGGGGCAACGATATCCATGCTGTCGCGAACCGACAAACGACTTCGACAGGCTTCGCACGATCAGCAGACCGGAGGTCACGGAAGCGGAAATCCGCATACAGGCGATCTGTCCGCAGTGTTACTCTCGTCTCGATATCGTCGTTACCCGTTTAGACACGGACTCGATTCGGGTCACGATGGAGGTCACAGAGGATCTTTTCCACCGGAGCTAGTAGATATCTCCGACCAATCAACTGAATTACACAACACGGGGATATTACCGGAACCGCCGCCATGTGCTAAACTGACAGCGATTGTCAGTGACTATAATTGATTTTACCGGAATTACTATATGACTCCTGTTCAACGAATTTGGTATGGCGTGGCAACACACCACATTCGCGTACCCTATTCTTTTCGCGACCGCGCTTTCGCTCACGTTAGGTGTGTATACGGTCGTCCAGATCCGACACCGTGGGCAGTCGACAACGCTCCTTACGTTTGCAGCGATGACTGTGGCAATTACGATCTGGACGGCATTCGCCGCTCTCAAGCTTCTCAGTACTGACCCGACCATTAAATTTCACAGCTACCGCCTTCTCCATATCGGGAGTGCAGCAGTCGGTCCGCTACTGGTGTTGTTTGTACTCGCGTACACCGACCGCAGCAACTGGCTTACGCGTCCGATCGCTGCGGGGTTGTTCGTCGTTCCGGTCGTCTTCCTCACCCTATTGTTCACAAACCCGGGCAACATCGCAATCCTGGAGACTCGCCTGATCGAAACGAGTGATCTGATAATTCTGCGCACGGAACGCGGCCCGGCAAGCGTCGCACTCAGCTTCACGTACGCTGTTCTCATGGCGGGAGTTACACTCAGTATCGTGATTTACGAGACGATACGAACGGGGCGGGCGTACTACCCGCAAGCAGCACTGATCTCTGTCGCCGTTATCGCACCGATCGCCGCGAGTGTCATGACTGTCGTTGGTATTCCCCCGTTTGGCCACGAAGCGGTCAACCTCGTTCCGTCCGCAGCAGGCGTCTCTGTCGCCGTTCTTGGGATCGCTACGTTCCGGTATCGCTTGCTCAATCTGCCGTTGATCGCGTACACGACGACGATGCGGAACTCGCCGGACGGAATCCTCGTTCTCGACTCGACGGGTACCGTCGTTCAGACGAACGACAGCGTCGAGAAATTGCTGCGGTTATCGACGTCTCCAGTCGGCCAATCGGCCGAGCGTATCCTCCCAACCGATAGCATCGATCACGATGATGAACAGGTGATCGAGATTACGAGAGGAGAGACGTCTCGCGTGTTTTCGGTCCGATCCCAGCGACTGCAATCACAGGACTCCGTCGTCGGCCGCGTCGTTGTCCTCCGAGACGTCACGTCTCAGAAGCGATACGAGCGATCGCTCGAGTTGCGAAACGAGCAAAGCGAGTTATTGAATCAACTGGTTCGACACGATATCCGAAACGAGATGGATCTCGTCCTTGGATTACTCCGTCGAGTCGATTCGGACCTCGAGACACTCGACACGATCGACCCTGAAACACAGACGCAGTTACTGGAATCTACGGAACGGGTCAGACAGAACTGTGAGCACGTCGTCGATCTCACCGAGACGGTCGGTGACATCCTCCAGGCGATCGCCCACCACGAGCGAAGCCCGGAGCCTGTCGAAATTCAACCAGTTCTCGAGAACCAGATCACCGTTGTCGACGCGGCCTTCGAGGATGCGACTATCGCAATCGAAACCGAGGTTCCGGACGTCACAGTTCAGGCGGATGAAATGCTTTCCTCGCTCTTCTATAATCTGTTGACGAACGCCGTCGTCCACAACGACAAATCGACCCCGCAGGTGTCTGTCTCGGTAACGGGAACAGAACGGCGGATCGCAGTCGGTATCACAGACAATGGGCCTGGCCTGCCCGAGCGAACACAGCAGTTGCTCACCGACCGGTTCGATTTCGCAGAGTATACCGAGGACGGATACGGCCTCTACATCGTTTGTTCACTCGCAGAACGTTACGGGGCTGAACTCTCGGTCGCCGAGAACCACCCATCTGGGACGACGATCACAGTCGACCTGGAGCGGACGATGGACGAGCAACCTGCCCAGCCTCACGTGAGGGTGGATGACCCGTCCGCTCCGTGATATCGCCTCTTCATAGTGTGACCAAAGATTGATTGAGAATGGTGAACATGGTTCGTCATGATCGTTCGAGGGCGGACCTCCGTCTTGCGCTGTCTCGCCTAAGGGGATGATTCAATGACCGAAACAGTACCGGATGTCGGCGGGAGTGGAACGGTGTTAGAGTCGATTACGGTCTTGCTCGTCGATGACAATGAACGGTGGGCTACGTTCATCGCTGAAGAGCTAGAGCACCATGATTCGGTGTTAGAGGTTCGCACGTCCTCGAGTGCGAACGAGGCACTCTCAGCGCTGGAGGAGGCCGACACCGATTGCGTGATCCTCGACTATCAGATGCCGGAGATCAATGGAATTCAACTCTTGAAACGAATCCGGGCCGACTATCCTGAGCTCCCGTGTATACTGGTAACAGGCGAGGGAAGTGAGGAGGTTGCCGCTCGTGCCATCGATGCTGGTGTGACGGATTACCTCACGAAAAACCCAAAGGTCGACCAGGCACCAGTCTTGACCAGCAAGATCCGTAGCGTCGTCGAGCGACGTGCGCTGAGAAAGGTAATCGAGGCCGGCGAACAGCGGTATCGGACAGTAACCGAGCAAAGCCGAGATGCGATCGTGATTCTTCAATCTGAGCGGGTCGTCTTCGGGAACGAACAGTTGACTCGCCTCACTGACGCTCCGATGACGGAACTCATCGGTACAAATTTTGCTGAAACGTTCGTCGACGATGAAGATCAAGGACGATTCAGAGATATCGTGTATGAGTCCAGAAAGGACCTTCTCGGAGACGGCATCCACGATGTCCGGCTCCTGTCCGACAACCGGGGAATTCGCCACTGTGAGTACACCGGCCGAGCGATCACGTACGACGGGAGTAAAGCGACTATGCTGTCGATTAGAGACGTGACGGAGAAACGAGCACAGGAGATACAACTCCGTCGAGAACGGAACCTCAACAGCCGTGTTCAGCGAACACTCGTAACCGCTCAAACCCGAGAGGAACTCGAGACGGCGATCGTGACCGAACTCGCCGAGTTGGGATACGGTCTTGCCTGGATCGGATCGGTATCCGAAACACGAGTACAGCCACGAGCCGTTGCAGGCGATTCTGAGTATCTCGAGAGGGTTGAGCTTCGAGTCGACCAGCCGTCGTCCGAAGGTGAGCCAAGCGTCTGGGCCGCCCGAACTGGCGAACCGCAAGTGATCGACGACCTCGAAACACTCTTTTCGACTGACTGGCGGAACGCTGCACTCGAGTCCGGATTTCAGGCTGCAATCGCGCTGCCGCTTGCCTACGAGGGTATTACATACGGAATACTCACCGCGTACAGTAGCCAGCGGGAGCTGTTGAGCGATGACGAACGTACACTCCTCACAAACCTCGCGGCGACGGTTGGATATGCGATACACCATCTCGATGCTCGCAAGGCGTTGACCGCCGACCACGGTGTCGAAGCTAGCATCGAGTTACCAACGGATGCCCACTATCTCAGCGAGATCATCTACGATTCCCAGACAGACCCCTCAAATGTAGAGATCGTCGTACACAGCACATCCCCTCACGAAAACGACACGGTCTCCCAGTACGTTTCTCTCGCTTCCGGATCCGCTGAACCGTTCTGTGAAGCCGCAGAGAGCCACCCTGCCGTTCACGAACTCGTCTCAATACGTTCCACGGATAAGACGCTCTTTCATCTGATAGTAACCGCCCCGACTCCAGAGTCAACCCTCGTACCGTACAATGCCCTTGTCCAGTCCACACGTATTACCGCCGATCGTACGATATTGCGAATCGGGTTGCCGTCGAAGAAAAACTTGAGTTCACTCGTTAGTGCGCTCGATGACAAGTATGGTCGCGTGGCCGTACTGTCGTGCACTGAGGCCGACCTAACCCAACTTCGAGCGAATCCGTCCATTGATGAGAGTGATCTGACGGACAAACAGGCGGCGGCGCTGGAGGCTGCGTATCACCATGGCTACTTCGAACGGGAGCGAAAACACTCTGCGAGCGAGATTGCAGAAATCGTAGGGATTGCTCACTCCACGTACCTACATCATCTTCGCGCAGCCGAACAGAAAGTATTTCAGACACTCATAGAGGACTGACACCTCTCTGTGGGCCGGGTGTCAACAGAGTTCAGTAGAGATCTACGTGTTTCGTCGGCGCGTACTCTCGTCGTGAACGGTGCTACTTTGAAGCCGGAATGTAGTACGTTGGCACGCCGAACTGAAATACGTACCGTCTTCATACGTCGATCCGTGCGGTGTCCGACACTCTGTAAATTTGTGATTGAGATGTGTAACACACGATGTATGGCGTAGAAAGGCTTCTACTTCGATTCGAGTATGAGTGTCATGCGGTACGAACGGTTCACCTGCGCCAGCAGTGACATGGGGGACGGGGCGAACCCACAGCCGAAGAGAATCGGATTCCAGCGGCTGTGGGCGAGGCTCACCGTGAGTGCAAAGGTGATCACCGGTACCGCAACAGCGAACGAAGCACCATGTTAGTGACCTGCCCGCGAAGAAGCGTTCGATCATCTGCTCCGTCCCGAGCAGATGGACGGACTCGGACGATCCGTTCTCACTGTCAGCGCCGGTCGAGAGATCCACCGGGAGCTCGCGGGTGTCGTAACGACACCGGCTCACGAGATCCAGAAGGGGGGAGCGGCCAGGCCCGCTCTTTGGGGACGGCAGCGTTCGCTTCTCACGGTCTTGTCACTGTATGGTTGGGGGGCAGATTCCATCAAAATTTTTCAGTACAGGGTAGCCGTGCCAGATACCCCTCGCAGATCAAACCTCTCCTCCGCGAAACTCAACGTGATACCAATGGCAACAGATGATACACACATCGATACGGAACTGGATGCACAACAATCGGAAGCCGTCTCAGACGGTTCACAGCCGGCGAATACCGACACGACGGTGGTCGGCGGATTGAGCGAAAACGTTGCGGGAGCACTCGCATATTTCTTCGCGCCGATCCTCGCCGTGATATTCTATCTGCTCGAGGACGACAACGAGTTCGTTCGCTTTCACTCGGTTCAGTGTATGCTCATCGCCGGCGCGATGTTCGTCTTTTACATGAGCATCATGATTCTCGGGTTCGTCCTCGAGATGATTCCCGTCGTCGGCTGGCTCATGGGGCTCGGGCTGTGGTTCTTCTCGCTGCTCTTGCTGCCAGTCGGCTTCATCGTCTGGCTCCTCCTGGTCGTGAAGGCCTACAAGGGGCAGCAGTACGGACTACCCGTCGTCGGAAAGATCGCCGAGAGGCACGTCTGATGACACTCCGGCGACGAACAGTCGTCATCGGTGGGATTAGCGGGCTCGCTGCCTTGAGCGGCTGTCTGAGCACCGACGCTATCAGAGACCGGGTTCGAGACGAGACCCGGAGCCGCGCCAGCGAGGAACTGAGCAACCGAACGGGATTCGACGTCGAAATTCCCGACGAGGGACCCGAGACGACCGACGACTGGCGTCTGTACGAGTTCGCCGCCGGCGAGTCCTACGAATATCGCGTCGAGAACGAAGAGGACGGTTCCGGCGTCTTTCTCTGGAGCGTCGAAGATGCTGGCGAAGACCGCCTCACAGTCGAAACCGAACTCACCTTCGACGGAGGCGAGGAGTTCGCCCGGACGGTAACCGGGACGCAAGACGAGATCTTCTCGGAGCTGATGGCCACACCGGCAGCGATTTTCGTCGGTTCGGGCTTACACTCGCCCCACGTCGCGGCCAACGAAGGAGTGTACGTGGGATACGAGTGGCGCATCGGTACTGACGAAGGGAGTCTCCGCTATGCAGTCGAGGAGACGGACGACTACGTTGGCTACGAGTGTTACGTCGCCGTTACCGAAATCGATGAGGTCGCCGTCCACGAGAGCTGTCTTTCCCCCGAGTTAGCGTTTCCAGCATACGTCGCATACTACGACGAAGAGACCGGAGAGCCGGTTCTCGAGATGGAGTTGCTCGAGTACTCGGGACCGTGATCACGCCTGATATTTCACCCGCGTGAGAAGATCCGATCCAGGTCGTCGAGGTCAAAAAGCGTCCACTCGTCAGTGAGTTCGTTCTCGAGGCCGTCGACGAACCCACTTTTCGAAAAGAGAGCGAACTGCTCACTTCGATCGTCGGGGCCCCACCGAACGCTGTCGACCTTCTCTCGAAGATCCGAAACGAGTCCGTGACCAACCGGCTCACTGGTCCATTTACATTCGGCGGCAAGGAGACGATCATCAGCGGGAGCGAGTCCGACGATATCGATCTCCTCTTCACCGTACCACCAGCGCCCGACGTCAGCGTACGGATCGAGGTCACCGCCCCTGATCAATTCCCAGACGGCTTCCTCACAGACGTCCTCGAACGTCGCTGCAACGTGTGTGGGGAGATCGGGTTCGATCGCGCTATCAAACACAACGGCCGGCGCTTCCTGAATACTGGAGCGGTTCGGTTCGACGTACCGGAACCAGAAGCGGAGAAACTCATCACCAACGCGGTACCGAGATCGTTTGGATTTCTTCGCGGAGGCGGTGACGGGGATGTCGCGCTCGAGCAGTCGAAGTCGCCGAAGTGTCGCGAGGTACTTCGAAAGTGGGCCCGGATTGATGCCAGTGGCACCAGAAATTTTGTTCGGTGTCGTGTGGCCCAGCGACACCGCTTCCAGGATGCTCAAATAGCGTGCCGGATTTCGCAGTTCGGTTCGAAGCAAGAACTCCGGCTCGTTGTAGAGTACCGCTGTCGGCGAGAGGATGTGAGACCTGATGTTGTCGGCAAGCGACTGGTCATAGTCAAAGAGTGTGAGATACATCGGCGTGCCGCCAGTGATTGAATATGACCGAATCCCATCGACGATGTCGTACGTGATTACTTCGCGGGCTTGCTGGAATGAAAACGGCTGGAGATCGATCTGTCCAGTCCGTCGGCCGTACAGCGGGCTTTCGTGACCGAGCACCGCCGATTCCATCGTGCTCACGCTCGAGCCACAGAGCACCAGCATCGAGTCGGTATTTTGGAGCTGTTCGTCGACAAACGCCTGTATGTAGGACGGGAGCGAATCGTTCTCTTCGATTAGGTACGGGAATTCATCGATGACGACGATCCGCTGTTCTCCAGTGAGCTTTTCTCCAAGATATTCGAACGCACCATCCCATCCGTCGATCAGCGGGAGGCGGTCGTCGAAGGTTGTAGCGACTTGCTCGACGAATTTCTCTCGTTGGCGGTCCTCTGCCTCCTGAGCTGCGAGGAAGTAGACGTGTGGGTGCTCGGTGCAGAACTCTTTGAGTAGTTCAGTTTTCCCGACACGCCTGCGCCCGTAGACGACGTAGAACGCAGAGCCGGGTGACGCCAACGCAGTTTCCAGCGCGTCAAGTTCGTCAGTCCGGTTGTAGAAGGTCATACTCTAGATAATGATTATTGCGATAATGACTTGAGTGTTCTGGTGGATCGAGAACGCGGTAGCGATTACAGTGGTGCTGGTACAGTCACATTCTTCTCGCCTTAAACGGCGGGATTCGCTCCTTGAAGAATAGTAGCAGAAAGTATTCCTACACCACTTGACATCCTCCTCTCAGGACTGCCGTGCGGGGTGATCGTCGGCCAGTCGCCGCCGTCCCAGAACGTTCTCGCGGAGGGTATCGGTCTCGTAGGACTCCCGGATCAGCCCGCGCTCTCGCAACACCGGGACCACGAGGTCGACGAAATCCTGAAGGGTGCCCGGCCGGGTGACCTCCTTGAGGTTGAAGCCGTCGACGCCGACCTCCTCGCGCCAGCTCTCGAGTTCGTCGGCCACCTGTTCGGGCGAGCCGACGACGACGGGCGAGGTCGATCCCAGCCCTGCGAATCGGGCGGCCTCGCCGACGGTCCACTCGCGGTCGTCGTTGGTCGTAAAGGCGTTCATCGCCCCCTGGATCGCCTCGGTTTCGATGTGTTCGATCGGCTGGTCGGCCTCGAGTTCCGAGAGGTCCATGTCGAGAAAGCCGCTCAGCAGCGAGAGCGTGCCCTCGACGCTGACGTGTTCCTTGTAGGTGTCGTACTTCTCGCGGGCGATGGCCTCACTCTCGCCGGTGATCACGACGACGCCGGGGAAGAATTTGAGAGCGTCGGGGTCGCGGCCGTGGCTCGCGGCGCGCTCGCGCATGTCCTCGACGTAGTCGCGGGTCGCCGCCTTCGTCGGCTGGGAGACGAACACCGCCTCGGCGTTTCGCGCGGCGAACTCGCGGCCGCGGTCCGAGGAGCCCGCCTGGTAGAGCACGGGCGTGCGCTGGGGGGAGGGTTCGCAGCCGTGGGGGCCCGGCACCGAGAAGTAGTCGCCCTCGAAGTCGATGCTGTGGACCTTCTCAGGGTCGGTGTAGGTGCCGGCCTCGCGGTCGCGGACGACGGCGTCATCCTCCCAGGAGTCCTCCCAGAGGCGGTAGCAGACCGCCATGAACTCGTCGGCGCGGTCGTAGCGCTCGTCGTGGTCGATCCGGCCCTCGAGACCGAGGTTTTCGGCGGCGCTCTCGAGGTACGACGTCACGATGTTGAAGGCGATCCGGCCGTCGGTGACGTGATCGAGCGTCGAGAGCTCCCGGGCGAGCTGGTAGGGGTGGGTGTAGGAGGTCGAGCGGGTGATCGCGAAGCCGACGTGGTCGGTCACCTCGGCCATCGCGGGCACCAGCGCCTGGGGGGCGTTCGAGGGGGTCTGGATCGCCCGCCGAATGGCAGGGTCGCGGCTCTCGCCGTAGACGTCGTAGATGCCGCGAACGTCCGCGAAGAAGATGGCGTCGAGGCCGCCGCGTTCAGCCGTTCGTGCTACCTCGGTCCAGTACTCGCGGTCGGTGTAGCGGTGGGACTGGTCGCCGGGAATGGTCCAGGTGCCCGGCGAGACGTGCTCGACGGAGTTCATCGTAAAGAGGTTGAAGTGCAGCGGCTCGCTCATGGTGTGCCCGTTTCGGCGCCCGCCTAAAAGAGCGGTCGACACCGGTAAGACATGAGCAGGTCCGGCGGCGGGCGATCCCACGGACTGAAGATGGCTGCGAACTGCGATGGGTGCTTATATCTCCAGCGCTCAGGATTCCTCCGTCTGAAGACGGAGGGGGATGTCAACAATTTCAGCAGTTGTGCCGGATACAGAGCGCAACTGTGGCACGAGATTCAGCTTGATCTGCGAACGGAGTGATCGGTCAGTACAGGTCAAACAGGTAACGGAGTAGCAATTAATCTCCCCGAGGAGTGTCACACTTCGATGGCAACAACTGAAACGAGTTACACACTGCTCGCATTCGATGCCCGAGTCATCGCGAGCAGGTGTGCACTGACTTTCAATGGCTACGATAAACAGCACAGTCATGGCAGTGGTATCCACGCTGAACTCGGAAGAATACCGATCAGCGCCAAGACACCTATCAGAAATGAGGTAACGACGATACTTGCAGCCGGTGGATCGAGATGTGTCTCAGCGTGTGCATAGAATACTCGTTGGGTGATCTCTCCAGTAAGAGCCCCGATGATGCCAAATGCGGCTCCCAGTATGACTGCCTCTCCGAGTGGTACTGATGCGGAAACGAGGTCAGGGGTGAGCGGTGCCGAGGAATCGACGCTGGCAATAACGACTGTACTCGCAGGAAGCGACATGTGGTGAGTGACAGGGATTTGTGCAACGCCGGCGCAGAGAAACGTGAGTGCGACGACGCTGATCCCGAACGCGAGAAATGCACTCCCGGTGAGGTATGCGAGATACCCACCGAGGATACCGACAACGGCACCCAGGATTGTGACGTGCGACCAGCGGTACTGGTACGGCAGCCACGGTTCGACGACGAACCGCCCCCGCCCGCCATCAGTTGCGAACGTTCCACCCGGTTGACGGCGTTCGCCGCGTTCGAACGGAGACATATCGAATAACTGCGCCGGGGAAGCACCGATCACGCTGTAGCCGAATACGAGCCGGTGAATGATTGCCGAGAGGACGACCCCGAGCGCGACCGCATCAGTCGGTAAGCCGAGGACTGTAGAGGCGGTCGCGATCCAGTATCCGACGATGCCGAAAATACCGCCGACGACCAACACATCGGGGCGACTCCCGAGCCCTTGAACGACGTTCTTTGCCTCGTGGTAGTCGAAGTCGGTATCGAGATACCCTCGCTTAGCAGCGTAGGCAACAGCCGCTGCGCCACCCCCGAACGCAACGTGAGGACCGAGAACTACCCCGAAGGCAATTGAGCCAGTAATATCTACGGGAGCGACAGCGGCCTCAGGGCCAACGGTTCGATGAACGAGCGTATATAATTCGCCGACGATGACTATCAAGCCAGCCAGTGAGAAGGAATTGAGGGCTCCGATGGCTGCCCCGAACGCTCCTCCTGCAAACGCTGCCAACAACAGTTCCCACGCCCATAGGTCTGCAACTTCCATGTCTAATTAGGTGCGCCCGTCTCCATTGTCGGCGAGGAGTTCGTTGAAAAGATCGGTAACGCGCCGTTCAATTTCGTCACGAATAGTTCTGACTTCTTCGAGCGAACGGTCGTGGGGATCGTCTAGTGCCCAATCGCGGTTGTCTCCACTCCACGTTGCAGGACACACATTCTCAGCGGAACAACCCATGGTAATGACGATATCGACACCCTGCAGTTCGTCAAACGTGATTTCTCGCGGCGTCCGGTCACTAAGATCGATATCGCGCTCCTGCATCGAATCCACAACGACACCGTGAACGTGTTCTGCTGGCTGCGTACCGCCAGCTACGATCTCAATCTGATCAGCTACATCGCGTCGGTCGCGCTCCCGATTGGCAAATGCGTGTGCCATCTGACTCCGACCCGCGTTTTGGACGCAGACGAACGCGACCCGATACGGGTGATTTGAGTCTATTCTACTCATGTCCTCGCTCCCGTGTTGAATCAAGCGCAGCAATGAGCTGCTCAGCTCGTTCAGTTGGTTCGTAGTAACGCCACGTTCCGTCTTTTCGGCGAGTGACCAGCCCTGAATCCATCAAATCGGATAGTGCGTGACTCACGGCGCTTTCGCTCACATCCATGAGTGGTGTGATCTCACAAACACAGAGTTCATCCTCGGCGGCAGTGAGCAACCGAACGATCTCGTAACGCGTATCGTTTCCGAGTGTTTTCAGTGTTCGCAGGTCGGATCGATGGTTTTCGGGGACCGTCTCGGTGAGTTCTTCCAGTTCGTTGAGTCGCTGTTCGATGTCGGCATCGCAGCATTCGCCGAGTTTATCAGAAAGGAGACGGCGAAGGCGTGACTTCGATTGAGACATGATTGAGTAATTGAGCAGATATTCATTTAGCTGCTTTGATCTTCAGTCAGGAGGTCACCCAGCGTCCTGAAGCAACACAACGCCTCCACTGAGATCTCACTGTATCTGCTTGACTGACCTTCCGGGGTCTTCTCCATCACCTACAGAACAGAATATTGCCATGAGAACGAGTGATAGATTCATACGTGTAGTGAGCATATGATCCACTGCCTCGGCGTGAAACAAACGAAGTCGTTGTGCTGCACCCACCCTCTGTATTCAACAGGCAATTCCCTTCATTTGCTGAGGATATCAACAGAGCCATGAGAGCGTATGATACGCTGCAAAATCACTGACATCGTTCCGGAAGCACAGTACGGGGGTTCGATCTACACCCAGACCGTGGTGGTAACGCTTCTAACTGGCGAAAGACTCCACCTGTTCGATAGCACTGTGCCGACTGTCAAGCGCGATTTGGTGGGTGTTACTACAGATTTAACGCTCGTTGCTCGAGCGGCGTCCGTTGTGAACTGTCCCCACAAGAGCGCGGTCGTAGCGGGTGGAGAACCTCCTCATCGATACGTCGGGGCTGTCCAGGAGAGCAATGAGCAACCGTCGTGGTCCGATTCGGCAACCGGGTCTGGGCTCACGCTCGATATTGCCGGCGGAACACTGTTTGTGGATTACAACCGTGACATGATCATCGACCGGGAGTTCGAAACTGGCGAGACAGTCCGTGTCGAAGCGTACAGGACTGATGTACTTGCGTTCGCCGATTGAGCCGTATTCACAGCCGCTACTTCTCTTCCGGCGGGTTCAGCACGAACAGTAGTAGTCGGGACCGCCGAACTCAGTCTCGAGCAACTGGAGCGTCGGACCCGGATCCGAGGGGCGGTAGACGCCGGTGGTCAGCCCCTGGGCGGTCTCGAACTCACCCGAAAGCAGCGCCCGCCACTCGTCGTTCGAGAGCACGTCGGTCGCGGTGGGGTCGCTCGCGAGTCCCGCCAGGTAGTCCCGGAGGTAGACCCACCGCGTCTCCGCGATCGGCACTGGGTCGTATGCGGCGTCGACGGCGTCGGCGTAGGCGGCGTAAGGGAGGTTCGCGCCGGCTTCGACCGGCATCGAGATCCACTTCCAGGGACGGGTGTTGATATCCAGGAGGACGTACTCCTCGCGGCTCTCGTCGTAGACGAACTCGGCTTCGCTGATTCCGTGATAGCCAGCGGTCTCGAGGATCGAACGGGCGCGCTCCTCGAGGACGGGGTCGGACACCGTATCGACGACACAGGAGGTGCCGTAGGCTCGCGGATACCGGACCCGAGCGTTGCCGACGACGCCGATCGTTTCGCCCTCAGGTGAGACGTAGGAGGCGAACGACCGGTCCTCGCCGGTCGCAATCGGCACCTTCTCCTGGGCCATCACCCGCACGCCCGCTTCGCGGGCGCTGGCAACGACCTCTTCGAACTCGGCGTCGTCGCCGACCTCGACGACGTTCGTCCCCAGCAACTCCTCGAACTCGCGTTTGCGGGCGGGTTTGACGACGAACGGGTAGCCCAGGCGGTCGGCGGCGGTCTCCGGATCGACCTCCGCGAGACGGTAGGTTTCGGGATAGGGCACCTCGAGTTCCTCGGCGAGGGCGTACAGCGACTCCTTGTCGAGGACGGCGTCGATCACCTCCCGGTCGGCGAAGGGGAGTCTGACCCCGTCGGGTTCGGTGTCCGCGAACGCGTGGACCCACTCGTCCATGCAGGCGAACGCCACGGGTTCGTGGTCGCAGGCGGCGGCGATGCGTTCGACGTCCTCGCGGAACCCCGCTGGATCGTCGAGCGGGAAGCTGACTTCGCCCGCGGCGACGACGGCGTCGGTGTAGGGGCCGACGCCGTCGCCGTTCCGGTCCAGGGCGACCACGGGGACGTCGTGGGCGGCGAGCGCCCGCGCGACGCTCCCACCCGTGATGTGGGCGTTAGCGACGAGCGCCGGCGCCCGGTCGAAGGAATGCTCTTCGAGGGTCGCACAGAGGTCGGCTGTCGACTGAAACGAACTGGCCATACCCGTCGATGGGGGAGACAGCCACTAAACGCACCGGGTTCCGGCATCGCGCGAGAGGTAGTAATACGTGCCACGGCCGGCGTCTCGAGTCGTACTCCCCGGGCCGAGGCCGACCTGACGGAACCACAATCTATATTTCCATACAGTACAGAAAAATAGACATGGAGATCATCGATAGATGGCGCCGGTGGCGGCGACCACGGTGGGATCCCGACGAGGGCGTCGAGATCAAGGTCGAAAACTGACCACTCGCGCGTGTTGTGGCTTCGTGGGTTCCGAAATCCGGATCACACGAAGACGGCGTGCAAACCCCACTTTTAGTCGTGGGTCGCTGACGAGCGGGAGAGCTGTGCGCCCTCGAGCAACTTCTCGGTCCCGTGATTCTTAGGGTACTCGACGAGGGTGCGTCCGGCACCGATGCGCGACAGGCGGTGGAGCTGTTCGGCGAAAGCGTGCCACTCGGCGACGCAGGCACGGTGGAGTTCCCAGCGGTGGGTGTCGGTGCCGGCGAACGGCGGCGGGCCGACCTGAACCGTCTCGTCGGTCAGGAGTTCGGTACACCAGGGACAGGTATCGGTTTGCGGGAAAGACTCGCCCATATCGGTCGTCCGCGACACTGCCCGTTTGTAATCGAGTCCCTACTCCCGCTCAACGACCGCTTTGTCCCCCCTGCGGATGTGTCATGGGGTCCGTACCGGTCGGTCACCGATCGGTTACCCCACCGACCGTGAACGTCGTCAGGGAGGCGTCGACCCGCTCGGAGAGGTACCGCTCGATCTCAGCGCGACGCCAGCCAAGCGGCGAACAGACGGCTTCGGCGGCATCGATCAGCAACTTGGCGTAGAACTCGGCGTCGTAGCGGTCGAGGTCTTCGTACTCGATGCGAACCCGGTCGCGCGAGCGTTTGTCGTCGTTAACGACCACGTACGAAACGTCCTGGCCCGGCCGGGGGTCGAGTCCTGCAGCCGCCGCGCGCTCGAGGGCAGCGACCGTTCGCGTGGACTGCTGGTACTCGTCCAGCGGTTTGGACGTCCGATTGCGAATCAGCAGCGACTCCGGATCGACGTCGCCTGCGCGCAACTCCTGCAGTGCCCGCTGTAGGCGTGCACAGACGGCCTCGGGCGTCCGATACTCCTCGAGCGTTCGGATGAGCTCCCGCTGGGTCGTTTCGATCCACGCGGGCGTGGAACGCTGTCGGCACTCGATTCCACGGTATTTGTACGCGTTATCGTCGCGGTGCTTGCCGAAGTACTTCGTGAGCGCGCCCTCGTCGCTGTTCGCTAACGGAACGAACGCGACCCAGTCGAAGGCGGTTTCGTACTCGAGTCGGATACCGATCCGGTCGGTGATCTCCGCCGCGAGGTCGTCGAGCGGGGTCTGAGGCTCGTTCTCGACGGGAGTGACCCAGACGCTGTCGACGATTCCGTGAACCAGGTGCCAGCCGTTGCGCTCGAAAATCCCCTTCGCCTCGAGGAGGATCTCGCGTGCGTAGGCGTTGATCGCCTCGTGGCACTCGATCCGACCGAACTTCGCGTTGTTGAACCCCTGGTAGCCGAAACACGAGACGAGAATCCACTTGATCGCGGCCGACCGACTCCGGAGGATGGCGGCTCGTTCCTCGTCTTCGGTCGTCCGGAGTTCAGCTTTGATCGCGTCGCGGTCGTCGATCAGCGGCCGGAGAACCTCGGGCAGGTACCCCGGCTCGTCACAGATCGCATAGTCGAGGCCGGGAACGTCAGCCCGACCTGCGTGGCAGTCACACCGGATCGTTTCGGGGCTGACGTTGTATTCACAGATGATGTTGGGGTAGAGACTCGAGAAATCGAGTTCGTGGACGTCCTCGTGAAACCCGACCTCCGGGGTGAACGTATAGCCGCCCCGGTCGGCAGCGTGCAGCGTCCGCATCGACTTGAACGATTCGTGGCGCCACGACTTCCAGGGTACCAGGACGTCCCGTTCGCGAGCCTCTCGGACCTGAATCGCGGTCAGGACGTTCCCGATCGACGCCCACCCGAGTTCCTGCAGCGGTTTTCGCGACCGGGCAACGAGATCGAGACAGCCACCGAGTCCCGCCTGGCGATAGAAGAACGTGTTCGATCTGTCGATGAGTGCCCGCCCGGGAACGGTGTAACGGGCCGGCGAGTGGCCGACGGCGCCGTAGCTCTCGTACGTCGACGCCCCGGCGAGTCGCTGCCAGCCCGGGAGTCGCCCGAGTGCGAGGTCGAAATCGTGCTCGTCGGCGCTCGCGTAGAGTGCGGGCACGATCTCACCCGAGGAAAGGACGAGCACGTCGGGATCGGTAGTCTCGAGTCGGTTCTGGACTGCCTCGAGTACCGCAGTCGGCGACCCCGTCAGCGTGTCGCCGTCGACCGTTACCGCCGTGATCGGCATCTCCGCGAGTTCTGGCGGCGCGACGTCGATTTCCAGCGTCGAGAGCACCGACGACGGCGTCGGATCGGTCTCGGTTTCGAGACAGTAGCGAAACTCCCGCGAGAAATCGACGTTGAAGCACCTGTAGGTCCCGGGTCGCCCCCGTTTTCGAACGTCGTGTGCGACGGTCCGAACCGCCTCGATGTCGTCGACGTCGACCCGCAGGACATCCTCGTAGCCGTGTCGAAATCCAGGGCGCCACCGTTCGATTGCGGTCGTGACGACTGCGGGGTGGCGGTCCAGTCGGTCGCGGAGACCGTTTACCGCACTTACGGAGTCCGAGCCACCCGCCACGTAGAACGAGGGGGTGTAGTCGTCGATCACCTCGTACTCGGCACCGTCCGTCGTCGTCGTCCACAGGTAGAGCCCGTCTTCGCGGTAGTCGATCGTGAACGCCATCGCTACGTCTCGTTGGAGTCCTTCACGGCTGACCTCTCGAGCGCCTCGATGCGATCGTCGAGCGCTGCGAGTTGGGCTTCTTGCTCGAGTGCGATCGAGACGAGGACGGCGTACATCGGCTCGGGATGGTTCAGATAGCCGCTCGCGTCGGCGTGTTTCCGCGCCCGCTCGAACAACCGGTCGAAGTGTTCTTGATCCGTTCGCCGAAGGCCGCGACGGTACGCCGACCACTGGCTCTCGAGGCGCCGGAGGGTGTCCCGGAACGTCGGATTAGTACGACCCACGGGCCGTCACCTCCGTGGACGGTGCCTTCGCGTTCGCTGAGAGCCGGTCGTACAGCGGTCGGCGCGCCTCGAGGATGCGATGCCAGAACGCGAGCGTCGTCTGAAGATGACCGTCTGTCGCCGGATACACCAGCGTCTCGAAGCTGTCGGCGATGAACCGTGGCCCTTGGCTGGTGTTTTCACAGCGGATCACCTCGGTCGCGGCGTTGGCAATCGGCCTCGAGAACGCATCGTCGCTGGCCCGCGTGAGGAGAACCGAAACCGCGTACTCGCGGCTGTACCGGGCGAGCAGCGCGAGCGCCCGAACCAGAAGCGTCTCCCGTTCGCCGGTGTCGACGTCGCCGGATCTGTACAGGCCGTCGACCGCGGGAACGACGAGTAGCGCGGTTTCCTCGTCAACGAGATCACCGAGGGTCTCGAGGATCGCGTAGTGCTGGTACGGGGTGAACCCTCGGGCGACCTGGATGCGGTCGAGAACCCGCGCGCTCGGTGCGAGGCGAGCCACCGGTTGCGTGGTCGCGTGGCCGTGTGTATCCACCCAGTACGCCGGCCCCTGGCTGGTCAGGATCCGGTCGACGACGAGTGCGTGTAACGGCCCCCGCGGTTCACCGTCGGTTTCCAGGAGGTGAATTCCTGTCTCGAGCGTGGGGAGTTCGGGAATCTGCCGGGATGACCTCTCGTGATCGTACATCTTAGTTCTGTGATCACGACGTGGTCGAATAAGCGCCGGCGTGGGGTTTCCACCCCTTCCGAAAGCGGTGGGGACACCGAGACAGCTCCGCCCCCTCGGGCGATTCCCGCCTACCGTTCGCCGTTTCCGAATTCGGGTTCCGAAACGCGGTACACTCGACTGCGCTTCTCGCCGTCGGCCTCGATGATGTTGTAGTGTTCCATCTTCGAGAGATAGTTTCGAACCATGCGCCGTGACTTCGGCCCGTCGCTTCGCCGCTCGTACTCCTCGTACAGCGTGCCCGGGGCGAGTTCACCGTGCTCTCCGATGATCGTGTACAGGAGTTGCTGGTCGGCGATGAGCTGGTCGATGGTTTTCTGGCGCAGGTTCGACCGGGCGCGCGGAATCGCCTCTTCAATCTCCGCGATCGTCAGCCGGTTCGTATTGCTCCGACTCGCGCTCCGCGCAGCGGTTCTGAGGATGCCGATCGCAACTCTCGCATCGCCGGCGGCGGCGTCGGCGACGACCTCGAGGTGCTCGTGCGTGAGCGCCCCCTCTTCGAGCCCGCGTCGAACGCGGGTTTCGAGGATCGAGACGAGTTCGTCGACGCTGTAGCGGTCGAACTGGATACACTCGCTGCCTCTGAACCGGCTGTAGAGGCGGTCGTCGAGTCCCGAAAACAAATCCTGTTCGTCGTTTGCGATCAGGAGTAACGTCAGTTGCGGGAGCGCATAGAGGTCGTAGAGGACGTCCTTGTCCTCGAGTTGGTCGACCTCGTCGAGGACGACGATGTACGGGTAGCTGTCCGCCCGCCGCAATCGTTCGTAGAGTTCGTCCTGCGGGGTGGATTGGCGGTGGACGTCGAGTGTCCGATTGAGCTCCTCGAGCAGCCGATACAGGACGCGATAGCTGTTGTAGTTGTGCCAGCAGTTGACGTACGCCGTTCTGACGTCGAACGTCGTCTCGCGGAGTTCCTCGAGGATGTACTGTGCACAGCAGGTCTTCCCGACGCCCGTGGGGCCGAACAGACAAACCGTATCCGCGGGTTCGCCCCGCAGGACCGGCTCGACGATCCCGGACAGCCGGTTCAGCTCGGCGTTTCGATGAACCACTTCTTCCGGGACGAACGAATCCTGAAAGACGCGGGCGTCTGCGATCACATCCGGCAGATTCAGCGGGTAGCCACATAAACGGTAGCGGGTCGTTTCCGAAACTTCCGAAACCCGCGACCGCGGTTCTGTTCACCGTTATCACACGCTCCATACACACCGCTAATCTACCCGAACCCCGCGTTCAGGGGCGGTAAACCTGTGCGACGAGGTCGGCTCCGGCGATCGGTGTGCCGTCCTCGAGTTCGCCGTGGAGGTAGGCGGCTCCTGGCGCGTGGTCGGTTTCGTAGCCGGTCTGGCCCGCCCGGAACCGTACCTGCAGTGTGCCGTTACCCAGGCGCTGGTGGGTGTGCACGGGTGCACCCTCGCCGGCGGTGATCGCGTCGGGAGCGCGAATGTCGCACAAGTGGCGGGACGATTCTCGAGAAGCAGTAATTGCTTAGTTAGCAGTTCGATTCACCCGGTTAATCAAAACTCGACTCTGTGTGAAATGTTGACGGTTATAAGTGGTTAGCGACTGTACACTACACTCAGACATGGGAAAAATTCATGACAATTTATACGCTGTGTTGTCGAACGTGCATCGGCGGCGCCTGATGTTTTCCTTGCTGGGGAACACCCCCAAAACACAGGTGCCGAGTGACCTCGACACACCACCTGACACTGCACTCGCTGATGACACGAATCGTGTCGAATACCACCACGTTCATCTGCCCAAATTAGCCGACAATGGGTTTATCGAGTGGAGTCCCAGTGCGGACCGCGTCGAACGAGGCCCGCGATTCGACGAGATTAAACCTGTCTTGGAACTGCTGGCTGCACATCACGAGGGCCTCCGAGACGGCGAAGTGTTCCAGAAGTAGCCCTCACCGTATCGCATCGCGGCGGGAACGACTGCTTCTCAGATCGTTTCTCTGCTGACGGTGCTGGTTAGTCTCTTTCGAATAGCTTGGGATCATCACTTGTCTCCAGGCCCGTCGCCATCAACCGCCGGGCAATGACGACCAGGCCATTGGTGAAGCCCCTGCCGAACACTGCCCTCTCAGTTTCTGCTGCCTCCGAAGCAGCCTCGTGTACCGAACTGACCAGAATCGTGTTGCGGTCGATCAGGAGCAGTCGGCTGATCGTCGTGTCGTCGGTGCTATCAGTCGGATTACTGCTCAGCCACTCCAGTCCGGAGACGAACACGTTAGCGTCGGGGAGCACCTCCTGAACGGTATCACGGAGGTGTTCGGAGGCGGTTCCGACGACGACCGTAATTCCCGTCTCCTGCGCCTCCTGGAGGTGCGTGAACAACTCCTCTGTGAGAACATCTTCACGGCCTACGACGAACACGATTTCCTCTCCAGACCCATCGATGAGTTGCTGGGTGCGAGTTGCGATCGCCGTCTGTCCCGTTAGCGACCAGACCTCGTGTGACACTTCCTCGTCGTCGTCTGCTGGTGCTGGGTCGATCCCTTCGACTGCCTCGACGAGTGTCTCCATCCGTGATTCGTACTCTTGGCGCAGTGTTTCGGCTCCCTCATCGATCGGGACGGCCCGAAACTGCTGGGGATTCGAGTGCTGGATCTCCACGAGTCCTTTCGTTTCCAGCACGCGAATCGCATCATACACACGCGTCCGAGGAACCTCGGAGGTCTCGCTGATCTCTTTGGCCGTTCCCTTCGGCATCCGGGATAAGGCGACGAAGCACTTCGCCTCGTACTCTTTCAGACCCAGTTGCTGGAGCAATTCGACCGCTCGTTGATGATTAGATAATTCGTTCATGGGTCCCAACCATGGTACCGGCGTGGCCGGTACTCTCTTCGGTATTGTTTCGGTGCGCACAAGAGAGTTCTTGTGAAGCCGAACGGTCCCGACTGTGTTCCATACTGACTTCCAGTCGCTCAGTACCTATGAATCCTATTTGAATGGTAGCGATCAGTTTGCGCTTACAACAGATATAGGGGCAACTAATCCTGGAATGTCGAATTCATTGATGCGAAAGTCGGAAAATTGGCGGGTTTGAGTGCGGATATAACATCTAGCTACTCGCCAGTAGCGTCTGTGGCTTCCTCGTCCAACTCGATAAACTGGAAGTGATTAAACGGTTGCATTTGGCGTCGTTTCATGAGTTCGGAGCTCTCGATTTCGAGCCCCAGTTCGTGGATCGCATCCGAAATACGGGAAATATCGGTCGTATCCGTAGCGACGATCTCGATGTGGACGTTTCGCCGTCCGGTCATCATTTCGCAGACATCAACTACGCCCTGGACGTTCATGACCTTGTCTGTTAACTCCGTCCGTCTGGTTGCCGGGGCGGTACAGACGAAGAGCACGCGTAAGGGGAGATTCGCCGCCTCGTAATCGATTTCTGGGTGATACCCCCGGATGACGTCGTCAGATTCGAGTTGGTCGATTCGATTGCGAACGGTGCTGGGTGAGACGCCAATCGTCTCACTGATCTCTTGAGCGGTCGTGTTGCGAGCTTCCCGCTGCAGCATGTACAGGATGCCTCTGTCGATTTCGTCTAGTTCTCGGCCCATAGTGCTCCTACGAGACCACGTCCTATGTACCCTGATACCATCAGTTCGACGCAGACCAACTAGGCAGTGGTAGTACCGAAAACTCAGTCACCCAGATAATCACAGTAAGGTTATACCGGACTACCCCGAACGTTCATTTGGCACGGAGTTCGGTAGGGTCCCAACCACTGATCCTCCGTGCTACTGCTGTACAATCGCCTCAGTTTCTACACGTCTCGAGACGATGACCGACGGTGAGTCCACTGCATCGAAGTCTCATTAGAGCTCGCTTCCTCAGTTGACATCCTCCCGCCCCTAAAGGGACGAGATTCCCTCCGCGTTGGGATATTAAGGTTCACAGTCCACGACCTGTTCTCGCGGGGCAAAACGGCCCTCGCTACGATCGAACAGATGGACTGAAGGCTGTGCCAACCAGCCGTTACTCCTATCCTCGGAAGGACTCGGAGTTACTTTTCGTCGGATGTTCTCCGCACCGTTCACATCCGCGTTCGCAACCGTATCGCACTCGCGCGTATCCCCGCCCTAAAGGGCGAGGTTTTGCGCCTGCGGTTCACATAACCAAGATGTTCCATCAATTTGGGTCCGATACTCACCGAGGACTCCATCCAAATGAGTAGAGCGTCAGTGAAAACCACACAACAACATCAACCGTCTTCATCTCCTACTATCCATAATGGCTGATCATAACTCGATGCGAAAACACACGTTTCAGACAATCGATGGTGTTGAGGCGCTCATCAATCTTGACCCTGGTGAACTCTTTCTAGACCTGCCAGCAAATACGCCGCGTTACATTCGCGTTCAGGAAGGAGACCGGGTACAAGAAGGCGACGTTCGCACGCAGACACCCCAAACAATGGACTCACAAACGCTCTCGAAGTGGCGGATCGAGACAATATCGACAGATACTGTCACCGGGAAAAACATCGATACAGACGAGTCCCAAGAGTGGGACCGAGAGTGGTTGGTCCAGCGCCTCGGCACAGGAGGATTCAGTGTTGAACTGACCGACTTCAATCGGGTGAGCGTGAGTGAGACGACTGGATTGAGTGAATCTCACATCGATACCCAAGACGAAGACAGTCCTCACGTAATCGTAATTGTGTATG
Source organism: Natrononativus sp. DTA114 (assembly GCF_059736515.1). NCBI lineage: Archaea > Methanobacteriati > Methanobacteriota > Halobacteria > Halobacteriales > Natrialbaceae > Natrononativus > Natrononativus sp. DTA114. The sequence goes on along the minus strand of NZ_JCASSN010000005.1, from coordinate 2,311 downwards.
GAAACAACGGACAACGGTTTACGCAGTTATATTCTGCGACAGAACCGGGTGATTGGGAGTCACTAACACTCGTGAAACAAGATCCACACGTCCACGAGTTCAGTGAAGAACTTTTGGAGAAATTCGATACAGCAATCACCAAAGCGCTACAATTGGAACAGCAGTATCACTAAAGAATAGGATTTCAACAGAGCCACAGGTTCAGTCGAACCGTGCTGAGCTGACGACGCGGCGCTCTCGAGTGCGCTCTCAGCCACAAAGCTCATTTAGATTGACTGTAATGCCGACCTATGGATCGTGGGCGCGGGTTCCTTCTCAGTCTCCTGGTAATCGTCTCTCTTTTCGTGTTCGTGATCGTCCGCCCCTTTCTGGAGTACGTCCTTCTGGGATTGATCCTCGCCTACGTGCTCTTTCCCCTCCACGTTCGACTGGCCAGCGCCCTCGAGCAATACACCCCAGCGAAGCACTTCGCGGATCATCTCTCGGCGCTTACCCTGATCGTGGGGAGTCTCGTCGCAGTCGTCGTGCCGCTCAGCTACGTGTTGCTCGCGTTCGTCTCGGATCTCCAGGAACTTGCCCGTGGCGAGACGGGCCTCGAGACGGACGTGATCGAAACGCAACTCGCCGACGCCGCAGGCGTACACGTCAATCTCGAGGAGGGAGTCGCACTCGCCAGCGAGTGGCTATTCGGCATGTTCTTCGGCGACGTCTCCGGGCTGTTCGCGACGATGTTGCACTTCTCGCTCGGCGGAGCCTTACTCCTGTTTCTGGTCTTTTATCTCCTGATCGACGGCCCCGCGCTCGTCGCGTGGCTCACCGATGCGAGTCCGCTCTCGTCGACAGTCAGTGCGACGCTCGTCGCCCAGATCGACCGCACGACCTGGGGCGCCGTCGTCGGGCACGCCTTTGCCGCCGTCGTCCAGGCCCTGGTTGCGGGCGTCGGCTTCTATATCGTGGGTCTCCCGAACGTGGTGTTCTGGACGATCGTCATGGTGATCCTGGCGTTCTTGCCGCTGATCGGCGTGTTCGTCGTCTGGGCGCCCGCGGCGGCGTACCTGTATCTCGTCGGCGACCCGACCGGTGCGGCCTTTCTCACCGCCTACGGGCTGCTCATCGTGAGCTTCATCGATTACTACGTCAGACCGATCGTGATCGACACGCGCGCCCAGCTCAACCCCGCAGTAATCCTCATTGGCGTCTTCGGCGGGGTGTACACTCTCGGATTCGTCGGGCTGTTCGTTGGCCCCATCCTGATCGGCGTGCTCGTCGCTATCGTCGAAACCTTCCGCACGGAGTACTACTCGAGCGATGACGATCGGGATCTCGAGAACGCACGCCCCACCGAAACGGAGGGTATCGCTTCCTCGTTCGAGGACCCCTCAGAGGAACACTCCCGGACCCCACAGTAAGTGGCCGTCACACTCCCTACTTTCCTGATTGGGTAATCCTTACTGAGAAAGTCTTTTTACGGTGGCTGCGTATATCGATACGAGAGATCATGGGAGTTAATAACAATCATGGAGCCTTGAATGTCCAGTACGATTGGGCATCGTGGCTCGTTACGGCTGTCGGCATCGTACTGGGGATTGCTGGCGTTACGTATCTCGTCACTCATCCAGAACCGGTCACCGTCTGGGCTGTCGAACTCGTACTCGTCAGTGCTCCGGCTGCAGCGATCGTCTACGGTGGCTACTGGATCGCGGCGCACGAGATGCCTCGTGGTGATGGCTGGTACATTGTGAAGTGGTTTCTCGCGGGGACGGTCGTCGCAGCAGTACTCCTCTTTGGGTATGTGAGCGCCGAACAGATAGGGGGGGAAACCGTCCTCAACCCCGAACTGCTGGTCTTGCTGGGCGCTCTCGGTGGAGGAGTCGTGTCGCTGTTCACGGCGATCTCCAACGAGCGACGGTATCTGGATGTTGCTCTCGATACCGATGAACACCGACTGGTTGCCGCGGGTGCTGCACCGTTTTCCGCCGACGCGCAGGCGTTCGCCGAACTCGCAGCAGATACGCGATCGTGGTACGTTATCTGCGCGCTCAGACTGGCGGACGAACCACTCGACGTTGGATCGCTTGCCGCCCAGATCGCGACGGTTGAAGAGACAGATCCACAGGAGGTACAACTCGAGTTAGTTCACAACCGACTCCCGAAACTGGCCGACGACGGGTTGATTCACTACGAGCCTGACGTGAACGTTGTGTGGCCCGACGACCGGATTCCATCAGTGATGCAAGCGAGCAAAGAGCTGGCTACGGTCAGTGAATCCATTAGCTCGACTGAGCACTAATCGGATCGATAGACATCCTCC
>NZ_JCASSN010000004.1:0-401233 GCF_059736515.1 Natrononativus sp. DTA114 | reverse complement strand
GCCGCAAAGAACGTCCTCAACAGAGGACTCACCGAACTATCTCTTCATGTAGGGCCGGGACGGTCCGAATCAACGCCTGTGCAGACTGTGCTCCCTGCGTTTGTTCGTCATTCGGGGCGAGTGAATGCAAAGCACGTCGTAGAAGCAGGAAGCCCCGCGGCTTGACCGAGGGGTGCGTTCACGTAAACCGGAGCATGTAGAGGGTGATCTCCGGGATATACGCGATGATGAACAGTCCGGCCAGAAGCATAACGTAGAACGGTGCGGTCGACCGGAAGACTTCGATCGGATCCGCACCAGCAATGTCCGCTGAGAGGTAGACTGAGAGTCCAAGCGGCGGCGTTAACAGTCCGATCATGAGCCCATAGACGATCACGACACCCATGTGGACTGGGTCGTATCCGACCGCGACAAGCGGTGGGACGACGACGGGTGTAATCATCACTAGCGCAGCCAGTGGGTCGAGCACCAGTCCAAGGGCGAGCACGAGCAAGATTACCATGAAGAGGACGATCGCTGGCTCTTGGGAGACGCTGAACAGGATGTCGGCGAACTGTTGGTCGATTCGCTCGACAGAGAGGACGAACGCGAACAGTCCGGCGGAGGCGAGAATAACCAGCACGACGCTGGTCGTTCTCGCCGTTTCGACCGCCGCATCCCACATGTAACGGAGGTTCGTAATTCGATAGATCGCGAAGTTGATAAACACGATATAGACGACGGTAACGGCGGCAGCCTCCGTCGGTCCGAAGTATCCCGACAACATACCGAGGATGAGAACGATCGGCGTCGCGATCGCCGGGAACGCGACCACGAACGAACGCACCATCTTCTTGAACGGTGCTCGCTTGTCGTTCGACGGAAAGTCGTTCCGATAGGCGATGATGAACGTCCCTATCATCAGCAGTATAACGGTGGCAACCGCCGGCAGTGCGCCGGCAATCAGCAGATCGAGAATCGACTCCTCAGCCAGGATCCCATACAGAATAAGGGGAATACTCGGCGGAAACAGTGGACCGATCGTTGCGGATGCGCTCGTCAGCGCCGCTGAAAAACTGTCTTTGTACCCACGATCGGTCATCGTGTGGATCAGAACCTTTCCGACACCACCGATATCAGCGAGCGCAGACCCCGAGATACCGGAGAATACGAGGCTGGTCAGAATGTTCACCTGCGCTAATCCGCCGGTGAGATGCCCGACGATGTCGTCGGCGAAATCGAAGATCTTGTCCGTCACTTCGCCGTGGTTCATCAACGCACCTACGTAGATAAAAATCGGTACTGCGAGCAGCGTGAACGAGTCGATGGTTCGAACCATTCTGCTGACGGGAAACTCACCCGGAGAGCCGGAAAACAGCATCAGGTACATTGCCGCCGGAAGGCCCAGTGCGATAAAGACCGGGACCCGCAGCAATGCGAGGATGAAGAATACGATGACGACTAGAATCCCCTCACTAATCATCCGTAGACACCCCCGACCGCTGTTTGAGTAGATCGAATAGCTCGGCGAGTTCGAGCACATAAACGCCGGTCAGCAACCCAAATCCGAGTAGCGGTGCAACGAAGTAGACCGCCGTCGGTATTCCGAGCCCCGATACTGTGGAGCCAAATCCCGCGTTCAACGCGAGGACGGAGCTATACAGGAAGATGACGCACGCCGCAATGTTGATTGCGAGAACGCCGATTTCGTGCCATCTGTCGAACGGTTCGGGCAATCGATCGGTGAAGTATCCGATCTGAATGTGCCGATTTTCGCGCGCGAGACTCCCGATCAGAACAAAAACCACCCACACACCGATAATCTGGGACAGGGGGAGCAGCCCACCGACTCTGATACCCATGTTCCGGGTGACGATTATGGCCAGGATCACGACCGGAATTCCAATAATTCCAATACTCGCTACGTACAGTGGCAACGACTTTAGGTACCTTGTGAAGGACATAGTCGAGTGCGAGACGGATTATTCGTACGGCTCGCCGGTGATCTCTTCGATCTGGTCTACGAAGTCTGGGAACTCGTTGCTGATGTGAGACCGTGTCTGGGAGACAAACTCATCGTATTCGAGTTCGTCTGCTGAAATGATCTCGGCGCCTTCGTCGAGGAACGCCTGTCTCGACTCTTCGATGTTCTCTTCGAGCTGATTGATCGCCTGTGGCTGTGCCTCCTGGATCGCCTCGTAGAACAGTGACTGCTGTTCGTCGGAGAACTGCTCCCAGAGATCGTCGTTGATCCAGAACGCTAACGCGGGGTGCATGTGATTGGTCTCGAGAACGTAATCGGTGTGTTCCTGAATTCCCGCTCCGACCATAATCTCGTACGGATTCTCCTGTCCGTCGACCGACCCCGTGGCGAGTGCCTGTGGCACCTCGCCCCAGTCGAGTTCGGTCACCTGGGCGCCAAGGCCAACGACGGTCTCCTCGAAAATCGGAACTGGGACCCCCCGGAGGAGAACGTCGCTCATCTCGTCCGGGCTGTAGACGGGATCACCGGCGATACTCACACGGCGCGTTCCCTGCGGGAAGGCGCCCAGCGAGCGCATGTTGGTTTCCTCGGCGATGTCTTCGATTAGTTCTTCGGCGCTGTCGGACTCGTTGGGGTCTGTAACTTCGATCAGGTGTTCGTACGGATTATCGTCGTCGTACATGTACGGCGCGTCAAAGACCTGAGCGTCCTCGTAGAACCCCGCAGCCAGGCCGTACACGTTGACGTAGATGTCGAGTGCACCCGACGAAACGTTCTCCATCGATTCGACGAGGCCGCCGAGTTCGTTGTCGGTGAACGCGTCGATCTCGATATCGCCGTCAGTTTTGTCCGAAATGATGTCCCCCACCATACGGGCGACGTCGCCGTGTACAGTCCCCTCCGCACCGGCGGCGTTCGCTTCGAGTTCGAACGTCTCGTCATCCGACAGACAGCCTGCAAGCCCAGCGGTCCCAACGGCCGCCGTCGCAGCTACCGATTTGATGTACTGTCGACGCTTCATTCCACTCCCTACATTTGCCATGATCGATTGTGGATGGGTAGCATACAAAGTCTTTTCGCCACCAGCAACAGTCGTATCCAACATTTCTATCATATTTTCCGTACGGTAACCTGTTCCAAAACCTCCTCCAACAGAGCATTTTTTAGGGCGAGGACGAACAGTGACGGTAGATGGCGTATATAGTCAGGATGCCAAAGCTCGGGGTAGAGATGCAAACCGGTGTCCTCCTCGAGTGGTTCTTCGAAGAGGGTGAATCCGTCAGCGAGGACGACGTGCTCGCCGAAATCGAATCCGAAAAGACCGTTGCGGAGGTCACGTCGCGTGAGGGCGGTGTGTTCCGCCGGGCGGTGCTCGAGGAGGGGGCGGAAGTCGAACCCGGCTCAGCGATGGGAATCGTTGCGGGTGCAGAGGAGAGTATCGACGATCTTCTCGAAACGATCGAATCTGAGGGGATGACGGTCGACGACGGGCCAGCCGAAACCGAAGACGAACCCGAAGAGACAGCCCCGGTGCCGACCGAAGACGCCGAGGAGTCCATCACCGACGACACCTCCCGAAGCGGATCGGTACGGGCAACGCCGAAGGCCAAACGAGCAGCCCGCGAACAGGGCCGGTCGCTCGAGGACATCCCGGGCACCGGTCCGAAAGGCGCCGTGACGGCCGACGACGTCGACCGAGCGGTGTCGGGAGCCTCGCCAGCGGCTCGAGCCGCCCCACGTGTCGACGCCGCTCCCACCGGTGAGCCGGACCTCGTGACGCCGCGGGCGAGAAAACGGGCGGCGGAACTCGACGTGGCGCTCGGCTCGGTTTCCGGAAGCGGTCCGCACGGCTCCGTTAGAGAAGCGGACGTCGAGACGGCTGCCGAGCGCGAAACCGAACCGACGACCGCCTCGAGTGAACCCGCGGCATCACCCGATACCCTGACGGTACACGAGGAGCGCCCGCTCTCCGGCATGCGATCGACCATCGCTCGCCGTCTGAGCGGCAGCTGGGAGGCACCCCACGTCACCGTCGACCGCTGGGTCGACGCCGAGTCAATGCTCGAAGCCGCGGCGGACGCCGGTGACGTGGTTTCGCTCACCGACGTCCTTCTGACGGCCGTGAGCGAGACGCTCGCAGTCCACCCCGAATTCAACGGCACGTTCGACGGTGAAACCCATACGCTGTACGAGGAACACAACATCGGATTCGCCGTCGACATCGAGGATGGGCTGGTGACCCCCGTCTTACGCGATGTCGAGCCGATGTCCGTGACCGAACTCGCCCACCAGCGCGGGGCGCTGACCGACCGGGTACTGAACCAGCGCTATACCTCGAGCGATCTCCAGGAAGGGACGTTTACGGTCTCTAACCTCGGTGTCTTCGGCGTCGACTCGTTCACGCCGATCATCAATCCGCCACAGGTCGCTATCCTCGGCGTCAACCGGATCAAAGAGGAATCGAAGCGGACCGAGACCGGTATCGAGTTCCGCAAGCAGATGGGGTTCAGTCTCTCGTTCGACCATCGAGTGATCGACGGTGCAGACGCCGCACGATTCCTCCAGACGCTCGCGGAGACGCTCGAGGACGCGCCGGCCTTGCTCGAGAACTGATCGATTCGTAGAGTCCACTCGAGTCGTCTCGACTGATCTCCGTGATGTTGTCTCTGCGGAGAACGAAACCCTCCCCATCCAGAACGAATATGTATCCGTAGCTGCTCTGTCCGAACAGTCGCGAATGACTTTCCTGAACATCGATAGCCCAGAGGGGAGGACGGAGGCACTCGAGAAGATGCTGCTCGCACGCGCCTTCGAAGATACCGTACAGGACCAGTTCGCAGACGGTGAGATACCCGGCTTTGTTCACCTTTCGCAGGGACAGGAGGCGGTCGCCGTCGGCGCGTGCGGGGCGTTGCACGACGGCGATTACATCACGAGCACCCACCGCGCACACGGCCACAGTATCGCGAAGGGGCTCGAGCCGGATCGCTTGCTCGCCGAACTGTACGGCAAGGAGCCGGGACAGTGTCGGGGGAAGGGCGGTTCGATGCACGTCGCCGACCTCGACCGCGGGATGCTCGGCGCCCAGCCGATCGTCGGTGCCAGCGCACCGCTGGCGATGGGCGCTGCGATCACCGCGCAATACGGCGACGAAGATTGGATCTCGCTCGCGTTCGTCGGCGACGGCGCCGTCGCCGAGGGGCAGGTCCACGAATCGTTCAACCTCGCGGCGACGTGGGGGCTTCCGGTCGTCTTCGTCATCGAGAACAATCTCTACTCGGAGGGAATGACCTACGACGAGCAACACAACATCGACGACCTCGCGGACATGGCCGCGGCGTACGGCGTTCCGGGTGTCATCGTCGACGGTCAGGACGTCGAGGCCGTCCACGAGGCCGTCTCCGAGGCTCGAGACCGCGCGCTCGAGGGCGACGGCCCGACGATCATCGAAGCAAAAACGTACCGCTACAGAGGCCACTTCGAGGGCGACCAGCAGCCCTACCGGACGAAAGACGAAATCGAGAAGTGGCGCAGCGAGCGCGATCCGATCTCGAACTTCGCCGAGCGGCTGATCGAAGCTGAGGAGCTAACCGAAGAAGAGTTCGAGAGCCTCCGAGAGGCGGCCGACGGGGAGATGGCCGACGCCCTCGCGTTCGCCCGCGAGGCGGATGAGGCGGGCGACGAAGCCGCCTACGAGGACGTCTTCGTCGAATCCGTCCCCGAGATCGAAACCCACCGTGAGCGACTGGCGCGAGAGGAACCAAACTGGGGTGTATACTGATGTCACAGACAGAGTCCGAATCCACCGACAGCACCGAGACGACGACTATCCGGGAGGCTATTCGCGAGGGCCTTCGCGAGGAGATGCAGCGAGACGAGATGGTCATGCTGTACGGCCAGGACGAGGAGGACGGGGAGTCCTTCGAGGTCACGTCCGGGCTTTACGACGAGTTCGGCGGGCGGCGCGTGCGAAACACGCCGATCAGCGAAGCCGCCCAGGTCGGTGGCGCCGTCGGTGCGGCCGCGACGGGCCTTCGGCCGGTCGTCGAGTTGAGCTTCTCCGACTTCATCGGCGTCTGTTTCGACCAGATCATGAACCAGGCTGGCAAGACTCGCTACATGTTCGGTGGCGCCAGTGAGGTTCCGCTGGTGTTGCGGGCGACCGAAGGCGGCGGCGTGAGCGCGGCGGCACAGCACTCCGGAACGGTCCACACGCTCGTTGCCCACCTCCCCGGTATCAAGACCGTCGCTCCATCGACGCCAGCGGCTGCGAAGGGGTTGATCAAATCGAGCATCCGATCGCCGGATCCCGTCATGTTCTTCGAGAACAAGACGATCTACGATCGCCGGGGAGAGGTCCCGACCGGCGATCACACGGTTCCGATCGGGGAGGCCGCCGTCGAGCGGCCCGGCGAGGACGTCACCGTCGTCGCGACCCAGCGACTGTTCGGCGAGGCGATGTCGGTCGCACAGGACCTCGAGGGCGACCTCAGCGTCGAGGTGATCGATCCGCGGACGCTGTATCCACTGGACACCGAGACGATCCTCGAGAGCGTTGCCAAGACGGGTCGACTCGTCATCGCCGACGAGAGTCCGATGTCGTACGGGTTCCACGCCGAAGTCGCCTCGAGAGTCGTCGAAGACGGCTTTTTCACCCTCGACGCGCCGCCACAGCGCGTCGGCGTTCCGGACACGCCGATTCCGTTCGCCCCGGGACTCGAGGGTGAGGTCCTCCCCGACGCGGGGGACATCGAGCGCGCGATCCGGAGAGTTGAGTGAGATGGCGACGAGCGAATCGATGGTACTGCGAGAGCCAGGCCGACTCGAGGCCGTCGAATTCGACGTCCCCGACGTCAGCGAGCGCGGCGCGATCCTCGAGGTCGAGACGACGTCGGTCTGTGGCTCTGATATCGGGCTCTACAAGGGCAAGTCACCGTTCGGATCGTATCCAGTACTGCTCGGCCACGAGGTGGCCGGTCGCATCGTTGACGGGGCCGCGGACACGCTCGAGCGCTGGGGGTTCGAGGTCGGCGACCGCGTCATGCCCGAACCGTACATCCCGTGTTACGCCTGCCTCGACTGCCAGCGCGGCCACTACCACATGTGCGACGAGAACCGCAGTTACGGGGTCACGATTTCGGCCGACGAACCGCCCCACCTCTGGGGTGGCTACGGCGAATACATGTACCTCGATCCGAATTCGCGGCTCCATCCCATCGCCGACGACGTCTCGAGTCGCGCAGCCTGTCTGGGCAGCGTTATCGGTAACGGCGTGCGCTGGGTGCTACGAAAGGGCGAGGTCTCGCCCGGCGACAGCGTCGCGATCGTCGGCCCGGGCGCACAGGGGCTGGCTTCGACCATCGTGGCCGCCGACGCGGGGGCCGATCCGATCGTCGTCCTCGGCCTCGAGAACGACGACCCGAAACTCGCACTCAGCGAGGAGTTCGGGGCGACCGAGACGCTGTATTCGGATCGTGACGATACCGCCCAGCGTGCGCTCGCGGAAACCGACGGGAGCGGGTTCGACGTCGTCGTCATCACCGCACCCGCGCCACCGGCGATCCGGCTCGGCATCGATCTGGTTCGGCCCCGCGGAACGGCGGTCCTCGTCGGTCTCACTGGCGGCGAAACCTCGCTGGACCTGGATCGCATCGTCGTCGACGAGATCGACGTGCGGGGAGGCCGTGGACAGGCCCTCGACGTCGAGCGTGCGATGACGATCCTCGAGCGAAACGCCGACGCGGTCGAGCGGATCAACTCCCACGTATTTCCGGTTTCGGAGGCCGAAACGGCGATCGAGCGCCAGCTTCCCGGTGACGACTTCGACCCGGATATCGTACACGCGGCGCTGACACCGGAGTCGTCCTAAAGAAAATCAGACGTAGACCACGACCGTTTCCGATTCGACTTCGACGTCGTACGTTTCGACCGGCGGCTCGTCGCCGCTCAGCTTCGTTCCGTAGCGCTGACACTCCGAGGAAACCGCGGAATCGGTTTCGACGACTGCGTTCGATTCGACGTCACCCTCCGTATCCTCAACCGCCGTCTCGAACGTTCGGGTTCGCACGCCGTGAGGGTTGAACACCGACTCGCCGGTCGGAATCTCGAACTCCCAGCCGTGCCACGGACACCGGATGATCTCGCCGTCGCACTCCCACTCGTACTCGCCGACGGCCGGTGCGCTCGTCGTCCCCGTCACTTCTCCCTCACACAGCGGTGCGAGCTGGTGCGGACAGACGTTTTGCATCGCGTAGTACTCGCCGTCGATGTTGAAGACGCCGACGGGGATGTTGCCGAGCTGGACGAGTGCTCGCTCGCCAGGGGGTAACTCATCAGTCGGACAGATTTCGAATCGTTCTACCATTGTCTCGGTTTCAGGCCTCCAGTCCGTACAGCTCTTCTGCGGTTTCGTGGAAGATTCGTCTTTCGAGGTCATCCGGGAGGTTCGGTAGCGCGTGTTCGGGCGAGTCCGAGTCCCAGTGTGGGTAGTCGCTCGCGAACATGAGCGTCTCCTCGGCGTGCATCATCTCGAGTATCTGCCGGAACTGCTGGGGCTTTTCCGGTGCGTGGACTGGCTGGGTGGTAAAGCGAACGTTCTCTCGAATGTACTCGCTCGGAGCCTTCTCTAGCCACGGCACCTGCGCTCGCGTCGCCCGCCATTCTTCGTCCATCCGCCACATGAAAAACGGCACCCAGGTGTAGCCACACTCGGTGAACACGAACTTCAGGTCGGGGAACTCCTCGAATACTCCCTCGGCGATGATGCTGCAGAGTTGGCCCATGAACACCGCCGGAAACGTCGTATGCCACTCGAGATAGTAGTTCGGAAACCCGGCACCGGTGGGCGGCCCCGTGTTCGACTCGCCCTCCGAAGAAACGTGCAGTGCAACCGGCAAACCGAGGTCGGCGGCCGCCTCGTAGACGGGCCAGTACTGCGGATCTCCCAGCGGGACCTGCGTGCTCCCTCCCTGGATGAGGATCTGGAGGATATCGGGGTGGGTACCTTGATCGCGGATCATCTCCGCCGTTGCCTCTGGATCCTGCATCGCGACGTGGAGCGACCCTCGGAACCGGTCATCTTTCGGAAGCCAGTCGTTGATCAGCCACTCGTTGTGTGCTCGAGCGAGTTCGACCGCGTAGTCCCTGTTCGGCAGGGCATTGATGTTGAAGTGTGCGTGACCGGTGAGAAGCGCGTAATCGATGCCGTACCTGTCGAGGTGGTTTTCCTTGAACTTCGAGTACTCCGACCCGGCGTACTCGAAATCATCGGTGTCGTCGGGGAGTGCGTCCTCTCGACCGAAACCCGCCGGATTCCCGTAGGTTAGTGTGGGAATGCGAACGCCTCGGTACTCGTATCGCTGTGGTAGGTACTTGGCGATCTCATTGGGGTCGCGGTAACTCTGGTGAAGATCGCAGTCGATGATCTTCAGATCGTCGTCTGCCTGTTCCTGCGTCTGCTCCTGTGACATACGTCGCCTTGTTATCTGTTACCATTGAACTTAACAGTTCGCTCTTTCATCTATGAGATTATGTGATGAATTTCACACCATGTGGGTGAAGAGACCTGGAGCAACTGTGCCACTCCACGACCTGCCGGTATCGGTACGCTCTTTCGTCTTCCATGAAGAGTCAGCAGACACCGACCAGTTATCAGAGATGCAGTGGCAGTACCGACATACGGTCCTCACGCTGTGTACGTTCGCTTTCTTCGCCACGATGGTGGCACGGCTAGCCATCAGCCCGGTCGTCCCGGAGATCGTCGACGATTTCGGTGTCTCGAACGCGGTGCTCGGACTCTCGCTGACGCTGCTGTGGTTGTCCTACTCGCTCGCGCAGTTTCCGAGCGGCCTCCTCGCCGACCGCTTCGGGGAGCGTCCGATCATCCTGATCGCCGTCGGCGGTACGGGAGTCGCGACGCTCCTGATCGCTCTCTCACCCGTGTTCGGCCTCTTCGTTCTCAGCACGCTCCTCCTCGGACTCGTCGCCGGGTTACACTACAGCGTCGCGACCACGCTGTTGACCAGAACCTACGACGACATCGGAACCGCGGTCGGGTTGCACAACACCGGGAGTCCTGTTGCGGGGTTGCTCACGCCAATCGTAGTTGCGTGGGTGGCCGTTCACTACGGCTGGCGACCCGCGGTCGCTCTCGGGGCGCTCGTCGCGTTCCCGATTTTCGTGCTGTTTGCCTGGCGGATTCGACCGACCGAACCGCGGCGCCCCCGCCAGCGGATTCGAGATCGTATCGACCTCGAGTCGATCGCCGATCTTCTCTCGCGTCCATCGATCGCGTTCACTGTCTGTGTCGCCGTCGTCTGTGAGTTCGTCTGGCAGGCGACGGCCTCGTTTCTCCCTGCGTTCCTCGTTGCTCACCACGGGTTGTCGACGACGCTCGCGGGCGTGGCCTTCGGCGCGTACTTCGTGATACAGGGGGTCGTCCAGATCATCGTCGGTAACGTCTCGGACCGGGTCGGGCGGGATCCGACGATTATCGGCTGTCTCGTGGCTGCTATCGCCGGCTACGCCGTCCTCGTCGTCGGATCACACCCCGTAGCCGTCGCGACGGGGGTGGTCCTCGTCGGAATCGGAATGAGCTTCATGTCCGCCCTGCTTCCTCGGTTTCTGGATCACCTTTCTCACGACGAACAGGGGATGGGATTCGGGCTCGTTCGCACGGTGTACGGCGTTCTCGGATCGAGCGGATCGGTAGCCGTCGGCCTCTTCGCCGACGCCTTCGGTTGGGGTGTAGCGTTCGGTGTGCTGGTCGTCCCACTCTCGCTCGCGCTCTGTGCACTCGCGGGCAACGCGATCAGAAACTGGGGATACTGAGCGATCGTGCGACGTCGCCAGCTACGCCGTGTGAATTGCCTCGCCCAGGGCGGCGGCACAGGCTTCCATCACGCTCTCGGACAACGTCGGGTGGGCGTGGACGGTTTCTGCAACCGTCTCGGCGGTGAGTTCGGTACTGACCGCGAGCGTCAGTTCACCCACGAGTTCGGACGCGTGTTCACCGACGACCTGGGCGCCGAGTAGCGTCCCAGACGGCTCGTCGACGACGACCCGAACGAACCCCTCCGGGCTCGACGTCGTGAGTGCTCGGCCGCTCGCACTGAACGGCATTTTTCCGACTATCGGCTCGAAACCGGCTTCAGTGGCCTCCGTTTCCGAGAGACCGACCGTTGCTACTTCAGGGTCAGTAAAGACGACTGCCGGAACGACCATGTCGTCGACGCTCACGTCGTGTCCAGCGATGGTTTCTGCAGCAACGACTCCCTCGGCGCTCGCCTTGTGTGCGAGCATCGGCTCGCCAGCGACGTCACCGACCGCGAACACGTGGTCCAGATTCGTCCGACAGGCTCCGTCGGTCGAAACGAAGCCGGATTCGTTCACCTCGAGGTCGACGGTCTCCGGATCGACTGTCTCACTGACCGGTCGACGGCCGACGGCGACGATCACTCGATCCGCCTCGTGGTGATGCTCGGTGTCGTTCTCGGCTTCGGTCGTCACCGTCACGCGCTCACCCTCGACCGTACAACCCGCTGCGAGTTCGCCGAAGGCGAACGTGACGCCGAGGGATTCGACGTGCGAGCGAATCGTCTCCCGGAGGTCGTCGTCCCAGCCGGGCAGGGCATCGTCTTCGAACTCGAGGACGGTGACGTCGACGCCGAGTTTCTGAAACAGCGTCGCCAACTCCAACCCGATGTAGCCGGCCCCGACGATGAGCAACTCCCGCGGCAGTTCCTCGAGCGAGAAGACGTCTCGAGACGTCATTACGCGATCGTGGTCGAACGGAAACCCGGGAAGTTCGATCGCTCGGCTGCCAGTCGCGACGATGGCGTTTTCGAACGACAGCGACTGTTGATCACCGTTTCTCGTCTCGATCCTGAGTTCGTTGTCGCCCACGAACGAGGCGTGTCCCTCGAGCAACTCGACTCCGGCGGACTCACAGAGGTGCTCGACGCCACCGGTGAGCTGCCCGACGACACCTGATTTCCAGTCGAGAAGTTCGCTCCATTCGACGTACGGGTCCGCGTAGATTCCGGCGTCCTCCCGATGGGCGACGTCGTGAACCGATCCGGCGGCAGACAACAGCGCTTTCGAGGGGATACAGCCGTAGTTGAGACAGGTTCCACCGAGCGCGTCTGCGTCGACGAGCGTCACGTCCGTCTCGAGTTGTGCGGCCCGGATCGCCGCAACGTAGCCACCGGGGCCCCCGCCGATTACGACAAGATCCGTTTGACTGGATGAAGTCATCTCTCACCCTGAGTTCGAAAGTCGTCGGAATAATCGTGACCGTACCGGCGAATTACGCCGAGAGAAAGTAATCTATCCCTTACACGAAGCCCCACTCTTATTACCCAGACACGCAAAATAGAGCTATGTATTCGATACTGATGCCCGTCGGCACGGCCGACGCCGGCGTTTCCAGGGCTGTCGAGACAGTCGCGTCGTTTCCTGGACAGGACGAACTCTCCGTCGTCGTCGTCCACGTGAGTTCTGACATCGATTTCGTCGGCTCGGATGGGGGTTACGTTTCGATCGATCACGAGGAGTTGACAGTTCCCGGCACCGTCGAGGACGCGGTGTCGGCGCTCGCTGGTCGAGGGATTCCGACGGAGTTGATCGTCCGCGAAGGCGAGCCAGTCGATACGATTCTCGACGTTATCGGCGACGAAGAGATCGATCACGTCATCATACCGGACAAACGGCGCTCACCCGTTGGAAAGGTGTTCTTCGGGAGTACGACGCTCTCGTTGATCCGGGACTCTCCCGCCCCCGTTACAGTCGTCCCGGCCATAGATACGGAGTGAAATCGAGACCGATGACGCGAGAAACCCCACAGGTCGATCCGAGCGATGGCTAGACGCCGTATGAGTGATTCTCGACCGATTCTCCGGACAGAGAAACCCTCGAACACTGCTCCTCGACGGCTCCCCGTACCAAGATGAGCAGTCGAGCAGACTTCCTCGACGGAATGCGGGCGTGTGCGCCGCTGATGGTTGGGATGATTCCCTTTTCGATCATCACGGGGGTGGCCGCAGTGAACGTCGGGATCTCTCCCCTGTTAGCGATCGCGATGTCGCTGATCATGTTCGCGGGAGCCGCACAGCTGGCGGCGATCGATCTGATCGGACAGTCCGCACCGATCGCAGTTGTCGTGTTCACTGCAATCGTCGTCAACCTTCGCTTTATGATGTACAGTGCCTCTCTCGCCCCCTATCTCGACCGCTATTCACAACTTTCGAAGTGGTTCAGTGCGTACGTGCTCACCGATCTCGCCTACGCCCTCTCAGTGGCCGAATTCTCCGAAACGTCTCCCGAGGAGCGAAGCCGAAAGTGGTTCTATCTCGGTACCGCGATGATGCTCTGGATCACCTGGCAACTCGGCACCATCGTCGGCGTTCTCCTCGGAGCAAATGTCCCCGACGGGCTTTCGCTCGAGTTCGCAATCCCACTCACGTTCATCGCGCTGCTGTTCCCGGTACTGAAAGGACGTCCGACGGCAACAGCCGCTCTCGTCGCTGGCTTTTTCGCAGTTATCACTGATCCGTTTCCGTTCAACCTTGGACTCGTGACCGCGGCCGTTCTCGGTATCGCCGCCGGGGTCATCGTCGAACAGCGCCTCGGTCGTTTCCCGTCCGGGGGGTCCGAAGACGCCAATAGCGGCGGTGATTCGACGTGACGACCGGCTATGGACCGCAGACGATCCTGTTGATAATTCTGGCCGCAGGCGCCGGCACGCTCGCGCTTCGACTCTCATTTATCCTCCTGTTCGGCCGCCTCGATACGGTGCCGCCGCGAGTAATCGGAGTTCTCCGGTTCGTCCCGGCAGCAGTGCTCGCCGCGCTGATCGTTCCTGCGATCATCGTTCTCTCGGTCGAGCCGTCGATTAGCCTCGATTTCGAGTGGCCGATGGTGTTTGCTGGCGTCCTGGCAGCGCTGATCGCATGGCGAACGGAGAACGTTCTGGCGACGATCAGCGTGGGGATGCTTGCACTCTGGGCGTTCCAGTTCGTGCTCTGAAGATCTCGCTTCACCTACCGCTCGATTCCATCTTCCGAATCGTCCCTCGTTCCGTCTTCGCCCGCCGTGTGGCTCACCTCTTCCGTTGTTTGAAGGTCGATGAATCGGTCGCGACGGGGCCAAGACCGCCCGAACGGTA
This sequence comes from Natrononativus sp. DTA114, assembly GCF_059736515.1. Taxonomy (NCBI): domain Archaea; kingdom Methanobacteriati; phylum Methanobacteriota; class Halobacteria; order Halobacteriales; family Natrialbaceae; genus Natrononativus; species Natrononativus sp. DTA114. The sequence continues at coordinate 387,107 of NZ_JCASSN010000004.1, read as the reverse complement.
CTTGGTGCGTTTTTCGCCGGGTCACGGGGATTTTTCACAGGTGTACTCGAATGATGGCCATGGAGTATACGACACTTGGTAACACGGGAATGACGGTCAGTCGTCTCTGCCTCGGCTGTATGAGCTTCGGCTCGAGCGACTGGCGCGAGTGGGTCCTTGAGGAGGAGGAAAGCCACGAAATACTCGAACGCGCAATCGATCTCGGAATCAACTTCTTCGATACGGCAAACATGTACTCCCACGGGGAGTCCGAACGGATACTCGGCGACGCGCTCGAGGGACACCGCGAGGAATCCGTCGTCGCGACGAAGGCGTATTTCCAGATGCGCGACGACGACCCTAACTCGGGCGGCCTTTCACGAAAGGCGATTGAACAGGAACTCGAGGCGTCCCGCGACCGGCTGGGGATGGACACGATCGACCTCTATCAGATCCACCGGTGGGACGAGGAGACGCCGATCGACGTGACGCTCTCCGCACTCAGCGATGCGGTCCGTCGCGGAAACGTCCGCTACATCGGGGCGTCTTCGATGTGGGCCCACCAGTTTGCCGAGGCGTTACACACGAGCGATCGACTCGGCCTCGACCGATTCGTCACGATGCAGAACCACTACAACCTCGCCTACCGCGAGGAAGAGCGGGAGATGCTGCCGCTCTGTCAGCGTGAGGGGGTCGGTGTCCTTCCGTGGTCGCCACTGGCTCGAGGCTATCTCACACGCCCGCACGACGAGACCGACGCCACGAAACGCGGGTCGACCGAGCAGTACCTCTACGAACACCCGTACCGAGAGGGCGGCGGTCCATCGGTCAACGCACGAGTCGAGGAACTTGCAGCCGATAAGGGTGTTACCATGGCACAGATCGCACTCGCATGGTTGCTGCACAAGGAGTGGGTCGATGCGCCGATCATCGGTACTACGAGCGTCGATCATCTCGAAGACGCCGTCGAGGCCCTCGAGATCTCGCTCTCCTCGTCGGACCTCGAGTACCTCGAGGAACCGTACGAACCCGTTCGCGTCTCGAGCCACGAGTAGACTACGGTCTGGCCGATACCTCAAATATTATTTCTTTCGTGCTCGAGTACAGCCTCCGTCTCGATGCATTTCCGAATTATTACTACGGACTGACTAATACTATATCTGTGTGCCGAGTAATGCTGATGATTGGAAATATTATTACTGGTCTCGCAGTATCATGTGTAATTAATCGGAGTCCATCCTGGGCCAACGGGATCACAATTCGACCGATTTCGACTACCATATGCGAATCAGGGAGAAATCGTGATTGAGGTGCGTTTCCGGACCAATATCTCAGACATGCGATTATCAGATACACAAATGACGGAATTCATTTTACAGTCTAGAAAACTCATTCAAACAGGCACACAATGGAATATCACAATGTTATTTGCGAGTTTCGAACACACTTCTCTTGCATAATATATACAATTCTAGGTGCTAATAGAGCTAACGTATAATTGTCATATTAGTACACATTTCTGTGATACTGGAACATTTCTCGTACCTCCGTTCACCGTCTTATCGAAAATTTTATGGGTAGTAGCGGGTTTTCGAACTGCCTGTCTGCCCTGGCAATCGACCTGTGCTGTCCTCACCGTGAAAGAAACAGAACGCATTTCAGGCCGCTAGGTGACCCTCGAATATGCGCATCCTCGTTACAGGCGGTGCTGGCTTTATCGGTGGCCACCTCGCCGAATCATTTGCACGCACGGGACACGACGTCACCGTTCTCGACAATCTGGAGCCATTCTACGATCTCGGGATTAAAGAACACAACATCCAGGCCGGCCGTGACGCCGCAGAGGGAGGCGAGGGCAGCTACGAGTTCGTCGACGGTAGTACGACCAACGCCGCGCTCGTCGACGAACTCGTCGAGGGTACCGACGTTATCTACCATCAGGCTGCCCAGGCGGGCGTCCGCACCAGCGTCGAGGAGCCACAGAAGGTCAACCGCTACAACGTCGACGGGACGATGAACGTTCTCGAGGCTGCCCGTGACGCCGACGTCAGCCGCGTCGTCAACGCTTCCTCCTCGTCGGTGTACGGCAAACCCGAGTACCTGCCCTACGATGAGGACCACCCGAACGAGCCGGTATCGCCCTATGGCGTCTCCAAACTCGCCGGCGAACACTACGTCCGCGTCTACAACGAGATCTACGGCCTCCCGACCGTCTCGTTGCGTTACTTCACCGTTTACGGGCCGCGGATGCGCCCGAACATGGCGATCTCGAACTTCGTCTCGCGGTGTCTCCGCGGCGAACCGCCAGTCGTCTACGGTGACGGTAAACAGACGCGCGATTTCACCTATATCGACGACGCCGTCCGCGCGAACGAGACGCTGCTAACCGACGACAGCGCCGACGGCGAGATCATGAACATCGGTTCGACCGACAATATCGACATCCTCACGCTCGCCGAAACCGTCCGCGACGCGACCGATCCCGACCTCGAGGTCGAGTTCGCCGACCGTCACGACAGCGACGCCCAGCACACCCACGCCGATATCTCGAAGGCAAACCACCTGATCGACTACGAGCCGACTCGAGACATCCGCGAGGGCGTCGCGGAGTTCATCGACTGGTACCGCGCGAACCGCGACTGGTACGAACCGCTCGTCGTGAAGTCCTGAACTACAAGCCAAATGGGTTCTGTTGAACCCCCTAGATGAACATCCCTCGGAGGCTCCCTTCGTGCCGGCAAGACTGAACCCGTCAGGTACTCTCCGTCTTAGATGGCGCGTCTTGTGCGAAAACATCAACAGCGGTGCATTCGAACCGGGCGCCACCGGAATCGCTTTCCGTGATAGCGAACTCCCAATCGTACGCATTAGCGATTTGGACGACGAACGAGAGGCCGAATCCGATTCCATCGTCAGCGGTAGTATAGCCAGTATCGACGACCGAATCACGCTCTTCGACCGGAATTCCTGAGCCGTCGTCTGCGACGAAAAACCCGGTTTCGAGATCGCCGACACGAACGGTCACATCACTCCCGCCGTGTTCGATGGCGTTTTTGAGCAGGTTCTCGAGTAAATGGTGGAAATGAACCGGATCGGCGCGAATCGACTGCTCCGTCTCGAGTACGAGCGTTGCCGAGGCCGAGTCTATATCCTTCCAGACGTCCGTCGCCACATCTGCAATTGCTACCTCCTCTCCCTCGATAGTTGCGTCACTCGTCTGTGCGGTTAGCAAGAGAACGCTGATGATCTCGTCGATCCGCTCGTGAGCCCGCTCAACCTGATCACGTGCCTCGTCATCACCCTCTGCAGCAGGGTCGAGGCGTAGTTGCGCAATTGATAATGGATTTCGCAGTTCGTGTGCGAGCATTTTCGAGAACGCCTCCAGGCGGCCGTTCTGTTGTTCGAGCTGGTGTTTGTGCTGTTCCGCCTCGCGAGCGCGGGTGATGGCTTGCGCTTCGCTGACGCCGATCGCGAGGCCGATGAGGCCACCGAGCGCCGTTGCAAGTGCGACCGACCAGAGTGGCCCCTCGATGGTCGCACCCGGGTCGACGATCCGCAGAGAGATGGCGAGAGCCATCACGACGACTGCCCCGAGACACCAACCGACGACTCGTGGGTACGTCGCTGGATCGAGTCCAATCCGGGGGAGTCGATACCCACCGTACAGGAGTGCAAGCCCGAGGAGACCGATCTGGAAGAAGTCGATTAGGGCTGTCGTGATCGTGGTTCCTGCAAGAACGCTAAAGATCACCCGCCACGCCGCAATCGCGACGAACAGCCCTCCAATAGCGGAGATGAGACGCGACCACTGAACCATGATCCTTGCTCACCCCCTTATCTTACCGGGTAATAAATCTATATTTGAAGAGGAAGTTACTTGGTGCGGATGAGTAGCCTGTTTCCGCTGATTTGCACGTGATACGCATCAACCTCGAACGAAATTGTCGACCCATCTAGATTTTATAATCACTGCGGACTCTAGGGGGTTCAACAGAGCCAGCGAAAGTGTAAACTACCTCACTCGTTCGCTGCAGCGGCTGCTTCCGCGTCACCCTCGTTACGCAGTCGTCTTTCAGCTTCGTCTCGGTCTTCGGGGTAGCCGACGTCGATGCGCCAGCCGTCGAGGCCGATCGCGTCGATCGTTCGACCGGAACGGATCAGCAGGTCGATCGCCTCGCTGATCTCGTATTCGCCGCGATTGGAGGGCTGGACGAGATGGCAGGCGTGGAAGATGGCGGGCGTGAACGTGTAGAAGCCGGTCATCACCAGGTTCGACGGCGGCTCTTCGGGTTTCTCGACGACGTCGGTGATCTCGCCGTACTGGTTCGTATCACAGACGCCGTAGCGCGAGGCTTCCTCCCACGGGACTTCCTCGACGAGGAACGCAGCATCTGCGCGGTCTTCCTGCTGACGGCGCACGACGTCGGTGAGATTGGCCTGGAAGATGTTGTCGCCCAGGATGAGCATGAAGTCGTCGTCGATGTGCTCTTCGACACAGAGCAGCGCGTGTGCCAGTCCCTTCTGTTCGCGCTGGTGGCAGTACGTGATCGGCACCCCCTTGTACTCGTCGCCGTAGTGGTCGATGATCCGCTCTTTCAGGTAGCCGACGACCACAACGAACTCCTCGGCACCGAGTTCGAGCAACTGATCGAAACAGTGGGTCAGAATCGGTTTGCCGTCGACCTCGACCATCCCCTTTGGTTTGTCCTCAGTGAGTGGTCGAAGTCGCGTTCCCTCCCCGCCAGCAAGCACGACAGCGTTCATAACCACACTGTGCCACTCCTATTGGCATATATATGTTGGTTGTCACAGCGGGTGCGTACCGTTCACATTCGAACGCCGCCCACGGATCACGACAGTTTTCCCCCTCGGCTGAAACAGGTCCAAACGAATGCTCGAGTCACCGTCCAGTCGCGCCCTCGCGATCGGTGTCTGTCTCGTTCTCCTGGGGGGATTGTTCGTCTGGTTCGGCGCGCTCGAGCCCGCACCGGACCGTCACCACTACCCGGGAGGAGACGAGCTCGCCGCGGATGGGGAGCGGTACGTCGGCCAGGCCGTCGACGTTAGCGGCGAGGTGATCTCGACCGACCCGGTACGCATCGAGGCTGGCCCCGACCAGGAGCCGATCGAGTTACGAATCACCGACGCTCCGCCCGTCGAGGAGGGACAAAACCTCAGAGTGTTCGGCACGCTCACCGACGAATCGACCGTCGAGGTCGAGGAGTCACTCGTCAGAGACAGCTGGGAACTCGAGTACATGTACGTCGTGTCGGTGATCGCTGGGCTGTGGGTTCTCTATCGAGCGGTCCGTCACTGGCGAATCGAGCCGACTGCGGGGGTCGTTCCTCGCGACCGACCGCTGTGGAAACGCGCACCGACTCCGGGGCGAAACGACTCGAACGGCGGTGAGAGCGATGGCTGAACTGCTCACCCACGTCCTCGCAGCCTACGCCTGTGCGACTGCCCTCTCGTGGCAGTACGAGTGGCTCACGCCACGGTATGTCACAGTTGTGATGGCTGGTGCGATGATTCCCGATCTCAGTCGAATCGAACTCATCGTCCCCGCTGTGCTGATCGAGACGACCCTCGGGATTCCGTTCGACTGGGGAGCGTTTCACACTCTCGGTGGATCGATCGTCGTCGTCTGCATCGGTGCTCTCCTGGTTCCTGTCCGGTACCGCAGGCAGGTGTTCCTGGCCGCACTGCTGGGAACGCTCTCTCATCACGCCCTCGATCTGTTCCTCGTTGGGTTATCGGGACACTCCTACCCCGTGTTCTTTCCCCTCACGCAGTACAACCCGCCGACGCCAAGTCTGTATCTGAGCAGCGATCGTTGGCCGGCAGCCGTCTCTCTTCTCGTCGCCGGCGGCGTCTGGCTGGTCGACCGACGAGTCGCCGGTTCCTCCCGGCAGTAGGGAGCCACCGAGCGCGTTCGACGGTTGTGACTCGTCAACCAGAGCAGTTATCGGCCTTGATACAAGTCTCGAGCTATGAACGTCGAGCAGCGGGTCCACATCGTACCGCTGGGCCACGAGTACGACCGGGTTCTCAAACCACTCGAGAACCAGCACGCGGATGTCGTCTATCTGCTCGTTCCGGAACGGAACGAGAATCCACCGGAGTTTCGCGACGAGTTGATCGACGAAATCGAGAGTCTCGTTCGCGACCTCTCGCTCGTCACGTGCGATCTATCGGACGTGTACGCGGTCCTCGGCGAGGTAACCTCGCTCGCTGCGACCCATCGCGAGGACAACGTCTACGTCAACGTCTCCGGTAGCGGCACTATCGCCGCGATCGGGGCGACGATCGCCTGTATGGACGTCGAGACGAACGCCACGGCCTACTACGTCGAACCTGAGGAGTACACCCACGACGGGACGGTCGAACCGCTCTCGAGCGGCCTCGAGACGACCTCTCGACTTCCAACGTATCCGATCGACTCGCCGACGCGCGATCAGATCGCGATCATGGCCTTTCTCGCAGACCCGACTGAGTACGACTCCCGATTCGAGACGACCGATCCGAAGAAGAAAGACCTCATCGAGTACGCCCGGGATCACGAACTCTCGTTCATCGCCGACCGTGAACCCGCTCACGATAAGGGGGCGTTCCGGCTGTTGGATACACACGTCGTGACGCCGCTCGAGCGCGACGAGTACGTCACGGTGACGAAGGTCGGTCGCCGACGCATCGTCGAGTTAACCGAACAGGGCGAGAACGCCTACCGGGCGTTCAAACACAAACTCGAGGAGCCGGCCGACTGAGCCCCTTTCGATCAGAAGGGGCCGATTGCGTCGCGGGAATAGAGGGGAGAGTCGATTGCGTCAGAGGACCGATTGGGATGCCAATTCTCAGCTACCCCCGCGGGACGAATTGCGGAAGCGTTGGACACCGGGGGGCCGTAGCAGGGCGAGTTGAGACACGGACGAACGCGATTCCTCCCCGTGGTAAAGCACGGGGTTTCCTCGCTACCGCAAGATGACGGAGAGTTCGACGCCCAGCTGCGCCATCTCGAGGTCGGCTTCCAGCCGCCGAAGGTGCGTTCGCAGTTCTGCCTCGTTCAGGCGGTCCGGGTGCCGTTCGGCCAGCGCCATGACCGACGGGTCGACGGTATCGCGCGCTGCCCGCGACAACCGGGGCGCATTCGAGCGGCCGGCTTCGAGGCACGCCAGGAGTTCGTGAAGCGCGACGATACTCCGGCGCAGCGCCCGGATCTCATCCGGCGCCGCTGGCGGAGTCAGCTCCCGCTCGAGCGTCTCCATCGCGTCCGTAACGGCGGCCGGATCGACACCGGCGCGTGCCGCCAGCGTCTCCGGATTGACCGTCTGTCGGTCGCGCCGTTCACTGGCGACACACAGCGCGGCGACACTCGTCGCCTCGCTGCCGTAGCGACTGACGGCTAGTTCCACTGCCTCGAGGTCCACACTGGCAACACCGGTCGTTTCGGACAGTTCGAGGTGGGCGGCTAGCTGCTCGATCGTCACGTCACCGGTCGTCGCCGAGTGTGAACCTCGAGACATACTCGAAGGATTCTCGCCCACCGACTTATTGTATTCTCAGAAAGTATGGATACAGGTGATACTATCGACAGTATCGATACTACTGATCGTACTGGTAGTACGTCCGTAGCGCACGGTACCGAGAAAGGGGCGAGCCACACCAGCCCAGGCCGAAGTGGGGCGGATTCAGAGTCAGGCGGAAGTCTGTCGTCGTACTGGTACAGTCCGAGCGAAACGGCGACGCTTCGGGTGACGGCGTATCCGACGAGCGCGTGATCACTGCAGGCGTTCTGAGGCGAGTGCCGCACCCTCGGCTAGCGCCTCGAGTTTCTTCCAGACGAAGTCGGGATAGACGAGGTTCGCGGTCATCACAGTCTCGAACCCGCAGTCACAGCCGGCGATGATTCGCGACGGATCGCCGACGGCGTTGGCGAAGCGCTCGAGGCGGTCCGCGACGACTTCGGGGTGCTCGACGATGTTGGTTTTCACGTCGATGACGCCGGGGATGAGCGTCCACTCTTCGGGAAGCGGGTGGTCGGTGATCGTCAGGTGTTCGTGGTTGTGTCGCGGGTTCGCCCCTTCGACGACCAGCCCGCCAACGTCCGCCTCGTAGAACTCCTCGATGACGTCGCCGAGTTCGACGTCGTGGTGGTGCGGACCCGGATAGTTCCCCCAGCAGGCGTGCAGGCGGACGCGGTCGCTCTGGACGGACTCGAGGGCGACGTTTATCGCCTCGACGTAGGTCCGGACGTGTTCGCGGAACTCCTCGACGGAGGCGTCCCTGTAGGTGATCGTGAACGCGGCCAGCAGTTCCGGGGCGTCGATCTGAAGCATCGCACCGCTGTCGACGATCGTTTCGTACTCGGTTTGCAGCGCCGCGGCGAGGTCGAAGAGGTATGCCTCGTTCGAGTCGTGGTACTCGGATTCGGTAAACCTGAGAACGGCTCCCGGCGAGGGTGCGGTGTGAAAGCGATCCGTGAACGTGACGCCCTCCACGCCGGCTGCCTCCTCGAAGCGCGCCAGATCCCGCCTGAGTTCGTTCGCGCCGGTGTACTCGAGCGGGCCGGTCGCGATCGGGCCGCCGATGTTTTCGATATCGCCCAACGCCTGCTCTGCGAACTCGGGATACTCCGCCAGGTCAGCGGGGAGGTCGCGCTCGGCGAACCGGTCCGAATAACCCGACAGGCGGTTCGTGACGTCGACGGAGTACGCGAGACGGCTCTGCTCGCCGTCGTTTGCGATATCGATGCCGGCCGCGGCCTGCTTTCGAACGACGTCCCGAACGGCTTCGGAGACGGCTTCGTCGAACGCTGTCGACCGCGGGTCGGCGTCGCCTCGCAGCAGATCCCGTACCGTCTCGGAGCGGGGGAGGCTTCCGACATGCGTGGTCTTGATGAGAGGGTCACTGGTCATGTGGGGTTTCGTCGTTTCCGTTCGTATCCTCGCTATGGTAATAGAGTTACTCCCGTCGAGATCATCGGTGAGTACTACACCCGGAAATTTGATACCATTTGTACTGGCGTGAAAGCCGGTGTTGATCGTTGTATGCGATTAATCAGTCAACTCATTGCCGGAATCAGTAATCGCGCCCCGGTGTCACTCGCAGAGATCGCCCTCGACGCCTGGGAGGACCTCGACACTCGGAACGCGACACTCCGGGCAGACCTCGAACTCGTGATTCGGTCCGATGACACAATACTAGCGGAAGCCCACGACTTTAGTCGTGGGTCCAAGCGGTAGGCACGACGACACAATCCACGTAACCCACTAAACCCGTGATTCCCACGGGATTTGAACCATGAACAACACTCAGTGTACCATTCTTGATTCAACACTCCGCGGAATATTCATAACGAGTCACAACATACGTGGAACTAATGACGCGTTGCGATACGTTCGAGGTGAGACCACGCTCACACCGCGACGAGCTACTTCTCCTCGAACTCCTCGACGCGTCAGCCGCCTGCAACAACCAAGTCAACTACGACCGCAGACAAACCCTCTTCGAGACCATCGACAACGCGGACACTCGAATCTCAGTCAGCGAGTTGAAATCCACGGTGAAACAAGCGGTCACCCAAGAAGAATACCGGCAACAGTATATCCAGACCCTCAGTTCCAGCACACCCCAACAACTCGTGCAGAAGAACTGGGAGCCGTGGAAATCATACTTTGGTCTCCTCTCGAAATACCGAAACCCAAACAACTCGAAAGTCACTGACAGGCCATCCCCACCCGGATACTGGAAGGAAGACGGAAAGCGTACACCACGCACCATCATCCGCAACGAGCAATACACCCTCGAACTCGGTGAGCGAAGCCGACTCGAAATCCCCGTCGGAATGGACCTCAAAGAGAAGTACGGACTCGGATACCACGAGCGGTTACGGTTAGAAGTTGCAGGCGATCCCCGTTGGATAGGCAAGCAAGGTCGCTTGGAAGTCAAGTACGACAGAGACACCGAAACGTTCACTGCACATCGAACCGTCGGCGACGAGGACAATCCCCCCAGTCGACGCGACTCTTATCAACCACCACTGGCCACTACCGTAGCGGCGAAGAGGTAGTGGCAGCGGTGGACATCGGTGCGAACAATCTCGCCGCCGTCACGACAACCCAAGGAGACCACCGCCTGTACCACGGGAGACCCGCATTCCATACATTCCACACTCACACGAAGCGAATCGCCGAGTTGCAATCCATGCTCGGCGACGACGAGTGGTCGAGCAAGCAAATCCGAGTCGCCTACCACACGCGTGGTGAGCAACGCAACCACGCGATGGACGCGTTGGTTCGCGACCTTGGAGAGTGGCTCGCCGAGAGAGGCGTTACGGAACTCCTCGTCGGCGCGTTGGGCGACGTGCGGAGGAAACACTGGTCCGCTACGGTGAACGAGAAGACGCACCTGTTCTGGGCACACGGACGCTTCCGACGACGACTCCGAGACGTGTTGGAGTTCGAGTATGGAATAACCGTCACTGAAAAATCAGAGGCTGGAACGTCGTCTGAGTGTCCTGCGTGTGAGAGCGAGGACGTGCATCGGAATGGTGATTTGCTTCAGTGTCATGCGTGTGAACGCGAGGGGCACGCTGATGTAGCAGGATCGGCGAATTTCCTGCGTAAGCAAGCTGTGGATAGTATAGAGTTTCGAACAAGTGGGTCGATGGCGCGACCTGCGGCCGCCCGAGAGAACACGACGGCGGATGGACGCCAAATTCAGGTGCCATGCTTCGAGTGGGACGACCATGCGTGGACGATTCAACACTCTGGTCACCCGGTAGAGACCAAAGAAGCACCCGTAAACCAGAGTACCAGTCACGAGACTGGGAACGTTGCCCCCGGTGTTTCAGACGACTGAATCACGCGTCAGCGGAGGGGAAGCCCACGAGTTCACTCGTGGGAGGACGTCACCGAAGGCGTCGACGGCGGTGCACGTTTCGAGTTCTCGAACGTCGACGTCGTCGACAGGCAGCCGTGATCAGTCGGCCCGCGGGTCCTTGACGAACTCGTAGCAGCCGTCCGCAATTTCCCGAACCCAGCCAGCACGCTGGAGGTTCTCGAGTGCTGCCTGGGCGTCTCGCTTCCCCAGACCGGTTTCCTCGCACAACAACTGCCTGTTCGCTCGGCCCCAGGGGGCCCCGGTCTCGCGTCCGTTCTGGATGGCCTCGAGCACGGCCTCGTCGTGGTCGGTCGGTTCGTAGTCGGCGTCGATCTCCGACATTGCGCCCGATTCGGAGCCGTAGTAGACCATCATGTCCCGTTCCCACCACCGGATTACGGGGTAGCCGACGCCGATGAACACGCTGTAGAGCATGACGCCTGTCAGACTCCCGTAGTGGAGGTATGGGAAGGGGCGCTGCTGGCCGCTCACGCTCTCGATGACGATCGGGGCGCCGAGTGCAACGACGAACAGCCAGAGCACCGCGCCGAAGGACATCCCGATGAGCATCCCCGCGAGAGGATTGTACACCAGATCCCTCGTGCGTCCCGTTCGCACGACGAGTTCCGAGACGAGATTGAGACCAACGATGAAGATGGCCCCGGCGACGGTGCCGAGAAAGAGCACGACCAGCCAGCCGTTGATGGGATCGTTCGAACCGAGAAACGTCGCTATCGACAGGATCGAATTGTTGAGATAGAGAACCACACCGAGAGCCGCACTGGCGGTTCCCAGGAGGGCGAGCGTCGCTACCGCTATCCAGAGTTCTTTCAGTACCGCAGACCGCGACGTCTCGTATGCCACGTTCAGATGTTCCGTGGCGGCCGGGCAAATACTTAATTGGCGTCTGCTGTAGAGTTTGCCCGAACAACAGGACGAATCCGCAGTGACCGAACAACCGTCGATTCGAGCCAGACACACTCGGTTGCCGCTCGAGCCGTGGGCTCGGAACTACGTCGAGTCCGTGTTTCGATCCGAACTGGCGGCCTCGTACACCGTCTGTCGATCCGGGAAGTACGCCGGTGCCTCGTGTTCGGCCTCGAAACGAACGACCCGATCCATCGCCTCACGTCCGTCCGCTGCTTCCGACGGCAGTGACTCCGCTAACTCGGTGTACTCTGCAGCCAGTTCCTGATAGGTGCGCATCCGCGCCTGCTTGGCCTCGACGAGCGCCTGTTTCGTTTCGATCGCCGCTTCGAGCTCTTCGATCGTCTCCACATCTACCGCTTCGGTATCGGGACCGACCCCGGCTACCGGCGTTGCCGGCCCCGAAGGTTCCTCCGACCGTTCATCGAGCAGCGAACGGATCGCCGCCGTCTCCTCGTCGAGTTCGTCGAGCAGGTCGGCGACCTCCGTCCCCATCCGTTCGACCGAACCCGAGAGAAGTCCCGCCTGTGTCCGGCAGTACTCGACGAACTCGTCGATCGACAGTGAGTCATCGCCGTCCGGGGTCATACGAGTGTGTTAGAGCGATCAGTCAAGATAGTTCGGACTCGAGGGCGCCGGCCACGATCGTCCGCGGCCACCGATCAGAACAGTTCGACACGGATCCCGTCATCCTCGAGTTCCGCCGCGAACGCCTCGGCGTCGGTTTCGATCGCCTCGAACGTGTCGTAGTGGATCGGCAACACGAGATTCGGTTCGATGCTCCGGGCGAAGTCGGCGGCCTCGTGGCGGTCCATCGTGTAGTGGCCGCCGATCGGCGGCAGGAAGACATCGGCCGAGATTCCCTCGTGGTGTGCGAGGAAGTCCGTATCCGAGGGGACGAACACGTCCGTTCCGTCGATCGAGAGCACGAGTCCGATCACCTCGCCGTCGGCGTGGAACGGGTCGCCCTCGTCGGTGACGTGGTCGCCAGCGGGATCGTTGTAGGCGGGGATGGTTCGCACGTCGATGCCGTCGACGGTTTCCTCGCCGTCGTACGCCAGCGCGATCGTCTCCCGCTCGAGGTCACCCGTTTCGACCCCTTCGTACACCGCGATCGTTGCGTCCGGTCCGGCTACGTCGTCGATCCCCTCGGGATCGTAGTGATCGAAGTCGTCGTGGGTGACGAAGACGACGTCGCCGTCTCTGGGCTTGTCCTCGAGAACGTCGCTCCAGGGATCGACGTAGACGACCGTTCCGTCCGTGGTCTCGAGTCGGACGCTCGCGTGACCCAGCCGTTCGAACGTGATTCCCGCGTAGTCGACGGACATTGGCGGCTCTTCGCTCTCCAGAAGGATAACTACCGGTGCCACGAGAGTGGTCTCGCTCGATCGGGCGACCGGGACGCAAAATGCCGAAAGATTAGGAGCCGGGTTTTCGACCTTCGATCGTCGCCGAAACGATGAACTCGCTCAGATCGTGCTCGTCGTCCCACTCCCGGATGAACTCGTCACTGTCCTCTTTCGGCTCGAGTGAGACGTCGACGAACCCAGCGTCGGCAAGCATCGTCTCGAGATCCGGAATCGACGACGCACCTCCGACGCAACCGGCTATCGACCCCAGGTCCGTACGCAGTTCCGGGGGTAACGGAGCCGTCAGCACCACGTCCGAAATCGCGAGCCTGCCGCCGGGTCGAAGGACCCGATAGGCCTCGCGAAACACCTGCGGTTTGTCCGGTGAGAGGTTGATCACGCAGTTCGAGATGATCACGTCGATTGGTCCGTCGGCGACGGGAAGGTGTTCGATCTCGCCGAGGCGAAACTCGACGGTTTCGGCGTCGTTCTTCGCGACGTTCTCGCGTGCGGTCTCGATCATTTCTGGGGTCATATCGACACCGATGACCCGTCCGGCATCGCCCACCTCTTGGGCCGCGAGGAAGCAGTCGAAGCCGCCCCCGGAGCCCAGATCGAGGACGGTGTCGCCTGGTTCGAGGCTCGCGATCGCGGTCGGATTCCCACAGCCAAGCCCCAGGTTCGCGCCGTCGGCAACCGCCTCGAGGTCCGCTGTCGAGTACCCCATCCGGTTCGACAGTTCTGCACTGTCTACGTCGTCTGCTGCGGATTCATCACAGGACGGCGTCGGTTCCGAGTCGTCACAACAGGCCGTAGAATCCGTTGCGATATCCGCATATCGGTCGCGAACCGCAGCCCGGCGGCTCGCCGCGTCGGGTTTTGTGTCGCCCGTGGCCGACGTGTCGTTCGGGGCCGATGGTGTGATGTCGTCGCTCCCTGTCGGTGTGTCTGATCTATCGTCAGTCATGGTCGGTCTGTCTGATTTCGTCGAGGCTCTCGAGTAACCGTTCGGCCCGCGGTGTCGCGGCGTAGTACCGCCATCGCCCCTCCTTCCGGCGCGTCACCAACTCTGCGGCGTACAGCCGCGAGAGCGCTTGACTGACCGCGCTCTGGCTCACGCCGAGTGCTGGCTCGAGTTCGCAGACGCAGGCCCCGTTCTCGGTCGCCGCAATGAGCCGGAGCGCCTCGTACCGGGTGTCGTTGCTGATCGCCTCGAGGGTGCGAACGTCGGCCGCCAACTCCGCCTCCGTTAGCGAGTGGGACGCTCCACAGCAGCTTCCCGCCGTGGTCATCGCGTTCGATCGTGAGCCACTGGTTTCCTCCTCTCCGTACATCTTAGTGATTGCTAATATTAGCGTAAACTAATATAGCTGTTGCGGTCGGTGTGACTGCGGAACCTGTCTCGGCGGTCGATCTCGAGGCGATGAGCGCACGCCCGGCCGACGACGGGGTGGATCGGGTGGACCGACGTTCGAACCGGACCACCGGGACGAGTACTCGAGAGAGTGAAACGACGATCATGGTTGCAACGTGGCAATCGATGTAGCAGTGACTTTGTACTGCGGTCCCGTAGTGGCCGACATGTCGCGTGGTATCGACGAGTTCGAACCGATTCAGCATCTCATTCCGGAGTGGGTTGCCGTTATCATCGCGTTGCTCACTCAGCTAGCTGACATATGGTTTCTGACCGTTCTTCTCGCCGCACTCTACTGGTTTGACGTTCCGGATCAGGACGATGTCGCCGCGCTCGCTGGTCTGTGGCTGGCCGGGATGGGCCTGTACAAGGGGCTCAAGGAAGTGTTCGGGTTTCCCCGACCGGAGCAGCCGTTGCTCGATCCCGAACTGCTTCCGTGGCTCGTCCAGCCTCTGTACGAGGCGACCGCGCTGGCCACCGGGTACGGCTTTCCCAGCGGCCACGCCGTCAACGCGACGATCGTCTACTTCGGACTGGCAGCCGTTCTTACCAGGAGCACGCGCCGCAGACGGTTCGGCGTGGCCAGCGCAATCGTTGTCACGGTCTGTTTTACCCGCGTCGCGCTCGGTGTCCACTACGTGGTCGACGTCGTCGTCGGCGTTGCCGTCGGCCTGGCCGTACTCGGGGGTGCATGGGCCATAATGTCCCGCCGACCGGCCGACCACCCGACCATCTCGTTGGGGCTGGCGGTCCTCTTCGGCGCCTTCTTCCTCGGTACCAGCAACCTCGATCCCGACGCGATCTTCGTGCTGGGCGCCTCGCTCGGTGCGTTCGCCGGCTGGCAGCTCATCATGCTCGGCCGACAGCTCGTGATGGTGACTCGCCCGTCGCTCGCCGTTCGGCCGATCCTCGCTCGCGGCGGCCTCGCCTCACTCGCGCTCGCACCGCTCGTCGCGGCGCTCGAGTACTTCCCGCTGCTCTCGGTGTACACCGCGGGCGGGGTCGTCGGGCTCGTCGCCGCGGGGATCGTCATCCTCCCGGTGATGCGCTACTCCGAGCGCGCTCGTCGCGTGAGCGTCGCAGTAGCGTTCTGGTTTCGGGCGGCCGGCGCCGGCGTTCGCTACCTGCTCACACCCGCGACGTGGCGGCGTGCGATCGCCGTCGGGCGCACCTACGCTGTAAGCGCCGGGCGGTGGCTCCGAGTCAGATGGCGAACGCAGCGATCCAACGACCGATAACCACCGCGCAGCTGGAACCCCTGATCCGTTTCCATCGTTATTCGCCGTCGTCCGCTTCCGATCCGGTATCCTCGCTGTCGCCTGTCTCGTCGCCAGAGTCGGTCGAGTCGTCCGCGGATCCCGATTCGGGTTCGTCCGCGGGGCTCGATTCGGACTCGGTTTCACCGTCGGCTGCATCGTCGGGTTCACCGGTGTCCTCGGATTCCTCGGCGTCCGTTTCGGCCGGCGACTCGTCCGGTTCCGTCTCGAGGTCCTCGCCCGGCGGCTCGTCGTCTCCCTCGGACTCCATCCCTCGAACCGCTACGGTACGGTCGTCAGTGTCGGCTGTGCTCTCGACGGTGACGGGGAACTCGACGTCCTGGGCGACCGTCGCGGTTTGATATCCCAGTGAGACCGTTTCCGTCGCGCCGCCGGCGACCGTCACCGACGCGCTGTCGACTTCCTCACTGCCGACGACGAGACGCACGGCTTCCGTCGTCTCGGTGTTCCCGTCGTTCGTCACCTCCACTGTGACTTCGAGGACCTCCCCTGCATCAACCGGATCGGTCGCGTCGACGATACTGACCGTGAGATCGGCCGCCGTCTCGTACTCTTCGGCGGGCGGCGTCTCCGCCCGGATCGGCTCGTCGTACTCGAAGCGGGAGAAGTCGACCTCCCAGGCCAGCCGTTCGTCGCCGGAGTCGGGTGTCCACTCGACGACGGCCGTGGTCGACCCTGGTTCGAGTTCCACGGGCGGGTCGTCGTCGGTCGCGCCGACGAACGCACTCTCGATAGGAATCGCGACGTCGGTCGGGTTCTCCGCTTCGAACGTCACCTCGAGCGCGCCGGTCTCGAGGGAGGTTACCTCGAGGACGGACAGCGACGGCCGCTCCGGACGGATTTCCTCGAGACAGTCGTGGGGGTTCTCGTAGTTGAACGACTCACCCGGTGACGCGTCGGGTGTCCGGACACCGCTGATCGCGGTGCCGAATTCCCCGCGCTCGTCGACGTCGACGATCGCCTCTTCGCCGTCGCTCGAGACGCCGGACTCCGCGCCGACCTCGAAGACGACGGTGCCGTCGAACGGGGCCTCGACGTGCTCACCGACCGTGAGCCAGTCCTCGCGGATGGTGTTGCCGAAGCCGGCGGTGTCGTAGAACCCGGTGCTCGCCGAGAGCGTCTCGCCGTCCGCGAACTCGCCGGTGACAGTCGCGCGCTGGCAGCTGTCGAACTCGACGCCGGTGTCGGGAGTATCGTCATCGTCTTCGACCACAACCTCGACCGGCAGGTCGGCGTCATCGGCGTCGGTTTCGACGCCGACGGAAAACTCGACGTCCCGTCGAACGGGATAGGTATCGTAGCCGAGCGTGACGTCTCGGCTATCCCCGCCGGCGATCGTGGGGGATGCCGAATCGACGATCTCGCCGCCGACGACCAGGCGAACCTCGTCCGTTCGTTCCGCCTCTCCGGTGTTCTCGAGGGTTGCACTGACCTCGAGGAACTCCCCAGCTTCGACCGGATCGTTCGCCTCGAGGCTCGCGACGCGAAACGAGGGGGTACCGTCAGCGAAGACGCGGACGGTTCGCTGATCGCGATAGCCCGCCGTCTCGACGACGAGCGGGAACTCGACGTCCCGGCCGACGGGGTAGGTGTCGTAACCGAGCGTGACCGTCGTCGTCTCGCCCGGATCGAGCGTCACCTCCTGGCTGTCGGCGCGGTCGCCGGCGACGAGGTGGACCGCCTGCGTGACCGGTTCCTCGCCCGTGTGTTCGACCTCGACTGTGGCCTCGAGGAACTCGCTGGCACCGACGGGAGCGTTCGTCTCGAGCATCTGGAGACGAACGGAGCCGACGCCGTCGGCGAAGACGTCGACGGTTTCGGTGGCCGAATCGTCCTCGGAGATGACTCGAATCGGAAACCGGACGTCCTGGCGGACGGGATAGGTTTCGTAGCCGAGCGAAAGCTCGGTTGACTCGCCGCCCTCGAGTGTGATTTCCTCGGCGTCGACGACCTCTTCGCCGACCTCGAGACGGAGCTCCTGGCTCGCGGTCCCGATCCCGCGGTTCTCGACCTCGACTGTGGTCTCGAGGAACTCGTCGGCGCCGACGGGGGCGTTCGTCTCGAGGATCGAGACGTCGAACTCCCCGTCGAACTGGCGGGTGGCCGTCCAGACGCGTTCGCTCGTGACGAGCCCGGATTCGGAGATCACCCAGGGAACGACGGCACAGCCGTGACACAGCGAGCCGCCGTCGACCGACAGCGTCGCGGTGTCCTCGCTCCCGCCGACGTCGGTGACGCCGAGGACCGTATCGGCCTGCTCGAGCCACCAGACCACTCGATCCAGCCCGGCAGTCGGGTCGGAGACGTCCAGTTCCAGTTCGATTGGTTCCGACTCGGTGACGTCGAGCGGCCCGGAACTCGGGTTCGCGGCGTCGATCGATGGCTGTGCGTGGCCGCCCTCGGCAACAGTCACCGACCACCGCGCGGTAGCGTTGTTGTCGCCGACGAAGACCGCACTCACCGTCGTTTCGCCGGCCGACTCGAACGTGTGTTGCCAGTACTCCGCCCCCTCCGTAGCCGCGTACGCCGCGTACCAGGGGCCGCTCGAGTGGCCGGTATACTCCCCGTCGAGATACCAGTGCGTTGCCCCGCCGAACTCGCCGAGATCATCGGGGAGGACCTCGAAAAGAACCGTCGTCCCCGGCTGGACGGTGAGTTCTCGGGCGGGGCGGACTGCATCCACACCCAGTTCATCGACCCCAGATACGCTCACGTTTCTGACGTCTTCGACGCCGTGTCCCGCGATTCCCACCGGAAACGTACTGTCCCTCCTGACCGGGTAGGTGCGGTGGTGGAACTCGACGGTTCGCGTCTCGCCGGGTTCGATTTCGGCGAATCCGCGTCTCGAGACGGTGTCGTCGCTGACGCGGAACTCGAGGTCCACCTGGGTCGCCGCTGAACCGGTGTGTTCGATTTCGCCAACGACCTCGAGGATCTCACCCGCCTCGACCGGGTCGTTCGTCTCGACGATGCTCACGGAGATCGGGTCGGCACCTGCCGTCGCCAGTCGCTCACGCCCCATCAGGAGGCCACCAACCCCCGCGCCCATACCGAGCAGGTATCGACGTCGACGCATGATCCGTGCTACGATGTGACAGTGCATTATGCTTTACAAAAATAAAAGGCGGTATCAGACTGAGCGAACGAGTGTCTCTATCGGTGGTACTGTCTATAGTAGTCACTGAAGGTCAGTGCATACCCGGTCACGATCATCGGCGGCCAGACTCATCGTGGCCGCGTTCACGCCCTGATCGAGCGCCCGACCCGCTCTCTACGCCCCGGCGGTCGACAGCCCGGCGATCCCGCGGACGCCCTTTTTCTGGCCCTGCGACGTACGACCCGTATGCACGAGAGTGACCGCTGGCACCAGTTACTGGAGGAGTGCGACCGACTCGAGGAGGGGGCGACGCTCCTCACACCCGTCTCGGAGCGACCGTTCGCGCTCGAGGCAACGCACGAGGATCGAATCGACGTCCGGTTCCGGGACAGCGGCGAGGAGCGGGAGCTGCACAGAGAGCAGTTCGACGTTCTCGCCGACCGCCTCGAGGACGGTCCGATTCCGCTCGAGGGCCTCCCGCCGGGCGTCGAACCGTACGCGGCCGTCCTGAGCCTCTCGCCCGCGCACGTCTCCGAGGTCGGGACGCTCTCGCTTGCGCCCGACGAAGCAGTCGGCGGGAAGAGTCCACACCTCGTTTCCCCTGAAGAGAGTCGCACTCGACCCGAGCGCGTCCACGACGACGCCGTGTTGCTCGCCGACTTGCTCGAACGACTGGATGCGGACGAACCGACGTCGCTCGACACCGAGACGCTGACCGACCTCTACGTGCTGCTGTCGGACGTCCAGCGCGGTGCCGATCGACTCAGACGGGCCGTCCGGGAGCCGCTACTCGAGCGCCTCGGCCCCGATCAGGAACTGCACGGCCGGTTCGGAACGGTCCGGCGAACCACGCGCGACCGGCGCCACCCGAAGGCCGACGAGGTCGTGCTGGACGCGCTCGACGAGCGCGGCATCCCCCGCGAGTGGGTGCTCGGCGTCGACCCCGACAAGCTAGACGTCGTCCTCGCAGTCACGGACCTCCCCGAGGACGCTGTGTATGACGCCGACGAGCAGGTGTACGTCCAGAAGACGGGCGTGGACGAACCCGAGAAGTTCTCGCGGCTCCAGGGACTGGCCGACCGTCTCGCGGAGGGCGAGATCGACGACAGTCTCCACGACGAACTCGTGGACCTCGAGCGCCGCCTCGACGAGGCGCTTTCGGCCGGCTGAAGGGGCGCACCGCCTCGACCGGCTCGCCCGGGGGAGTACTCGGCGTCCATTGATCCTCGCGGTCGGAGCTGGCATCGGGGACCCGGCTCTCGTCCCCGGTCTCGATCCTCAGACTTTTCGCCGGGAACTCCGCCTCGAGCCGGGTCGCATCCTCGGTGATCCGATCGACCGCCGCGTTCTTGGCGGTCTTTTCGCTCTCGTCGGTGATGGCGCTCTTGGCGGTCTTTTCGCTCTCGTCGGTGATGGAGTGGACTCATGCGCGCGGCTCCTGTCGGCCGCGACAAAGCGGTCCTGCCTGCGCTCCCCAGAAACGGACCGCGCGGCCGTTCTAGACGTGACGGAGGAGCGAGCAGCTTCCTGCAGGAGGTTTACTTCCACCGGCGGTCAACTGTCGGTATGAACGTCCCATCCGAGCTCCGAGACGCCGCGGGGAACGAAGACACCATCCAGATCACCACGCGTACGTACGACGAGGAGACCGTTATCGCCGTGGACTTCGCGTCCGCGGCCGGCGATCTGGCGCTCGATATCGTCGGCGATCGGGCCATCCTCGTCACCGACGGACGACAGTTCGAGTTCGAGATTCCGGACACCGCCGACGAGGTGACGGTGAACGACGGGATTCTAACCATTCGCGGCGAGTCCACGAGCGAGTAGCGGCCGGGCGAGCGCGTCGGCGGGGATCGGGCCACCTGCGGCCGCCGGCGGGTTCCCGTCTTTGCGACCGTTCGGACCTACGATTCGATTTTTTCGACGATCTCGCGGGCCTGCTCTCTCGCCGTCTCCTCGCCGACGTGCTTGTCGATCAGGACGCTGGTGACCTCCCACTCGTCTTCGCCCTCGAGCTTGCCGGTTCGAACCTCGCTCCCCTCCGAGACGGACTCGGCCGGCCGTTTCGCCCAGTCGGGCGTCCTGATCTCGTCGTAGCGATCCGGATCGCGAAACCGGACGTGGATGTACTCGTCTTCCGTTTCGACCAGTTCTATCTCCGGTATCTCGGCCATGTTCAGGGCCACTCCGACGACCTGCCTAAACGTAGGCCATGAATACGCCCGCTCCAATCGGTCACCCCGATTCGCCCTCCTCGAGGGGTTCACCACCGAAATCTCCGAACACACTGCTCGAGAAACCGCTGCGAACCAATGGGGTTTCGAGGTGGATCGAGAGCGAAGCTAGTATCGCCCTCAGCCATCGTCGAGCGGGATTGCCCGCGCTGCAGTGGCCTTGAACGAGGCGACGACCCGTCGGCCGGGTTCCAGGCCCAGTCGCTCCGCGCTCGTCTTCGTGACGACCGTTTCGAGGTCGACTCCGCCCTCGAGTTCGATCCGCACGCTGACGATGGCCGTAGCCGGATCGACCGCCGAAACGGTACCGGTGAATCGGTTGCGAAAGCTGGTCCGATTGCCGTCGGTCGCTTCCTCGGGCATCGCGAGAACGACGGCGTCGGATCGAACGCTAATCTGGACCGCGGTCACGCCCTCGGGAACCAGCGCGACGACGGGACCTGCGGCCGTCTCGACCGTTCCCAACTCGCCGGTTCGCTCCCGGACCGTTCCCGTGAAGACGGAGTCGGCGACGCGAGCGACGCCCTCGAGTTCGGTTCGGTGGCGCTCGTACCGCCGGAGTAACGCCGTCGCCGTCCCCGTGAGATCGGTGCCGCCGCCGCCCGCCCCGCCGCGTCGCCGTACCGTGAGGTCGCCGAGGGCGTCCTCGAGTTCGACGATTCGCCCCTGGAGTCGGGCGTAGGATCGGCCGAGGGCGTCGGCGGCGGCGTGGATCGATCCGTGTTCGTCGATCGCCTCGAGCATCTCGATGTCTCGCTTGTCGATCGTTACGTCGTCGACTGACAACTCGGTTCGGTACCCCTTCTCGACGGTCATTGTCTCTCACCCGGCGGATTCGTCGCCATCTGCTCCGAACGCCCCGAGTACATTAGTATATCAGCTCCCCGTCGATAAACTTCCGTGTTCGACGGTCGTTCGGCTCCTCGAACACCGTTTCCGTCTCGCCAATTTCGATGATGCCGTCGCCGAGAAGGACCGCGACGCGGTCGGCGATCCGTCGTGCCTGGTGCATGTCGTGGGTCGCGACGACGACGCCGAGCCGTCGACGGCGCGCCTCGAGCACCGCCTCCTCGATCACAGCCGTGTTTCGCGGGTCGAGGTCGGACGTGGGCTCGTCGAGCAGCAGGTAGTCGGGATCGTAGGCGAGCGCCCGGGCGAACGCGACTCGCTGGGCCTCCCCGCCGGAGAGCGAACTCGCGGGTTGCTCGAGTTTGTCGGTCAGGCCGACGACCTCGAGGGCCTCCATCGCGCTGCTCGTTCCGTTTCGCAACCCGAGGGCGTCCGTAAACCCCCGTCGCAGGCGGTCGGTCCACGACTGGCGGACGTGCAAGCCGTACTCGGCGTTGCGCCTGACGCTCGCGTCGAAGAGGTTCGCCTCCTGGAACACCATTCCGACCCGACGACGGTAGTCGAGACGCGTTCGCTCGGAGGCCCGCCAGACGTCGGTGCCGTCGTACTCGAGAGTGCCGCCGTCGGGCCGGTCGAACAGCGCGAGCACGCGCAGCAGCGTCGTCTTGCCGACCCCGGAGGGGCCGATTATCGCGACGACCTCACCCTGCTCGACCGACAGCGAGACACCCTCGAGGACAGACTCACCACCGAAACCGTGCTCGAGCGCGGTGGCGCGAAGGCTCATCGATAACCGCCCCCGTCGCCGAGTCGAACCACGATGGCGTTGACGAGCAAGACGAGCGCGACCAGAATCGCCCCGAGGATCATTGCCGTCTCGAAGCGGCCCTGGCGGGCCTCGAGCTGGATCGCTGTCGTCAGGGTCCGGGTGTAGGATTCCCCGTCCGACCCGGCGATGTTGCCGCCGACGATGAGGACACCGCCGACCTCGCTGATCGCCCGCCCGAAGCCGGCCAGGATCGCCGTCGCGATGCCGTACTTCGCCTCCTTGATCGTTACGAGAGCGACGTCGAGGCGGGTGCCGCCCATCGCGAACGCCGCGTCCCGCACCCCCCGTTCGACGCTCGAGACAGCCGCGAGGCTCACGCCCGTGATAACCGGTGCGGCGAGGATGATCTGGGAGAGGATCATCGCCTCCGGGGTGAAGACGAGCTCGAGCGAGCCCAGCGGCCCCTCGTTGGAGACGGTAAACAGGACGACGAGGCCGACGACGACGCTGGGAAACCCCATTCCGGTAGTGATGATCGACGTTAGCAGCCCTTTCCCGGGGAACTCGTTGAATCCGACGACGATCGCGACCGGGACGCTCAGGATCGTGCTTATCGTGACAGCGGTGAGGCTCACGTAGAGGGAGACCTCGATAATGCTTCGGATGTACGTCCACTCGAACGGAAACTCGGCCGGAAGCGCGGCCAGCGTCGGGGGGATCATTGTAGGCTGTTTCTCATCCGTGTAGTTTGCATAGTCACCTTCTGAGAGGACTACGCATTCTCGTCGCTACTCCATCCTTCGGGAACGTACTGCTGGAAGTTGGGGTCCTCCGAG
Organism: Natrononativus sp. DTA114; assembly: GCF_059736515.1. NCBI lineage: Archaea > Methanobacteriati > Methanobacteriota > Halobacteria > Halobacteriales > Natrialbaceae > Natrononativus > Natrononativus sp. DTA114. Next base: position 363,498 of record NZ_JCASSN010000004.1, on the reverse strand, counting down.
AGCGACTCGGGGAAGAACAGCTGTTCACCCTCCACGGTGAACGCTTCGATGCGGTCCTGGCCCTCGTGGCTCGTGAGGTAGCCGATGTACGCCATCGCGAGATCGTACTCGACGTTGTCGTGGACGGCCGGGTTAACGGCGACGATTCCGTAGGGGTTCGCGAGCAGTTCGGGTCCACCCTCGATCGGCCCCTCGACGTGGATCTCGAGGTCGATCTCGTTCTGCATCGACAGATACGTCCCCCGGTCGGCGAGCGTGTACCCGCCCTGCTGGTCGGCCTGCGTGAGTACCTCGCCCATTCCCTGCCCGGCTTCCTGATACCATTCTCCGCTGGGGTCGGCCGCGGATTCCTCCCAAATCCCCAGCTCTTTCGTGTGCGTGCCGGATTCGTCGCCGCGGGAGACGAACGTCCATTCCGCCTCAGCGATCGTCTCGAACGCTCCGGCAGCGTCGTCACCGCCCGCGATTCCCGCGGGGTCGTCGCTGTCGCCGACGATGATGAAATCGTTGAACATGAGATCGCGCCGGTTGACACCGTAGCCGTCCTGAAGGAACTCGTCCTCGAGCGACCGGGCGTGGACCATCACGAGGTCGGAGTCGCCCGCTTGACCCCGCTCGAGGGCGGCCCCCGTTCCAAGCGAGACGGTGTTGACGGTGACGCCGTAACGGTCCTCGAACGGCGCGTTGAGTTCGTCGAGCAGGCCCGTGTCGTACGTACTCGTCGTCGTCGTAAGCGTAAGCGTCGTTCCCGCGATTTCTGGGGCGTCGCCCTTATCGTCGCCACCGCCCCCAAGGCAGCCTGCGAGTCCGGTGACAGCGCCACCTGCGGCGGCAGTAAGAAATGCCCGTCGTTGTATCGCCATGGATACCACGATGGACGGGGCCGTAAAATAGGTACTGGATTGGACGTAAGCAGTTCCAGTTACGGCGGACTGGGGAAAACTGATTGTAGTCGGTACGGTTGAACGCATTCCCACTGTCTCAACGAGGGCAGTAACCACATTCGGTTTCTATCGTCCGATATCGAAATGGTTCGCAGAACCACACGCCAAGACGTTTTATCATGCTGGTGGAATCGTCGGTATGACGACGACACGCCAACTGGCGCAGTTCGTCCAGCAAACCGATTACGACGACCTCTCCGACGAGGTGCGAGACGCGTTGAAACGGCGCGTCCTCGACTCCGTTGGGATCGCGCTGGCGGCAACTGCCGCCGGTCCGACGCGAGCCGTCGCCGACACCGTACACGACCTCGAGGAAAACGGATCCTGTACGCTCTGGGGTCGAAACGCCGCTGCGTCGCCGGTGGGGGCGACGATGCACAACACCGCGCTTACCCGGTATCTCGACTATATGGACTCGTATCTCGCGCCGGGCGAGACGCCCCATCCCAGCGACAACCTCGCGGCCGTCGTCGCCTGCGGCGAGTACGCCGGCCAAACGGGACAGGAGTTGCTCGCCGGGCTGGCAGTTGCGTACGAGATTCAGGGCGAACTCGCCTGGAACGCCCCCGTCCGAGCGAAGGGGTTCGACCACGTCACTCACACCGTCGTTTCGGCGGCCGCGGGTGCGGCGAAGATTTTGGATCTCGACCTCGAGGCGACCCGTAACGCCATCGCCATCGCGGGAACCGGCCACAACGCCCTTCGGGTGACCCGGACCGGCGAAATCAACGAGTGGAAAGGACTCGCTTCCGCGAACGCGGCTCGAAACGGTGTGTACGCCGCTATGCTCGCGAAACACGGAGTCGCGGGGCCGCGAAACCTCTTCGAGGGTCAGAGCGGCTGGCAAGAAGTGATCTCGGGGCCGTTCGAAGTCGATCTGACCCCGGGCGAACGAGTTCACGACGTAATGACGAAGCGCTACGTCGCGGAGACGTACGCCCAGTCAGCCGTCGAGGGCGTTATCGAGTTAGCCGAAACCGAGGCGCTCGATCCCGACGCGGTCGCAGGGATCACCCTCGAGACCTTCGCCGGTGCGAAACACATTATCGGCGGTGGCGAGGGCAACCGTTACGAGGTCGAAACTCGTGCACAGGCGGATCACTCGCTACCGTATATGCTCGCAGTGGCGCTGCTCGACCGCGACCTCTCGCTCGCCCAGTACGACCCCGAGCGAATCCGAGCGCCCGATGTCCAAGAACTATTACGAATCGTCGACGTTCGCGAGGATCCGGCGCTCACCGATCGTTTCGAGGCGGGCGAGATGCCCGCAGTCATCGACGTCGCGATGGCCGACGGCACCACCTACCGCGTCGAGAAGTCGACGTTTCAGGGCCACCCCCGCGAGCCGATCGGCTGGGACGACCTCGAGGCGAAGTTCGACGCGGTCACCGCAGGGCAGCTCGAAGAGGAGCGGCGCGAGCAACTCGTCGCAACGATCGCGCGACTCGAGGACCACGACGTTTCAGCGCTAACGACGTTGCTCGGCTGAGCGACCGGGCCAGAGTTCCGAGTCCACAGACCGGGTAGGTAGCGTTTTTCGAGGTCGTCCGGAAAACTCCGATCTCGAAATGCGGGTGACTTTTCGGTCTCCCCGGTTTGCCGGGTGCCGTATTACCGACGAAGAGGGCGGCAAGGTGAACCACCCTGATGTCCGTGTTCGGAGGGAATGTATAACATTTATCTTATATTTACGTATGGCAAATAGTATTGTAATTTCTATGGATTACTATATGTCTCGAGTGGTAGCTCTGTGAGTAGGATTCAGGAACAACATTATAGCGTATCAAACGCCAAAATAGGTCTTACCAGGCCTCCTAAGTCGTCTTTTGGTAAATAGATCTACCAGACTATCTTCTGAACGCGGACTATCGTATTTCGTCCACGAGCAGGTTAGTAATCATTCTGATGGTACTACGGAGTAATGAGCCATTCGACGAGTCATACACTATGATGTCCCACGAACATGTTCGTGGTTTAATACTTGAGCAGGACTCAGTAAATATTGCGCCTTTTACACAATATGATGAATGTCCTCAATCAGAAATAGCAGTAAAAATAGCATTCGGATGTGGTCGTTTGGATGAAGTGGGTGGAAACTGTGTCGTACCACTTCTCCCGCTAGCCATTACAAGCATATGTTTGTAAATCACTTCGATAATCGGAGTCTCTTGGTGCTGTGCACCCGTTCACTATTATGAAACGGCGTGTGGGGGGACTGATTCCCCTGTATTTACGAATATGTGAGGTTTAGCTCGATTTCGTTCACAAAACTTAACAATATCTCGGTGATCTGATCGATGTTTTCTCCACCCCGCATCCGGTGTGATGGGCCGGAGATCGCACACGCTCCGATGAGGTTGTTGTTCGATGTCTGGATTGGTGCTGCGATGGCGAACAACCCTTTCGTGCTCTCTGCGTCGTTGGTTGCGTAGTTCTGTTTCCTGATCGTTTCCAGTTCCTCGAACAGCTCCTCCTCGTCGGTAATCGTGTTCTCGGTCGCTGCATCGAGACCGTGCGCGTCGATAATCTCCCGGACGCGAGCCTCGGGCATATGAGCGAGCATCGCCTTCCCAGAAGCGACCTGGTGCAGAGGAAGATGTCGGCCGACCCGGGTTCGGGTCGAAACCCCCTGCTGGCCGGACTCCCGGTAGACGATGACCGAATTCCCTTGACTCGGGACGGCGAACTGGGCCACCTCGCCGGTTTCTTTGGCCAGTTCGAGCACTTTCGGCTTGATGACTCGAGATTCGGGTAAGTTGTCCCGGACGAATCCCCCGAGATCGAGGTAGCGAAGTCCCAGCTGGTAGCCGTTGTCGGTTTTGGTCACGAAATTGTGCTTCGCCAACGTGTTGAGGTGTTTGCTCACGTTTCCTTTCGAACTTCCTGTCGCAGCCGCGATGTCGCTCACCTGTGCAGTTTTTTGCTGTTTGAGCGATTCGATAATCGTAATCGACGTCTCCACGGACTTGATTACGTTCGAAGAGCCCGAAGCCGGTGTGTCGTTCTTCCCCATGGTCGTTTCGAGGGATGAGATCGAGTGACTTAGTGTTTTCCATCAGTGTCTCTTTGGGGAATTAGTTTCGCAATGCGACACAGCGTTCCGTATCGTGAAACTCAATCTGTCGTGAACGTTTACGACGATTCTCTGGTCACTTTCACCCGTTCATCGCTCCGACCGACGCGTGCTCGACGAATGTGTTCCAGTAAATGCGTTTGCCCCTATAATGACGGGATGTTCCACTCACCGGAAGGATTATGCTGAGATGGGGTAACTCTTGGAACGAAGAGATGAGCCCTACGACACCGAACAGTCCGTCAGATGATTCGCCTATCGACCGACACCATGGCTGAGAACGAACCGCGGGAACGCGAGAAACGAACGAAGGTAACGGATATGGCTACCGCGGTCCGAGACGCTTTAGAGGACGGCGATTCACTGTACTTGGCTGGTTTTACGCATCTCATTCCGTTCGCAGCGGGACACGAGATAATCCGTCAGGGATACACGGATTTACATCTCATACGTGCGACCCCGGACCTCATTTACGACCAGATGATCGCAGCGGGGTGTGCATCGTCGATCACGTTTTCGTGGGCCGGTAATCCCGGCGTCGGCAGCCTTCGTGCGTTCCGTCGAGCCGTCGAAGACGCCGTCCCGAACGGTGTCGAAACCGACGAGTACACCCACTTCGGATTGACCTCCAGGCTGGCGGCCGGAGCACGGGGGTTACCGTTCATGCCCGTTCGGACGTTCGAGGGATCAGACCTGCCCGCCCACAACGACAATATCCGGCACGTAGCAAACCCGTTCGGGGACGACGAGATCTGTGTCGTTCCGCCGCTCACTCCCGACGTCGCCGTCGTCAGAGCCCAGCGGGCCGATACCGACGGAAACGCCCACGTGTGGGGCATTCAGGGAGAGATTCCCGAGGTCGCGTACGCAGCCGATACGGTCATCCTCAGCGTCGAAGAGATCGTCAGCGAGGACGTCATTCGAAGTGATCCGAACCGAACCGCCGTGACCGGGTCGGCGGTCGATTTTGTCGTCGAGGAACCGTATGGCTCTCACCCTTCCTACGCACAGGGTCATTACGACCGCGACAACGACGTGTATCTCGAGTGGAACGAGGTCTCGGAGACTCACGACCGGACCATCGAGTGGCTCGACGAGTGGGTGTTCGGCGTCGCTGACCGAACGGAGTACATGGAAAAACTCGGAAGCGAACGGCTGCTCGAGCTAGGGATTCAGACGGCGTATGCAACCCCGATCAACATGGGTGACTATTGATGACCAGCGATCTCACCGAGAGCGAAGACGATACTCGAGACGCAGCGTATACGGCAACCGAACTGATGGTTACGACGGCAGCGCGAGAACTCCGCGACGACGAATCTGTTCTCGTCGGTGTCGGCGTACCGAACCTCGCCTGCAACCTGGCGAAACGAACGCACGCGCCGGAGCTGCGGATGTTCTACGAGTCGGGAACGGTGGATTCGGATCCCTCCTCGTTGCCGCTTTCGATCGGTGATCCCGTGCTCGCCACCGGCGCGGTCGGTGTGGTCCCGATGTTTCAGGGTTTCAGTCAGTTTCTCCAGGGTGGACGGATAGACGTCGGGTTCCTCGGAGGCGCTCAGATCGACAGATGGGGGAACATCAACTCGACCGTAATCGGGGAGTACGACGAACCGACAGTCCGGTTACCCGGAAGCGGGGGCGCCTGTGAAATCGCGAGCAACGCCCACCGAACGCTGGTGATCACGGAACATCAAAAGCGGCGGTTCCCCGAAGAGGTTGACTTCGTCACCAGTCCGGGCTACGTCGGTGGCCGCGACGGCCGCGAACGACGTGGACTCAGAGGCGGCCCCGAAGCCATCATCACGGATCTCGCCGTCATGCGGTTCGACGATGCGGGAGAGCTGTACGTAGAAACGCTCCACCCCGGCGTAACTCGAGCGGAGGTACAGGAGGCGACCGGATGGGAACTTTCGTTCTCGGGCGAACTCGGAACGACGCCGACGCCGGACCCCGAAGAGATCCGGCTACTTCGTGAGGTACTCGATCCGAAGGGGTTGTACATCTAACTCGTCCACCGAGGCGGCCTATTGGATCGGAATCACCGTCTGCTTCTACCGGGCCACCCGGCCTGTCGGCCCTGACCGACCGAAAACGCTGATAGTCGAACGGTACACGAGCCCGGTTTCTCGCCGGTGGAGACAAAGCGTTTATTAGCAACTCTCGCTACCGTCAGCACATGACTACCCGGACCGTGGGTCTCATCGTAAACCCGATCGCCGGCATGGGGGGACGCGTCGGACTCAAAGGCACGGACAGCGCGGCCGTCGTGGAACGAGCCAGGGAACTGGGTGCCGAACCGCGGTCGCCCGAGCGAGCCCTCGAGGCGCTGTCGGCCGCCGGACTGTCGTCTGAGGATCTCGCGCTCGTGACCGGGCCCGGTCCGATGGGCGAAGCGGTGGCCCGGAAAGCCGGTCTCGACCCGACGGTCGTCGGCGAGATCGATCCGACCGAAACGACGCCGGAAGACACGAGAGCGATCGCGACAGCGATGCTCGAGGAGGGCGTCGACCTGCTGGTCTTCGCAGGCGGTGACGGAACGGCTCGCGACGTCTGTGATGCGATTGGTGATGCGGTCCCAGTACTCGGCGTTCCAGCGGGCGTCAAAATCTACTCGGGCGTCTTTTCTCCGACGCCGCGGTCGGCCGGCGAACTGCTCTCGCTGTTCGTTCGCGGCGAAGCGGACGACGTTCTCCCGCGTGAGGTGATGGATATCGACGAGGAGGCCTACCGAGAGAACCGGCTCTCCGCGACGTTACACGGCTACCTTACGGTTCCGGAGGCACGGCGGTTGGTTCAGGATCCGAAAGGCGGACCGTCACGCGACGAGCGCGCGGCGAAGCGGTCGATCGCGACCGAAATTGTGGACTCGATGAACGACGACGCGGTGTACCTCGTCGGACCGGGGACGACGACGGCGGCGATCCTCGAGCGTCTCGGCCTCGAACCGACGGTACTCGGTGTCGATGCGGTACGCAATGACGAACTGATCGGATCCGACCTCCGGGAATCGGAACTACTCGAGATCACCGCAAACGTGCCCGCAAAGATCGTTGTCGGCGTCATCGGCACCCAGGGGTTCGTCTTCGGCCGCGGCAATCAGCAATTGAGTTCGCGGGTAATCGATCAGGTCGGCGTCGACAACGTCCTGATCGTCGCGACGAGCGGGAAGATCCACTCGTTACGCGGGGATCCGCTGTTGGTCGACACGGGTGACGAAGCGGTTGATGCACGTCTCACGGGCTACACGCGGGTGATAACGGGCGTCGGTGAACGAAGCGTAGTTGCAATCTCGGACTCGAAACGGTGACGGAAAAGCTGCTACCCGCCGGTTACAACTCGGCGTCGAGGTGGTGGAGGTAGTACTGTTCTGGGAACCAGGCGTGATCGAGAAAGGTGTCGACCCCTGAGACGTGATTTTTGTGCGCGTAGACGCGATTGGTCGTCATTATCGGGACATGAAGCGCCTCCTCGATGGCGAACTCCTGGACCTCGGTTAACAGATCTTCGCGAATCTCGTCGTCAGGTTCGGAGTTGAGCGTCTCGATCATCTCGTCGAGGTCGTCGTCCTGGATCATCGAGTAGTTGGTTCCTCCCGCCGTCGCGACGCTGTCGGAGTGGAGCAGCCGCTGGACGTGCGTGTTGGCGAACTCGGCACCGACGCCTGCGGTAACGCTGTGATACTCCTGGTTCTCCGCTCGGTCGTAGAACGTCCCACCCTCGACGGTAGCCAGGCTCACGTCGATGCCGACCTCCGCCAGCAGCGCCTGGGCGACTTCACCCTGCGGCGCCCACTGGGGAAGGTCGAAGGCGAGCATCTCGATCTCCAGGGAGGTCCCGTCTCGCTCCCGGATCTCGCCCTCGCTGCTGTTGGTCCATCCGGCCTCGTCGAGGAGTTCTCTCGCCCGCTCAAGATCGTACTCGTAGCCGATTTCTCGAGCCCGCTCTTCGGGAAGACCGCCGACGGAGTTCGGCGGTGCGAGCCCCCAGATCGCGGTAGCGTGACCGCCGAGGGCGGCTTCAATGATCGCATCCCGGTCGATCGCGTGGTTTATCGCCTGTCTGACGAGGATGTCGTCTGTCGGTTCTCGCTCCGTATTGAGGGGGAACCAAGCGGCGTACGGATACTCGTTTTCGTGGAACTCGACGTCCTCGTGGTCGATGACCTGCTGGGAGTTCGCGAGTTCGATGTACTTCGTGCCGTCGATAAATCCGCCCAGGAGTTCCTGGGTGAGCGTCGTCGACTCCGGGATGATGTTGAACTCGATCGCCTCGAGGGCTGCCGGACCCTGGTTGTCGGCGAAGTCGGGGCCCCACTCGTAGTCGTCGTACCGTGTGACGCGGATGTGGTCGCCGTCGACCCACTCCTCGAACTCGAACGGGCCGGTGCCGACGACGGTTTCGACGCCGTACTCGTCACCCGCCTCCTCGACCGCGTCCCGTGAGACGAAACCCATTCCCCAGGTCGTGAGGTTCGTGACGAGGAACGGTTGTGCGGTGTCGAACGTCATCGTTACTTCGTGGTCACCCGTCGCCTCGATATCCGGTTCCCCCAGTCGATACGTAAACCGGCCTCCCGCATCGATGAATCGTTCGAAGTTCCACGCTGCGACTTCGCCGTCTAACTCGGTACCGTCGTGGAACGTGACGTCGTCTCGAAGCTGAAACGTGAACTCGGTCGCGTCCGCGGACTCCTCGTAGTCGGTTGCGATCTGTGGAACCGGGTTCGTGTCCTTGTCCATTCGGAACAGCGGATCGTGGATGGCATCCAGGACCACCATTTCGGGGACTCTCCCGGCGCTGTGGAGGTCGAGTGTGTCCGGGCCGGTTCCGAGGCCGAAGTTGAAGACCGCATCGTCGGTATCACTCCCGTTACCCGATCCGCTCGCGTCGTCATCGCCATTGTCGCCATCGTCGCCGAGACATCCCGCTACCCCGACGGCGCCTGCGGCGCCGACTAGTGACAGGAACGTTCTTCGTTTCTGCGATGCTAATCTCTGTCCACTCTGGGAACCGTTGCTATGGCTCATGTGCTATACTCTATCAGAGGAGGCGCTCTATATAAATTTTTGCACGGTAGCGGCGCTCTCGACAGGTTCGGCCGGAGAGCCATCCCGTCGTGTCGGTCACGTATGATATCCACGATACAATGACACACATTCGCAAATTTAATATAGGGAAACCACGCAACCGGATAAGTGAATGAGTGCCGATGACAAGGGTCGTCTACCGACGACTCTCTACAGACGTTCGATCGGCGATCCATCGACAGCTGCTCGAACGGCCGTTTCGACGTTCCGGTGTTCGAAGTCGCCGGCTCGACGAACTGCTACGATACACTCGGCGACACTCGAGGAGTGATTCGGCGTGCTTCGATATATTGTCCGTCGCCTCCTCGTCATGATCCCCGTCCTCTTCGGTGTAACGGTGGTCATCTCGAGTCTCATTTACATGACACCGGGAAATCCGGCTCGAATCGCCCTCGGACAGGGAGCCGACCCGGAATCGGTTCGTGAACTCGAGCGACAGATGGGGTTAGACCAGCCAGCACACATCCGCTACCTGGACTGGGTCCAGAGCTCGTTGCAGGGCGATTTCGGGTATTCGCTTCAGACGGGGCGCTCCGTAACGGTCCTCATGATAGACCGTCTCCCCGCAACGCTCGAATTGGTCGTCGCGTCGATGGTCATCATGCTGGTAATCGCGCTTCCACTCGGAGTAATCAGTGCCGTCCGCCAGCACGAGTGGGCTGACAACGCCTCGATGTTGTTCGCGATCGCGTGGATCTCGATGCCCTCGTTCTGGCTCGGGTTGATGTTGATCATGCTCTTTTCGGTCCGGTGGGACATATTCCCCATCTCGGGCCGGGGTGGCGCGATCGTCTCGCTGACCGCCGTTTCCTATCTGGTGTTGCCGGCGGTCGCGAACGGCGCGCGGCGAGCGGGGCTACTGACGAGAATGACGCGGTCGTCGATGCTCGAGATTCTGAACGAAGATTACATTCGGACGGCCAGAGGAAAAGGGATCGGCGAGAAGTCAGTGATCTACACCCACGCGATGAAGAACGCGATGATCCCGATCATCACCCTCATCGGGCTCCAGATCCCGATGCTGTTCTCGGCGTCGGTCATTATCGAGATCGTGTTCGCCTGGCCGGGGATGGGACGATTGCTCGTCGACGCTGTGTTTCAGCGCGATTACCCGGTGGTCCAGGGAACCGTCTTCATGTACGCGATCATCGTCATGTTCGCGAACCTGTTCGTTGACCTCATGTACGGCTATTTCGATCCGAGGATCTCCTATGAGTAAGGTACAACTCGCGGCCCGACGACTGACGGAGTCGTCCGATCTCACGGACGCACACCCGGTGTACCGGCTCGAGCGAGCGGTTCATCGGCGAAAGACGGCGATGGACCGAACGGGAGGGGCGCCGTTATGAGCACCGACCAACCGGGTGCTACAGGTGCGGCCGACGAACCAAGAGGGGACTCCGACGCTACGATAGGGCCAGTGACGTCGAAGCGGAGAAAAATCCTTCGGCGACTCCTCTCGAACAAGATGGCGGTTCTCGGACTGATCATCATCGTTCTCCTGCTGGCGACTGCGGTCCTTGCGCCGTTTCTCGCACCCCACGACCCGGCCGCCCAGGATTACAGCCAGATCGAAGAATCGCCCAGCCTCGAGCACCCCTTCGGGACGGACTCGTTCGGCAGGGACGTGTTCTCCCGCGTGCTCCACGGCGCCCAGTACGCGGTCCTGTTCGGCGTCGTGATCGTCGGAATACAGATGTTGATCGGCGTCACCCTCGGCTTGATCGCGGGCTACTACGGCGGCCTGACGGAGTCGGTAATCATGCGGATCGTGGATATCGCCCTCTCGATACCCGGCGTCGTCCTCGCGCTTGCAATCGCCGGCATGCTGGGTGGGGGTCTCGTTCCGCTAATAATTGCGATCAGCCTCGTCGGCTGGCGCGGCTTCGCGAGGCTGGTTCGTGGCGACGTCAAGAGCGTCATGGAGGAGGAGTACATTCAGGCAGCGAAGGCGTCCGGAGCGAACGACTTCTACATCATCAGCCGGTACGTTCTCCCCAATGCCTCCTCCAGTATCATCGTCTACGCGACGTTGACGATACCGACCGTCGTGCTGTGGAGCGCCGGCCTCTCCTTCCTCGGAATGGGTGCCCAGCCACCGACACCGGAGTGGGGGGCCCTCATCGCCGACGGTCGCGACCGAATCGACACGGCGTGGTGGATCGCGACGTTCCCCGGCTTTGCAATCATGATCACTGTGATCGGATTCAACGTACTCGGAGACGCGCTCCGCGACGCGCTCGACCCAAAACAATCCTGAAACCATGTCTCAACCACTACTCGAAATCGACGACCTGCACATTCACTTCCACACCGAGGATGGTACCGTCGAAGCGATCAACGGCGTCTCCCTTACGGTCGACAGGAATGAAGTAGTCGGGATCATCGGCGAAAGCGGCTGTGGGAAGTCCGTGACCGTGCTCTCGATCATGCGTCTGCTCCAGTCACCACCGGCCGAGATCGTTCAGGGCGAGATCCGGTTCGACGGGAGAAACCTCCTCGAACTCAGCAAAGCCGAGATCAACGGTATCCGTGGTGCGGATATTTCCATGATCTACCAGGATCCGATGACGTCGCTCAACCCGGTGTTGAAGATCGGTTTTCAACTGACGGAACCCCTTCACGCCCACAACGACATCAGCAAAGCTGCGGCCGACGAACGCGCAAGAGAGATGCTGGCGGACTGCCAGATACCCGATCCGGAGCGGATCATGAAGTCGTATCCTCACGAGCTGAGCGGCGGGATGCGCCAACGGGTCGTAATCGCGATGGCGCTGATCAACGAACCGAAGTTACTGATCGCCGACGAGCCGACGACCGCCCTCGACGTCACGGTTCAGGCACAGATCATGGACGTACTAAAGGATCTCTGTGCGGAACACCGGATGAGCATGATCTTCATCACGCACGATCTTCCCGTCGTGAGCGAGATTGCCGACAGGATTGCCGTCATGTACGCCGGAAACGTCGTCGAAACCTGTTCGGTCGAGGATCTCTTCTACAATCCATTGCATCCGTACACGCGGAAGCTGACCGAGAGCATTCCCGAAATCGATCGGACCGTCGAGTTTCTCCCCTCGATCGGAGGGTCGGTGCCGGGGTTGATCGATCCACCGACGGGCTGTCGGTTCGCCTCACGCTGTCCGCAGTACATCGGCGACGAGTGTGACCGGATTCAGCCCGCACTCGAACAACCCGCCGCCGTCGACGATCACTTGGTCGCGTGTCATCTGTACACCGACGTCGCAAGCGAGTCACCAGCGTGGGACGTGGCCCCCACGGAGGGCGATTCGTGAGCGACTTGGAGCGGGTTTCGGAGAGCGCCGATCCGTCGGAAACGCTGGTCGACGTCGAACATCTCGAGAAGTACTACTCGATTACAGGGGGCGTCCTTAACCGCACGACCGGCTACGTCAAAGCGGTCGACGACGTCTCGTTCTCGATCCGCAACGGCGAGACGCTCGGTCTCGTCGGGGAATCCGGCTGTGGGAAATCGACGCTTGGTCACACGCTTGTTCGACTGCACGAACCGACGGGGGGATCGATCCGGTTCGACGGTAACGACCTTTCGGAGGTCTCGAAGCGGTCGATGCGGGCCCTCCGCCGTCACATTCAGATCATCTTCCAGGATCCTGCCTCGAGTCTCAACCCGCGACTCTCGGTCAGGCGGATCATCATGGAGCCGATGAACTTCCTGACGGACTGGTCCAAAGAGCGGAAAGAGGAGCGACTGTACGAACTGATCGAGGAGGTGGGGTTGAGTCGGGACCACCTCTCGCGGGCACCACACGAGTTCAGCGGCGGCCAACAACAGCGGATCGCCATCGCGAGAGCGCTGAGCGTCAATCCGACGTTCGTAGTGGCCGACGAGCCGACGAGCGCCCTGGACGTCAGCGTTCAGGCCGACATCCTCAACCTCATGAAACGGCTCCAGTCGAAGTACGATCTCACGTACCTCTTCATCAGCCACGACCTGAGCGTCGTCCGTCACATCTCCGATCGGATCGCGGTGATGTATCTGGGAAAGATGGCGGAGATCGCACCTACCGAGGAGCTATTCGCCGATCCAAAACATCCCTACACAAAGGCCCTCCTCTCGTCGGTCCCGCGAGCGTCGCCAGCCGAGATGGAAGACAGAATCGTCCTCGAGGGATCGGTTCCCAGTCCGGAAAATCCACCGCAGGGCTGTCGGTATCACACCCGATGCCAGGAGTACATCGGCGAGATATGTGAATCGGAGCAGCCGCCGATGATCGACGTTGGTACGGGACACACCTGCGCGTGCTACCACTACGACGACAGCGTCGATTCGTAGACGGCGACGGCCTTTCGACCATGTCGGAACTTCGTTCGAGTCGGCTGGTTCTTGCGCTGCGCACACATGAGCCAAGTTATAAATACTCACCACAGAGAGTAGAGAGCGTATGCCAGATGATTATCCGACTCCGGGAGAGATGCTCTTTCTCTCGCGAGGGGATGTTGCGGACGTAATCAATGCCGAAGACTGCATTGAGAGAGTCGAGGATACGTTTCGATGGGTCGGTGACGGAAAAGTCGAACAGGTCAACCCCGTCGAGCTGTGGCTTTCGCGACCGGAAGACGAGTACGGCTACGGAAACGTCTCGAGCTATCCCGCACACATCGAACCGCTCGGTGTTGCAGGGAACAAGTGGCTCGGCGTCTTCCACCGGAACGCCCAGCGGAACCTCCCGACGTTGAGCGCGGTCAATATTCTCAACGACGCAAACACCGCGATGCCGTTTGCGATGCTCGACGGCCAGATCGTCACCGCCCTCCGGACGGCGGGTCACGCTGGGGTCGGAGCGAAGTACCTCGCTCGACCGGAGTCCTCGGCCGTGACGATCATCGGCTGCGGTGACGAGGGGCGAACCCACCTGCGGGTGATGGACGATCTGTTCGATCTGGACGCGGTCAGGGCCTGCGACATCGACGACACCGCTCGCGACGCGTTCGTCGAGGAGATGGGACAACAGGTCGACGCTGAGATCGCCGGCTTCGAGGACGCCCGCGAGGCGGTCAAGGGGGCCGACATCATCTGTATGGTGACGACCGCGGACTCGCCGATCGTGATGGAGGAGTGGATCGAACCGGGCACCCACGTCGCCGCGACGAACGGGTTCCTCGATCTCGACCCCGAATTTACCCGAACCGCCGACAAGTGGGTTCTCGGCCTCAAAGAACGCGACTTGCTCTGGATCGACGGCGATCAGGTGGGAATCACCGGCCCGGAGGGGCTCTCCAGAGACGACGTTCACGGCGATCTGACGGAACTGCTCGCGGGCGACTGTCCGGGCAGAGAGTCCGACGACGAGCGGACGGTCATGTCCCACATGGGGATGCCGGCGCTAGACGTCGCCGCCTCCCATCTGGTCTATGAAAAAGCTCAAGAGGCTGGGATCGGAAGTACATTCAGGTTACACGAGTAATACCATGGTAGAATTTGACAGAAAACCGTTAGAGGGAGTTCTCGCGCTGTCACCGCTCTGTCTGAACGAGGACTACAGTATCGATTACGACGCGATTCGGTCGAACATCGAGTGGCTCGAGGACCAGGGCGTCCACGGCTTCATCCAGTTTGCGACGATGGGGCAGTCGATGGCACCGTCCGAAGAGGAGTTCGACAAAGTTGCCGACCTCTGTGTCGACGCTGCCGACGGTATCACCTGTGTGATCGGCAGTTCGGCGTCGAACCAGCAGGAGGCAGTTCGTCGGGCCGTGTACGCCGAGGAAGCGGGTGCCGACGGTACTCTGCTCGAGTTGCCGTACATGATCCCGCTGCAAGAGGAGTGGGTCGGCGATTTCTACAGCGACGTTGACGAGGAACTCGACGAACTGGGGATCATCGCCTACAACTACCCGCCAGCAACCGGCGTCAACATCACGCCGGAGACGTGGCACGACGAACTTCTGGATATCGAACTGGTCAAGGCGGTGAAGGACTCGAACTACGCGACTGACCACTACGACCGGATGCTCAACCTCTCCGAGGAGATCAACATTATCTCGCCGTACGACTGCCATTTCTGGCACGACTCACAGCTCGGCGGGGCCGGATTTATTGGCATCCTCACATGGGCTGCGCCACAGACGATGCTACGATTCTACGAGGAGTGTGCTGCAGGCAACCACCATGACGAGTGGACGAGAACCCTGAACAGTACGCTCGCGGAAGTGTGGGGCGACGTCTGTTCGCTCCCGAACCGGCCGATCGTCTCGAACTCCCCGGCGATTCTCAACGAACTCGCGGAGATGAGCGGCTGTGCGGGCGGGCCGGTCCGCAAGCCGTATCGTCGACTCGACGACGACGCCAGTGCCGCTCTCGAGGAAGCGGTCCAACCCCTCATCGACATCGAACGCGAACTGTAGGCGTTCAGGTTCGACCACACCTGCACCGGCTGGTCCGAAACGTCAGCCCAGCTTCGTCAACGCAAAAAACCGATTCTATCCCCGCTCGTTCAGACGACGATGACGTCGTGAGTGTAGTCGAGGAGATTCTCACAGCCGTCCTCGGTCACGAGAACCGGGTCTTCGACGTGAATCGGGACGTCCAGATCCTGGCCGTCGACGAAGAATCCAGGATCGATAACGAACACCATCCCCGGCTCGAGTACCGTCTCGTCTCCCTCCTGAACCATCGGAGCTTCATGTCCCTGCATGAGACCGATTCCGTGCCCGATCTTCCAGGATTGTTCGAACCCTTCGTCGACCATGTACTCCTCGGCGAACGTGTGGACCTCGTGGGCCGTGACCCCGGGTTCGACCATGTCTATCGTCGCGTGGATGCACTCCGAACAGACTTCGTAGGCGCGTCGATCCTCGTCGGAGGGCTCTCCGACGAAGACGTTTCTCGCGCAGTCGGTCACGTAATGGTTGTACTGTGGGAGCATGTCGACGTCGACGATGTCGCCGTCCTCGAACGGCCGGTCCATCAACTCCGAGAACATCCCGATCAGTCCCATCGTCTCCGACCCCGCCTCAAGCATTCCGTTCGTGATCTCCTGGGCGACTTCGTACTGCGGGCGACCGACCTCCACCGCCTCGGCGGCGGCGGCGAACGTCTCCGCGGCGATCTCGTTTGCCCGGCGAATGTTCTCAATCTCCCGGTCGTCCTTGATGATTCGAAGCCGATCGAAGATCTCCCGTGCGCTTACAAGTTCGGCATCGGGGGCGACGTCAGAAAGCAATCGGCTGTCGTCGAACCAGGCGTCGGACTCCAGACCGATCGTCCCGTCCTCGAGTCCCCGCTCTTCGAGTGCGGCCCGCAGCTTCGGACTGGGGTCCTCGCCGTCACGATACTCGGTCACCGCGTCGACGGGGATCGACGTTTCGGCGTGTTTCATGATGTCGCGGTGCATCTCGGTCAGGATGAACTCCGGTTCCCCCTCGAGGGGAAGGATGTACGCCGACAGCCAGATCGGCCACCCACCCTCGAGTGCGCTGAACCCGGTAAAGTAAAACTGGTTCGCTCCCGCGCTGACGTACAGTGCGTCGATCTCCGCCTCTTTCATCAGGGTTCGCGCTCGGTCGATCCGCGACTCCCAATCGTATCGCACGGCTGATTTTGACATCGATTGCTACCTCTCGTAAATGTGGGGAACACACGCTCTTATAGGTTTGTTGTGAGGCGAATTCGGACGACTGCGTCGGGAACTTGTGTCCGTCTTCGGCACCGGCAGCTACTAAATGAGCGACGGGAGCGGCCGTTGGTGGCCGCACTCGAGAGAAATCGACGACAACCGATTGCGACGGCCGGCCCCCTCAGACCGTTACGACGTCGTGAGTGTAATCGAACAGGTTCTCACAGCCGTTCTCGGTGACGAGCACCGGGTCCTCGATGTGAATCGGGACGTCCAGATCGTGACCGTCGACGAAGATGCCCGGGTCGATGACTATGACCATCCCGGGTTCCATCTCGCGCTGGTTGTTCTCCTGGACCTGCGGAGCCTCGTGGCCGCTCATCAGCCCGATCCCGTGGCCGATTTTCCACGGCTGGTCGTAGCCCTCGTCAGCCATGTACTTCTCGGCAAACGTGTGGATTTCGTGGGCCGTGACTCCGGGTTCGACAATATCCATCGTCGCGTGGATGCACTCCGAACAGACCTCGTAGGCGCGTCGATCCTCGTCGGAGGGTTCCCCGACGAAGACGTTTCTCGCGCAGTCTGTCGCGTAATGGTTGAACTGTGGTCCCATATCCACGTCGACGATGTCACCCTCTCGGAACGGACGGTCGGTGAGCTCCCGGAAGACACCGCCGAGCCCCATCGTCTGTGAGCCGGCCTCGAGCATCGCATTCGTAATCTCCTGGGCGACTTCGTACTGCGGGCGACCGACTTCGATCGCCTCGGCCGACGCCGCGTGTGCCTCCGCGGCGATTTCGTTCGCTCGGCGGATGTGCTCGATCTCCGTGTCGTCTTTGACCATCCTGAGGTAGTCGAAAATCTCCTGGGCGCTCACCAGCTCAGCGTCGGGAGCGACCTCCCCCAGCAGTCGGGCGTCGCCGAACCAGGCATCGTCCTCGAGACCGATTGTCCCCTCGGCGACATTCAGCTCTTCGAGGATGGACTCGAGAAGTTGTGCCGAGTCCTCACCGTCGCGGTAGGTGGTCACGGCGTCGGCCGGGATCGCCGTTTCGGCGTGTTTCATAATATCGCGGTGCATCTCGGAGAGAACGAACTCGGGGTCGCCCTCGAGGGGGAGGACGTACGCCGACAGCCAGATCGGCCACCCGCCGTCGTAGGCGCTGAACCCGGTAAAGTAGAACTGGTTCGCACCAGCGCCGACGTAGAGGGCGTCGATCCCCTCCTCTTTCATGAATTCGCGGGCCCGCTCGGTTCGTGACTCCCAGTCGTATCTAACCGCTGCTTTCGACATTCGTTTCGTACACCGTGTGAACGAGACCCACGAGAGATCTTAAAGATATGTGTTCTCCGGAAACGTCGATGAGACGGCTCGTAGAAAGGTCACAACGTTTATACTCGGTCTCGTCAGTCTTTCAGCCATGCCCGTACTCGAGCAGTTCGAACTCGACGGAGAGGTAGCTATCGTGACCGGCGGCAGCGCCGGAATCGGGAACGCGATCGCGACCGCCCTGGCCGACGCAGGCGCGACTGTAGTGATCGCGAACCGGTCCGAATCGGCAGGGAAAGCAGCCGCAGCGGAAATAGCCGACGAAACCGGCGCAACGGCGCTCGCCATCCCGACTGACGTCTGCCAGGAATCGTCGGTCGAACGGCTGGTCGATCACACCGTCGAGGAGTTCGATGGCGTCGACATCCTGGTCAACAACGCCGGCATCGCGATCTCCGAACCGGCCGAGGAGAAGGAACTCGAGAACTGGGAACGTACCCTCGAGACGAATCTGACGGGCGTTTTTCTATGCTCGAAACACGTCGGCCGAGCGATGATCGACGACGGGGGCGGCTCGATACTTAACATCTCCTCGATCAACGCGTTCGTCGCCGAGGATGACGTTCCACACGTCGACTACCACGCGACGAAGGGGGGCGTCGAAGCGCTTACTCGACAGCTCGCCTCCGAGTGGGGTAAACACGGTATCCGAGTCAACACGCTAGCTCCAGGGTTCGTCCGCACGGAGCTCTCCTCAGACGATACGGCCATCAACGACAAACGACGGTCCCGTATCCCACTGGGAGAGATCGCCCGTCCGGACGATCTCGTCGGGGCGGCCGTCTTTCTCTGTTCCGACGCCGCGAGCTACGTCAGTGGGACCACGCTGCTCGTCGATGGCGGGTACGTTGCCCGATAACGCTCGTCAGATCCTCCCGAGGAGCCGATCCATGACCGCGCGACGACGCTCGTGGAGTGCGTCCATTCGAGCCAACGCGACAGTGAGAACCGGATAGCGGCATCGATCATTTCGATAGAGATACTCGCAAATGCGCGGCCCCGTCGTTATCGTCAACCGCGCGTCTAGCCCGTGCATGTGGTCCTGTCTCTGTTCGATGAGGTACTCACAGTGCTGGAGTTCACAGCCGAGTCGTCGATAGGTCTCGCCGAGTTCGAGGTAGGACTGATCCGTGAGGCACTCGTCCCCGGCCGCCTCGAGGCTCTGGTCGACGTGTCGTATCCCCTGGGCCGCGTTCTCCAGGGCCTCGCATTCGTCCGCGAGATACCCGAGATACAGCGCCCGCCGTCGACTCGCTGCGAGGCTCTCTTCGATCAGGACTCGTTTCAACGGCTGCGAGAACTGCCGCCCGTCGGTGATCGCGGTCTGGATATCCTCGTTGAGTTCTTCGGCCAGACTGCCTTCGAGATCGGTCCCGTACTCCTCCTCGTAGTGGGGGAGCCCCATAACCGTCTGTCGGTAGAGAGAACGAACTCTCTGGAGAGAGGAGTTGCTACTGCCAGCACTGGCCATTGTGGCGGTCATCGCGCCGGAAGAGGTCGGCGCGCCGGTCGATACCGGGACGTCTCGAACCTCCTTCGCGAACGACTTGAAGGCGTGTCGCTCCGCGGTGGCACGCCGGCGCTCCGTCCTGACCGACTGGTGCGCTCGCTCGAACTCGTCGTCGGACCTGCAGACTCCCGCCGCCGCGACGACCCCGACCGAACCGGTGAGTACGCTCTCCAGGAACAGCACGGACGGCTGGACGATCAACACCGCGAGAAGCACGCTATAGACGATCAGGAGGTCGGTCGTGGTCGCCCTCGCTGTCCCGACTGCACGGAACGGTACTGGTTGCTCGACGGAGACCCCTCTCATGTAATAGCTCCCACTTCGATTCGAAGCACCATGATAGTTTCTAACACGGCGAAATTCGATCGTTGTCGACCGGATCGTCGAACTGAGCGACCAACGGTGGGTGCTCAAAGCCGGTGTGTGAATCGCCGTTCGGTCCGCAGCGAGTCGATCTTCCAGCCACCGCTCTCGAGGCAGTACCCCTCGTGATAGACGCCCTGTCCGAACTCCGTCCCACCCTGGCCCGAGAGCAAAACGAGGTAGTACCACGTTCCGGTCGCCTGCCGGCCGTCGATCCGGATGATCGGATTGGTGACGGTGTGTGCCATGCGCGCTACTTCCGAGACGTGGGTTTCGATGAATCGGCGGATGTCCGCGCGGCCGTCGTACGGTTCTCTGGTCGCGAAGTCGACTGTCGCGTCATCGGTGAACAGCGAGACGAACTCGTCGGTCTGCTTCTCGTCGATGCAGTAGCAATAGCGGTGTTTGAGCCGGACAATTCGTTCTCGCTCGAGTAACTCCCTCACCGCCTGGTCAGCGTCCATGGCGAGAACAGTTCCCGGAGTGACTTAGCTGTGGTCGAATCGGCTCTCGCGGAGCCGACGGGCGGTGCTTCGGGGCGTCGGTTTTCAGTCCCGGATGCTGCGTTCGTACTGGGGCGGCCAGTACACCGCATCGCGCTGGTCGAGTTCTCGAGCCGCGTTGAGGCCGAGATACGGTTCGCGAAGGAATTGGCGGGCGACGGCGACGAAATCCGCCCGGCCGTTTCGTACCAGAGCATCGGCCTGGGAGGGACTCTTGATACCGCCGACCGCACAGACCGGGATATCAGCCTCCTCGCGAATGGCTTCGGCGAGGAGGACCTGATTGTTCGCCCCGGTGTGGGGTTGTTCTTGATCAAGGTGGATTCCGCCGGAACTCACGTCGATCACGTCGACGCCGAGGGGACCGACGTCCTGGGCGAGCCTGATCGAATCCTCGAGCGTCCAGGAGTCGCGGTCCTCGAGCCAGTCGCTCGCCGATATTCGGAGAAACAGCGGCTTCTCCCAGACCTCACGGACTGCGGTTACGATTTCGCGGACGATCCGCGTGCGGTTCTCGAAGCTGCCACCGTACTCGTCCTCGCGAGTGTTCGCGACGGGTGAGAGAAACTCGTGGAGCAAGTAGCCGTGTGCGGCGTGGATTTCGGCGATCTCGAAACCACTCTCTGCAGCGAGTACGGCGGCTCTGGCAAACTGATCGACGACGTCGGCGATATCGTCGGTGTCCAACACGTGAAGGGGCGGCGAGTCGCCATACGGAGTCCACGGGAGATCACTCGGCGCGACGACTTCCCAGCCGCCGTCTTCGGGCTGTACCGGGCGGGCACCGTCGGTCTTCCAGGGGACGCTGGTGCTGGCTTTGCGGCCCGCGTGACTCAACTGGACGGCGGGAACGCTGTTCTGTGAGGAGATGAACTCGGTTATCGGTTTCCAGGCGTCTCTGTGTCCCTCACTCCAGAGCCCGGTGTCCGCCGGAGAGATGCGCCCGCGCGGGTCGACGGCCGTCGCTTCTGCCATCACGATTCCCGCACCTCCGACGGCGCGGCTGCCCAGATGAACCAGATGCCAGTCGTGAGGGATCCCGTCGTGGTCCTCGACAGAGTACTGGCACATCGGAGAGACGACCAGTCGGTTCGGAACCGACACCTCCCCGAGGTCGATATCGCTGAATAACTGTGAACCCATACACTCTGCTGGTTGCGCGACCGTAATAAACGTCACTTTCGAGGCCGATTCCGTAGCGATCTCGGCTACGGGACCCCTACCCAAGCGGGTACGACTCACAGATCCGACGATCCGAGACCCGGCTCAGAGGTCGTACAGATCGCTGTACTTCTCGGTGACGTAGTCGATGAAGTAGGTCGCGGTCAGCGGTTCGCCGGTCGCCTCGATGATCAGGTCGTCGGTCGTGTGAAGCCGGCCGTGCTGATGGACGTTGCTGGTCAGCCAGTCGTGGATCTCGTCGAACTCGCCCGCCGCGACCTTGCCGTCGACGTCGTCGATCTCCTCGCGCATCGCGGCGTCGAGTTGCGCGGCGAGGACGCTGCCGAGCGTGTAATTCTGGAAGTTGACGATCGCGCCCATGCTCCAGTGGATGTCCTGTAGCGGCCCGTCGGTCGCCGACTCCGAGGTGACGCCGAGATACTCCTCGAGTTTCTCCGACCAGACGGCCGGCACGTCCGCTACGTCGATCTCGTCGGTCAAGAGCGCCCGCTCGGTCTCGAACCGGAGGATGATGTGCATGTGGTAGGTGAGTTCGTCCGCCTCCACGCGGATCGGGTTATCCTCGTACACTTGGTTTGCGCTCCGGTAGGCCTCCTCCGGCGTGAGGTCGTCGAACCCGTCGAATTCCTCGCGGATGAGCGGCAGCAGTCGTTTCCAGAACGGCCGGGAGCGACAGATGTGGTTCTCCCAGAATCGCGACTGGGACTCGTGGACCGCGTGGTGCTGTGCGAGGCCGTCGGGCGAGTTGAATCGGTCCTTCGGCAGTCCGAGCGCGTAGGAAGCGTGACCGAACTCGTGGAGCGTCGTCGGGATCGCCGACAGGAGATTGGACTCGTCGAACCGCGTCGTGATCCGCGAGTCGTACGGCGTTCCGCCGGCGAACGGATGCGGGGCGGTGTCGAGTCGACCGTGTTCCCAGTCGTAATCGACGACGTCGAGAATCCTGCGTGCGAGTGCGTACTGTCGGTCTTCCGGATACGTCCCGGCGAACGCCTCCTGGTCGATTTCGACGTCGCTGGCGTTGATCTGCTCGATCAGCGGAACGAGTTCCTCGCGCAACTCGGCCAGGATCTCTTCCATCCGGTCGAAACTGAAGTGCGGTTCCGTCTCTCGAAAGAGTGCCTCCACGCGATCCCGATCCGGGTCGACGTGGTCGGCGTACCGCTTCGAGACGTCGAAAATCTCCTCGAGCGAGTCCGCAAACACCGAGAAATCCCCGCTCTCTTTGGCCTCCCGCCAGACGGGCTGCGCCTCGGAGGTGACCGTCGTCAGTTCGGAAACGACCTCGTCGGGGACGCGACTCGCGCGTTCGTGTTCCCACCGGAGTTCGCGGACGAGTGCCGCCTGTTCTCGGGACAGGTCGTCCTCGTCGACGGCCTCGAGCAGGTCGCCGGTTCGTTCGTCGGCCAACCGCTCGTGTTTCAGTGAGGAGAGCGTCGATCGCTGGCCCGATCGCGCTGGCGTCCCGCCTTCGGGCATCATCACTTGCTCGTCCCAGTACAGGTTCCGATTGGCCTGGTCGATCGTGACGACGGTGGTTCCGATCGTTTCGAGTTCGTCGAGTGGCGATGTGTCTTCTGTCGACATCCACCTCACACTTACCGTATGACCTAATAAAATTCAGTACACCGGTCAGGCTGGCGAGCGCACTTGGTCAGTCGATGACGAACTCCGTGTGATACTCGGTGAAGTTTCTGTGACCGTCTTCTGTCACTTCGATGATATCCTCGATCCTGACGCCGCCGACGCCCGGATAGTACAGCCCCGGTTCCAGCGTGATCACGTTCCCGGACTCGAGTTCGTCGCCACCGGGGAGACAGACCGGCGACTCGTGGACGTCGAGGCCGACGCCGTGGCCGACGTAGTGGAGTGCGCCACCTTCGATCTCCTCGTCATTCCGGCGGGACTGGTGACCGTTTTCCTCGAAGAACGTGAACACGCGGTCGTTGACCTCGTCGCCGGTCACGCCGCTTGCGACCGCATCGAGCGCAATATCGAGCGCTTCGTGGACCTCGTCGTACAGCTCTCGAAGCCGCTCGCTCGGTTCGCCCTTCACGAACGTCCGGGTCATATCCGAGTGATAGCCCGACTCGAGGTGCTTCGGGAAGATGTCGATGACGATACTCTCGTGGGGGCGAAGCGGCCCGCTCGTTTGGCCGTGGGGGTCGGCCGAATCGTCGCCACAGCCGACGAGCGTATCGTGGAGCGCTGCGCCGTGTCGCAACAGCGTGACCTCGATTTCGCTCTTGAGGTCCGCTCCCGTCAGCGTCTCACCGTCGACGACGAGCGTGTCGTCGTCGATCTCCGCCTCGGCGAGGAGGTCCTCCGCTCGTTGCATCGCCGCTTCGGTGGCTCGCTGTGCCATCTCGATGGCGTCGATTTCCGCATCGGTTTTCACCGCTCGCACGGTTTCGATCGTATCATCATCGTCTGTCGCCACGTCGATTCCGTGCGTTTCGAGGCCGCGGGCGGTTCCGAGGGGGAATCGCTCCGGTACGAGGACGGTCTCGACATCGCGTTCTGTCAGAAACTCCGCTAGCGCGTCGTACTTCGCGGTCTTCGGGTTCTCCGTCTGTTTCGCCTCGTAGTCGTACTCCGAGAGTCGCGCGACGTCCGTGGCGTTGCTCTCGCGTTTCGCTCGCCGATAGTCGGTGCCGCCGATGAGCAGATGCACCTCACCCGGCTTGTAGAGTGTGATGAACGGATCGTGGCCGTTCAGTCCCGACAGGTAGCGCTGATCGCCGTTCGAGGAGTCGTCGTCGAGGAGGTAGCCGTCGGCCTCGGCGGCGACGAGCGTCTCGTCCAGTCCCTTGCGTGGAAGGTCCATGCACTACGTGAGTGAACGGGTGATATTAAGTCTACAGGAACACTCAGTCCGGTCGAAGTTGATGGGACGTTCGAGTGAGGGTGACTACGCCTCGAGGATGCGGAACTCGGTCTGAGGTTCGACGAAGTACTCGACGCCGTCGTCGGTTACCTCGACCATCTCCTCCTGGCCAAGATAGCCCCACTCGGTGTCGACGCCGAGTTCGAGCGTGTAGATCTCTCCCTCGCGGACGATGCCCTCCGGCGACGTTCCGTATCTATCCCAGCGCGGACCGAGGAGCGTGCCGCCGTCGTGGGCGTTTCGCCCAACGTTGTGTCCGACGGCGTGTTTGTACTCCGGCCAGCCCCGGCCCGTGATCTCGTCGCGTGCGGCGTCGTCTACCTCGTACCCTTTCACGCCGGGCTCCATCGCGTCGAACGCCGCATCGATGGCCGCCCGAACGTCGTGGTACGCCTCGAGCAACTCCTCGGGTGGCTCCTCCCCGTTCTCCGGGTAGTAGTATAGCCGCTGGATGTCGGTCGCGTACCCCTTGTACTTCACCCCGAAGTCCGTATGAAGGACCTCGCCCGGCGGAAGCGTGAGATCGCCCGCCATCGTATGTCCCAGCTCTGATTCGCCGCCCGCGTGAACTGTCGGACAGTAGTCCCAGCTCCAGGCGCTGTCGAGGCCGCGCTCGGTCATCCGGGAGTGGATGAACTCGGAGACGTCCGCTTCCGACCAGTCTGGCCCCCAGGCGTCCGACATCTCCGTGAAGAGCCCCTCGGTGATCTCGGCGGCCCGGACCATCCGCTCGCGCTCGATGGGTGACTTCTCGCTGCGCAGTCTCGAGACGAGATCCGACGAACTTCGTAGCCGGTCCTCGTACCCCGTCCCCTCGAGCGCGTCGGTGAGCATGAGATAGAGGCCGTGTGTCAGTCCGTCTGCGATGTTGTTGTCCCGGGAGAAGTTCACCGCGATCTCGTCGGGGTCGATCTCCTCGAGGAGGTCGACGAACTGTGGTTCGAAGGACTCGTCGTAGGCGTGAACGTCGTAGACGCCGATTTCTCTGGCGTTCGGCGCGTCGTGACGGCCGATCAGAACGTGTTTCTCACCCGTTTTCGTCAACAACACCATCGTCGGCCAGACGATGTCGAATCCCAGCAACAGCGGGAGACACGGTTCGTCGATCTCGGTCGTCTCGCGGCCGAAGGTGATCCAGAGATCGGTATCCGTCTCCTCGAGCAATTCGATGCTCTGCGTTATCTTTTCGGTGACCAGTTCTTGGTCTGACATCGTCTACACGACTGGTCGACTCCACCATAATTGTTCCTCTGTCGGTTATCGGGGAGGGGAAACTATTACTCTCCCCCATGCGATGGGACGGTGTGTCACAGACAGTCGATTTCGGCATAGAGGATGCGCTCGATCTGGTATCGGTGTCGAATCCACAGTGGAATAGCGCGGGGGATCGAGTGGGGTTTCTGCGAACCGCCCACGGAGACACGGATTTCGCCAGTCACCCCGTTGGTGACCTGGCGGAGACCGCGGTCTCGATACGTGACGGAGCCGAAGAGCCAGCCCGGCGAACAGAAAGTGGCGCCGTCTCGACGTTCGACTGGCGACCCGGCCACCCCACGGAGGTCGCCGTCATCAACGATGGCGATCTCGAGCGTCTCGACGTCGAAACCGGAGAGACGCTTCCGCTCGTCCGTGGAACGGACCCCTGTTCGGGGGTAACGTGGTCTGCCGACGGCGAGACGCTGGCGTACCTCTCCGGGGAAACGCTGTGGCTGTACGAAGGCGGCTCCATCACAGCCTGCGAACTCGGTGAAGACGTCATTCCAGCGTCGTTTCTGAGCGGCCCGACGCTCCGGTGGGATCCGAGCGGCCGGTATCTCGGAGTCGTTACCGAGGGGGACCGCGAGGCACTCGGCATCGCGGTGTACGACGCGGCCGAGAACGCCGTCGCGTGGTCGACTGTCCCGGAAGAGGTAGAATCGTGTATGCGTGCGTCGTTCGACTGGGTCGACGACGGCCACCTCGTGTACGCCGAGGATACGATGGACGGGACGACCAGGATCTACCGGTCGGTCGTAATCGGTACCGACACCGGAATCGGCCGGCCGATCGCCTCCGAAACCGTCGACGGACTGTTGCTCCCTCACCGGCCGGTCGGCAGCGGTCACGGGCGACTCGCTGTTGTCTCCGCTCGGACGGGGTACCGACACGTGTACGTACTCGACGTCGAGCGGCGACGACGACTCGACGACTGCGATCACCCGGACCTCTCCGGGCCCGGCGTCGTACAGGTAACCGACGGCAAGTTCGAGGCTCGCGGTGACGCCTCCGACGTACCCGCCTGGAGTGACGACGGAAGCCAACTCGCGTACGTGACGAACCGTATCGACTCAGGCGAACGACACCTGCACGTCGCTTCGATCGACGACGACGGAAGCAGAGAGCGCGTCGCCTTCACTGACATCGACGGGAACGCGCTGGCGCCGACCTGGTTCGAAAACGACCGAATCGCGTTTCTCAGGGCCGGCCGACGTTCGCCGGCTGACGTTCACGTCACCGATGTCCGACACGAAACCGTACAGCGCGTCTCCGCGTCGCACCCGTCACCCGACCGACTCGAGACGCTGCCAGACCCCGAACCGGTGGCGTTCGAAGCGAGCGATGGCGAAACGGTGTACGGCTATCTCTATACGCCGCCCGAAGCCAGCCCAGGGGACGACCTGCCGGCGATCGTCCTCTGTCACGGCGGTCCCATCAGCCAGATGCGACGCGGTTTCCACCCCGGTCTGACCTACTGTTACTTCCACGGGTTCGATCAGGCCCTCGTTGCAGAGGGGTACGCCGTTCTCGAGTTGAACTTCAGAAGCGGAATCGGCTACGGTCGTGCGTTCGAACAGGCAATTCACCGGAGCGTGGGGGTCGGCGAAGTACAGGACTGCGTCGACGCCGCGGCGTTCCTACGAAATCACGACCTCGTCGGGGAGTCGGTGGGAATGTGGGGCCGGAGCTACGGTGGGTTTCTGGCGAACATTCTCGCCACGAAAACCGATGCGTACGACTGTGCGGTCAACGTCGCCGGAATCTGGGACTGGCGGACGTGGGAGGAATGGGCGATCGACCAGGGCCGATCGACGTGGGGACCGGGCGAAGCGAGCTGGTTCCACAACCGCTTTGGCGGGCCGCCGGACAGTGATGACCCAGCCGTCGCCGAGCGCTACCGCGTAGCGTCGCCCAACACTTACGTGGACGAAATGGAGACGCCGCTTCTGGCGCTGCACGGTTCTGCAGATAAGAACGTCACTATCGGCGAACTCCACCGGCTGATCTCCGAGTGTGTCGAAGCCGGCGTCGAGTTCGACTCCGTTCACTACCCGGACGAAGAGCACATGTTCGAACGTCCGGAAACCTGGCGAGATGCGTACGCTCGGGTCAGCGCGTTCTTCGCGACGCACCTCCGCTGAGTATCACTACTGCCTCGAGTGAGCAACTCCTGCAGCTTCTTTTGCGAGAGGGGAACTCGGTCCACGTTACACCTACCCACATATTTATTATGGGTGAGACGAATGGTCCGATATCATCGCGAACAGGTGGAGGGTGTACGCATATCCGATTCGCGATTGGTATGAACTATCATGACTGCCCGCAAAAGCACGGAGTTCGGTCGTCGGACGTTTGTCAAAGGAGCCGTTGGTACCGCCGGCGTAATCGGCGTCGCCGGTTGTCTCGGCGATGAGAGCGACGACGATGACTCGGGGAACGGAAGCGGAAATGGAAACGGGGACACGGATGCTGGCGATGGGGATGTCCCCCGGGATACGAAACTGTACATCGGACAATCGCAGGCGCCAGTTCACTGGGATCCGGTTGAACAGATGGACGTCCACACGCAGTTCATCGGGAACCAGATTTACACGACGCTGTTTACCTTCGACGAGGGGATCGGCCTCCAGCCCAGCGAACTGACCACCGGCTTACCGGAGGAAGAAAACGACGGACAACGGTACATCGTCGAGATCGTCGACTACGCCGAGTGGCACAACGGCGATCCGGTCACCGCAGAGGACGTCCAGTACACTTACGAGCAGCCGCTGGTCGAAGAGACGCGAATGATGGAGAGTTTCGACATGATCGACGAGATCGAAATCGTCGACGAAACGACCATCCAGTTCGACCTCGAGCATCCCTACGGTGCCTTCCCGGTCAACCTCGCCCACCAAGTAACTCCCATGAACGTCCGGGAAGACGACCTGGACACGTTCAGAAACGAGATGCCGATCGGTTCCGGCCCGTACCGCTTCGTCGACTGGACCCAAGGTGAGTACGTCCTCATCGAACGGTGGGACGATTACTGGGGCGACTGGGACCCGAACATTCAGGAGATCGAATTCGTCCCACTCGAGGAGGACACGACGCGAATCACGACCCTCGAAACGGGAGAAAACGACATGGTCGAAGGAATCCCGGCGAGCCTCTGGGAAACCGCCGAGGGTATCGACGACGCCGAAATCCACAGCGAGGAGGCGATGAACTACAACTACTTCGTTTTCAACTGTAACGAAGGTCCCACCGTGGATAAATCCGTCCGGGAGGCAATCGACCACTGTGTCGACATCGATCAGGCGGTCCAGAACTTCGTCGAACCCGCCGGTTCGCGGATGTACAGCCCCGCAAACCCTGCGATGCAGGCAGAGTGGGACTTCCCGCAGGAGGAGTGGGAGGAGTACTCCCTGGAACGTGACATCGATCGTGCACAGGAACTCTTCGAAGAGGCCGGCGTTCCGGACGACTACGAGTTTACGATCATCTGTCCGCCCGACGACGTCCGTGAAGAGATCTGTGTCTCGATGTCGAACGGTATCGAGGACGCGGGATACAGCGCACAGGTCCAGCGGCTAGGCTGGGACACGTTCATCGATCAGTTCGTTTCGGGTGACGAGGACGACTACAACGTCTACATCCTCGGACGCGGTTCGACGCCGAACATGCCCCGTCTGCTCGCTTCGCTGTGGAGCACCGAGGTTGCCGGGATCAACAACGGCCTGTACTGGCACGACGACGAGTTCGAAGATCTCATGCGAGAGGCTCCCCGGGAAGCCGACAGGGACACGCAGCGTGATCTCATGATTCAGATCATCGAGACGGCGCTCGAGGAGAAACTGCACCTGCCAACGCACGGAAACCTCAACAGTTGGGGGGCGAAGGACTACGTCAACGACGTCCACGTTCACCCGATCGCACAGTACAACCCCAGAGTCGTCAGTGACTACAGCAACATGTGGGTCGACCGGTAGTCGCCCCCACAGTTCGCTCGTGACGATGCGGAGACACGGGTGCGGCGGATAGCTCACCCCCTCCGATAACTATATAATCATAGTTCAGAGAGTCTATCCCATGCGAAGCGATCAACAGAGAGAAGAAATACATAATGAGATTCAGATTGCTCGGTGATTTTAGGTGAGTTTAGCTCGATATGTCCTCAGACGCGTCCTCCAGGCAGTACCGGTACTGCTGGGTATCATTACTATCACGTTTATCCTGGTGAACTTGATACCGGGCGACCCCGTACGGATAATGCTGGCGCAGGCGGGTGCGGATCAGCAACTGGCCGAGGCGATTCAGGCCAGATACGGGCTCGACCGGCCGATCCACGAACGCTACTTCAGTTACGTTCTGGGCGTATTCCAGGGTGATCTCGGACAGAGCATCTATTACGGTGTACCGGTGACGACGAAAATCGCGGAGGTCCTTCCAGTGACCATGCTGCTGATTTTTTCGGCGTTCGCGTTCGCGATCACGACGTCTATCCCATTGGGTGTTCTTGCCGCACAGCGGCAGAACAAGCCCACTGACCACGTTTCGCGCATCATCGCACTGATCGGCGTGAGCACGCCGTCGTTCTGGATCGGGCTCATTCTCATCATCGTGTTCGCGTTTCACCTCGGATGGCTTCCGTCGTCCGGCATGGTGTATCCGTGGCAAGATCCGGACACAGTCCGCCATCTCGACGGCGGAATACTCGGAGGATCACTGCTATCGATCCACCCCAGACTGGCCCTGTTCTACCAGACTGCTCGCCACCTGATACTGCCGACGATCGCACTTGGCACGCTCCAGATGGCAGCGATAATGCGTATCGAGCGAGCGGAGATGCTCGAGACGCTTCAGCGAGATTACGTCGACCTGGCACGGGCCTACGGCGTCTCTGAGCGGACGATCCTCCGGAGGCACGCGTTCAGAGTCGCACAGTTGCCCGTCGTGACGATAATCGGCCTGAACCTGACCTCGGCACTCGGTGGTGCGGTCCTCATCGAGACGGTGTTCAATATAAACGGCATGGGTCGACTCATCATTACGGCGATTGAGAACCTCGACTACCCGCTAGTGATGGGCACTACCTTCTTCTTCGGGTTGGTGTTCGTCGTTGGCGTGATCATTACGGACGTCTCCTACGCGTACATCGATCCGCGAGTGACCTACGGGGAGGAGAAGTGAATATGGCTGTTGGAGAATCCCAAACCGACGAAATAAGCGGTACAGGTCCCGGCGAAGTGAGTGATGAGCCCGAAGACGAGTTCGAATCGCGTATCGGGTGGCGGTATACCGTGGCGAGAATAACAGAAGACACCACGGCCAGATACGGGCTGTACATCATCGTTGGGATGATGTCCATGGCGACGATCGCAGCTATCGACTACTACGTGTTCAACTACAGTCTCGTCGAGTCGGTGTGGTATCACCCCGCTCGCGAACCGGATCAGCCGGAGATGCTCCTTCCGCCGTTCTTTGCCGATGGAGGAACGCTTTCCCATCCGCTGGGCACCGACCACCGCGGTCGAGACCTCCTCTCCCGCCTCGTCTACGGCTCGCGGATTTCGATGACCGTCGGGATATTCGCGACAGCGATCGGCCTCTCGGGCGGGATCGTTATCGGTTCAGTCGCCGGCTACTACGGCGGCTGGATCGACGACGTTCTGATGCGGATCGTCGAGACGATCTACTCGATTCCGTTCCTCGTGCTCATCATCGCGCTGATGGCCGCACTGGGGACGCGAAACGTTACGTTCGCCACGCTCGGCGTCGGAGTCGCGATCATTCCGGTGTTCGCTCGTCTGATCAGGTCTCGAGTTCTCAGCGTGCGAGAGGAGGAGTACGTCGAAGCGGCACGCGCTGCAGGGTTGAAAGACAGAAAGATCATTCAGCGCCACATCATTCCGAACAGCTTCGCACCAGTGATGGTGCAGGCGACGCTACAGATCGGTATCTGTATCCTCATCGTCGCGGGGTTGTCTTTCCTGGGCTACGGGGCACAACCACCGACGCCCGACTGGGGACAGATGCTCTCGGAGTCGCGGACGTACATGATCCCGAACCCCTGGTTTAGCGTCTGGCCGGGGCTGATGATCCTCATAACGGTCATGGGGTTCAATCTGCTCGGTGACGGCCTTCAGGACGCTCTCGACCCACGAAACAAGTGATACGATGACAGATGATATACTACTCTCGGTAGACGGACTCAAAACGCAGTTCTACACTGAACAGGGCGTCGTCAGGGCAGTCGACGAAATATCGTTCGACGTCAGGGAAGGCGAAATCGTCGGCATCGTCGGTGAATCCGGTGCCGGAAAGAGCGTCGCGATTCGAAGCATCATGCGGATGGTCCACCCGCCGGGTGAGATCGTCGCCGGAGAGATCACGTTCAAAGGCGAGACGTTGTTCGCCGTTGAGGAGGGGGAAGACAACACCGCCTCACTCCGGGACGACGTTCTCAGCAATGAAGCGATGCGAACGAAGATCCGTGGAAAAGAGATCGCGATGATTTTCCAGGACCCGATGGAGAGTCTCAACCCCGTGTATACTGTCGGGGGACAACTCCGCGAGTTCATCGAGTTGAACACCGACTACTCGGGCGCCGGGGCCAAAGAGCGTGCGATCGAAATGCTTCACAAGGTCGGTATTCCGGAGGCTGAAGAACGGTATTCAGAGTACCCTCACCAGTTCAGCGGTGGCATGCGCCAACGGGTGCTGATCGCGATGGCGCTCGCGTGTGAACCGAGTTTGATCATCGCAGACGAACCCACCACCGCTCTCGACGTCACTATCGAAGGCCAAATTATCGAACTCGTGAAGGAACTACAGGACGAGTTCCAGACGAGTTTTATCTGGGTTACACACGACATGGGCGTTGTCGCGGAGATCTGTGATCGGGTCAACGTCATGTATCTCGGCCAGATCGCAGAACAGGCGGAAGTTCGAAACCTGTTTCACGAAACGAAACACCCGTACACGCAGGCGCTGCTGAACTCGATTCCCCGCCCGGATCAGACGATCGATCGGGTCGAGCCGATCAAGGGAACGATTCCAAAAGCGATCAATCCGCCGCGAGGCTGTCGGTTCCACACTCGGTGTCCGTACGCCAGGTCGGCGTGTCGAGAGATCAATCCCGAACTCGAGCGGTTCGGAGAAACCGGTGGAATCGCACACAGCGCAGCCTGCATCAAATACGACAATCCGGAGTACGACGGATCGGAACCGATTCCCAACGCGGCCAGAACACAGGAGGGATACCAATGAGTAAGACTGTCGGCGAGGTGCCCCGGCCCACGACTGCTGACGATGCGATCCTCCGATTAGAGGGTGTCTCGAAACACTTCGACGTAAAGGAGGGGATGATCGAGGGGGTGCGAAACCGACTGGGGAACAAAGAACCCCAGAAAGTTCGTGCCGTCGAGGACATCTCCTTCGAGATCGGTGCGGGACAGACGTTCGGGCTGGTCGGCGAATCCGGCTGTGGCAAGAGTACGCTCGCTCGAGCGATCCTGCAACTGATCAGACCCACGGAGGGTAGTGTCTACTTCCAGGGTGACGACCTCTGTGGGCTGTCACAGCGGGAGATCCGTGCCAAACGTCGGAACATGCAGATGGTCTTTCAGGACCCACAATCCTCACTGGACCCACGGTTGAAAGTCGGGAAGATCATCGAAGAGCCGATGGAGGCCCACGGGATCCTTGACGCCGAGGGGCGCGAGGAGAAAGCACGGGAGCTGCTGACGAAGGTCGGTCTCTCACAGGACCATTACAACCGGTATCCGCACGCCTTTTCGGGCGGACAGCGACAGCGCATCAACCTCGCTCGAGCCCTGAGCGTCGAACCGGATCTGGTCGTCTGTGACGAACCCGTCTCCGCGCTCGACGTCTCCGTTCAGGCCCAGGTGCTCAACGTGATGAAAGACCTCCAGGAAGAGTTCGACCTCACCTACCTTATCATCAGTCACGATCTCAGCGTCATTCGGTACATCTGCGATCGCATCGCGGTGATGTACCTGGGTCACATCGTCGAACTAGGCGGGAAAGAGGAGCTATTCGACGACCCGAAACATCCGTACACGAAGGCGCTGTTGAACTCGATCCCGATCCCCGATCCGGATCTGACCGAGGTGCGAAGCATCATCCGCGGGGAGGTCCCGAGCCCGATCGACCCGCCATCGGGCTGTCGGTTCCGAACCCGGTGCCCGTCCGTGATCCCGAACGAGGAGTATTCGTTCACCGACGACGCCTGGGAGGCGCTCTTCGAGTACATCCGACGCGTCGACTACCGTGAAATCGATCCACGCTCCCCGGAGCAGGGCTACACGGAACGGTTCAGCGGGGTGCAGTTCGATGACGAGGTCGAACGGACGGTTCGAGCGTCACTCGAGTACGTCTGTAACGAGGAGTGGGAGCCCGCGAAAGAACTCCTCTACGACGAGTTCATCAGGACGAGTATCTGCGCCAGGGACCGACCGCAGTACGTCCTCGACGGTGCCGACGGCGCTGACGGCCGGTATGTAGAGTGTCATCTCTACCGGGAGTGACGGAACCGGCCGTTTCTGGCCCGTGGGATGTGACCCACGCTGGCGCAATTATTCGATTTCGATCGTCGTCGTCGCGGTCAGCCGTGAACCGGCCGACCGTGCGTCGATAAACGCAGCGATTTCGTGCGATCCGTTCTCGGAAGGGACCCATCGCGTGGGGCTGCCGCTCCGTTTGAACCGACCATCCCAGACTCGCCGGATCCGTTTGACCTCCCCAGCCCGAAAGCCGAGGTCGTTCCCGATGTCGCGGCGGTACTCGAGGTCGTTGCTCGCCGCCGGTTCGCCGTCGACGGTCCACCCCCACTGCCTGGACGTCGGCGTCTCGATCCGGACCGGGGCGGGCAGTCGGTTCGCGAACGTGATGTCGATCACGATCGGTTCACCGGAGCGGTACGTTTGCTTGTCAGTCCTCACCGAGACGGAGACGCCCCTGATCGCGAGCCACTGAGGGACGAGCGGCGCCATGATCGCAGAGAGATAGTTCTTCGTCTCACTGAATCCGTACTGGTCGCCGCTCTCGCGTCGGCTTCGACCGGACCGAGAATCCGAGCGTCGTGAGGGGGACATAGATATCGTATCTGTATACTGAAAGTGAGGCCAAATAAGCATCGTGGCTGGCGGTATCTATTTGCGAGTCGGGCCGAATCACATCGCCATGGGATACCATACGATCTCGGTCGAAGACATTCCCGCCCACTCGAGCCACGAGTGCGATCGGCGTTCGCTTTCGGCAGTTCTCGATCTGGATCACGTCGGAATGAGTGTCTACACGGCCGAGCCAGGCGAACAGATACCGCAGCACTACCACCTCCACACGACTCAGGAGGAGATCTTTTTCGTCCTCGAGGGCGAGTTACACGTCGAAACGCCCGACCGAGAGTTCGTCGTCAGTGAGGACGAACTCTTCGTCGTCGAACCCGGGAACTTCCACCGGGCGTTCAACGCCGACGACGCCACGAGCCCGGTCCGCGTGATCGCAGTCAGCGGGCCGAACGTCCGCGATGGGAAACTGCACGAAAGCGATCCGGAACACAACTCTCGCTGACCTGCTTCGTCACCAAGTCGGTCACTCCTCCGACGCTGGCTCGCCCTCCCAGTAGTCGACGGGATCGGACTGCCGGAAGTACTCGTTGAACGGGTCGCCGGAGAGCGTTCCTGATGCCGATCCCGCGAACGCACCGATCTTGTCCGAATCGGGGTAGATCGAAATCTCCGGCTCGATCATGGTCGAAAAGCAGAGGTATCGTAACTCCGAATCGGAGTCGTTGATCACTCGACGGGCGAACTGCTCGCCGGTCGGAAAGGTGAAGTAATCGCCGGCCTCGAGGGTCGTCGTGCCACCCTCCGCCCGCAGGGTGCCTTTGCCCTCGAGGACGTAGATCGCTTCCTCGTTGGCAGTGTGGTAGTGGTACGGCCAGGATTTCTTTCCCGGCGGAATTGCATAGAGGCTACAGCCGAGCTGTTCACCACCTGCGTGTGCGGCCAGTTTCTTTCGTTTGATATCGAATCCGGTCCGGTGGGAGTTGGTACGCCACTCGAGATCATCGGCGTTGACGTGCCGTGACCGTGCATCCTCAGTGGTCGGTTGATCGTCGCTCATCGTCGTTTCGTATTACGCCCCGGTGGGCATAACCCTATATGCTCCCGTTGTATGACGCCGCTTTGTGAGGTCACTCGCTTTCGCGCGAGGGCGGATGTTAGAACCTGCACCGACATTGCGGAGATTTTCGTACGCAACACGTATACTTACCTCCTCGGTCGCGAGAGATTGGCTATGCCAGAGGAGTTCGACCTGGAGCTATTACAGCGGCTGACAGCAGCAACCGGTCCCGTCGGCTACGAAGGGCCCGTTCGAGAAATCGTCGAACAGGAGTTGCGGGCGGCGACCGATACGGTTCGGACCGACGCGATGGGCAACGTCGTGGGAACGATTCACGGGGATTCCGACTACCGTGTCGTCGTCGCCGCACACATGGACGAGTGGGGCTGGATCGTCGAGAGCGTCACGGACGACGGGTTCCTCAACGTCAAGATTCTCGGCGGGACGAACCCCAGTACGGCCCGCTCACAGCGCGTGACCGTCAGAACGCAGAGCGAGGAACTCACCGGCATCATCGGCGCGGTGCCGCCACACATGCTCGAGGAAGAAGACCTCGACATGACTCCGAAAAAACGCCGACAGTCGGTCTGGGACGTCGAAGACGTCGTCATCGAACTGGGACGGCCGGCGGAGGAGGTCCGTGAACTCGTCTCGCCTGGTGACGTCGTCTCGCTCAAACAGGAGACGATCAAGATGGGAGATCACGTGACCGGTAAAGCATTCGACAACCGGGCACTCGTCTTCAGCATGATCGAGGCGGCCCGTCGAATCGAGGATCCCGACGTCACGATCGACTTCGCAGCGACCACCCAGGAGGAAGTCGGCCTCCGCGGGGCGGAGGCGCTCGCGACCGACCTCGATCCCGATCTGGCGATCGCACTCGACGTCACGCTGGCGACCGATCAGCCGTACTACGAGGAGGACGACCACATCAGCGAGACCGGCGAGGGAACGGCGATCAAGGTCATGGACCGGCGCACACTGACGAACCCCGAAGTCTACCGGCGAATGCAACGAGTCGCCGATGACGACGGAATTCCGTATCAACTCGAGTTACACTCCTCGGGCGGGACCGACGCCGGCGCGTTCCAGAGCACGAACGGAGCAACACCGGTGGGTGCGATCCTTCTCCCAACGCGGAACATCCACTCCGACACCGCGAGCGCACACGTCGACGATCTGACGGCGACGATCGACCTGCTCACGCGGTTCCTCGAGACTGAAACGGGCGACGACTACATTCCGTAGGCCAGTGCACTCCCGTTGCGGCGAGAACCCCGTCGCACAGACCGAAAGCGAAACGAACGGGGGAGAGAACGCCGCGGGCGGTTAGTCGCCTTTCGACCCCCAGCCGAACGCCAATACCCCACCGTCCGCGTTGAGTATCTCCCCGGTGAGATAGTGGTCTCCGCGGGCGAGAAAGGCCACGCAGGATGCGATCTCTTCCCCAGTTCCCTTCCGATCGAGCGGGATCCGGTTCAGGATCTCCTGGTCGTCGTCTAGAACGTACTGTGGCCAGGAACGGTCCCCACTGTCGTACTCATCGGGAATCCGGACGCGCTCGTCTGAGATCAGCTCCGTCCCGCCGATATACCCCGGCGCGACGGCGTTGACCTGAATTCCATCCTCGGCGAGTTCTACCGCTAGCGCCTTCGTCAGGTTGTTTATCGCCCCTTTCGAAGCACAGTAGGCCGCACGACCCTGCAACGGTGTCGTCCCCAGCATACTGGAGACGTTGATGATGTGGCCGCCGTCGCCTTGCTCGAGCATTCGTTTCCCGACCAACTGCGCACAGAAGAAGGTGCCAGTGAGGTTGACCGACAGCTCGTCTTCCCACTCCTCCGGTGTCACCTCCATGATCGGAACCACGGATTCGACCCCGGCGTTGTTGACGAGGATGTCGATCTGATCGAACTCGGAGACGGTCGCGGATACGAGATGTTCGATGTCCTCAACGGCGGAAATGTCGGCTTCGACCGCAAGAGCGCGTCCGCCCTCGTCTCGGATCTCCGCGGCCGTCCGCTCCGCTCGCTCGAGCGAGCGGGAGTTCGTTACGACGTTTGCACCCTCTGCTGCGAGTCGCTTGGCGATCGCCTTTCCGATACCGCTGCTCGATCCAGTTACGATCGCCGTCCGGCCGGCTACCGATTGATCCATACCCATAGATTCGAAAATCAGTACTTAGTCTTTCGCGTCGATGGCCGACCGAGTCGACGCGCCCGAAATCGGCGTAACACCGGCAATCGCCGCCCGTATCGTCGGTCCGACTGATCGACGCGAAAGATATAATTGCCGAGCACCGAAATAGATCGGATACCCGATGAGCGAGTTCACACGCGACGAAGCCACTCGTACAGCCGACGACAAACTGATGCCGGTCGTCTACGGACAACAGGACCTCGTTATCGACAGAGCCGAAGACACCCGTATCTGGGACGTCAACGGAAACGAGTACCTCGACGCGGTCGCGGGGATCGCCGTCGTCAACACCGGCCACTCGCACCCGACGGTCGTCGACGCACTCCAGGACCAGGCCGAGAAGTTCGTCCAGTCGTCGTACTACTTCTACCACGAACCGATGTCGACCCTTCTCGAGACGCTCGCTGAGAAATCACCCGGCGGTCTGAAAAACACGTTCTTCGGGAACTCCGGCGCCGAGGCGGTCGAGGGCGCGATCAAACTCGCGAAGAAGGCGACCGACTCGAGCGAACTCATCAGTCTCAGAGGTTCTTTCCACGGTCGGACACCCGGTGCGATGGCACTGACCGGCCAGAGCAAGTACACGCACACGTTCCACCCGCACATGCCCGGCGCCTACCAGATCCCGTCGCCGAACTACTACCGCTACGGCGACCGTTTCGAGAGCGAGGAGGAGTTCGGAAAGTGGGCGGCCGAGCAGATCCACGACGTGATCAAGTACGATTCGAACGACGACATCGCGGCCGTGTTCGTCGAGCCGATACAGGGCGAGGGCGGGATTATCGTCCCCCCGGAAAACTACCTGCCGTACGTCAAGGAGATCTGCGAACAGGAGGACATCCTCTTCGTCGCCGACGAAGTACAGACGGGGATGGGTCGGACCGGCGAACTCTTCGCCGTCGACCACTGGGGGGTGAAACCCGACATCATGACCCTCGCGAAGGGGATCGGGAGCGGAATGCCGTTCGGCCTGTTCATGGGAACCGAAGAAGTGAGCGACACGATGGATCCCGGCGACCACTACACCACCTACGGCGGGCATCCGATGGCGTGTGCGGCCGCCAACGCCACGTTCGACGTGATCGAATCCGAGGGACTGGTCGAAAACGCCGCGAGCGTCGGTGAGAGCGCGCTCTCGCGGCTTTCGGAGATGAAAGAGGACCACGAGTTGATCGGCGACGTCCGCGGAAAGGGGCTCCACATCGGCGTCGAACTCGTCCGGGACCGATCGACGAAGGAGGCGGCCGACGACGAGGCAGGTGCCGTCAGAGCCGAAGCCTTCAACGAGGGGCTGCTCGTCTCGCAGTGTGGCACCCACAAGAACGTCATCCGTCTCACCCCACCGCTGACCGTCTCCGCCGAGGAGATGGACGAGATGCTCGACCGCCTCGAGGCCGCTATCAAAACCGTCTCGAGCGAGACGACCGTCGAGGCCTGAGGGTCGGATCGACGCCTCGCTGCGGGGTCCACTCGGCGGATGTGTCCGCTTCTCGATGTGAGTACTACGCCCCGATTGTCGGGCGTATTCGTTTGTGAAACCAGTAGAGTGCACAGCATTGAGAAAAACCTATGTGGTGAGAGAACACCGTTCAACTGTATGTCAAGGGGTACCCACCCGTATATGCCCAACTCCTCTGCGGAGATCAAAGAGGAGATGCTCGAGGCGGTCGGGGCTGACGATATCGAGGAACTGTACGAACAGATCCCGCCGGCGCTGCGATACGACGGCGAGTTCGATCTGCCCTCCGCGACGAGCGAGCTCGAGTTACGAAAGCAGGTCACGAAGATCCTCTCGAAGAACGATTCCTGTGCCGACAACCTCAACTTCAGGGGAGCTGGCTGCTGGCAACACCACGTCCCGCCGGTCTGTGACGAAATCGCAGAGCGCCGGGAGTTTTTGACCTCTGAGTGGGGGTCGCCAGAATCGGACCAGGGGAGAAACCAGGCCTGGTTCGAGTTCTGTAGCCAGCTCGGCGAGTTACTCGAACTCGACGCAGTAGGAATGCCAGTGTACAGCTGGGGGAACGCGGCCGGGTTCGCGATGCGGCTGGCCCACCGGTTGAACGGTCGAACGGAGGTTCTCGTCCCGGAAACCATCAGTCCCGAGCGGTTGGCGGTCATCGAAAACTACAGACGGCTCGCGGGCAGCGACGAGGACCTGACAATTACGGAAATAGCCTACGACCGGGACACCGGGCGGCTGGACACGGAGGATCTGGCCGCAAAAGTGTCCGACGAGACGACGGCTGTCTACTACGAGACGCCGACGTACCTCGGGACGATCGAGTCGGCCGGCGAAGAGATCACAGACATCGCACACGAGCACGGCGCGGAGTGTATCGCCGGCGTGGACCCGATAACGCTCGGCGTTCTCGAGACGCCGGCGAATCACGGGGCCGACATCGTCGTCGGGACGACCCAGCCCCTCGGCGTCCACATGAACGCCGGTGGTGGCTGTAGCGGCTTCATCGCGAGCCGCGACGAGGAGGAGTACGTCGTCGAGTATCCGACGCTACTTCTGAGCGTCTCCGAGACGGCTAATGATGGTGAACTCGGGTTCGCGTTCATGCCCGAACAGATCGGCAGGTCGTCGTACGGCGAGCGAGAACACGGCAACGACTACACCGGGACGTCGGTGTTCCTCTGGACCATTGTGAACGCGGTCTACCTCTCGCTGCTGGGACCGAAGGGCTTTCAGGAAGTCGGAACCCTGATGATCGAACGCTCTCACTACGCCGCAGAGCGGTTGTCGGCTATCGACGGGGTCAGCGTCGAGCTCTCGCCGGAGTTCTTCAAGGAGTTCGTCGTCAATTTCGACGACGCCGAACAGTCCGCAGCGGAGATCAACGACGAGCTTCGTGAGCGAGGGATCTTCGGCGGGCAGCCCCTTGGCGAGGCGTTCCCCGAACTCGGCGATAGCGCGTTGTACTGCGTGACCGAAGTGCACGACAGGGACGAAATCGATCGGCTGGCGGCCGCGATGGACGAGGTGATCACGACATGAGTCGGAAATCCGGCGGCGACGAGCGTCCGGAGTGGGCTCGACTGGACGAACACGACGCTCGCGAGGGACAGCGGGGCGGCCTAGTTCGTGAGTACCAGGGCAAGGTCTGGGACGAACCTATGATCTTCAACATGGGACGAGAGGAGCGGCGGGCGGTCACGTTTCCCGACTCCGAGCCCGAAGTGAGAGACGAAGTCGGTGAGGCGGCCTCGTACGTACCCGATTCGGCACGCCGGGAGACCGAGCCCGAACTCCCCGAGGTTTCGAAACCCTGGGTGTTGCGCCACTATCTCCACCTGTCACAGGAGACGCTCGGATTCACCAACCTCAGTCCGTGGGGGACGTGTACGATGAAGTACGCCTCGAAACTGGGCGAACAGATCGAACGACAGGAGCTGGCAGACCTCCATCCGTTACAGGACGAGGAAACGCTTCAGGGAACGCTGGAGATCGTCCACGAACTCGAGGGGTATCTGCAGGAACTGACCGGAATGGATCGATTCTCGTTCCAGGCGGCCAGCGGGACCCAGTCCTCGTTCGTCTTTACGAACCTGCTGCGTGCGTATCTCGAGGATCGCGGCGAACTCGACCAGCGAACCGAGGTGATAACGACGTTGTACACCCACGCCTGCAGTCCGGCGACGGCTAACGTCGCGGGCTTCGACGTCGTTACGCTTCAGCCGGGTGAGAACGGCTACCCGACGACGGAAGCGCTCGAGGAAGCGGTTTCGGAGCGAACGGCCGCGTTGATGGTCGTCAACCCGAACGACCTCGGGATCTACAACCCGGAGATGAAGGAGTGGGTTGACATCGTCCACGAAGCGGGCGGGCTCTGTTTCTACGATCAGGCCAACTTCAACAGTACGATGGGGATCTCGAGAGCGGCGGATATCGGGTTCGACGCCTCCCAGTACATGTTGCACAAGACGTTCGGTAACCCGAAGGGCGGGCTCGGGCCGGCCGCCGGTGCGTTCGGCTGTACCGAGGAACTCAGCGAGTACCTGCCGGCCCCGCTCGTGACCTACGACGGGGAGCGGTACCACCTCGATGACGACCGCCCGAAGAGCATCGGGAAGGTCCGCGAGTTCTGGGGGAACGTCCCGCTGATGGTGAAAGCCTACATGTGGGTCAACGCGATGGGTGGTGACGGGATCATCGAGGGAAGTCACCTCTCCGTACTCGGGAACAACTACCTCGACGCGCTCCTCGAGGACGTTCCGGGGCTCTCGAAGTCCGTCGAGAACGTCACCCAGCACCGGATGGAGATGACTCGCCACTCGTGGGAGGAATTGGCCGAGGACACCGGTGTAAGCACCGTCGACATTCGCCGACGGCTGACCGACTTCGGTATCGACGCCTACTGGATGAGCCACGAGCCCTGGACGTACGCCGAACCGTTTACGCCCGAGATGGGCGAGATGCACTCGAAAGAGAACATCAAAACCTACGCGGAGGCGATACGCCGGATCGCAGAAGAGGCGTACGAAGACCCCGAGATGGTCAAAAACGCCCCGCATAACGGCTCGAAAGCACGGGTCGACGAAGCGCGAATCAACGACCCGGACGGGTGGGCGCTTACGTGGCGGGCGTTCCAGCGGAAGTTCCCCGAGTGGAGCGAGGCCCAGTCGAAGTAACGACCCACTCGCTCAATTTTTGCGGCAACGACCTGTTGGCCGTCTCACTCGAAACTGGGTTTTCCGGTCGCCGAACGTCGCCACCCTCGAGATAGCCGGGAGAGGAAGGATTATATGGGACACAGCGCACTGTCAGGACGATGGTAACCCAATCAGCAGCGCCGGGAGAACTCCTATTTCTGGATCGAAACGACGTGAACGCCGCACTTGACGCGGGCCCCTGTCTCGAGCGCGTCGAAGACACCTTTCGCTGGGTCGGCGACGGCCGCGTCCAGCAGTCGAACCCGTTCGATCTCGACGTCTCAGACCACAACGACGAGTACGGCCTCGGCATGGTCCAGTCGTTCCCCTCGTACGTCGAACCGCTCGCGGTCGCGGGACACAAGTGGCTGGGCTACTACGAGCGAAACGCGACGCGCGACCTCCCGACGATCAACGCTATCAACGTCCTGAGCGACGCACAGACCTCCCTTCCGCTGGCCATCATCGAGGGGCAGTCGGTGACGGCGATGCGCACCGCCGGCCATGCGGCAGTCGGAGCGAAGTACCTGGCGAGGCCGGATTCCTCCGTCGTGACTATCGTCGGCTGTGGCGATCAGGGGCGAACCCATCTCGCGATGATGGACGAACTGTT
Source organism: Natrononativus sp. DTA114 (assembly GCF_059736515.1). Classification (NCBI taxonomy): domain Archaea; kingdom Methanobacteriati; phylum Methanobacteriota; class Halobacteria; order Halobacteriales; family Natrialbaceae; genus Natrononativus; species Natrononativus sp. DTA114. The sequence goes on along the minus strand of NZ_JCASSN010000004.1, from coordinate 320,159 downwards.
CGACCTCGAGCGGGTTCACGCCTGCGACATTAACGACGAGATCAGAAGCGGGTTCGTCGAGGAGATGTCCGAAGCCTACGACGCCGAAATCGTCGGCTACACGGACGCCCGGGAAGCGGTCAGCGGAGCTGACGTGGTCTGTACAGTCACGTCAGCGACGACCCCGATCGTCAAGGAGACGTGGATCGAACCGGGAACCCACGTGGCCGCCACAGCCGGATTCTACGATATGGAACCAACGCTCAGCAGCGAGGCGGATAAGTGGGTGGTCGGCTGGTACGAGCGCGATCTGAGCTGGATCGAGGGCGAACACGAGGACAACTGGACCGCGGACGGCTACGCGGTGGACGACGCCGACATCCACGGGGATCTGACCGAGGTGATGGCCGGCGACGTCTCCGGACGCGAGTCCGACAACGAACGGACCGTGATGACACACAAGGGGATGCCGGCGCTGGACACGGCGACGATGGATCTGGTTTATGAGCAGGCAACGGAGTCGGGACTCGGGACCTCGTTGTGGCTGTTCTGACTCGACGATCGGTCGCCTCCCGCTGAGCACTCACCGGGCGACGTACCCGCCGTCGACGTGGAGATCGACGCCGTTGACGAACGCTGCAAGGTCGCTTGCGAGGAAGAGAACGACGCCCGCGATCTCGTCGGCGGTCCCGGGGCGACCCTGCGGCGTCACCTCGAGTAAGCGCTCAGACGGCGAACTGTTGGCTCTGACCGCCGGGTCGTTGCTCATCGTCGTTTCGACGACGCCGGGGTGGACGGAGTTCGCTCGGATGCCATCGTCCGCATAGCCCACTGCGGCGTTCTTGGTCAGTACCGTCACGCCGCCTTTCGCAGCGTGGTAGGCCGCACAGTTACCGAATCCGCCCACGGTGCCGTAGATCGAAGAGATGTTGACGATACTCCCGCCGCCGCTGTCTCGGAGCAGCGGAATCGTGTGTTTCATTCCGAGCCACGTCCCCGTGAGGTCGACGCCGAGGACGTACTCCCAGCCGTCGACCGTCTCCTCGGTAATCGACTCCTGTCGGATGACTCCCGCGTTGTTGACTACCACATCCAGCCGACCGAACTCCTCCTCGATCAGGTCGACGAGTGCCTCCCAGTCGACCTCCGCTGCAACGTCCTGTTCGTAAAACACCGCCTCGCCGCCGCTGTCGGTTATCTCATCCGCCACGCCGCGTCCCTCCTCGGTCAGCACGTCGGTAAGAACGACAGTAGCACCGTGTTCGGCGAACAACTCCGCTTCGGCGCGCCCCTGACCGCGGGCTCCGCCCGTCACAAGCGCGATCTTGTTTTCGAGTAACTTCATCGTACGACACGTAGTGTCACCGCGTGCCACCGGCATAAGTGACTACTCCCACGACTTCAGTCGTGGGCTTTCTCCTCGAATCTGTGTAACGGTCTTCCGGCATCTGCGTGCCCTCGCTCGAGGAAGACGGCTCGCGACGACCGGCAAAGGGTCGGCGGTAAAAACGGCCACTGGCACCCGTTACTCGAAGGCGGGCCGGATCTCGTCTTCGAACAACTGGATCTGCTCGAGTTCTTCCTCCAGGGTGTCCGCTGCCGAACCGACGATCACCTGCGTGGTTCCCGCGTCGGCGTACGCCTTGAGATCGGCGATGATCTCCGCCGGATCGCCGGCCGACGTGTACTCGTGGTCCGCGTCCGGGTGGTCGCCGACGTGAACGCGCCGGCGCGCCGAGATTTCGGGGACGCCTTCCCGATCGAAATCGGTCCAGGCGTTCATAATTCGCTTGCGAGCGGCGTCGACCTCCTCGGCAGAGCGGTTGACGATCGTCCACCCGACGCCGAACTCCGCGACGCGGCGGAACGCGGCTCCCGAGTCCCCGCCCACCCAGATTCGCGGGCGCTCGTCACCCTCGGGGATCGGGTAGAACCCGGTCGTCTCGAAGGAGTGATGTGGGCCGTCCAGGCCGACCTCTCCCTCCGCACAGATACGTTCGTACAGACGGAGGAACTCGTCGGTTCGCGAGCCGCGTTCTTCGAACGGCACATCGAGAACGTCGAACTCGGAGGCGAGCCAGCCGGGGCCGACGCCGAACTCGAACCGACCGTTCGAAAGCGCCTCGAGGCTGAGCGCCTGCTTGGCCAGAATGATCGGCGGGCGGAGCGGAACGACGCAGATGTTCGTCCCGAATTTGATCTCGTCGGTCGCGCCGGCGAGATAGCTGAACTTCTGGAAGACGTCGACTGAGGGGTTGGTGCTGTTCGCCCAGTCCGGAACGCCGAACTGGTACTCCTCGTAGCGAAGTTCCTGTGGGATAGTGATGTGATCCCCCGTCCAGATCGTTTCGAACCCCGCTCGTTCCGCCTCCGTCGCAATGTCGATCCACGCCGACGGCTCTCCGTACTTGCTGAACCCGGGTAGTGCGTACCCGAACTCGAGGTCTGATTGTGTGCTCATGCGAGTCTTACGTTCCCAGTCGACTACTGTCGAGGGATACGCTTTACTGTTCGGGTATCGGCCGGTGACAACCCAGACAGCGGGTATTATCCCGCTGTCCACGCACGCTGTATCATGGACCTCGAGAAGACCCTCGCCGAGATAGTAGCCGAACGCGCGATTGAACGGCTGAAAATCGAATACTGCTACGCCATCGACGAGAAACGATGCGACGACTTTGTCGACCTCTTCACCGACGACGCGACGATCGATTACGCGACTCGAGACACCTATCGGGGTCGCGAAGAAATACGCGAGTTCATCGAGACGCACGTGATCGAAGCCGATAGGATGGCTCACACGGCGCTCAATCCGCGACTCGTCGTCGATGGCGATACGGCAGCCGGGACGTGGTACGGCATCGTCCTCATTTCGATCGACGAAACCACGACACTGTTCGGACAGGGGAAATACGACGAGACGTACCGCCGGACGACCGACGGGTGGAAGATAGCGTCGTTAGCGACGGAGTCACGGTTTTCCACCGAACTGTAGCGGAGTGAACCCACCGGTACAGTAATGATGGTCCTCTCGGAACCCCCAGGTATGACCGACCTCTTGCTCGACAAGACGGTAGTCGTTACCGGCGCGGCCAGCGGCAACGGCCGCGAGATAGCCATCACGAGCGCTGAACACGGAGCAGACGTGATCGTTGCGGACATCCAGTCAGAGCCCAGGGAGGGTGGGGCCCCGACTCACGAGGAGATACGTGAACGAACCGACCGGGACGCCACGTTCGTCGACTGTGACGTCACCGACGCCGCCCACCTCGAGCGGTCGATGGACGCAGCCGAGACCTATGGCGGCGTCGACGTAATGGTGAACAACGCGGGAATTCTCACGATGGGAGCAATAATGGATCTCACTGAAGACGAGTACGACACGCTGATGGACGTCAACGTCAAGGGTGTCTTTCTGGGGTGTAAAAGCGCCGCCGAACGAATGCGCGAGAATGGTGGCGGGAGTATCGTCAACATCTCGAGCACGGCGGGGATGGTCGGCATTCCGGAAAACAGCATCTACTGTGCCTCCAAAGGAGCCGTGAGACTGTTCACCTACGCGCTCGCTGCAGAACTCGGCCCCGATATCCGCGTCAACGCGGTTCATCCGGGTACGACTGAAACCCAGATGGTGACCGAGGACGTCGAGATCATCGGTACCGAGCGTGGCGCCGAGCAGGAAGGGGCAATCCCGCTCCAACGGTTCGGAAAACCGAGAGACGTTGCGAACGCAACTGTCTACCTGGCGAGCGACCTCGCAGACTACGTGACCGGCGAATCCCTCGTCGTCGACGGCGGAATTCTACAGGGCGTCAACTAGCCGGGTTTGCCCCGGACTCAGCGCGCCTCGACGACCGTCGTTTCCCACCCCGCGAACGAAATCGTCGTCTCCGAGACGTCGTCGAGGCCATCGCGGCCGGTCGGGTCGCCAGACGCGCGTTCCTCACGATATCGCTCGTAGGACGCCTCCGAGTCGAACGATCGCTTCACGACGGCATCGTACCGTGTCGTGTCCTCAACTGGTGTCGCTATGAAACACGACTCGACTGACGGATTCCGGGCTGACGCCGCCGTGACCTCCTCGAGGCGTTTTGCGAACCGATCCGGCTCGACCTCCGGACTGCGAGCGAGGACCAGCAGTTCGGAAACGGTGCGTGCTGCGGACGACGGCGTCTCGGCGTCGGTCGGTTCAGCAAGAAGATGGCGCTCCGTTCGCGCGATGAAGTTGTTTACGTCCGCCATCGCGTCCGTCTCGGCGTCTGCGCCGAGAACGCGCTCGAACGCCGACACCGAGTCGAAGGAGAGTTCCGCGACTCCGTCGAACCCCGCGGTCGGCGTGAGCGCGCGGTTCACCGAGTACCTACGCAACCCCGGTAGCTCTCGGGCGATCGATGCGTGCTCGTCGTGCCAGTACCGGACGAACTCCTCGTGAGAAAGTGCACCTTTTCGGACGAGAAACGAGGTCAGTCGTATCATGGCTTCGTATCTGCCCAGCACCGAATAAAGCTACCGCCGAGGACGAGAAGCGCGGTCGATTTGGCTCCGAACGGTATCGTTTTCCGACGGACGTCGTCTGCGATAACTCGAGGGTGGAGACAGATCGCCCCATGCACCGTCGGTGTGCTACGCTACCCCGTAACAATTATAGTGGTATGTGAATCACATTGACTCATAGCCGGTACATGAAGGCCCAACAGACGGATTCACAGGCGACGGTAACGATCGCATCCCGTTATGCACGCGCCCTTTCACTCCTCAAACGGAGCGTTCAGACACGGCTCGCACTGACGGGAATGGTCATTATCCTCGCGCTAGTGATCGTCGCGGTCTTCGCCGATTTCATCGCCCCGCACCCGCCCGGGGCGCAGTACCACGAGGCGACCCGTCATCCGCCGAGTTTGGACCCACTGTACCTGTTCGGGACGGATCAGTACGGCCGAGACATGTTCTCTCGCGTTGTCCACGGTTCGCGGTACGCGTTGTTTCTCGGCGTCGTGATCGTCGGGATCCAGATGGTGATCGGTGTCACGCTCGGACTGATCGCTGGGTACTATAAGGACTCGTACATCGAGGGGGCGATAATGCGGTTAGTCGATATCAGCCTCTCTATTCCGGATATCGTCCTCGCGCTCGCGATCGCAGGAGTGCTCGGCGGTGGGCTCGTTCCGCTCATCATTGCGGTGAGCGCGGTCGGGTGGCGCGGGTTCGCCCGCCTCGTTCGAGGTGACGTTCGGACGGTGATGGAAGACGACTACGTCAGGGCAGCACAGCTCTCGGGCGTCCGCGACGTCTCGATCATGCTTCGGCACGTGTTGCCGAACTCGATCGACAGCGTGATCGTCTATGCGACGCTGAACATCCCCACGGTGATTCTGTACGCCGCGGGGCTGTCGTTTCTCGGTCTCGGCGTCCATCCTCCGACACCGGAGTGGGGCGCGCTAATCGCCGACGGGCGCGGCGACCTCAGAGCCGCGTGGTGGATTTCGACGTTCCCGGGGTTGGCGATCATGCTCACGGTTATCGGCTTCAACGTGATCGGTGACGGTCTTCGGGAAGCGGTGGATCCACGCCAGCAGCAACTCAACCAGTCTGACTGATCATGTCCTCGCCAATACTCGAAATACGAGATCTGTCGGTACAGTTCAACACGAACGATGGCGTCGTCGAAGCGGTCGACGGCGTCTCGCTCGAGCTCGAAGCGGACGAAGTCCTCGGCGTCATCGGCGAAAGCGGCTGTGGAAAAACCGTGACCGTACTGTCGGTGATGGGGTTACTCGACTCCCCACCTGCTGAAATCACGAGCGGTGAGATCATCTTCGACGGACAGAACCTCCTCGAGCTCTCGGACGGAGAGATGAACCGCCTCAGAGGCGACGAGATCGCGATGATCTATCAGGACCCGATGTCATCGCTGAATCCGACGCTCAAAATCGGCTATCAGGTAGCTGAACCGCTGCTGATGCACACAGAGCTGTCCAAACGGGAGGCGATCGACCGTGCGATCGAAACCCTCGAGGCGTGCGGGCTGGCCGACGCCGATCGGATCGTCGACCAGTACCCCCACTCGCTCTCCGGCGGAATGCGCCAGCGCGTCGTCATCGCGATGGCGTTGATCAGCGAGCCGAGGCTGCTCGTCGCCGACGAGCCGACGACCGCCCTCGACGTCACGATTCAGGCCCAGATCATCGATCTGCTGGACGACCTGCAGCGCGAGCACGGTATGAGTATGATATTCATCACCCACGATCTACCGCTGGTGAGCGAGATCGCGGATAGAATCTCCGTGATGTACGCCGGAAACGTCGTCGAGAACTGTGCGGTCGAGGATCTCTTCCAGAACCCGCTTCACCCCTATACCCGGAAGCTCTCGGAGAGCATCCCCCGTCAGAGCCGAACGTATCACAGACTGCCGACGATCGAGGGCACCGTCCCACAGCTGATCGGCATCTCCGGCTGTCGGTTCGCCTCGCGGTGTCCCCAGTACATCGGCGGCGAGTGTGATGCCGTCAGACCGGATCTGGAACGGGTTCGAGACGGAGACGACCACGAGGTCGCCTGTCACCTGTATACCGACGCGAGCAGCGAGACGCCGCCGTGGGACGTTCCACAGTGGGAGGCGAACCAATGAATACCGCAACAGACGCCGAACGATCCCAGGAGAGTCGAGAGACGACGGTCCGAGTCGAGAATCTGAAAAAACACTACCCGATCAAAGGCGGAATCCTCAATCGAACCGTCGACCACGTTCAGGCGGTCGACGACGTCTCGTTCAGCATCAACCAGGGGGAGACTCTCGGACTGGTCGGTGAATCCGGCTGTGGCAAGAGCACGCTCGGGTTTACCATCCTCCGGATGCACGAGGCAACGGCCGGCTCGATTCAGTTCAACGGGACCGAGTTGACCGGACGCTCGTCGCGAGAACTGCGGCCGATCCGGAAGGATATGCAGCTAATCTTCCAGGATCCCGCCTCGAGCCTGGATCCGCGGATGACCGTCCAGGAGATCATCGCCGAACCGATGGGGGCGCTCACCGACTGGTCGAAAGAGCGCCGGCGCGAACGGATCGAGGAACTGATCGAACAGGTCGGACTGAGCGTCGAGCAGTTACACCGGGCGCCACACGAGTTCAGCGGCGGCCAACAACAGCGGATCGCCATCGCGAGAGCGCTGAGCGTCAATCCATCGTTCGTAGTGGCCGACGAGCCGACGAGCGCCCTGGACGTCAGCGTTCAGGCCGACATCCTCAACCTCATGATGGACCTCCAGGAGGAGTACGATCTCACGTACCTCTTCATCAGCCACGACCTGAGCGTCGTCCGCCACATCTCCGACCGCGTCGCGGTGATGTATCTCGGGGAGATGGTCGAACTCGCCGAAACGGAAACGCTGTACGAAGACCCAAAACATCCGTACACGAAGGCGTTGCTCTCGGCCGTACCGAAACCGAGTGCAGGGGGGCTCAAAGATCGGATCCTCCTCGAGGGCGACGTACCGAGCCCACAGGACCCACCGTCGGGCTGTCGGTTCCACACTCGGTGTCAGGAGTACATCGGCGACGTCTGCGAACAGGACAATCCCGAGTTGCTTCCCGAGAACCCCGACCAGCACGTCGCCTGTCATCACTACACCGACTGAGACGGCTACCCACCGACTACCGCTGTTTTGCGAGCAGTAACGCCACGCGACTGCCATCTAGAACGCGTCGATAGCCACGGCAACTCAAACAGACGAACTGAAACGGCCACCGAATCGCCGTTCTCCGGGAACGGACCGGTGCGGGAACCGTAGACACACTCGAGAGAGCGAGTTAGTCGTAAGAGATCCGCGGATCGAAATACGTGTACAGCAGGTCCACGACGAAGTTCGAGGCAAGAACGATGAGCGAGTAGACGAGGACGAGTCCCTGGACGACCGGATAATCCCGCGAGAGAGTCGCGTTGACGAGCAGCCGCCCCATCCCCGGCCAGGAGAAAACGATTTCGACGATGACCGACGCCGAAAACAGCGTCGGTACCTGAAGGCCGATGAGCGTGAGGACGGGGATCATCGCGTTTTTCATCGCGTGGGTGTAGATGAGCGTCTTCTTTCCAACGCCCTTACCGCGCGCCGTGCGAATGTAATCCTGATGGAGGACGTTCAACATCGCCGACCGCGTCATCCTGAGGAGTAACGCTGAGCGGCGTGCTCCGTTAGAGAGCGCGGGGAGAAAAATATAGGACGCCCAGGTGAGGGTCAAAACCGCACCGGCTCGTCCCGAGATGGGGAAAATCGACCAGTGAACCGAAAAGAGCAGCAAGAGCACGAGTCCGAGCCAGAACGACGGCATCGACAGCCAGAACAGCGCGAACAGCATCGATCCGGTGTCAGTCCACGTGTGCTGGCGTACGGCGCTCAGAACGCCGAGCGGAAGGGCGATGACCAGCGTGATTGCCATCGAGACGACGACCAGTTCGAGCGTAGGAGCGATTCGCGCCGCGATCATCCCCGAAACCGATTCGCCCGTACGAAGCGAACTTCCCAGATCACCCTGTAACACGCCGAACAGCCACTCGAAGTATCGTATGTGTGGCGGGCGATCCAGTCCCATTTCCCGCTCGAGTGCCTGGACGGCTTCCGGATCGGCCGTCGGACCGAGCGCGACCCGTGCGGGGCTCGCTGGGTCGAGGTAGATAATCGAGGAGATAATCACCGTGATTCCGATTATCACGGGTATCGTTATGATGAGTCTGCGGATGATGTACTTTAGCATCCTTGCTATGCGTACACGACACGTGATGCTACTATATTCGTTTCGGTGAAACAATGATCAGTTCCTGACTATCGACGACCGGACTGCTGAGAACGTGCCGTCTGAACGCTCGTCTCAACCGACACTCACCTATCAGCGCGATCACCGAATGATTTTTATAATGATATTCGCTAACAGTAGCCATATCCCGGAGGGGATGATGACAATGTACGATTCGATAGCAAGCAGTAGACGGGAGTTCATGAAGCTTACCGGTGCGGTTGGACTCGGTATCAGTGTCGGACTGGCTGGCTGCACCGACGACGTAGACGACGGGACGGCGTACAACTTCGGGCTCGGTTCCGAGATGGATACGCTCGATCCACACATCGATTCGAGTGCCCGAGGAGAAGTGGTGTTCGGGACATTTTCGGAACCGCTGTTCCATTTCGACAAAAGCGGCGACGTCATCCCCCACCTGGTTTCGGAGTACGAGATGGGCGACGACGCGATGGAGTACGTCTTCGAAATTCGGGAGGGAGTGACGTTTCACGACGGCTCGGACCTCAACGCCGAAGCCGTGGCATGGAATCTGGAACGACTGCTCAGCGACGAGAACCCGTCGGCTGCTCAACTCGGGCCAGTCGACGAAATCGAGGTGGCCGACGAGATGGAGGTCCGGGTCCACTACGAGGAGTCCTACCCGCTCCTCCCGCAGTACCTCACCTACAACACACAGACGATGACGATTCTCTCCAAGGAAGCCTACGAGGAGGCCGACGATGGCGACTGGGGCGTCTCGGAAATCGTCGGAACCGGGCCGTTCGTCTTCGAAGAGTGGGTCCGCAGCGAGGAGATCAGATTCTCGCGGTACGAGGAGTACGACTGGGGTCCCGAGTTTGCGGACAATCAAGGACCCGCACACTTCGAGGAGGTCGTGATCCGAATCATCCCCGAGGGGACGACCCTCACGAGCGAACTGACCGACGGGAGCCTCCACGCCTCAAGTTACGTTCCCACGAGCGATCTCAGCACCGTCGACGACCACGACGAGACGTCGGTCGAACGGACCGAAGGGGTGTCAGTCCTTGCCGTTCCGTTCAACCTCAACAACGAACCGGTAAACGAACTCGAGGTTCGCCAGGCGGTCGCACACGCGATCGACCGCGAAGCCGTCGTAAGTACGGCGATCGACGGCGAAGGGTTCCCGCTGTACGACCACGTGCCACCGTCGATACCCGGCGCGTGGGACCCCGAGGAAGCGGCGGACCGAGCGATCGGGTACGATCCGGACGCTGCCCGCGACCTGCTCGAGGAAGCCGGCTGGACGAACGACGAGGAGGGCGAAGTCAGAACTCGCGATGGCGAGGAGCTAAACGTCCTGTACCGGGCGGTCGACATCGACCACTACGAGGAGATGGCGATCGTGGTCGGGCCGATGCTCGAGGCCGTCGGATTCGACGTGGATATCGAAATCAATGAAATCGGGACCTACTGGGACCAGCTCGAGGAGGGGAACTACGACCTCAAATCCGCGGAGCACTGGGCGGTCGCGGCGCCCGCCGACACGCTTTACGATGCGTTGCACTCCTCGCTCATCACGACACCGAACGGTGGGACGAACTATCCGAACCTGGAAGACGACGAGGTCGACGACCTTCTCAACCAAGCGTTACGGAGCCCGGACGAGGACGATCGACTGGAAGCGGTCCGGGAAATCCAGGAACTGTATCACGAGAACGTCTGGTACACACCGGTGTTCGGTTTCGACAGGTCGTTCGGCTACAAGAACTCGCTGAACGGCACGGAGAGCTTCTTCGACCACGAGATGTGGGGCGACCAGTTCTATCTCGACCGACTCGAGTTCAGTCTCGAAGACGAGTAACGCCCGTGGGCGCCCTCTTCCAACGAGCCGTTCCCGCACGTTTTCAGGGATTTTTCTCGCCCAGTGGCTGTCCAGCGGTGCTCGCCAGCCGAATTTCTAGGTACGCTTATGGGTGGCTGGTCCGTCGGATACTACCATGTCGTCATTTAACACGACCGTCGACGAGTTCCTACGGGCGTACTGGGAACACGACCCAGTCGAAGCCACGCGTGCCGGGATTCACGACTACGACCATCTCCTGCCGTCGTACGGTCCCACAGAGGGCGCGGCGTGGAACGAAACGATCGAGACGTTCGCCAATCAGTTTCGCTCGTTCGACACCGACGAGCTCACCCACGAGCAGACACTCGACAGGCGCTGGGCACTGGCCGTTCTCGAAGAGTTGTCCATCACACAGGAGCTCGAATACTGGAAGCGCTCGCCGCGATTCTACCTGGATTCGCTCGGCGACGGATATCACGATCTGCTGCTCGGCGAGTTCGCCCCGCCGGAAACTCGTCTGGAAGCCCTTCTCGAGCGCCTGAACGCGACGCCGGCGTTCCTGGCAACGGCTCGATCGAACATCGAACCCGAGCAGACGCCGCCGATCTGGATCGAAGACGGGCTGGTAACGACGGAAACCCTCACGCAGTTCGTCACCGAGGGGATCCCCGAGGCAGCAGCCGACGTCCCGCAACTCGAGGACGAACTGGTCGCCGCCTGTGAGACGACAGCAGCGGCCCTCGAGGAGTTCGCCAGCGCACTCCGCGAACTCGAAGCAGACGCCGAGGGGGAGTTCGCTATCGGCCGGGAGCGGTTCGATCGGCTGCTCCAGGAGTACCACCTCCTGGAGATGGATAGCGACGACCTCTACGAGTTCGGCACGGAGTGGATCGACCGCTACGAGCGAGAGATGGAGGAAGTCGCAGCGCAGATAGCGCCCGGTGCGGACTGGGTGACAGCGCTGGAGTCGGTTAAAGACGACCACCCGGAGGCCGGCGAACTGCGACAGGCGTACGAAGACGAGACGCTGCTCGCCCGAGAGCACTGTCTCGAACACGACCTCATCACGTTTCCGGAGGGCGAGACGGTCGATATCGAGTGGATGCCGTCGTTCATGCGGGAGTCGTATCCGATCGCGAAACCGTGGACGACCTCGCAGTTCGAGGACGGCCTGTACGGAAAGTGGTACATAACGCCGGTCGATCCGGAGGCGCCGTCGGAGGACCAGGAAGCTCACCTCCGAGACAACAGCTGGGCGTGGATACGAGGAATCGCCCAGCACGAGATGTATCCGGGCCATCACCTGCATATGGCCATCCACAAGGGGGTGGCGACGCCGCTTCGATTGCAGTTCAGGAGCCCGGTCTTCATCGAAGGCTGGGGACTGTATACCGAAGAACTGTTCTACGAAACCGGGTTCCTGGCGGAACCGGACCTTCGTCTCATGCAGCTCCGAAACGGGCTCTGGCGCGCCGTCCGGATCGTCATCGACACCGGCCTCCACACTCGCGGACTATCCCCCGAGGAAGCGGTCGACATGCTGGTCGACCATGCGCGACTCGAGCGCCGGTGGGCGCGCAGTGAGGTCCGGCGGTACACGCGACGCCCAACGTATCCGTCGTCGTACCGCCTCGGTCTCTCTTCACTGATGGACCTGCGGGAGGCATACGAGGAAAAACACGGAGACGACTTCGATCGCAAGTCGTTCCACGACGACCTGATGTCGTACAGTATGCTTCCGCTAAGCATGGTCGCAGAAGAACTGCTCTGAGACCCGCGTAACCCCGCGAATCCAAACGCTTATCCCATTTTCCAGAGAGGTGTACTCGTGATAGCGAATGGCAGATGAAACCATCGTCCGCGAAAAAACCGATCAGGCGATTGACGTTCTGGAGACACTGGAGATAGACGCGTGGATTACGATCGGCCGGGAGACGAGCGAGGTAGCAGAGCCAGCCCTTCCGCTCGTCCTCGACGAGGAGTTCGTCTGGCCGGGAATGGTCGTCCTCACCCGGTCTGGCGAGAAAATCGCGATCTGTGAGACCCACGACGGGGATACGATTCGGAGCGTCGGGATGCACGACGTCTATCCCTACGAGAATTCGATGGAAGACGCGTTTCACGAGGTCATCGAGGCCATCGATCCCGATCAGATCGCCCTCAACTACTCGAAGAGCAACAATACCGCAGACGGCCTCAGCTACGGACTGTATCAGCTTCTCAATGAGTACGTCGAGGGCGCCTCGATCGACAGTGAGTTCGTAAGCGCGGAACCGATCGTCGAGCGCGTCCGCGGCCAGAAGTCGCCGACGGAACTCGAGCGCATCCAGCAGTCTGCGGACGTCTCCCAGGAGATCCTCGCGGAGATGCGACTGGCCTGGGAGCCGACCTGGAGCGAGGCCGAGACCGCCGCGTTCATCCACGACCAGGTCGAATCGCGGGGACTGACGACATCGTGGCACGCGTCCGCCTGTCCGGCGGTGGACGCGGGGGGCGACGCCGAGTGGGGCCACGCGAAACCGAGCGACTTGCGTCTTCCCGAGGGGGAAGTCTTACACCTCGACTTCGGAGTGATCTACGACGGATATGCCTCGGACATGCAGCGACTCTACTACCATCCCGTCGACGGCGATCCGACGATCCCCGCCGGCCTCCAGGACGCCTTCGAAGACGTCAGAGCCGCAATTACTGCGGGGTTCGACGCTCTCGAGCCCGGCGTCCAGGGGTACGAAGTCGACCAGGCCGCGCGGGAGGAGTTGACCGGTCGCGGGTGGCCCGAGTACCAGCACGGGCTCGGCCACCAGGTCGGACAGAACGTCCACGACGGCGGCGCGTATCTCGGTCCGCGTTGGGAGCGATACGGAGAGAGCCCGTTGAAGACCATTCGAGAGGGTCAGGTGTTCACGATCGAACTCGGCATCGAAACGCCGTGGGGGTATCTCGGCCAGGAAGAGATGGCACGCGTCACCGCCGACTCCGCGACGTACCTCACCAATCCACAGACCGAAATCGTGCCGCTCGGTCAGTAAGGCGACGCTCGAGTCTCGTCGCCACGGCGATTTGTCGGTCGCCGTGGCGTCGGCAGCGACAGAACGGGGTCAGGCACGCACTCGTTCGCCGCTCTTGTAGACGGCCTCCACGTTCCCGATTTCGGAGATATCCTCGAGCGGGTTCCCGTCGATGACGACGAGATCCGCGTACCGTCCGCGCTCAATGGCCCCGATCTCGTCGTCTGCGAGCGCCTCGGCTGCGACGCTCGTCGCCGACTGAATCGCCTCCATCTCCGATAACCCGACCTTCTCCACGAGGATTTCGAACTCCATATACGTGCCCAGGGGGTGGTTTTCGGTTCCTCCACAGTCTGAGGCGTGGGCGATCGGAACGCCGGCCTCGTAGGCCCTCTTTGCGGATTCGATGTGCTCTTCGTGTGCCTGCTTAGATTTCTCGATGCTCCACTCCGGAACGTCACTCGTCTCGTCCGCGATGGCGTTGCGATAGATCGCCTGAATCGTCGGCACGAGTATGGCCCCCGTTTCGTGGAACAGTTCGATCGACTCGTCGTCGATGCCGATACCGTGTTCGATCGTGTCGACTCCGTTCCGGAGTGCCCGGTTGATCCCCTCTGTTCCTTCGGCGTGGGAGGCAACGGGAATCCCCCATCGGTGGGCCTCATCGGTGAACGCCGCGATCTCCGCTTCGGTGTAGTGTGGCTGGTCAGGATGGTCCTTTTCGGACAGCATCCCGCCGCTGGTCATGATCTTGATGAGATCGACGCCTTCCCGGAGATGTTTTCGTACTTCCTTGCGACACTCGTCGACGCCATCCGCCAGGACGTTGCCCTGAGTCTTTCCCCGTGTGACGCCGTCGTCAGTCACCCACTCGTAAGGCAAGAAGTGTGCGTCGGCGTGTCCCGCCGTCTGGGAGAAGGATTTCCACGACGTGTACACTCGAGGCCCGGGGATCGATCCTTCCTCGACCGCGGTCCGCAGTCCGAGTCCGGTCGGCCCACCGCAGTCTCGAACGCTCGTAAAGCCGGCGTTGACCAGTGTGCGAAGGTCCTCGGTTGCACGCGCCGTCGCGGTCACGATGTCGAGTGTCGTCATATCGAACGGCCGGAGCGAGCGCCAGCCGTTGATGTGAAGGTGGGCGTCAATCAGTCCGGGGACGATCGTTTTCTCGGCGTGATCGACGTGCGTTGCGCCGTCGGGAACGTCGATATCGGCTCTCGGGCCGACGTCGGTGATTCGCTCGTTCTCTACGAGGAGACGGGCGTCTTCGATCGGTTCGTCGCTGATTCCATCGATTGCTGACTCACAGTCTATGACTTTCATACTGACATCCTCGTCCGTCGAGTACCGGTGTCGACTAGGTATGTCCTGAGGTGGCAAGTCACATTATTCTTCTTGTTACTCTCGCTGCGATGACCGATTAGCACCGACTGCGATCGCTGGGACCGTCGTAACCACAACCTATTTTGTCTCATATCCGAGTGTATGTACTGTATGACCGATACGCCATACCCACGCGGATTAGCCCACGTTGGACTCACCGTCTCCGATATCGACGAAGCGGTCGACTGGTATCAGGAGGTGTTCGGCTTCAACCTCGTCCTCGGACCCGCAGAGATCCAGAACGAGGGGTTCTTCGGAGAGCAGGTCACCGACCTGCTCGGGGAGTTCGAGAAGATGAAAATCGCGCACCTGAGCACCGGCAACCAGATCGGCGTCGAACTATTCGAGTTCGATTCGACGGAAGGAACCAACGATCCGGATCCGTTCTCTCCGGGACTATTCCACCTCTCGATCATCGATCCGGACGTCGAGGGGCTCGCCGAAACGATCGACGAGACCGGCGGCGACGCCTACTCGGACGTCTGGGGCGTCAATAGCGCCGACGACGAGTACAAACTCGCGTACTGCCGTGATCCCTGGGGGAACATGATAGAAGTCTTCTCACACAGCAACGAGCGCATCTACAGCAACCGCGAGTGAAGAATCCGCGGTCGCACAGGAAACGGAGAATCGGCGGGGATCGATCCTCCGTCGGTCGAATTACAACTCGGCTTCGAGTTCGAGAAGTGGTTCGACGGCCTCCTCGAGTTCTGCCCGCGCAGTCTCGTCAAGGCGCTGGTAGGGAAGTCGCGGCGGGCCGCCGTGTTGGCCGCCGATCTCGGCGAGTTCGTTCAGAATCGTCTGCTCGTAGGCCATCATCGGACTGTCCGTCAGGCGGCCCATATCGCCGAACGCTCGAATGATCCGCCGGTTCGCCTCCTGGACCCACGAATCGAACTGATTGCCGCCGGCGCACTCCTCGTAGTACTTCAGGAACACCTTGGGTGCCGCCCACGTCAGGATGCCGATGAAGCCCTCCGCGCCGAGCATTGAATCCTGCCAGAACGGGGCGTCGTACGGCGAGATGAAGTTGATCTCGTCGGCGACGGTCGTGAGGATCTCGCTTCGGTGTCCCACGTCCATGTTCGACTCTTTGAGTGCCTTGACGCTCTCGATCTCGAGTAGCTCATCGCGCCAGAGTTCCGGCGTAATATTCGTCTTGGTCACCGGCGGGAAGTTGTACGCCATGACGGCGATCTCTCCGGCGAGGGCGTCGTCGAGGTCGCGGTAGAACGGTCCGATCCACTCCTCCTCGAGTGGGAGCATGTACGGGATCTCGATCATGGTGCCGTCAGCGCCGGCCTCCTCGATGTAGGTTGCCCGCTGAATGACCTCCTGTTGGCTCACTCCGGAGCCGCCGATGATACAGGTGATATCGTCAGCAGCATCGACGCAAACGTCAGTGATTTTCTCGAACTCTTCGTCCGACGGCGCGTTGATCTGGCCCATGCTCGAGAGTTGAATCACGCCGTGGATACCCTGCTTCTCGAGATACTGAATGTTCGATCGGATTCCATCGTAGTTCACGCTCTGATCGTCGTTGAGACAGAGCGGGTTCAGTGCTAAGATACCTTCCAGCGGTTTCCGGGTAAACGTAGTCATTGTTGAATTATTCGTAATCGACAGTCACAGGGTACCGGTCCGATCTACTTTAGGTTTGTTATCGAGCCCCACGACCACTACCGTCTTCGGATTGTCCGTTTGCACGCCGGGCACAGTTCCGAACGGAACTAGTACATGATTTTGCCGGCGGAGACGTTGAGATCCTGGCCAGTCATCTGCGTAGTTTCACTCGAGCACAGAAGCGACGCCATCTGAGCAATGCTTTCGGGTTTCACCAGTTCGTGACGCGCACTCTGGGAGAGCTCGCCCTCTTTGACGGTTTCGCTGTCGGTTCCTCGCGCCTCCGCGTACTTCCTGAAGACGCGTTCGATTCGGGGTCCGTCGACGGAGCCCGGACAGATCGCGTTGACGTTGATATCGTACTCCCCGACCTCTGCGGCGAGCGAGCGTGTGAATCCGATTAGCCCCATTTTCGAAGTCGCGTACGGCGTTCGATTCGAAACGGGCCGTTTGCCACTGACCGAACCGATGTTCACAATTCGTCCGTACTCCTGTGACTTCATCGACGGAACGATCTCTCGACACATCAAGAACGCACCCCGGAGATTTACCGCGATCGTCTGGTCCCACTCGTCGACGGGAATCTCCTCGCAGGGTAACGTCGGCCCGGAGATCCCGGCGTTGTTGATAAGGATTTCGATCGAGTCGAATTCGGAAAGGGCCCGGTCGACCGTCGAACGGACGCTCTCGTAGTCCCGCAAGTCAGTTTGGACGGTAACCGCCGACTGGCCTAACTCGGTGATGAGCGCTTCCGTTTCGGACATCTCGTCTGGATCGAGGTCTGCGATAACGATATCGGCGCCCTGAGACGCCAGTTCAAGGGAAATGGCTCGGCCGATTCCGCGACCGCCACCAGTAACTACCGCTGTCTGGTCAGTGCTAACCATAGAATATGGTATGAGCACAGGTATATAAAATCAACTCCCTGGCTCGGCCCCACCTCGCGGAAGAGGTGGCCGACCCGCTTTCAGCTCGTGTTCACCTCTCCGCCGTCGACTGGAACGGACACTCCTGTTACGTATCCGGACAGGTCACTCGCCAGAAACACGGCGACGTCACCGACGTCTGTAGGACGGCCCAATCGACGCAGCGGAAGCGACGCTGCGACCGCTGTTTCGGAGTCGGTGCCGAGCAGATCGATGTCCTCGCGGTTCATCTGAGTCTCGATGGTCCCCGGGTGAATCGCGTTCACTCTGATACCGTCCGGGCCGAGTTCATCGGCGAGTGCGTACGTCAGTAACCGGACTGCTCCCTTGGAAGCGACGTACGGAACGTAACTCTTCGATCCCCGTATTCCGAGCACGCTCGATATATTGATGATCGAACCGGCCGTCTCGTTCGCTCTCATGCGCGCGGTGGCGATTTGTGTGCCGAAGAAAACACCCTTGACATTGACGTCCATGACCCGATCATACTCGGATTCGGTCACTGCCGGAAAGGGGGTATCGGTGAGGATCCCTGCGTTGTTTACGAGAACGTCGATGCCTCCGAACTCCTCGGCGGCGTCTACCGCGGTCTCGAGGTCTGCCATCGACGTGACGTTACAGTCGACGAACGACGCACTCGACTCCGTTTCGTCCGGAATCAGTTCGTGTGTTGGAACGCCACCTTCTCGCGGCGATCGATCTACGTCCGCGACGACGACATCTGCACCCTCGGTGGCGAACCGCCTCGCAATACCGCGACCCACTCCACTCGCTGCCCCCGTTATCACTGCGGTTCGATCGTCGAGTAGTCCCATACACTGCAGACGAGAGTAGGGCGCAAAGCTGTTTTGCTGGTTCTCGGAACGGCATTCGACGGTACCGCGTGTTTCACAGCAGGGAACAATAATTCACATTATGAAACGATACGCGATACGAGTCATCGGTAGCAAACGCCGATTGGTACGACAACACAACACACGGAGGTAGAACCCCGGTCGAACGGCTGAAAACGGTGACTGCTCGTGACGCGGTCGAGAGGAGATCGGAACCGGCGGTTTCGTCCGTGGAATGTTTCGAACGTCCACTGGGGACACCGACTCGTGGGTCGATTACGCGTCAGATACTCGTGCGCGTGGTTCGTCGAGTCAGAACGAAAGGCTGTAACAACGGATAGCAGAGGGACGACAGGCCGCGAATGACAACTGTACAGCCGCGTTTTCCGCTCCGATCTCCCGTGCTGGCGCTACCGTACGGAGATGAACCATATCGATCTGCATCGACAGACACTATCCAAGGCAGTTGCGGATTTTACGACGTTTATCCAGTGTACAGCCACTGTTTGCGCGTATTGTGATGTTTCTCATAGCTAGCGTTAGTTTCATAATATGAAACGGTCGCGAGAAACCGAACAAGAGAGGATACATACTACACTGGACGAAGTCCATTACACGTCTATCAATGTAACCAAGTGAGAGGCAGTGGTGTTACAGACATATCTTTGTAACGATTGCGGTACGAAGAGAGAGAGACGACTCCTGTACATTCGTGAGACCGACACTGAACGGTGGGATCCTCCTTACCGCGGTAATTCGATTGGCTGACCGTCGGCGTACACCGTCGGCTCGCGGATGATCCCGTCAAGATGAATGGGTGCTTCGGCGTCGCCACCCATCCCCACGTCGTCACCGACGGCAACGTGGACGGTCCCTGCAGCTTTCTCATCGAGTAGGACGGACCCCATCAGTTCCGTGACAGCGACGTTCGCGCCGATACCCAACTCGGCGACGTTGTACGCGGCGTCACCAACGTCCTCGGCCGCTCGCTCCACGATCGTTCGAACTTCGTCGTCCGAAATCTGGGTCACGAGGCCGTCTTCGACGTCGAACGTAATCGGATTTTCATCGAGCAACCCGTGGGGCATCATCGTCCCGTCGACGACGAACCGGCCCTCGGCGCTCATCGGTCCGACGGCGACCTCGCCCGCCGGGAGGTTGGACATCGCACCCGACTCGTGAACGATTCCCGTATCGGACATGAACTCTCGGTCCCCGATGGTGAACATGATGTCGGTCCCGTTTTCGGTCGTCACACGGACCGTTTCGGCACCGGCGACCTGCTCGTGAATTCGCTGGCAGTGATCGGCAATCAGCGTATACTCCACGTCGAGCCCCGAGACGAAAATCTCCTCGCTGATACCGGGCAGCGTTACGACTCGAGCGCCCGCCTCGTTTGCGGCGGTTCGTGCGCGTGTATGACTCAAGCTCTTCGACGTCGGCGCCAGGATCACGTCGCTGGTTGCCATCGCTGCAGCGACGGGTTCCGGCGGCTCCTCACCGTTTGTATTGCCGGGAGGATAGCGAACGAGAACCGTATCTGAACTTACCTCCGAAGCGACCTCGTACAGTGCCGCCCCGATCAGCTCGAGATCGTCGTCGGTGATGATCGCGCAGGATTCATCGGCTGCGAGATTCACACATTGGTTGATCGCCGTTTCCGCCGCGGATCGAAGGTCGGACATACAGGTTCTCGGTAAAGTACCACCATATGTCTTCCTGTCCTGGCGATCGACTTCCGAGCACTGAAACTCACCATCCTCGAATCAGAGTCTCCGAAATAAAAAATATGTGATTGTTTCAGCCACACAGCCCGCCAATATTGTGAATGATACACAATATTACTGGTATCTGCTCATTCAGTCACTTCTATCCCATAAACCAACAAAATATGCAGAATACTCCATTATTCTTGTCATACTTGTTGTAGAATCCAATTTTCAGTTATTTCTGTACATTCTCTGTAGGAAACTTATTATGGTGCGACTTATCGGATTTTCCCCACCCTCGATGCCTTCAATCTTTAAGATAACTGTGTGGGCCCCCAGTTGACCGTCGCAGTTACTCCCCGACAGCACTGATCTAGACTCAACGCATAGAACCCATATTGCAAGGACTTCACAATTCTAATAGACAGTAGTAGTGGCAGGTCCGATATGATATCCCTGGCGGAGTTCCGTGATTCAGAGAGGAAACTGAAACGGCGGCCTCGAGTGAGAGCCGGCCTCCGAAATGGGCATTTCGCTGGAATGTGTCGAACTGGGGCGGGCCGTTAGATGTCGACGTACTGGTTTTCCCACTCTCGTCGGTCCTCGAGTTCCCGCCGGCCGCGGCGCGTCAGCGTGTAGATGTTCGTCCGTTGATCTTTTTCACCCTTTTCGATTAGCCCCTTCTCGGCGATCGTATCGAGATTGGGATACAGGCGACCGTGGTGGATAGCTTTTCCGTAGTACTCCTCGAGTTCCTCCTGGATCGCGAGCCCGTGTGGCTCCTCTAGACCGTCGGTTACGTACAGTAGATCACGTTGGAACGCGGTAAGATCGAACATTATTGGGTAAATATACAATTTGTATTATGATAAAACTGTGGGCCATTCTGCGATCTCTTCCTAATGTCCGGTGTAATTACGAAGGCCACATCACTGAAACCACTTTCCAGGGAGATAGCAGCGCCACCGGAGTCCGTTCACTCGAGTACAGCACGGGGTGTGTCGGAGCAGCCAGCTATACGACCGTCGACGAGTAACGAGTCAGACGATGACACCGAACACTGACGACACGTTCACGTTGTACGACCTCCGGGTCGAGTGCGTCGAGATTTCCGGCGAGCCTGTCGCGAGCTACGAGGTCGGTGATTACTTCGAGGTTCGCGGTGAGGAACTGGTCTTCCCCGAGGGCCAGACGTTCTCGCTGTACGCACTCTCCTCGCTTCTCCCACTGTTGCCAGCAAAACAGCGCGAAGCCCACGAGAACGATTGGCTCACCACCGATACGAAAGTCGCGGGTCCTGACCCGAACGTCGGCGGCGTCTTCGAAATTACACGAATCGGCAAACGAGAGTTCAACCACAGTAACGTCTCGGGGGAATCGCTCGAGCACGAGGTCGGAGACGACAGCGACGGCTGATCGGACTCGTTCACACTGGTAACTGCTTGCAGACAAGGATCCGGAGCGTGTCGCCCATCGAGCGGTTCGAACGGCGGCGAGCGAACGGGGCGGGTAGGCGTTCCGCTAGAGGTATATATCGGCGTGCGAACCGATACCACATGAAACGCGAACTCACTGACGGCTACACGGTCTCTCCGATCATCAAAGGCGGCTGGCAACTTTCGGAGAGCCACAGCGACGATACGAGCGCAACGCCGGTGCGAGACATGTTCGAGTTCGTCGACGCCGGCATCACAACCTTCGACTGTGCCGACATCTACACGGGCGTCGAAGCCTTGATCGGCGAGTTTCGCGAACAATACCGCGAGGAGCGTGGGGAGGCGCCCCCGATCCAAGTTCACACGAAATTCGTCCCCGACCGAAGCGCACTCGGAGAGGTCGACAGGGAGTACGTCGAACGAATCATCGATCGGTCCCGCGAACGCCTCGGGGTCGAGGCACTGGACCTGGTCCAGTTTCACTGGTGGGACTATTCGGTCGATAACTACGTCGAGACCGCACGGCTGCTCGCGGACCTCCACGATGAAGGGAAGATAAACCGCATCGGTGTAACGAACTTCGATGCACCACACCTCCGAGAACTCCTCGAGGCAGACGTTCCGGTCGTCAGCAACCAGGTTCAGTACTCGCTGCTGGACGACCGCCCGGAGCGGGCGATGGTCGACCTCTGTGCTGAACACGATATCCAGTTGTTGTGCTACGGCACGCTCGCCGGCGGCTTCTTGACCGGGAGGTACGTTAACGAGCCCGACCCCGGCGGCGCGACGACGCTGGAAAACCGGTCGCTGACGAAATACAAACTGATCATCGACGACGCCGGCGGCTGGGAGCCTTATCAAGACCTGCTCGAGGCAGTTTCGGCGGTCGCGAAGAAACACGACGTCTCCGTCGCGAACGTCGCCACGCGGTACGTCCTCGAGCGCCCCCAGGTGTGTGCAGCGATCGTCGGTGCAAGAAATACGTCACATCTCGCAGACACCTGCCGGGCCCTCCAGTTCTCGCTGGACGATGAGGACTACCGAACGATCGAGGCAGCCAGAGAGAGGTTACGCGCCCTTCCCGGAGCTGTGTACGAACTCGAGCGCGGCGAGGGTAAACACGCCAGAATAATGAAGTACGACCTCAACGACGACTGAGTCGGTACCGGTTACTCGACCCCCCGGGTTCTGCTGGGAGCACCAGTCGGCTTGATGGTGCAGAACGGGAAAATTTACATCACCAGGGCGACCCCGGCAACCGCGGCACCCACGTAGACGGCGTGATAGAGCAGTGTTGCCGCCGAGACGTGAATCGTGTATCGCGTGGTCGAATACGAACTCATCGCTGCAGGGATGGCAATCAGCCCGCGGCTCCAGGGAATGACGTTCGTCGTGAAGATTGCAGCACCGCCGTAGCGGCCGAACCACCGGTCGAGCCGACGGTACCGGTCGGAGTGCCGATCGACCTCGACGTACGGAAGTCGCTCGAGGAACTGGCGGTCGTAGCGCTTGATTCCGATGAAGATGATGAGCTGGCCGAGGATGTGTGCGATTGTTACCAGGAGGACGACTATCGCCGCCTCGTAGAGACTGACTCTGCTCGCGAGGACGTAGCCGGGAAGGAACACGCTCGTCGGGAATACCTTCCCGACGAGTGCACCCTTCAGTACGAAGACGAAAAACAGGACGGGCAGGCCAACCGTCTGTATCGCTGACTGGAGTACGTCACCGAGTGTCGTTACCGAACTGAACATGGGAGGGTATACCGTTGGTAGGGCGGTTCAGCGCCGGTCAGTTCCGGACACTGTGTTTCTCAACGGAGTGTTGTTGACGGGAGTACATATACCTTATTATATCTATCAGACAACATGAGATGGAGCTACCCAGGAGTATCACAACACTCGATAAGTCTCGAATCGTTCGAGCAGTCACCTCGTTCAGCGGGGTCGTGCGACGAGTGTTGCCCACAGTTAGCTGAAGGTGAAGGCGCCAAGCCCCCATCCTTAAGAAGCGAAGCGGAACCGGGCGAGTAGGGCGGGGTTGTTCACTTGCGAATCAGCCACTTCCGGAGTCGACCGCCACAGCGCCGAAGCAGACCCGGTTCGACAGCCTCCGTTTTCGATGACTCGACCGTCTCTGCGAGTTCTCTGTACGCACGCTCCTTTTCTGCGATGATTCGCTCGTAGTGGACAGTCAACTGCCGAATCTCGCGCTTCCGTTTCGCGTCCGTCGGTCGCCGTTCTGGCGACTCTACTGCGTCAACTGTTGTGTCGGGGCGCCGTGTGTCACTGGACACATCTTGCGGTTCCGGTTGCCTGAGGACACCAGTAGATACTCGGCAGTCGGCGGTGTGGGCTGGAAACTCGCTGTCACCCTGGAGCGGGAGGCGACGGATCGGTTCTGCTGCCGAACGGTCGGTATCGGTCGCGGGTTCCGACTCGGCCGCGTCGGGGTCCGATGGATCGATGAGGGAGTTTGGTGGCATCTGTCGAGAGATCCATGTGTATTCCTCACACGTACTTAACTGTCAGTCAGACGAGAGTCAGACGGCGTCCTGTCCGTCGGTTCCGGCGTGACCGCCGCGGTCAATCGAAGAATCCTCGTGCAGGACTCGCCGCGAGTGAGGTAGTCGTCGAGTTCACTCGAGGCGGGATGCAACGGCGGAAAGACGGCCAGAGTGACCCCGAGAGTGTTGTTCGAGGCTGCAGGCGAGGTTTGCATCCCCCTCGGCGAAGTGTACCCGTCTCTCGAGTGGCCTGGCCCCTCCGGGACCAGAACGATTATATTTGAGACGAACGGTTCGGAGGGTGTGACCACACTCCGCGTCGTCTCGTACAATATCCACTGGGGTATCGGGATGGACGGCGAGCGCACGCTCCGTCGGATTGCCGACGTGATCGAGCGCCTCGAGCCCGACCTCGTCGGGATTCAGGAGGTCGATCGCAATCGTCGACCGGAAACCGGCTACGAGGATCAGTTTTCGCGTCTTCGGGAGTACCTCGGCGTGGACGCGGCCTACGGCGTGACGATGGAGAAGGAGCCGACGGCAGACTCCGATGGCGAACCGCGACAGTACGGCATCGCGACGCTCACTCCCCACGAGATCGTCGATACCACGACTCACCGGCTGACACGCGTCGACGGAGCCGAACAACGCGTCCTGCTGGAGAGTCGCATTGACGTCGACGGCACCGAGGTTCCCTTCTTCAACACCCACCTCGGCCTGACCCCCGAGGAACGCAGACAACAGGCCGAGGACATCCTCGAACTCACCGCCGACTGCGACGAACACGTCCTCGTCGGCGACTTCAACGCGAGACCCGGGAGTGTTCCGATCCAGACGCTCACGGACCGGTACACCGACGTACTCGCAGTAACCGACAACACCGACGCGACGTTCCCGAGTCCGTACGTCGATACGGGGACGGGTGAGACCTACACCGACTCCTACGACGCGGTGTACACGCCTGACCGCCGGGTCGACTACGTGTTCGCGACGAGCGATGTCGAGCTCCGCGAGAGCGACGTCGTCCACTCGCTGGCGTCCGACCACTCCCCGGTCGTCGCGGAGCTTGCGCTCCCGGAACGCGAGTGAATTTTCGTGATAAATCGAACGAACGTTTTACTCCCCGAGTCGTTCTACCCATCTCTCTTGAGCGCGGGCGCCGAACTCGAAGGTCGTCCCTGCTGAGATATTGGCTTCTCCAGGGTCCTCGACCGTCCCGGTTGCCGTTACGACCCCTGTGGGATCAACTCGCAAGAACGGGTCAGTAGCGTTCGTCGTGCCAGCGAGATCTCTGTCTTCGGTCGTCCCATCAACGAGTTCGCGATAGGAGTGAGTCGCGATGTCCAAAAATCCCGGCCACCAAATCTCGAGCTCGTCGAACTGGACATATCGGAACTCGTTACCCGCCCAACCGACCATTCGACGCAGGAATCGGATATTGTATCCGTCTTCTTCGAAGCCGTGCTCTGCTTTGGCGTCGTCGGTCATCTGAAACAGGCCATCCAGGAGGAAGTACGATCCATCGCCCTCGAATTCGTCTGCTTCCTGGATGATCTCATACAGACTGTGGTTTGGTCCGCCGCTCAAATCCCCCTCGAATTCGAATCGATCGTCGCCCAACCGAAGGACTGCCCGCCCGGGTTCTTCGGGAATTTCGATATCCGGGTGATCGTCATCCCAGGCGTCACCCGGGGTGAGACCTAACTCGGATGGCCGGATCTCTGGCGATTCGGTTTCGTCTGCTTCGGTATCCGTGTCGTCCGCAGACGACGTATCCGTCTCCGCTGAGTCATCTGAATCGCCTGCATCCGTTTGCAGCGTTTCCTCGGTCGCACTAGCGGGTTCAGCATCGTCAGAACAGCCCGCAAGCCCGCCAACACCGGCCACAGCTAGCATCTGGAGAAGCTGTCTTCGTTCTAGTGTTTCGATATCGTACTCTCTTCCCGTTATACAGTACTCTCTGATCGTCATGATGTGGATTTTGTATACCGACTACGTCAGTGGCTGACGCTGGGCATTCTCCCTCCTCCATCCGCAACGCTGGTAAGTGTTTTATAATTATCTATTATTACCTATTTTATGGAACGATCACCCCTGAGAAACCACTAGTCGCCGCGTGCTGCTGCACTGAGAGAGTACCGACAGCGACCGACGAAGGCGTCCCGGTACTGCCAGAGTGGAGAAGACGAAGCGGTGAGTGTCGAAACTACCCAACGTGCGCGACGGGACGCTGAGCGGGCGCTCGAGCGCGACGAACGGCGATCACCGACCGAGGTCGAGAAACAGGAAGCACGCCTGTGAACGGTATCGACTCCGTTCGCGCCACGCGGTCCATTAATCGGATGCTTCCGTTCCGTGCACTGGCCCGCGCCCGCTGGTCGCGTCGGCACGACGAAGGCGTCGAGCGAGAGCTTTCGTAATTCGATCGCCTGCTCGCCTGGCTCCCGGAATGTTGGGCGCGTACGGGCCAACCGATCCGAGGGCGAGTGCCCCAGAGACATACAACGGGACGGATCGTCCATCGTCGCGCTGCCAGGCGAGCGTGTCGTCGTCGAGGACGGGCATCCCTCGGTAGCCTCGAGCCAGTTCGAGTTCGTCGGTCACTCGATCGACGAACGGATGATCGAACACCGGTTCGAAGCCGGTCGCGAGGACGACGCGGTCGCCGAGGAGCCCCAGCCCGTGATCCAGGGACAGCCGAACCGATTCGTTGTCGATCGTTGCTGACTCGACCGCTCCCTGTGCGAGCGTAAGCACGCCCTCGTCGATTCGTTCCTCGAACTCAGTGTAGCGATACGGCGGAATCGTCGCGTCGTTCCGGGCGTCCGAGATCACGTCGAGCCGGTCGCTCGAGCCCGGCGGATGGACGTGGAGGTGTTTTTCGACGTGCGACCAGTTGATCCACGGCGGCTCCGCCTCGGAGATTTCCCACTCGAGCGGGTGTCTGGAGAGCAAAGCGACCGACTGCGTCTCACTCAATTCGCACGCGAGCTGTGCTGCCGTGATGCCGCCACCGACGACGATAGTTCGATCTGCAGGGGCGTCAGAGTCGAATCCCTCCCAGACGTGATCGATGTCGTCGAAGCCAGCGGCCCAGTCGGGCCAGCGGTACCGACCGCCGTGGCCGATCGCCAGCACACAGTGGTCGGTCTCGATAGCTCCGCTGGTTGTCTCGAGCCGAAGTCCCGTCGCGTCGGGAAGTTCGTGAATCGCCTCGACGGCAGCCCGGTGGTGCAGCGACTCGAGTTCCTTCCGTTCGATCACGTACTCCGAATAATCGAGAAACAGATCGAGAGACGGGCGCGGCGGATAATCGACCGTCGGGACGAGTTCGTCCGCCCGGTCGTTCGCTTCGGCGAAGGTCTCGAGACCGAACGGTTCGGTTCCGATGTGATGTACGAACGTCGATCGAAGCGCCTCCATGCCGCAGACACTCGCCTTTTCGCGGAACGACGATAGCAACCGCTCGTGAGGATCGACGATACGAACATCGGACCTGTCGTACGGCGCGTCCTCGAGGAGACGCTGAACGAGGTACGTTCCGTGGAGTCCGCCCCCAATGATGGTACAGCCCAATTTCAGATCTGCGGTATCTGTCGTCATACGAGAGAGGTCACGTCGATGTATACCGGCACTCCCGACTGATTAATAAAATCTTCGATAGAGATAACAATATATATTACTAACCCAGCTATTGTTGATAATGCATGGAAGAGCAAACGATTCCCGTAACGGTGCTATCCGGGACGCTCGGTGCCGGAAAGACGACCACGCTCAATCACGTACTCCGTGAGAGCGGCGACCGGGATCTCGCCGTGCTCGTCAACGACATGGGGGAAGTGAACGTCGATGCGGATCTGGTCGCCGAATCCTCGGACATCTCGGCCGACGAGGAGGAGCTGGTCGAACTCTCGAACGGCTGTATCTGCTGTGAACTGCGCGGTGATCTGCTCGACGCAATCGGCGGACTCACACGCCAGCGGGAGTTCGACGCGATCGTCATCGAGTCGACGGGCGTCGCCGAACCGCTCCCCGTGGCGCAGACGCTGACGCTCGGATTCGACCAATCGGATCTCGACCCCACGGAATTCTACGAGGAAACCGGAATCGAACCGCTCGAGAACTGCCACCTCGATACGGCGGTGACGGTCGTCGATGCCCACCAGTTCCACGAGGCGATGCAGTCTGACGAGATCCTCGACGACGATGGAACCGAGAAACACCTCGGGGACCTGCTCGTCGAACAGGTGGAGTTCTGTGACGTCCTCGTGGTAAACAAGTGTGATCTCGTCGACGAGGCGACGCTCGTCGAGATCGAAGCGACACTCGAGGTCCTCCAGCCCCGTGCCGAGATCGTCCGAACGACTCACGGGCGGATCGACGTCGACGAAATCATCCACACTGGTCGGTTCGACTTCGAAGAAGCGAGCCGATCGGCGGGCTGGATGCAGGAACTACGGGAGCCCCACGAATCGGCCGAGGAAGAACACGGCGTGACCTCGTTTGTGTTCGAGGCGCGACGCCCCTTCCACCCCGAGCGGTTTGCCGAATTTCTCGACGAGTTCCCCGAGGAGGTCGTTCGATCGAAGGGCCACTTCTGGCTCGCCGGCCGCGAGGAGATGGCACTCATGATACACGTCGCCGGCCAGTCGATTCGAGTCGCACCCGCCGGGAACTGGATCGCATCCCTCCCGCCCGAAGAGCGCGCCGAACAGTTCGAAGCCTACCCCGAACTCGAGCAAACCTGGGACGAAGAGTGGGGGGATCGCGGAACGCGACTGGTCGTCATCGGGATCGAGATGGATCACGAGTCGATCCGGAATCATCTCGAACGCTGTCTGCTCACCGACGAGGAGTTCGAGGCCGACTGGGCGGCGTTCGACGACCGCTTCCCGACGTTCGAGTTACCCGACGAAGCCGACGAAGACGAGGCGGACACTCCCGAACACGATGGGCAAGAAGAAATCGGACTCGCAGATTGACTCGCAGCACCCGAACGAGCCCGTGAGCGAACCGGAATCACCATCGGCGTCCGAGCACCCGTCGCTCGAGTGCCGCGTGATCGTCGAACCGACCGAGGCGGGATCGACCCTGTGTACGATCTACTCGACCGCGTCCGAGGACTCGCCGACAACGGCGTGGATTTCGGCTCACGAGAGTTCGTACTGTGCGCTCGAGGACGCTCGATAACCACCCCCCGAAACCTACCGATGTCAAAGACATTCCAGACTGAAGTCACGAAGAACGTGTCACGAACGAAACGCTACGAAGCGATCGATGCGCTCGCTCGAGCGGACGAAACGACGAACCTCGCGATTCTCGTCCAGATGGGCGGTCTTCGCGGCGAGTTCCGCCGCCACGCACTCAACGGGTTAGCCGACTGCAACGCTACGACGCTCCTCGAAGACTTCGCAGAGGACACGTCGGTCGCGCCGTCGTTGCGACGGAGAGCGGCTGAGCTAGCATGACCAGTGGAGCTTCGACTGACTCCACAAACGAGTCGAACGCCGATACCGACGCAAACGGAGGACGTACTGGAAACCAACGCGTCTGCAGAGACACCGGCCGCGAACAGGGCCTGATCGGCACGTACGACATCTGGCTGTGTCGACAGTCGTTTCGCGAGATGGCCCGGCAGCATGGGCTTTCGAAAGTACGACTGAGCGACCGGTGGCAGTTTTTCAGTAGTGAAGAGGCAATTGGCTTTGTTGAAATCAGTAACTAGTGACAGGGTTTGGGACTAATGCTGCAATACAGCGCGCAAATGCACCACGGCTACCGCCGCCCGAAGTCCGTTCTCTAACAGTTTCTTGACGTGATCTCCGGAATCTGCCTGGCCGTTCTCAGCGTGCTTATCGCGCTCCGTATCGCCGAGCGCGACGACTCCACCCTCGAGGCGGCGCTCGACATTCGACAGCAGTAGGACGGGCTCCGGCCGAAGGCGACGATCGGGGGCCGAACCCGTCACTGAAAGCCGAGCATCGAGTCACTGACGTCGCCGGTCGTATCGCCGCCGAGCCGGTCGACGAGGGAGCTGTAGAAGTCCCGGGCGTCATCGGAGACCGACCGGGTGATCCTGTCCAGCGCGCGGTCGAGATGCGCACGAGTTACGGTCACATCGTCAGCGGCGGCCGAAATGTCTTCGTCGCCCGCGTCGGTATCCAGTGATGCAACGGCCTCGTCCATCGCGAGCATGCTCCCTTCGCGAACGATCGCCTCGATGTCGCTGCCAGTGTACCCGTCCGTCTCGTCGGCCAGTTCGTCGAGATTGACATCCCCGGCGAGCGGGACGCCGCGGGTGTGAATGCCGAAAATCTCGCGGCGGGCGTCGCGGTCCGGCGTTGGCACGTAGATATTTTTCTCGAGTCGACCCGGACGCAACAGCGCGCGGTCGACGATATCCGGACGGTTGGTCGCCCCGAGGACGAACACACCTCGCAGGTCCTCGACGCCGTCGAGCTCCGTGAGGAGTTGAGAGACGACCCGTTCGGTGACCCGCGAGTCGAACGACTCACCCCGCTCCGGTGCGATCGCGTCGATCTCGTCCAGGAAGACGATCGTCGGCGCGTTCTGTCGAGCGCGCTGGAACACATCCCTGACTGCGCGTTCGCTCTCACCAACGAACTTGTCGAGGAGCTCCGGCCCCTTCACTGAGATGAAGTTGACCCGGCTCGCGTTGGCGACCGCCCGGGCGAGCAGGGTCTTCCCGGTCCCCGGCGGGCCGTACAGCAGGACGCCGCGCGGCGGACGGGTGTGGAGCGTCTCGAACAGTTGCGGGTACGCAAGCGGCCACTCGACGGCTCGCACCAGCTCGCGTTTCACTGGCTCGAGGCCGCCCACGTCATCATATGTGACGTCCGGGACTTCGACGAACACCTCGCGCATCGCGCTGGGCTCGACGTATCGGAGCGCCCGTTCGAAGTCGTCCCCCGTGACCGAGATCCGATCGAGAACCTCGGGGGAGATGGCCTCGACGTCGAGATCGATCTCGACTTGTACCCGGCGGAGAGCGTGCATGGCGGCTTCTTTCGTCAGCGACGCGAGATCGGCTCCCGTGAACCCGTACGTTCTGTCGGCGACGTCCTCGAGGGCCACGTCCTCGGTGAGGGGCATCCCCCGGGTGTGAATCTGAAGGATCTCGAGCCGGCCGTCCCGCGAGGGGATACCGATCTCGATCTCGCGGTCGAACCGGCCGCCTCGGCGCAGCGCGGAATCGATGGCGTCGACGCGGTTGGTCGCCGCAATCACGACCACGTCGCCGCGTTCGTCGAGGCCGTCCATCAGGCTGAGAAGTTGTGCGACCACTCTGCGTTCGACGTCGCCCGTCACCGCGTCTCGACTGGGTGCGATGGAGTCAATCTCGTCGATGAAAATGATCGCGGGGGCGTTCTCCTGGGCGTCGTCGAAGACGTCGCGGAGGTGTTGTTCGCTTTCGCCGTAGTACTTCGACATAATCTCCGGGCCGGAGATCGTCTCGAAGTGGGCGTCAATCTCGTTGGCGACGGCCTTCGCCAGCAACGTCTTCCCGGTACCCGGCGGGCCGTACAGCAGGACACCCTTCGGGGGAGCGATGCCGAGGCGCCGGAACAGTTCGGGGTGGCGCATCGGCAGCTCGATCATCTCGCGGACCTGATCGAGCTCGCGCTCTAAGCCGCCGATGTCCTCGTAGGTCACGTCCGGGATGTCAGTCCGCTCGCCGCGGAGGTCCTCTTCGGTGATCGGTGCGTCGCGGATGGTGATCGTCGTCCGGTCCGTGATCGTCACCGGGCCCGATGGCGCCGTTCTCGTGACGAGAAAGACGAGCGGTCGACCCAGGAGGTGCATGTGGACGGAATCCCCCCGTACGATCGGCCGATCGACGAGGTGACGTTTGAGAAACGGTTCCGCGCCGCGGAGCATCACGTACTGCGGGAGTGCAACCGTGATCGACTCCGCAGGGCTCGCCTCTGCTTTCACCACCTCGACGCGATCGTTGATCCCGACGTTCGCGTTCGCGCGCAGGTTTCCGTCCATCCGAATGACATCGTCCGGGTCGTCCGTGTAGCCGAGGACCGCCTTCGCGACCGTTCGGCGTCGGCCCGTGATCTGGACGATCTCGCCCGCGGTGATCTCGAGGTTCTCCATGGCGGTTCGGCTCAACCGGACGAGCCCGTGCCCCGCATCGCGTGCCGTCAGTTCCTGAACTCGTAGCTCCTCAACCATACAATCGCCTACCGAAATTCTCGGTAGCGAGGTCGATATAACCGTCTCAGTCGCCGCGCTGAACTACCGTTTCGTCGGTTACTCACTGCCGGATGAGTGTTCTATTCCTTCGCCCCTGGTACACCGAAACACCCGAGGACGCCGCCTCTGAGGAGGGACCGAGGGCGGATACATACGAGCAAAACGGCCTCGCTCGGTCTCACGTCGCGTCTGCGTCGTGTTCGGACGATCGGGAGTACTGCTGTTCGATGTCGAGTGCGGTGGCGACGGCGTCGTCGAACCGTTCGCGCAGTTCCGGATCGAACCCGTCGATTCGGGGATCCTGGTTCACCAGCGTCAGCGATTCCCAGTCGCCTGCAGTTCCGGCGGCGTACTGCTGTGTGAATCGCTCCCCATCGTTCGCGTAGACCGAGACGATCACCACTGGCGCGGTGCCGTCGGAGCGGTCGTTGTCGCTCGGGTGTTCCCACGCCCCGGATCCGGCCACGCTCACCCGCCCGAAATCGCGCAGGTCGACGCTGTACTCGCCGACGCCGAGGCGTTTTACTAGCCACTCACGTTCCCACTCGACGGTTTCTCCGGTCTCGGTGTTCGTTCCGGTAACGGTGTCCTCCGAAATCGATTTAATCTGCCACTTGGCGAGCGCGGGAGATTCCAGCTCCTCTCGGGTTCGACTACGAACGTCGCCCTCCAAGAGACGATCTCCCTCTTGAACGTGGATGTAGCGCGGATTTGACGCCGGAATGTCGATGTAGATCTCCCCGGGCTCCGTGTTGACGATGGATTCGACTCCGTCGATGTACTGCGTTACCGTCATCCGATTGTATGCGTTTTCGCTCATAGCTGTTCCTCTCGGGGCGTCGTCCACGACAAGAGAGACCGCGTAACGCTCCGTCTGCTGCTGTCGCAATGGGCCCTCCGAGGAAGATACGCGACCGGAACGCTTCGCTCTGTCGGTCACTGCGGGCCCGGGTCTGGATCCGCGAACGATCAGAATAGAGCGGTCAGCATCGCGCGTCGATGGCCACGGTTTCCGCTGAACGGACACTGCCAGGTTACAAGGAGCCGGAGGGCTCGCAGCGAGGAGCGGGAACGATGTCATTGCGGTCGGCGGTGACGCCGTCGACACCGGCCTCGCGCAGGGCTCGAACGTGCTCGGTCGTTCGCGCCGCCTTCCAAGCGATGACATCGAATCCGTACCCGCGAGCGGCGGAGACGATATCCGTCTTGGTGCAGAGATCGTAGTGGGGAAACACGTGCGTACAACCCAGCTCAGCCGCCCGCGAGAGGTTCGTCTCGGGCGCCTCTCCGAAGAGGAGGCCGCGGGGAACGTCGGCGCCGTTTGCCGTCACTTCCGCCAGCGCCTCGGGCAGAAACGACGAGATGCGCGTGTCAACCCCGGCTTCCCCTGCGAGCCCCAGCGTATCGGACGCGAGGCCCGTTTCTTTCAGCTCGATCTGAACGGTCACGTGTTCGGGCACAGCTTCCAAGACCGTCTCAAGGCGCGGAATCGATTGGTCCGAGTCGAGTACCGTGAGCGTTCGAAGCGTCGACCAAGACGTCTCCGCGATCCGTCCGTTCGCCTCGGTGACGCGGTCGAGCGTCGCGTCGTGAAACACCACCAGTTCACCCGAACCGCACCGACGAACGTCGATCTCGACCGCCGGTAATCGACGCACAGTGTTAC
The DNA here is from genome assembly GCF_059736515.1 of Natrononativus sp. DTA114. Classification (NCBI taxonomy): domain Archaea; kingdom Methanobacteriati; phylum Methanobacteriota; class Halobacteria; order Halobacteriales; family Natrialbaceae; genus Natrononativus; species Natrononativus sp. DTA114. Next base: position 286,272 of record NZ_JCASSN010000004.1, on the reverse strand, counting down.
GAATCGCAAGAAGCGTGTTTTCGGGGAACTGCTCCGCACAGCCACGATGGCCAATGATCTCCATCTACCGGATTCCCACCACCCACTACAGATATATGTTGTGTTTCATGGTAGCGTTTGTCAGTACCGGTGAACGTGTTCGACGGCAGAGTATCGTGCCACCGGAGCGCTTTCGAGGCCGGACTCACCCTGGTGTCCGCCTGGCTCTCCGGTCACGCCTCACGCACACCGGATTCGGTCGGACGCGAGCCACTCGCAGAGTCGATCGAGATCGGCCGGTCGATTGAGTTCGATGTGGCGCTCCGGCGGGATCAACAGCGGGCGGGTCGGCGTCCGCGGATAGACGCAGGGGTACCACTCGTGCAGTCGCTCGCTCAGGATCCGGATCGCCGTCTCCCGGTGGGTGCGGCTCACGATCCCGAAGCCGGCGTGGCGGTGGCCTTCGATCAATCCGTACGCCGTCACCTGCCCCGTGTCGTCCCACCGAATCGCCGTTTCCGAATCCTGTATTCCCGGAACACAGCCCACGATGTTGAGACGGCCCCTGAGACCGTCGAACTGGTCAGTCAGTCGACCGAGTTCGCGCTCGTCGACGAGCACGTCGCCGTTTATCACCAGCAAGTCGTCGTCGACGCGTCGCAGCGCGAAGAGCAACGAGGCGGCGTTCTCGTACCGGTCCCACTCCTCGAGAACGAGCGGTCCGTCGGGGTCGTACCTGTCGAGAACCCTCCGGTGGTGGTAGCCGAGCACCACGCGCGTCCGCCGGACGTGGGGCTCGAGCAGCGAGCGCTGGCGGTCGTACAGCGTTCGACCGTCGATCTCGAGGAACGCTTTGGGGACCTCGGCGGTGTAGTCCCCCATTCGCCGGCCCCGACCGGCGGCCAGAATCACGCCCTGCATTCGAGCACCTCCGTAGCAGCGCGTTCGCCTGCTCGCCCGTCCATCGGAATTCCGAGGACCTCGAGCCACGATGCGCGCCGGCGTCTCACGGCGTCGGGCTCACCGTTTCGGTAGAGGTCATCGATGAGCGCGAGATCGAGCGCGTCCGTCGTCACGCCGATCCGAGGGACGTCGCGGTCGGGTGCGTCGATATTCGTCAGTTGAACGAGTGGTCGCCCGGTGTGGAGCCACTCGGTGATCGACCCCGAGTAATCAGAGATCAGGACGTCCGAGCGGCGCATGCTCTCGGTGGGGGTCGTAGACGTATCGAAGGTGACGTTCGGGAGCTCCGCGATCCGGGCCCGACAGTCGCGAGTGACTGGTAGGCCCGGCCCTTCGCGCCGATCGGTCGGATGAGGGCGAAAGAGGAGTTCGTACTCCGTCTCGGCAAAACACTCGATAACCGAACGAGCGGTGTTCGCGTACGCGCCTCGGCCGACCAGGTAGTTCGTCGGCGCGTAAAGCACGCGACGCTCGCGGGGTGGGGGGCTGCCGACGAGTGCGTCGGCTTCCGGGATGCCGACGACGGCGACCTTTACGCTCGCCGGAGCGGCCGCGCGGTACGCTGTCGCCCATCTTTCGCCGGGCGCGAGTGCGACAGCGACGAGGCCGAGAATCGTGTCCGCCGTGACGGCGATCTCGCCGCGGCCGACTGACGCCCCGTGGCGCAGGTGAACGAGCGGGTACTCTTCGTGGAACGTGAATCGGTCGATCCCGAACCGATGGTTGTAGACCACGACGGCCGGATCGACCGCCCGAACGTTGTCGTCGACTGCGCCGGGATCGTCAACCTCGATTTCGTCGATCAGCGCGCTACTGCCGCGTGCGTCCGCTCTAACTGGGATGAACGCCGAGTCGGCGTCCACGTGTCGGTCGATCGCTTCGAACGTCTTCCGCATGAACGGACGTTCGATGACGTACAGGACTTCTACCATCTGTGCCACCTTGCTAGAAGAGCAGCGGCGTGCGCAGCCAATCCGGCCGTTTTCCGAAACGACAGCCGACCGTTCAACTAGCATACCACATAAGGGAAGTTCCGTATTAACGTTTGCAGTATATCCGATTACAGTATCGAACAGATTACAGAATCGACCCCATTTAGATATGCAGGCGAGCGGGGGGAATCTATCGGGAGTCCCTCCTCGAAAGGCCAATTTTCGATCGAAACGACCGACAAATCGCAGTCCTCACCTTCGTCTCCGCCGTCGCCGTGTCGTCTCTCGCACCACCGGAACGGTCTAGCTACGGCGAGTCAGTTAGTCTGTACTGAGCGTTATTCTATTTCTTGTCCCGATCGAACGTGGAAAGTCGAACGCTCAGCAACAATGTTAAACAAGGCAATGAACGGGGTAGTTCTGGTAGTCACATTTTACTCGAGATAGAACACACAAGGATGCTGGTTTTAATTCACTAGCGAGCAGTAGGTATGAACCCAGAGAGGCAACCATCTGGCGACTAAGAGATGCCTAAGGTCCCGATTGCAGGTTCATTACTATCCGTGCGGTACTCTTCGATTCGAGCATGGACCTCGTCGCGCTCTTCGGTCTCGGGAGCACGAATTTTCACTCTACTATCGGAACGCCTGCAGGGGACTTCGTAACCGATATTTCGACGGAGCCCACGGAACCGCACCGACTCGCAGAGCAACTGCTCGAGCGACTCGAGGAACTAAAGCGAATACGACCGCTCGACGCGGTGGCGATCTCCGCGCCGGGGCTGGTCGATCCCGAAGCGGGGTGCATCCGGAAGTTCGACACCGCAGACGGAGCGTTTATCGACCGGATCGATCTGCGCGAGCCGATCGAGCGGGCGTCCGGCCTCCCGGTGTATCTCGAGAACGACTGTTCGGCCTCGGCGCTCGGGGAGTGGTACTTCGGGCGGCGCACCGAACAGGACTGTGTCCTGCATCTCACCTTCGGCACTGGAATCGGCGGCGGCGTCGTCGAAGACGGTCAGCTACTGCGAGGCGAGTCCGGCCAGGCCGGCGAGTTCGGGTTGCTGTCGGTCGATCCGGACAGCGACCTCGAGAGCGGCGGGGTGCCCGGCGCGTGGGAGGCGTTCTGTTCGGGTCGGGGCATCCCCCAGTACGTCCACCACCGTCTCGAGCGAGAGGACTGGGGGGCGACCGACAGCGAACTCGCACGACGGGCGCTCGCACCCGACGATGCCATCACCGCCCCGGACGTGTTCGCCGCAGCCGAGGCCGGCGACGAGTTCGCCCGGACGTGTCTCGCACAGATTAGCCGGTACAACGCCGCCGGGATCGGCGCGCTCTGTAACGTCTACAATCCGGGGCTGCTCACCGTCGGCGGCGGTGTTGCGCTCAACAACGAGAGCTGGCTGCTGGACGGACTCGCCGAGGAACTCGCCGAGTTCTGTTTCGTCGAGCCACCGACACTCGAGATAACGCCGCTTGGCGAAGAGGTCGGGCTGTACGGGGCGCTAGGGACCTACCTGAACCGCGCCGAGGGGGTCGTCCACTCCCCGGTTACGTCGACGTGACGCGCCGGTCCTCGTGACGTCTCACTCTTCGGTGTCGTTCGTTGTCGAATACATCTCGTCGAACACCTTCAGCTGAGCTTTCCGCAGGTGCTGGTGGAACGTCGGCGGGGCGACGTCCATCGACGTCGCGAGTTCCTCTCCGGAGGTCTCGCGGGGCCACTCGAAGAAGCCGGCGTAGTAGGCGGTGTCGAGGGCCGCGCGCTGTCGATCGGTGAGATCCGAGACGAGTTGTCGGTGAAGGCGCAAGGGGTCGTCGCGGGGCCGCGTAATCTGGCGGCGGCGCAGCATCGTGACCTGACTGTGGGCCGCCTCGATAGCGTCGGTGACCCGGCGAACATCGGCACTCGGCGGAAGATGAAGCGTGAGTCGGTAGGTGTCGCCGTCGATGACGCCGCTGTCGATGTACCCCCCCATTGCCGTTACGACCGATAGCACCGGTGGCTCAGCCAACCGGAGCTCAAAACGGACGGGATCGTCTGTCGAACGAACGGAAACCGACACCCAGTGTGGGAGTTTTTCGGCGAGATCGGAGATGGTGTCGATTGCGTCCGGAGTCGCCGTCCCGTAGTAGAGGAACTCGTCGTCGCTCGCGGGAACTGCGTGCTCGAACGTGATCGTCCCCTCGAAGTCGACCGCCGTTTCGAAGTCCGAAAAAACGTCCTGGATCTGGAACTCGAGTTCGACGAGGTCGTCGCTGAGTAGCGCCTGTTTCCGCTCGGCGGCGGCGATGGCGTGACCGATTATCTCCCCGACCTGGGCGATCAGCTCCCCCTCCTGGCCGTCGAACGCACGTGGCCGGTCCGCATAGACGTTCAACACGCCGTAGACGGTTTCCTCGTGGATGATCGGGACGGCCGCAGACGAGCGAAAGCCGTACTCGCGAGCGATCTCCCGCCACGGTTCGTACTCCGGATCCTCGAGGACGTCCCGACTCGCCTGTACCTCGCCGGTCCGGAACGCCCGCCCGGTGGGCCCCTCGCTGCGCTCGTCATCGGGATCGACCGAGATCGTAACCCCTTCGAGATAGTCCTCTACGCCGGCCTCGGTTCGCATTCGCACCCGCTGGCTGTCGCCGTCGGCGTCGCCGATCCAGGCGAATCGGTAGGAGTCGGAGGCCGCGAGATGCTCACAGACCGTCGCCTCGATCTCTTCACGCGTCGATTGGTCGATAACGGCGTCCGTGAGCTCCCTGACGACCTCGTTGAGGCTGTTCAGGGCCAGAAGCTGCTCGCGCTGGTGGCGCAGTTCCTGTTCGCCGTCGACGCGTTTGTACGCCGCTGTCGCGTTCGTCGCCAGCAGTTCTGTCAGCTGGCGGGTCTCTTCGTCGATGCCGTCGACCTCACGCGAGCCGGCGATGAGGATCCCCTCGGCGTCCAATGGGACGAAAACTCCGGCTCGCATCTCGGTCGTCTCCGGGGACACCTGCAGGTGTGACGACTCGAGGACGTCCTCGTAGTAACGGGGCTCCCCGCGGGTGAAGACGGAGCCGGCAATGCTGCTGTCGTCGGGCGCAAGCTGGGGAAACTCACCGCGCATAAAACTCGCGTCAGCGGACGCGGTGGTGGGAACGAGGCGGTCGCGGTCGGCGTCGTAGCAGTAGACCACGACGCCGGGCAGGTCGAGGACCTCACTCGCGGTGTCGACAAGCGCGTCACTGATCGCCGATGTACTCCCAGCGGTGAGGAAGCGACGCGAGGACTCGTAGAGGGCACGCAGACGGTCCTCGTCCGGTTGTTCGAGGTGATCCCGCGGGACGCTCCTCTCGGCGGGAGCCGCCCCCGTCGGTAGCCACCAGATACGACCGTGAGCACCGACCGATTTGCTCTCGAGGTGGCCCTGCTCGGCGAGTCGCTCCAGTCGATCGTGCGCGGTTTGGCGGGCAACGCCGAGGTGGTCGGCTACCTCGATCGTCGCCAGCGGCTCACCGGCGCCGCTGACGGCGTCGAGTGTCTCTCGAAGCACCTCTGACAGCGGTTCCGAGCCCATCGTTCCGTCTACGACGCCTCGGATGCATCAAAGTTCCCCCGGAATGACAATGAGCGCCGGTCTGGGTCGTTGATGCGAGCGTACTCTGGTGCGGAGGTCGAACCGGCCGGCGGGCGGAGACCGCGCCTCGAGTGCGACTGCAGATCGACAGGAGGCCAGTACTCGCCGCTCATAGCACAGCTTTGCGCGATTCGGGTATCCTTGCCCGGTTCTCGAAATTTTTGCAGGTCTGGTCACTATCGTTCCCGATTTTCCAATCTGCTCCCGTCGAACTCGATTTCGAAGCGAGCACCGCCGTTGGCGCTCTCGGTGACGCCAATCCGCCATCCGTGGGCCTCGATCACGTCGCGGACGATCGCGAGGCCGAAGCCGGTCCCGTTCTCGCTCGTCGTCTGACCGCGTTCGAATACCAGCTCGCGATACTCCGACGAGATTCCGTCCCCGTCGTCCTCGACGACGAACCCCGCGTCCGTATCGCCTTCGAGGTGACTCACCTGGACCGTCACGGGGGCGTCGTTGTGCTCGACGGCGTTCCGAAAGAGGTTCTCGAAGACGTGGAGCAACTGATCGCGGTCACCGACCACCGTCCAGCCGTCGGCGAGGTCACAGACGAGCGTCGCTTCCCCGACGCGGGTTGTGTCCCATGCCGTTTCTGCGACCGACTCGAGTTCGACCGGCGAGGGCTCCTCGAGGGTCGTCCCCGTCTGGGCCATCGTCAGCAGGCTCGTGATCATTCGGTCCATCCGGTCGTGAGCGTCGGTCACCGCCTGGAAATCGTCGGCGCTCGCGGATGCCTCGGCGAACTCCGCGTAGCTGCGGGCGATCCGCAGCGGCGTTCGCAGGTCGTGGCTGATCACGCCCGCGAACTCCTCCAGGCGTCGGTTCGTTCGGCGCAACTCCCGCTCGCGGGCGTTCCGGTCGGTAACGTCCCGGGAGTTGATCACGACCCCGCCGACGATGTCGTTCTCGAGTAAGTCGATTGCAACCCCTTCGAACACGACCCAGGACCCGTCTCGGTGGCGGAGTCGGTACTCGAAGCGCGTTTCCACGGTCGTTCCGTCTCGGAGGGCTGCGAATGCCTCGACTGCGTCCGCGCGGTCCTCGGGGTGGACGAACTCGAGCAGTGATTCACCGGCGAGTTCTCCCGGCCGAAAGCCGACCACACCATGTACCGAGGGACTAGTGTAGGTGATCCGTCCCGCCTCGTCGACGACCGTGATCACGTCGGAGACGTTCTCGATGAGCGCCTGAAAGCGCTTCTCGGCCCGCCGCTGCTCGGTGACGTCCCGGAGCATCAACACGACACCCTCGGTCCGGTCGTCGGCGAGGATCGAGACGCTCGCGTCGACGGTTGCCCCGTTTCGGGTGATCGTGAGCTCTCGCGTCTCCCCCTCGAGCAGTGGCCGACTCTCTGGGAGCACGGTGTCGATGTGGTTCCCAACGACGTCCTCGTCCTCGAGTAACGCTCGCGCCGCGGGATTGAGGTCGACGATCCGTCGTTTATGATCGACGACGAGATAGCCATCCTGCATGCCCTCGATAACGCGGTCGCGAGCGATCGGAACGAGGTCGAGCCAGCGATACCGATAGAGGGCGATGGCGATCAGGATGCCGGTCGCGCCGAACCCCCACACGGAGTAGTTGATCGCCGTCGTCTCGTTGAACGCGAGCACGTTCGCCACACCGGGGATCAACGGCGCCAGTACGACCAGCCGCGCCTGCTTGTGGTAGACGTCGCTGCCTCTGGCATCGAGGTACTCGAGGAAGAAGACGTAGATGCCCGCCCCCGAGAGCGACCAGTTGTAGAAAACGTACACCCAGTAGATGGTGTTCTGGTACTCCTCGACCGGGAGCAGCACTTCGGTGAACTGCATCGGGTCGTGCATCAGACTGTGAGCGGGGTTCGTCCACGTCAGGATGATCCACATACCAGTGATGGCGTAGACGACGCCGAGACGTCGGGGACGAAGCCAGTCCTCCCGGCCGGCGTAAGCCATCGCGAAGTGAAACAGTCCCGTCGACATGATGACCGCGCCGGAGTCGACCGTCTTCGCCAGCGCGAATCCGATCGTCGGATCGGTTTCGACGAGGAGCACCCCCTGGGGAATCGTCCACAGCGCAATCCCTGCGAGAAAGACCGCGAGCGGGACGACGTCCTCTCTCGAGCGCGTCCGGAGGATGTACCCGGCGAGACCGAGGTTCAGGAGTCCGACAACTACGAGACTGATCGCATGCCCTGTCGTGAACTCCTGTGACACACTCTGCTGAAAGCAGAGCGAAGTGAAATATATTGTGTCGCAGACTGTCGACCTGCCGTATCAGTTGGTGAGCCATCAAGACAGAGTATCGACGGGAGAGGTCAGTTCTGTCGAACGACTCGACACACTCGGTCTGTGTGTGAAGTGCCACGGGAACAGGTCCCGAGGCGACGACCCACGACGTTGGCCGTTGGTAGGCAGATTCGATGTAACGACTTCGTTTTTGTTACTCCTCCAGCTCCTCGAGTCGCTCCCGTTTCTCGAGGTACGTCTCTGTTGTCCGAAGCTGTTCGCGCGAATGCAACGACTCGAGCAGCGAGAGTTTTGCAGTCAACGCGGCGCGTTCACGCGCCTCGGCCGGCTCACCCTGGCGGCGCAGTTGCTCGTCGATGGCCTCGAGGACCGTCTCTCGGACGACCGGCTTTCGGAGCACGTCGTCGCAATCGATCTCGAGTAGATCGACGTCAGGACGGTCGCTTACGAGGACGATGGTTCGACAGGCCAGCCCGACGGTGTCCGGGACGCCCCGCGGGTCGACGCCGGGGAGGCCCTCGTCGAAGATGACGACGTCGGTCGTCTCCTCGAGGGAGCGCTCGAGTTCGTCGACGTTGTGCACACGGGAGACGGTGTAGCGGTCGGTCAGCCACGTGCCGTACATCCCGGTGATCCGTCGGTCGGCGTCGGCGAGCAGGACGCGCGGGTTCGCGGACTCGAGGTGACGCCGTCCCCAGCCCGTGAGCTCCTCGAAGATCGGCTCCATGTCACGGCCGGCCGCCGTGAGGGTGTACTCGACCCGCAGTGGGGAGTCGCTGACGACGCGCCGTCTAACGAGACCGGCGTCACACAGCGCCTCGAGCGTCCCGGAGAGTACCTTTCCGGAGACGTCGGGAATGGTCTCGAGCAGATCGTTAAATCCAAGCGGCTCGTGATGAAGGAGAACGAGCACGACGACGGGGTGCCACTTCCGCGAGAGCAACGAGAGAGCGTCGAGTGCGACGTGGTCGCCGGCCGAGATGCCGGTGTCGTGACCAACCATACCAATCGTTTTCGATGATCTAATATAACTGTTGAGCACACGTTCCGGTACCAGACCCTATTCAATCGCATGCTCACACTGGACAGCCGGCCTCGGTCGACGACGGTGCTCGGAGTGCCTCGGTCGCACAGCGTCGACAAATCGCGTGCCGTATTTCCCGTCGAGGTGGGAGCGTGACGGCTGCGACGGCCCGCGACGTCGACCTTCTCCTCGTTGAGGATACCCACGCCGACGCTCAGTTCGTCGAACGCCTGATCCAGGAGTACCAGTCATCGCTCGACGTCGACGGCAACCAGGGACCCATCGAGATCAGCGAAATCGTCCACGTCGACCGACTGGCCGACGGCCTCGAGTACGTTCGGACGTCGTCGCCGGACGTGATTCTCCTCGATCTCATGCTTCCCGACAGCAGGGGTCTCGAGACGGTCGACCGAATGGTCGCACACGCCACGGACGTACCGGTGGTCGTCCTGACCGGCCAGGACGGGACGGCCGCCGGCATCGAGGCGATTCAGCGGGGCGCACAGGATTACCTCGTCAAGGGAACCGTCACGGGAGAACTGATCTCGCGCACCCTGCGGTACGCTATCGAACGCGCCCGAAATCAGCGGACGCTCGTCGATCGGAACCACCGACTCGCGGTTCTGAACCGCATCGTCCGACAGGACATCCGCAACGACGTGAGTATGATCGTCGGCCTCGGCGACGGCCTTCGTACGCGGGTCGACCCGGCCGACGAGGGGACGGTCGAGACGCTCCTCGAGGCGGCCCACCACGCCGTCGACCTCACCGACACGGCGGCCGACGTGATGGACGTCCTCGCGAGCGATGACCTCGAGTCCCAGCCCCGCGATCTGGACGCCGCCCTCGACGTGGAAGTTCGGCGACTGCGCCGCGAGCACGACGTCGAGATCACCGTCGATCGCCAGATTGACGACGGCCCGATAATCGTCGCCGCCTCGCCGATGCTCGAGTCGGTGTTCGGTCATCTGCTCGCGAACGCCGTCGATCACTCCGATCGGGCGACCCCCCGAGTGACGGTCACGGTTACCACCGCGGCCGATCAGGCGATGGTCGAGATCGCAGACGACGGCGTCGGCATCCCCGATGCCCAGAAGGAGGTGCTCGTCGATCCCGACGCCCGCCTGGGCGCCCACTCGGGGATGGGTGTCGGCCTCTATCTGGTGACAAATCTGCTCGAGGCGTTCGGTGGGGGCCTCGAGATAGACGATAACCATCCGCACGGGACGCGGGTCACCGTCACATTGTCACGGATTCGAAAGTAATGTCCATCGTGAGGTTTTACCCCAGACAACTCTGTTGAAAGCCTCCGCAGATGATAAGTGCTGACTGCTGAATACAGGGGATGGATGCAGCACGACAACTCGCTTTATTTCTCAGGACTGGGTCTGAGCTACCCGGTATAGAACCTGCGAACTGAGCGCTGACTTCGCTCTCAGAGTGGCTGGAAGTATCTCTCAGAAGCGGTCAGTCTATACGCGGTACCGAACGCGAATTCCTGGGCAAGGACGGGTTCGTTACAAAGGATCTCCGAGTTCTTCGGATTCCCACTGGGCAGCGAGTCTCTCGGCTAACTCGGTCGGTCGGTGCTCGCTCACCAGATGGGTTTCGAGACTTTTCCCGGATTCGATCGTCTCATTACACAGTTCACAGAATACTGGGGCTTTGCTTGCCATGTTCCAGTTACGCTACAAACGCCCAAAAGCATCTCGTAGGAGGCGGGTGACTTGTGGCTGGAATTCGTTTTCCGCTGGGGGACAGCACTGGTCACTGTGGACGGAAACGAACAACTCTGATGATACCAACGATCGAGAGGTCCGGACTGACGGCGACAGTGCAAAAACGGGACTGATCAGGCGTCAGTGGCCGGTTCATCGGTATCGAGGACGTCATCGGTTATTTCACCGGATAAGTCCTCAAACTCCGTACTTCCACACGAGCACGCCTTTGGATTCCCGATCGGGCGAATGGTGCCGTCCTCGAGAAGTCGAGCTACGTACGCAGTTTCACAGTCTACGCACGCTGCAGGAATTCGTTCTGCTCCGTCGTGTGACACCATACTCTATGATACCCGTTCTGTGATTATTAGGGTTACTCAAGCAGAGGTAAATGTCGGACGTTCAGTATCCGCGGAGAGCGACCGTCAGATGCAGTCACGTTCAACTCGGAGTGAACAAAGTGGATATGATGGTTGTCCCGCCTGTACTGAGCGTTCGGCCCTTCGCACAGATTGCGCTCTACCAAGTGCCACATTTGCGCTGTCTATTCAGCAGAGTTGCAAAAACCCATTATCAGCCGAGAATCGTAACAGAGATGCCAGACAAACGCTGCAGGGAATAGAGCTCTGACTAACTTCTACCCCTGACCTGGTGAAATTCGCAGTTCGAGACTCCGAACTCCGGTTCGAAAAACCGAGTATTGGTTCGAGGTTACCTCGGGGTACCCTACTCGCTCACCCGACCGTTAGCGCGAGTATATAGAATCTGAGTGCGTGGATCGTTCATGAATAGAAGAGTTTCGGGGGATCTAGTACGTGTTCGGCTGTTTGCGATCGTGTGTTCGGTACTGATGGTGAGTTCGATGCTCGCACCTGTGGGGGTGGCGGCACAGCCAACTGGCGATTCGAATCTCGACTCGCAGTCGACAGCCAACTCCGACCTCGAGGGCTGTACCGTTGTCTCCGAAGGCGACAGCATACAGGACGTAATCGATGATGCCGCCCCCGGGGAGACGATCTGTATCGAACCCGGGACGTACACCGAGGAGGTGGTGATTACGACGGACGGGATTTCACTGGTCGGTGTCGGGGCAGAGAAACCGGTGCTCTCTGCGCCCTGGGGGGCGGACCGCGGGATACACCTCGATGGGGTAGAAGGAGTCACGATCGAAAATATCGCCGTCGAGCATTTCGACGAGTACGGTATTCTGCTCGCAGACGCGCCTGAAACTACGCTGACGGACCTCACCATCACGAACAATGGAGAAGCGGTGGCGGTTCAGGACTCCGATGACGTCCTCATCTCGGGAAGCGAGATATCAGGGCATACGGACTGGAACGCGGAGTCAACGCTGAGTATTTCGGACTCGGCGGGCGTCCAGTTGCGGGACAATACGATCACTGGCAACGGCTACGACATCTCGATTTCGAACGCCGATGGGCTGGTGATGGCGGATAACGAGTTCACCGACAATATGCAAAGAGACGGCACCCGCATCGTCATTTCGAGTTCTCTCGGCGTCACCGTCTCGGACAACATCCTCGACAATCAACGCGGCGGGATCGTACTCGAGGACGCGGCCGATGCCGTCGTCACGAACAACGAAATTACGACCATCGAGGAGTACGGGCTTCACCTGCACGCCTCGAGCGGGGCGTACGTCGAGAACAACACCGTTACCGACAGCGGTGCCGGAGTGGATTTCCTCCTCGAGTCCTCCGCAGACCTGACGCTCGCGGACAACACCTTCGACTCTGGGGTATTCTTCGACGGCGACGACGTTTCTCACTTCGACCACACGGTTTCGAACAACGCGGTCGGCGACGGAACGCTCTACTACGTCTCGGGGGCCGACGATCCGGCCGTTCCGGACGAGGCCCGCCAGGCGATCATCATCGACTCGAGCAACGTCGCGCTCTCGGACGAGTCGTTCGAGGACGTCGCCGCCGGCCTCCAGGTCGCGTTCAGCGACGGGGCGCAGCTCACCGACCTCGAGGTGACGAACGCTCACCACACCGGACTCCACATCGTGGGGTCGGACGCCGCGCTGGTCGAACGCGTCACGGCAACGGATAACGGGGTCACGGGGATTCACATCGCCGGGTCGACGGGAGCGCTCCTCGAGGAAAACACTGCCTCCGGGAACGGCGTCGGGATTCACGTCGCGAACGACGACGGGAGCATCGTCGAGAACAACGCGGCGACTGCCAACGCGGGTGACGGCATCCGCGTCTCCGGTTCCGATAGTACGGTAGTCGCCGACAACGACGCGGACGGAAACGACCGACACGGAATCGCCGTCTCGAACGGGTCCGGAGTGACGGTCTCGAACAACGACGCCGAGAACAACGACGAGGACGGCATCCACGTAACGGACTCCGATTCGGTTTCGGTGACCGGGAACGACCTCTCCGGGAACGGAAACAGCGGGATCGGAGTCTCCGACTCGGACGAAACTATCGTCGACGACAACGTCGTGACGAACGACGGCGAGACCGGAGTCACGATTGCGGACTCAGTCGGCGGGTCGGTGACGAACACGGTCGCGACTGGCAGCGACTACGGCATCCACGTCGTCGGCTCGACCGAGACAGCCGTCGAACACAACGACGTCTCCGACAACACCGAAGGGATCGTCGTCGAGGGCTCGAGTGCCGTCGACGTCACCGATAACGACGTGCGGGAGAACTCAGGCACGCTCTCGCAGGGGAGCGGGATCATCGTCCTCGAATCTCAGGACACGCGCGTGGAGAACAACCACCTCACCGACAACGACTTCGCGGCGATCATCGTCGACCAGTCGGACGGGATCACCGTCGAGGTGAACACGGCCACCGGCCACGAAGCCGACCTGATCCTCAAGGAATCGACGAACGCGGGCGTCTTCGACAATACGCTCGAGACCGGCTTGTTCATCGACGGCGAGGAACGCGCCCACTTCGAGCACGAGGTCGATGGGAACACCGTAAGTGGAGAGGAGCTGTTTTACGCGAAAGGCGCTGTCGCGCCTGAGATCCCCGACGAAGTCGCGCAGGTGATCGTCGTCGACTCGACGGATGTCGACGTCTCGGGCCACGATCTCGAGGGCGTGGCGGTCGGCATTCAGGTCGCGTTCAGCGACGGTGCGAAAATCTCCGAGAATACCGTTACCCACAGCACGCTAACCACCCAGCCGAGTGCCAGCCAGGCGTACATGATGACCCAGCCCGGCGGAATCACCGTTCGTGGCTCCGACGACGCCGCTCTCCGAGAGAACACGGTGGCGCAGAACGCGTATCACGGGATTCGTCTCGTCGATTCCCACGACGTCGAAGTCGACTCTAACACCGCGTCGGACAACCGGTACGGGATCAGCCTCCTCGAGACGGAACGGGCGCTGCTCGAGGCGAACACCGTCCTCGAACATGACCTCTCGAACCAGGGAGTCGGTATCGAGGTGCGATCCTCGAACGCCCCAGAACTACTGGGTAACGAAGTTCACCAGAATCGAAACGGAATCGAACTGTATGAGACGACCGGCGGACTCATCGAGAACAACAACGCGACGGCGAACAGCTACGGTCTCTACGTGCGCTCGTCGAGCGGAACGGACGTCCTCGAGAACACGGTGACGGACAACAGCATCTACGGAATTTTCGTTACCGGTGATTCGAACGAGGTTATCGTCGAACGGAACGTCGTCGAGGACAGCGGATGGAGGGGAATTCTCTTTTCGGGTTCCTCGGACGGCGGAGCCCCTAACGACGGCATTATTCGGGAGAACGTCGTTACGAATAGTGGTCACGAGTACACCAGTTACAGCTCGATAGGCGGCATTCAGATCGGCTCTGCATCAGGGGGCGTAAGCCGCCTCTCGAACACCAGGGTCGAAAACAACACGGTCGCAGGCAGTGCTGAAGACAATATCCTGGCGATTAACGCCCGTTCTCCGGTGATCGTCGACAACACGGTTACTGATGCGGGTGAAGACGGGGTTCGGGTCACGAGATCGGCGACAGCACCACGTGTTCAGGACGCGATCGTACGCGAGAATACGATTGCGAACAGCAACCGCTACGGGATCAGCGTTTCGAGTGCGCCTGAGGCATTGGTGCGTGAAAACGACGTCTCCGGCAGTGGAGAAGCCGGTATCCGTATCGCTAACTCGTGGGTGTCGTGGCAGGAACCATCTCAGGTCGTCTGGAACACCGTCACCGATACCGACGGCCACGGGATCGTCGTCTCGAGTCAGTCGGAGACTCGAGTCGAACACAACACTGCCTTCGGAAACCAGGCCGATCTGTTGCTCAACGAGGCGCCCGACAGCCGCGTGTTGAACAACGAATTCCAGACGGGCGTTCTCATCGACGGCGATGAAAAGGAGCACTACGCGCACGGTTTCACCGATACCACGGTCAATGGCGGCCACATCGCGGTTATGGACGGTGCTGACGACGACCCCATCGACGCTGACGCGACACAGCTCGTCTTCGTCGAGGCGGACGGCCTCGAGATCACGGGCGACGACGTCAGCGGGGATCTCGTATCGATGCAAATCGCACTATCCGAAGACGTCTCGGTAACCGACCTCGAGATCGCCGACGGGCTGGGTATCCACGCGACGCGATCGACCGGCGTCACCGTCGACGGCGCCACCGTTTCGAACGCCAGCTACGGTGGGGTGACGTTCGATCGGGCCGACTCGAGTGCGATTGCCAACAGCACGATCACCGACAATCGCGATCACGGAGTCGTCCTCGAGAATGCGAACGACGCGACAGTATCGGGCAACGTGATAACGGGTAACGCTGAAGCGGGTGTCTACGGACTCGTTCACGAGGACGCCGACGAGACCGGGATTACGGCCAACACGATAGAGGAGAATCGCGTCGGGATCGAACTCGAAGGAATACAGGACGGATGGGGAACCGCCTACATTCGAGACGTGACCGCCACTGACAACGTCATCACGAACAACGAGATCGGGATACACGCCCACTACCGCGTCGACAACGTCGACGTCCGGCACAACGAGATCTCGGGTAACGACGAGGGCGTCGTCTACGACTTCGGCCACGTCTCCTGGCCGATGGACGCCCGCCACACCTGGTGGGGCGATGCGAGCGGGCCGAGCGGCGACGTCGAGGACCCGGAAACCGAACGGCTGGCCGATGGATTCGGCGACTCGGTCGACCAGCACGTCCTATTCGATCCGTGGGACGAAACGCCGCCGGGTCCGACGTTCGAGATCGGCATCGACGACACGAACGCGCCCATCGCCGCCGGCGAGACGCTGACGGTCGACGTCACCGTCGAAAACCTCGCCGACGAGACGGACACCCAGACGATCGAACTGGTCGACTTCGACGGAGCCATCGTGGACACCGTCGAGGATCTGACGCTCGAGGGCGGGGGAACCGATTCGTTCACCCTGTCATGGGAGACACCCGCCGACGTCGTCGGGATCGACGAGATCACCGTCCGGAGCGCGACCCACTCGGCGACGGAAACGGTCGAACTCGAGCGACCCCCCGCCGAAGCGTTCTTCGACGTGACGATCGACGGAACCAACGCGCCCGTGAACGCGGGCAACGAACTCGAGGTCACGGCCACAATCGAGAACGTCGGCGACGAGGAGGGCACGCAGACGATCGCCCTCGAGGCCTTCGACGGTGCGGTCGTCGACTCCCGCGCGGATCTCACGCTGGGCGGCGGGGAGACCGAAACGGTTGCCCTCACGTGGGCGACCGGCGAAGCCGACCGCGGCCAGGGTGACGTGACCGTTCGAAGCGAGAACGATTCCGACACCGAGCGGGTGACGCTCCTCTCCGACGAGGCGATCGAAGTAGACGCGTGTACGGTGATCGACTCCGCCGGGAACTACGTGCTGACCGGCGACCTCGAGGACGACACGACCTGCCTCGAGATCACCGCAGACGACGTGGTTCTCGACGGAATGGGATACACCGTCCAGGGCGAAAATCTCGACGACGACGGAACCCAGTACGGGATCGCGGTCACCGGTGCCGACGGCGTCACAGTCAGCAACGTGACGGTCTCCGGCTGGGACGTGGGCCTGTACTACAACGAGGCCACCAACGGAGCCGTCAGCGACGTCGTCACCGAGCACAACGGAGCCGGGTTCAATCTCCGGGCATCCAACGACAACGACGTTTCGAGCCTCACGACCCGGTACAACGACAACCGCGGGCTTCAGGTCGGCTGGGGCGGCGGCTCGAGTCACGGCAACACGTTCACCGATGTCCACGCGCACGGGAACGAAATCAGCGGAAGTGCGTTCTATCCGGGTGCAGTACAGGTGACGTTGGGGTCGACGAACAACGAATTCGTCGGGCTGAACGCCTCCTCGAACATGGCCGGCCTGCGGACGACCGGCTCGTCGAACACGTTCACCGACGTCGTCGCCGACGACAACTCGATGTACGGGCTGAACCTCGAGAGCAACCAGGGCAACGCCTTCGAGAACGTCAGCGTCGCCAGAAACGGCTGGAACGGCATCATCGTCGATGACAGTAACGGTAACCTGCTGACGGACGTCACGGCCGTCGAAAACGACGGCGCCGGCGTCCTCCTCATGGGCGACACCCGGTGGAATACGCCGGTAACCGGCAACGTCTTCCACTCGGTGACCGCCACCGATAACGACGGCAGCGGGGTGCAACTCTCCGTCGCCGACAACAGCGAATTCCACGGCCTCGAGTTGCACAACAACGACGGTAGTTCGCTCAACCTCGCCAGCCGCTCGAGCGGGAACACGTTCACCGGTGTCGTGATCTCCAACAGCGGCTGGCACGGGTTCTTCGCCGGTCCGGACAGCCACGACAACACGATCACGGATCTCTCGGTAACGAACAGTGAGGCCGCTGGCATCGCCTTCTCGGGCGCCTCGGGGAACACCGTCGATACCGCGACGGTCACCGAGAGCGGCTCCGGATTCCAGTCGTTCCAGGGCGCGACGGACAACACCGTCTCGGATCTCGAGCTGGACGGCGTCACCCTCTCGTTCGAGGCCCAGGACGTTCAGGTCGATGTCGCCGACGAACCGGACGAGCTACCGGCCGACGTCCACCCGCTCGGAGCGTACGTCACCGTCAGCGCAACGGGAGAAGACGCGTACGTCAGCTCCCTGTCCGTCCACTACGATCCCGCCGACCTGGCCAGCGTCGACGAGTCGACGCTCGAGCTCTGGCGGCTCAGCGATACCTGGTCGGCGTCGGACGACGAGTCGTACGATTCGGGTGTAAACACGGCTGAGGGGTACGTCTACGCCACGGACATCGACGAGTTCGGCACCTTCGGCGTGTTCAGCGACGAACCGGACGCTGTTGCGGAGGTGACCGACGCTACCCTGGACGTCGACGAACTCGTCGCAGGGGAGTCCGCGACGGTCACGGCGACGGTCGAAAACGTCGGCGACGCCGACGGGAACGTCACCGTCGCCCTCGAGGTCGATGACGATAGCGTCACCACCGAAACGATCTGGCTCGAGGCGGGCGACACCCATCAGGTCGCGTTCACGCACGCGTTCGAGAACGCGGGGACGTTCGATGTGAGCGTGAGCGGCACCCACGCGGGGACGATCACCGTTCTCGAAGGTGCTGACATCTTCGTCTACGGCGGCTCCGTGAGTCACACAGACGTCGGCGTCGACGAGACCGTGACGATCACCGGCGACCTCTACAACGGCGGCGACGTCGCCGGCGACGTCACCGTTGCGCTGACGATCAGCGGCGAGCACGTCGACGAGGAGATGAGCCAGACGGTCACGGTCGAACCCGGTCTCGACCGGGACGGCGTTGAGTTCGAGTGGACGCCGACGGAGGACGCACTCCCCGACGACATCGACAGCGACGAGGTTACGATCACGCTCAACGGCCTTGTCGTCGACACCGTCTCGCTCGAGCACCGGTACTCGGATATTCAGGTGATCGCCGCCTCTACCTCCGAAACAGAGGTCGTCGGGGGCAACGAGTTCCACGTCGTCGGGAGCATCTACCAGGCAGGCACTGTCGAGGGGCCAGAGGAGATTACGTTAACTGCCACCCCGACCGACGGCGGCGACCCGATCGAACTCGGCAGTCAGGACGTGACGCTCGAGCCCGGCTTCTACCACCTCGGCGCGCTCAACATCACCGCCTCGTTCGAACCGGACGACGCCGGTTCCTACGACCTCGAGCTGGGCGACCGAAACGCCGGCACGGTCGAAGTCGAACCTGCAGAGTCGGATATCCAGGTGATCGCCGCCTCCGCCTCCGAGATCGAACTGGTCGAAGGCGAGGAGCTGTCCGTCGTCGGCAGCATCTACCAGGCCGGCAACATCGAGGGAACGGAGGAGATCGAACTCACCGCCACGAACACCGAAACCAACGAGACGGCGGTCGTGGGGAGTCAACAGGTCACGCTCGCACCCGGCTACTACCACCTCGGGGCGCTCAATATCACGTACGCGCCTGCCGAAGCCGGCACCTACGACCTCGAGTTAGGCGACCGAAGCGCCGGAACGATCGAGGTCGCCTCCGCCGAATCGAACATCAGCGTGATCGCTGCTGGCGTCTCCGAGGTCGAGGCGGTCGAGGGAGAGGAGTTGTACGTCACCGGAAGCATCTACCAGGCTGGAAACGTCGACGGGCCCGAAGAAATCGAGCTCACTGCCACGAACGTCGACACCGGTGAAACCGACGTTCTCGGCAGCGAAGAGGTGACGCTCGAGCCCGGCTTCTACCATCTGGGCGCGCTCAACGTCTCGTTCACGGCCGAGCCAGGCACCTACGACCTCGAACTGGGCGACCGGTATGCGGGAACGATCGAGGTCGAACCCGCCGAATCCGATATTACCGTGATCGCCGCTTCCGTCTCGGAGGTCGAACTGGTCGAAGGCGAGGAGCTGTCCGTCGTCGGGAGCGTCTACCAGGCCGGCAACGTCGACGGCACCGAAGAGATCGAACTCACCGCCACGAACGTCGACACTAACGAAACGACGGTGGTAGGCAGCCAGGAGGTCACGCTCGAACCCGGCTTCTACCACCTCGGGGCCCTCAACGTCACGTACGTTCCAGAACCCGGTACGTACGATCTCGAACTCGGCAACCGCCACGCGGGCACGATCGAGGTCGAACCGGCCGAATCGGATATCAACGTGATCGCCGCCTCCGTCTCGGCAGTCGAACTGGTCGAAGGCGAGGAAATCCACGTCGTCGGGAGCATCTACCAGGCCGGCAACGTCGAGGGACCCGAGGAAATCGAACTCACCGCAACAAACGTCGACACCGGCGAAACCGACGTTCTCGGCAGTCAGGAGGTGACCCTGGAACCCGGCTTCTACCACCTCGGGGCGCTCAACGTCACCGCTGTCCCGGAACCCGGCACCTACGACCTCGAACTGGGCGACCGGTACGCCGGGACGGTCGAGGTCGAACCCGCCAAATCGGACATCCAGGTGATCGCCGCCTCCGCCTCAAAGGTCGAAGTCACCGCCGGCGAGGAGCTGTCCGTCGTCGGGAGCATCTACCAGGCCGGCAACATCGAGGGAACCGAGGAGATCGAACTCACCGCGACGAACACCGACACCAACGAAACGGCGGTCGTGGGGAGTCAGCAGGTGACGCTCACACCCGGTTACTACCACCTCGGCGCGCTCAACATCACGTACGCACCCGACGAACCCGGAGAGTACGATCTCGAGCTGGGCGATCGAGGGGTTGCGACGATCGCTGTCAACGAGATCGCCACCGACATCCAGGTGATCGGATCGTCGCTCTCGGAGGCGGAAGTGGTCGAGGGCGAGCCGGTCCACGTGACCGGAAGCGTGTATCAGAACGGCAGCGACGAAGCGACGGAAACCATCGAGCTTACCGCGATCAACCAGGAGACCGGGGAGAGTGAGGTAGTCGACAGTCAGGACGTGACGCTCCAGCCCGGTTACTACCACCTCGGCGCGCTCAACGTGACGTTCGTTCCCGACGAAGCCGGCACCTACGACCTGGTTCTCGGCGACAGGGACGTCGGCACGGTCGAAGTCGAACCTGCAGAGTCGGATATCACCGTAATCGCCGCTTCCGTTTCGGAGATCGAACTCGTCGAAGGCGAGGAGCTGTCCGTCGTCGGGAGCATCTACCAGGCCGGGAACATCGAGGGGACCGAAGAAATCGAACTCACCGCCACGAACACGGACACCGGCGAAACGGAGGTTGTGGGTACGCAGGACGTCACGCTCGCACCTGGATTCTACCACCTCGGTGCGCTCAACATCACGTACGCGCCCGATGAGGCCGGCACCTACGACCTCGAGCTCGGCGACCGAAGCGCCGGCACGATCGAGGTCGAACCTGCCGAATCGGACATTACCGTGATCGCCGCGGGCGTCTCTGCGGTCGAACTCGTCGAAGGGGAGGAGCTGTCCGTCGTCGGCAGCATCTACCAGGACGGTACTATCGACGGACCCGAGGAGATCGAACTCACCGCCACGAACACCGAAACCGGTGAGACGATGGTCGTGGGGAGTCAGGAAGTATCGCTCGAGCCCGGATTCTACCACCTTGGGGCGCTCAACGTCACGTACGTTCCAGAACCCGGAACGTACGATCTCGAGTTGGGCGATCGATACGCTGGGACGGTCGAGGTCGAGCCCGCCGAATCCGACATTCAGGTGATTGCCGCCTCCGCCTCGGAGATTGAACTCGTCGAGGGCGATGAGTTACACGTTGTCGGGAGCATCTACCAGGCCGGAAACATCGAGGGAACCGAGGAGATCGAACTCACCGCGACGAACACCGATACCGGCGAGGCGACGGTAGTGGGAAGCCAGGAGGTGACGCTCTCACCCGGGTTCTACCACCTCGGAGCGCTCAACGTCACGTACGCGCCCGATGAGGCAGGTACCTACGACCTCGAACTCGGTGACCGGTACGCCGGGACGATCGAGGTCGAACCTGCCGAATCGGACATCCAGGTTATCGCCGCCTCCGCTTCCGCGCTCGAGGTCGCCGAGGGGCAGGAGTTCCACGTCGTCGGGAGCATCTATCAGGCCGGCACCGTCGAGGGGCCAGAGGAGATCGCGTTGACCGCCACTCCGACCGGCGGCGACCCGATCGAACTCGACACACAGACCGTCGAACTCGCACCCGGCTTCTATCACCTCGGCGCGCTCAACGTCAGCGCGGCGATCGACGAACCGGGAACCTACGACCTCGAACTCGGCGACCGGTCCGCCGGGCAACTCGTCGTGACCCAGGCGACCGTCGAACCGACGATCGTCGCCGTCGAGGGCTACTCGAGCGCGAGCGAGTTCGTCACGACCGACGGCGACGTCCTCGAGACCGACGGATCGTTCGTGTACGCGAGCGACGAGGCCACCGTCGAGGTGGCCGTCGAGGCCGATCACCCGATCGAGGAGGTGGCGGTGCTCGTTAGCTCGCTCGAGACGACCTACAGCATCTCGGCCAAGGCGACCCTCGAGGGCGACACCTGGGTCGCGGACATTCCGGTCGCGGACATCCCCGACGACGGCCGCTACGAACTGACGGCCGTCGCCGCCGACGAGCGCGACAACGGTGGAATGGTCCAGGCGACCGAAACGCTCGTGATCGACCGCGAGGAGCCCGAGATGGCCGTCACCATCGAGGACGTCGACAGCGATTCGGCAACGATCGTCGTCGAGAGCACCGAACCGCTCGAGGAGGCCCCCGACGTCTCGGCGACCATTCAGGAGCCCGACGGCACCACTACATCCGCCGGGGTGACCGTAGAACCCGCGACGGGCGACGCGACCCGATTCACCGGAACCCTCGGGTTCGAGGACTCGGGTAATTACACCGTCACCGCCGTCGGAACCGACCTGGCGGGCAACGAGGGAGAGAGCACCGCCTCCGTCGTCATCGATACGCGGTTCACGCTCAGGGACGGCATAATCGAGATCGACGCGACGGGAACGACCGTCGAGTTCGACGTCGCCGACGACGCCGATGAGGCGATCAAAACCGAGGAGCTGTTCGTCGCCCTCTCGGAGAACACGGTCAATCCGAACCTCGAGGGAGGCCAGCTCGGCGCCGGCTTCCTGACGGCCGAACTCGATTCGTTCATCGACCACCAGTTCGAACAGGGAACGATCGAGAGCGCGACGATCACGCTCGCGGCCGACGAGGACGCCCTCGGCGGCGCCGACGTGAACGATGCGTCGCTGCACTACTACGACGACACTACCGGCGCGTGGGATCCCGTCGACTCGAGTGTGACGTGGGACGGTGGTGAGCCGTTCGTCACCGCCGACGTCACCGGCTTCTCGACGTACGGCATCCTCGTCATCGACGAGGCGCCGCCGGTACTCGAGGACGTCTCACCCACCGACGGTGACACCCTCGCTGCGGGTACCGACGAGACAACCATCGAGTTCGAGTACGCGGACGAACTCTCCGGGATCGATCTCGGCTCCGTCACGCTGTCGGTCGACGGCACCGACGTCACGACCGCGGAGACGACCCAGATCACCTCGACGAGCGCCACTCACACGATTGCCGTCGAGGACGGCGAATCGTACGTCGCGACGGTTACCCTCGCCGACGAAGCGGGGAACGTCGCAACCTACGGGACGACCTTCGAGGTCGAGACGGCCGATGACGGCGGCACTTCGCCGCCGGACCCGGACCCCGAGCCGAAACCCGATCCGGACCCGGATCCCGAGCCACAACCAGATCCGGAGCCGATGCCGGAAGTCTCGGTGGTCACCGTCAACAGTTCACCGACCGCAATCGCGCCCGGAGAAACGGTTACCGTCACCGCGACGCTCGAGAACACGGGCGACGCGACGGGAACGTCCAACCTCACGCTCCAGAAAGACGGGGACATCGTCAACGCTACGACGGTCACCGTGGCCGCGGGCGAAACCACGACCACCACGCTCTCACACCGGTTCGACGAGCCAGGTGCGTACGAACTCGAGCTCGCCGAGACGGTCTTCGACGTTACCGTCAAGATGCCGTGTGATGAAACAGACGACGCTAAACCGGGAGCTGGCGACTGTGACGAGGAAGACACGGATTCGCCGCCGAAAGCGTGCGATGATGACGATACTGCGGTCGACGACCCATGCGGTGATGACGGCGACTCCGACCCCAGTGACGAAACCCCGTCCGAAAGCGACGATGCGGCGGACGATCCACGCCCCACCCCGGACGATTCAGACGAGACCGGTGCGGGTGGCACTGCCGACGACGATGCCGATACCATCCCCGGCTTCGGCGTCACCGTCGCGGTCATCGGACTCATCCTCTACGTGATAGTGCTCAGCCGCCGGGGCCCCCGCTCGGCCCAGTAGGACGTCGTCGCGACCACCTTTTGGAACGGTTCGCTGTCTCGATGTACTCGTGGATGAGTTCGACGAGGATATTAGTTCGATCTTTGTCAAAAAGAGCGGCGATTGCATCGAGACGTCCAACTCCCAACCGTCTGTTCGGAAAGTGAACCTGTCCGGTTCAGAGTGCTCTGTGACAGTAGTTGATACAGCCGTGAGCACTCACGTGTTCACACTCATCCGAATCATCATTTCACACGTCATTACACATTTCTTGAGAAAGTATTTACAATTGCTATTACCAATAGAGATAATGTATGGTCGAGAATGTGAAAGACAGCGATAGGAAAGTGGAACAGAACGAAAATTGGGAATCTGATAAATTAGCACGACGCGATTATTTGAGGGCCAGTGGGGCCAGCATTGGTGCGTCTCTACTAGGTCTTTCATACGGGACGAAATCAACGAGCGCGTCCGCAACTAGCGAGTCCAACGAGGACATTAATCTCTCGCCGGAGGTCCCAGACCGGGCGTACGACATCTGGCAATCCAAGCCAAACTTTCGCGAGGACGACGACTGGGAACTCTGGGACGCCAGCGACTACGATAACCGCTCCGGCGACCTCATGGAACTGGTGAATGAGGCCTCGGCGAACGGGGCGCTGGTTGACGTCGGCGATGGCACCTACGAGGTCGAGTCAAGTGCCGATATGAGCGGTACGATCGGCATTGTCGGCGATGGCGCGCGGATCCACTACGTTGGTCGCGGCGAGGGGATTTCCCACGGCGTCCTCTTTTCGGGTCAGCCAAGCACGTTCGTGCTCGAGGGGGTTACCTTCGATATTACAGAGGACCCGTCAACGGGATCGACCGATATCGGTCTCGTGTACACCACTGCGGGCGATGAATTGTGGATCAAAGATGTCACGCTCGAGGGCTCTCGCCACCGGATGCAAGACCTCGGCAGCGGATACGAGTCCCAAGGTGGCTGGACCACGTTCTTAGTGCAGGTGTCCGACGGCGGTGAAGCACTCGTCGAAAACGTCAACATGCCCGACGGTGGCACCGACGTCGACGGCGAACCGGGCGTCGATCATACTGATCATGCCTACGCGCTGCACGCAGACCCCAACCACGAGGGGTATAACGTCTTCAAAGACTGTTATATCGCAAACTGGGCCGGGAACGGCTACTATACCCAGAACTCGTCGGGCAGAACCATCCTCTGGAACTGTGAGGCAGTCAATTGTGCACGTGGCAACTTCCGTCCTTCGGAGCACGACAGAATTATCGGCGGTCGCGCGGAGGTGAACAACGACTACTACCACGAATACCAAAACGGGACACCGTTCGTCGGCGACGTCGTCTGGGATTGTGAGATCC
Source organism: Natrononativus sp. DTA114 (assembly GCF_059736515.1). Taxonomy (NCBI): domain Archaea; kingdom Methanobacteriati; phylum Methanobacteriota; class Halobacteria; order Halobacteriales; family Natrialbaceae; genus Natrononativus; species Natrononativus sp. DTA114. The sequence continues at coordinate 261,144 of NZ_JCASSN010000004.1, read as the reverse complement.
ACGGACTCGAGGTCGTCGCCGAAGGTAACAACTGGGGGAATAATGCTCTCGAGTTGCGTAATGAGACGGAAGATATCCTGTTCGAGCAGTGTTCGTTCCACATCAAGAGTGGTAACAACGCCCCGCTCCGGATTGATGCGCCCGGCGACGCCCCTCAGATCACGTTCAACGACTGTTTCGTGCTCGACGAGGCCTCAGCATCGAACACCTTCTATGTCGGAACGTGGGGCGGGGGCGGAAACAACGGCGAGCTCTATCTCGAAGGTGAAAACTACGTCGAGGGTGGTGGTAATGAGTTCAACGTCGGATCGGGGAATACCATCTATCACGACGGACAGAGCTACGAAGACGAAATCCTGGATGCGAGTGATCTCGGACTTGGCTCACTAACCGAAGATGACTTGCCGAATTTCTATTTCGATCATGAAGACGGAGACGACGACGACGATGACGATGACGGCGGCAGTGATGGCCCGATCGATCTTGGGACCGACAACAACGCGGATTCGACGACCAACGAGAATGGAATCCACATCGAGGTCGAGGAGGAAATCCCCGGCATCCAGTTGACGATCTCGCAAAACAGCGCCGGGTTCACCACCTGCCGACTCCGCGACCCAAGCAGCTTGGACGTCGTCGCTGAACAGGACGTCTCTTACCTGCAGGCAGGAGATACTTTCGAGATCGGCCCCGCCGATGGACTCGAGGCCGGTACATACCTGGTCACGCTAAACGCCGATGGGAGCGAATGGACGCGTGGCCGGTTCGAGAGCCCGTCTTACCCCTACTCGAACGACGACCTCACTGTCATCGAAGGGATCTACACAAGCGGTGGCAGTACGACCCAGAACGTTCGCTACTCCTTCACTGAAATCGCAGTCGGTGATGGGACGGGAACCGGCAGTGGAATCGATCTCGGGATAGACAACAACGCGAATTCGACGACCAACGAAAACGGAATTCACATCGAGGCCGAGCAGGAACTCCCCGGCATTCGGTTGACGATCTCACAGAACAGTGTCGGGTTCACCACTTGCCGGGTTCGTGATGCTTCCAGCGGGAATGTCGTCGTCGAAAAGGACGTCTCCAACTTGCAGGCCGGCGACACCTTCGAAATCGGTCCCGCCGGTGGACTCGAGGCCGACACCTATCTAGTCACGCTGGATGCCGACGGGAGCGAATGGACGCGTGGTCGGTTCGAGGATCCATCCTACCCCTACTCGAACGACGATCTCACCGTCATCGAAGGGATCTACTCGAGCGGCGGTAGCACGACTAAGAACGTTCGTTACTCCTTCACTTCGATCGCAGCAGCGGATGGGCCGGAAACGGGTGACGGTGTCGACCTCGGTACCGACAACAACGCAAATTCCTCGTCGAACGAGAACGGAATCCACATCGAGGCCGAGCAGGAACTCTCCGGCATTCGGTTGACAATCTCACGAAACAGTGCCGGGTTCACCACCTGCCGGGTTCGTGATGCTTCCAGCGGGGATGTCGTCGTCGAAAAGGACGTCTCCGACCTACAAGCAGGGAGTACGTTCGATATGAGTCCCGACAATGGGCTCGAAGCCGACACCTACCTGGTCACGCTAAACGCCGATGGGAGCGAATGGACGCGTGGCCGGTTCGAGGATCCATCCTATCCCTACTCGAACGATGACCTCACCGTCATCGAGGGAATATTCTCGAGTGGCGGCAGCACGACCCAGAACGTTCGCTACTCCTTTACCGAAATCGCAGGATTCCATGACGCCTGATCAGCTAATCTGACTTGGGGTGACCTACGTTTCCTCCAGGTTTATTATAACTAGTGGTATATATCTATAATACTCTCAAGAGTATCTTGAAACTCCGCGTCTGATCTCCCGATTTTCGGCATATCCCTGCAGCAGGTAGTTCGTGGTTTCTGTACTGGGATAAACCCTGATATCCAACCGAATCGTCGGGTAGTTGACCGAATCGACAATCTGAACCGGTTCAGTGGAACATCCAGGCATGAAACGGTCGAACGTCAGAATCCGCGCTGTCCGCGTGCCGGCCCCTCCCGTGGCTGGTCTACGGTGGCGTCCGTCTCTCCGCCTGCCTCGGCTTTCTGTGTGAGCTCTCTGAACTTCGCCGAGCGACTCGCGATCCGGTCGACGGCCTCGCTGTCGGGGGTGTCCCCCTGGGCCTCGAGGAGGAACGTAGTGATCACGACGGTCTTCACCCAGGGCTTGAAGAAGCCGGTGTAGACGGTGAGCAACAGGCCGGCAACGACTACCCAGCTAACGACCTCGAGCGTACTCGAGAGGCCGCCGATAACGCTCGCCAGCGGCGTCAACGCCAACAGCAGGACGAACGTCGCTGCGTACAGTCCGAGCACGATTAGCAACGTGGAGCCGAGCACGGGTTTCCAGTTCTTTCCGTAGAGCACGACACCGTCTCTGGCCGCTCGCCAGGTGTTCTCCTCGTCGGTCGTAAACATGTAGGCGATGATCGCCTCGTCGATGTAGGAGGCGGCGATGGCGACCGCACGACCGACCAATCGGATGAGGTTGCGGAGTCCGGAGGAGAACGAAAACAGGTTCGAAAACGAGACAACTCGTCCGTTGAACTGCCTAATAACCGCCTTCACCAGCTGATCGACGGCGAACAGGGCGCTCGCTTCCGTGAACTGTGCTCGCACCTTTGATTTCCCGAATCGAATCTGGTTCGAGGGAACCTCGCCGGTGTCGACGATGTGTGCGATGACGGCGATGTGCCCGGCCGTCACTAGGTACAGGATGTATCTGCTGATGAGACGCCAGGCACCGATGAAGATCAGGATCGCGAGGAGCAACCCGATCGCTCCGATTCCTCCGGAGATCGTCCCTGCGTCGAGAAGCATGTATCCGAATCCGATGACGATTCCGAAGTACAGAATCGAAACCAGCCCGAGCAGGAGGCCGATCGCCATCCGAAGCAGGACGAACGGCATCGTCCGCACGAAAATCCCCGTGGCCTTTCCGAAGTGAAGTACCATGTGAGGAGCACACACTGTCAAGCGTCAAAGCCTATCACGAACGTCTGAGTAACCATGAAGGTTACCAGAACGTAACTCCACGTCTCTCGTTCCGTTTCGTAAGGGCCGTCGAGTGTCCACCGGTGTGGTTCTTCAGGCATACTGTCCGTCGAAAACCGTATTCGAAAGTTCGAGTACTATTGGTAATATCTCTTGCGGTAATGCTCACTGGTTGAGAGAGACAGTCACGACCATGTGACTGTAGTGTTCTGCTGAACGTGTGGTTGATTACCACACCAAGTCACCATGAGCAACGAATCCCATCACAACCGAGCACCACCACGAGCCACTCCAGATCGTTACACCTACGAGGAGGCCGTGGACCTAACGGAAAGCGAGTTCGAGGAGAGTACCATCGGCCGCCGAACGTTCTTGAGTGTCGCGGCCGCCACGGGGGCTGCACTCACCCTTCCAGGGACTGTTACCGCAGCGGTCAGCGACGATCGAGTCACCGATATCGCGGCGTTCGCCGTCAACGCCACACCCGAGTCGTACGCAGCGACGCTCGTCATCCAGTTCGCAGACGGGGACGCAGCGGCGGCGTTCTACGACGAGTTCGGCGAGCCCGACTGGGACATCGACAAGAACCTTCGTGCGGAGAAGGCGGTTATCCGAAAGGAACCGAAGCCGGCGGCCCACGCGTATCTCACGGCCGACGAACTCGAGTACGCGCTCGCGGAGTTCGACGGCATCGAGTTCGTCGACTTCTCGCCAGGCTCGAACCCGTTCTGGAAGCTCGACGATCCGTACGCCGACGGCGTGTTCCCGACCGTCGAAAACGCCCGCGACTGGATCTCTCACGAGGAGGCCGGACAGGCGCTCGAGCACCTCGAGGCCGAACACCCCGACATGGTCCGGGTCCACCGTATCGGCCAGGGGCCGGGCTGGGAGAACGTCTTCACCGGGGAGGATCCCGACCCCAGGGACATCTACGTCGCGGAGTTGACGAACGACGTTCGGGACGACGAGTCGTTCGCCGAGAAGGAGAAGGCGGTGTTCATCGTCGGCATCCACGGCAATGAGCGCGCAGGCGTCGAAGCCGGTAGTCGTATCCTCGAGCAAGCAGCCGGAGGCGAGGCGGCCGATTTCAACCACCTCCTCGACGACATCGTCATCATCTACGTCTACATCAATCCGGACGGCTGGACCATCCGGAAGCCCCAGTACTACAGCCCGAACCAGCTCTCACACTACCGCGGGAACGCCTCGCTGGTCGACACGAACCGACAGTACCCGACGATCGGCTGGGCGAACCCGTCGTTCTGGCCCGCCGATCCCGATACCGCCCCCGAGGTGCGCCCCGGCTACGACGTAGGGTATGCGGACATCGTTCCGGATGCGCTGGCGACCGTCGGCCACCTCCGAGAGTACGACAACGTGGAGTACCTCTGTGACTACCACATGATGGGGTGGGCGAGCCAGATGGTGTTGAACCTCGAGTCCAACGCGGCCTACGATCACGACGGCACGCACAACTTAGACGAGGTGAACCGGCGGATCGGTGCCGGGATGGAAGCTCACTGGGGCAGTCCCGAGGCCATCGCCGACGACACCATCCGGGCCGGCCAGGACACGAGCTGGCGGTCGAACTACGTCCCCGAGACGCTGTTCGATTACGGCTCGATCTACGATTCCCTGGGGTACAACATCACCGGCGGACTGCTCGGTTGGGCCGGCCAGCCCGAGGAGTTCGGCGGCCTCGGCGCCGTGACGGTCGCGCCCGAACTGGGGATGCGCGACGCAACGAACTGGCGGCCGTACATCGAGCGCCACCTGGAGACAGCCTACCGAATCTCGATGCGCGAGTATGCCGAACTGACCGCCGCCGACACCGACGCGACGGTAGCCACCGGCGACCAAGACACGGCCTACGTGACCACTGACGCGCTGACGCGCTCGTCGGCGGACCTCTCTCACACCGACGAGGGGCCCGGGGGAGGACGTGCGACCGAGGTACAGCGCCGCCACGAAACCGTCCAGCCCGGTCCAAGGGGACGCGCCGGGACGGCCGCGACCGGGCGAACCCACTCACTGGCAGCCCAGGTCGACACCGACGGACTCGAGTCCGGCGTCGTCACCCTAGTCAACCCCAGCGGCCAGGTCGTCCGAACGATCGACCTCGCCGAGAGTGACGAGACGAGCTTCTACGTTCCCGGTCCTGAGACGGGTGAGTGGTCGATCGAGTTCGACGGCGAGGGCGACCTCGAAGCCGAGTTCGTCACCATCGAGAGCGACGAGGAACACCCCGACCCCGAGGAAGCCTTCGGCTACGCCCAGCGGGAGTACGTCGTCAATCCGATGCAGTTCTTCGCCGACCTCGAACCTTACCTCGAGGACGGTGCGATGGACGGACTGCGAGTCCACGACGTCCGCGTCGGCCGCCTCCTGCGAGGCCGCTCCGGCAAGCGTCACTACGACAAGCTGGTGATCTCCCACGACGTCGGGCGCCACGACGAGCGTTACATCGCGGCGATCGAGGACTTCGTCGAGGCCGGGGGCGATCTCGTGCTCACCGACACGGGACTCTACCTGTTAGCCGAACTCAACGTCGGTCAGGCTGCAGCCATCACCGCCGACGACATCAAGACCGTCGAGGTCGGTATCGCGAACCTGCTCGATCGAAACTTCGAGCACTACCTGCTCGATGGCATCAGAGAACTCCAGTTCGAGATTTGGAAGAGCCCACAGGTGGGCTACGTACCGAACACGAACGACCAGCCGGCGACGGTCATCGACGACGACGTCTTCGAAGACGAGGCAGCGATCGCCGGGCAGATGAGCGGCACGGGCGGAGAGGGGGTCGCAGCTGGCTCGCTTTCGGCCGGAGATTCGGAGATCAACGTTATTGGATCGGTCCTCCCGCCAGCGAACCAGCGCGAACTCCATCCGTTCGGAATGGCTGATTACGCGGTGTCGTTCATGGGTCACACCATGCTCTGTAACGCTCTCGGCTTCCAGCAGCGCCGGTTCGTCGGCGGCGAACTCGTCGGGACCTGGGGCGAGGTTCGATAAGTCCAGAACACGAGTGTTTCTGATCCAGATCGGGTATAGGCGGCTCACCCGGTCCGGATTTGCCATCGCCTTGGAACTCGCACTCGTGGTTCCGTCGGGGCGGGCGATACGACCCGTTACGGAGAATCCATCGATTGGTTCTGAACGACGAATCACGGTCGGTGTGGGTCCAGATTCCGTGCCGCGCTCGTAACGTGTCCAAACCATCAGTGAAGGAATATGTTTTTGATTGCCGTGTGTTGTGATGACAAAAATCCACAATACTATTCACTCGGTAGAACTACGGATTCTATAGTAGCACAGACAATCAGTGCACACTCGCTAACGATCTACCGGCCCGGGCAGGCAAGATTCCACCAGCCCGCACCGTTCCACTGCAAGCAGTTGTAAATCGAATCAGTCGTCACCATAGATCGCACGAACTCGCCCAGGAGGATCCAATAATAGTCGATGAAAATGTTATGAATGTGCTCACTTCCCTTTTCGCTCGTACCCTTGAATCATCACTCGTCGATAATCATCACACAGTACAGGTAGGTTCGTTTACTAAATTCAGGATAGAATGTAGATGATGAGATCGTAGTTGTATTGCTATTTATCTTCAATACTCTCACAAGAGTCAGTTACCAATGTTTTTACTACAGGCCGTAGGTAAAGCGGGAAGTTCGATGTATTCGACCACAGTGAGAGAATACTGGCCCCTGAAAACGCTCAGTTCAGCTAGGACCGTGGCGGGTACCGCTGGAGATCCGCCCGCGGATAGCGCTCTGCCCACTCCGTGCCGACCGACGTGGCGAGGTCGTGCACACGAGTCAGTTCCGCAACGGCGTCGTCGTGTTCGTCTACCCTGAGATCGTGTGCGAGGTGTGGTTCCTCGGGGTCGAACACCGCGAGAGCACTGCTCTGTGCGTGGTCACCGCGTTTGTCTCCCCCGGCGTCTGAACCGGCCCGCAGCGCTGCCAGCAACCGATCATCGAGCGGTTCTCCATCGGTCGACTCGAACGCCGTCGCCATCGCATCGAGGACGTCAGCGCCCGTCAGCATGTTTCCGGCGACGGTATACTCCGCACCGATCCGGTCATCCGCTACGGGAACGCACTCGTCGCCGGTCACCGCGGCGGTACCGCCTCGAGCGTCGACCCCGTGAATCTGACGAACCGACGCGTGCGGGTCCGCCTCGAGGCGCTCTTCGATCGCTTCGCGGATCGGCTCGCCGGTCTCGAGCGCCCGAATCGTCCGCACTCCGAGGGGCGTGCTGGTCATCGCCTGCGTGCAGACCGCACCCGTCCGAGAAACGAACGGCGCGGTCGAACCCACTGCGATCGCCTTCGTGGCGACCGCGACGCCGTGACGCCCGTCGACTGACGCACAGATCGAGAACGTCACGGCCCCTCGTGCTCCGATGCGGCAGGCGGGCGGTCGTGGACGGGCTGGCTCATCTCCTCGAGCGAGAGGTGACAGGCGATCCGGTGGATGCCGTCTTCGTCGACCGGCTCGGGGAGCGGGTCGTCGGCCTCGCACTCGGCTCCGATCTTCTTCGGACAGCGGGTGTGGAACGAACACCCCTGTGGCGGGTCCAGCGGGCTGGGTACGGTCCCCTCGAGCAGGATTCGCTCGGTGTCACGGGTCGGGTCGGCGTGGGGGACCGCCGACAGCAGGCTCTCGGTGTAGGGGTGGTACGGCGGCTCGAAGACGTCCGCGACCGTTCCGAACTCGGCGATCTTCCCGAGGTACATCACCGCCACGCGGTCACAGAGGTGCTGGACGACGCTAATGTTGTGCGAGATGAACAGGTACGCGAGGCCGAACTCATCCTGGATGTCGTCGAGCAGGTTGAGGATCTGGGCCTGCACACTCACGTCGAGTGCGCTGACGGGTTCGTCACAGACGATGAGGTCGGGTTCCACCGCCAGCGCGTTCGCGATGGCGACCCGTTGTTGCTGGCCGCCGGAGAACTGGTGGGGGTACTTGTCGATGTCGCTCGCCTGGAGGCCAACGCGCTCGAGCAGTTCCTTGATGCGCTCGCGTTTTTCGTTCCCCGTCGCGATGTCGTGTTTCTCCATCCCGCGGCCGATGATCTGTCCGACGGTTTTCCGCGGGTTGAGCGAGCTCTTGGGATCCTGGAAGATGATCTGCATCTCCTGGCGAAGGCTGCGGATCTCCTTTTTGCCGAGGTCGTGCAGCGGGTGGCCGTCGAAGTACACCTCTCCCGCGGTCGGCTCGAGCAGTTGCATCACGGTTCTCGCCACCGTCGACTTGCCACAGCCGCTCTCGCCGACGAGCCCGACGGTCTCCCCGCGATTGATCGTGAAGCTCACGCCGTCGACCGCCTTGACGTACTTGCGCTCGAGGGTCAGTCCGCCGCCGTCGGTCCGGGCCAGCGAGAGGTTTCCGAACAGGCCGTCACCGGCCGCGAAGTGCTTTTTGAGGTTGCGGACCTCGAGCAACGGTTCAGTGTGTTCCTCGCGCCGGCGCCGTTCGACGCCCTCCTCGATAGCTGGCTCCGAGAGGTCGAGTTCGTCGGTCCGGATACAGGCCGCGTGTGCCCCCGGTGGTGCGCCGGCGACCGGCTCGAGCGCCGGGTCGCCGCCGGTACGACAGGCCTCGACGGCGTGGGGACACCGCGGCGCGAAGTTACACCCCGTAGGAAGGTTCTGCAGGTCCGGCATCGAGCCGCCGAGCGCGTACAGCCGGTTTCTGTCCGCGTCGACCTCCGGAATGGCGTCGATGAGCGTGCGGGTGTAAGGGTGTCGCGGGCGGTCGAAGATGTCGACCACGCGCCCGGTCTCGACGAGGTTGCCGGCGTACATGACCCCGACGCGGTCGCAGGTCTGGGCGACGACGCCCAGGTTGTGCGTGATCATCAGGATCGAGACCCCGCGTTTCTCGCGAAGGTCGTTCAACAGCTCGAGGATCTTCGCCTGGGTCGTCACGTCGAGGGCGGTTGTCGGCTCGTCGGCGATGATGAGGTCCGGCTCGCAGGCGAGGCCGATGGCGATCAACACCCGCTGGCGCATTCCGCCGGAGAACTCGTGTGGATACTCGTCGATACGGGACGCCGGATCCGGAATCTCGACTTCTTCCATCGCCTCGATCGCGATCTCGCGCGCCTCGGCCTCGCCGACGTCCTGGTGAAGCTGGATCGTCTCGATGATCTGCTGGCCGACCGTGAGGACGGGGTTGAGCGACGTCATCGGGTCCTGCGGGATGAGCGTGATCTTGTTCCCGCGGACGGCTCGCATCTCTGCGTCCGAGAACGCCAGAAGGTCGTCGCCGTCGAACGTGATCGACCCGGAGACGATCTCGCCGGGGTAGCGGATGAGCCGCATGATCGACTTCGCGGTGACGCTCTTTCCGGCACCCGATTCGCCGACGATCCCCATCACCTCCCCGCGGTCGAGGCTGAACGACACGTCGTCGACCGCGGTGACGATGCCGTCTTCGGTTCGGAACTGCGTGCGGAGGTTCTCGACGGCGAGCAGCGGCTCGCCGGCGGTGCGGTCGGCGTCTGGCGTGTGTCTCTGAGTCATTCGATGATCTCCCCCTTCGGATCGAGGACGTCACGGAGGCCGTCGCCGAGCAGGTTGAACCCGATCACGGCAACGGCGATGGCGGCGGCCGGGAAGAACACCAGCCACGGCGCATCACCCATGAACGCCCAGCCCTGATTGATCATCAGGCCCCACGACGGGGTCGGCGGCTGGACGCCGAGCCCGAGGAACGAGAGGCTCGCCTCGAGCAGCATGGTGAACGCGATGTTGATCGACGCCTGGACGAGCAGCGGGCCGACGCAGTTGGGTAACACTTCCCGGAAGATGATGTACGAGTCGCTCTCCCCGCGGGCGACGGCCGCTTCGACGAACGATTCGTTGCGAACGGACAGTGCAGCACTGCGCGCGACCCTCGCAATGAACGGCGTGTACACCAGCGCTAACGCGAGGATCACGTTGTTCAAACTCGGCTCGAGGACGGCGACGATGGTCAGCGCCAGCAGGATCGGCGGGAACGACATCATCGCGTCCATTCCGCGCATGAGTCCCTCGTCGATCAGTCCCTGATAGTAGCCGGCGACGACGCCGATCGTCGTCCCCATGATCATCGCTGCGCCGATCGAGAGGAATCCGACGTACAGCGAGATGCGCGTGCCCATCAGGACCCGACTGAAGATGTCGCGGCCGAGATCGTCGGTCCCCATCGGATGCTCGAGCGACGGTGCGAGTTCGCGATCCTGAACGTTGGTCGCCTCGGGGTTGTGCGGAACGACAACGGGCGCGACCAGCGCCGTCAGCACCAGCCCCAGAACGATGAGCAGGCCGATCATCGCCTTCTGGTTGCGCCGGAACTGCCTGACGAAGCGGCCGTAGTGGGCTTTCTTTTCGTCGGTCAGCTGGAAGCGTTCGGTCGACATTACTCGGACCCTCCGTAGCGAATCCGCGGATCGACGTAGGCGTAGAACGCATCCGCCAGGAAGTTCGACACCATGTAGATCAGTGCGATCACGATGATACACCCCTGCAGGAGGGGGATGTCACGGTTCTCGATCGCCGTCAGCGTCAGTCGACCGATCCCCGGCCAGGAGAACACTTCCTCTAAGACGACGACGCCTCCGAAGGCGTAGCTGAACTGGAACGCGATCACCGTGATCACGGGAATAGCGGCGTTTTTCAGCGCGTGGCGAAGGACCACCGCGCGTTCGCTCAGCCCCTTCGAACGGGCGAACTCGACGTAGTCTTCGCTCAGTTCGTCGATCATGCTCGAGCGCGTCATACGCATGATGTAGGCGGTGAGCGCGACACCCATCGCACTGGCCGGCAACACGAGGTGGTGAGCGGCGGCGACGGGGTTGTCCATCGGCGAGACGTAGCCCCGCGTGGGGAACCCGCCCAGGGTGAGCGCGAACACGTAGATGAACACCAGCCCCCACAGGAAGATGGGCAGCGAGAGGCCGATGAACGCGAGCATCGACGCGGTGAGGTCGGTTGGCGTGTTCTTTCTGACGGCCGCGATGACGCCCAGCGGGATCGACAGACTCACCGAGATGACCGTCGCCGAGAGCGCGAGCAGCAGCGACCGCGGCAAGCGGGTCGCGATCTGGTCGGCGACGGGCGTCCCGTAGCGAAGGGAGGTGCCCATGTCCCCCTGGAGCATCCCGACGATCCACTCGATGTACTGGACGTACAGCGGTTGGTTGAGACCGAGTTGCGCCTCGAGTTGGGCGATCGATTGCTCGTTCGCGTTCGGTCCGAGGATCAATAGGGCGACGTTCCCCGGAAGGATGTTGGTCAGCCCGAACGTGATCAGCGTCACGAGAAACAGCGTGACGGCCATGAACCCGAGACGCTTGAGGAGGTAGCTAGCAAACGCCATCTATTGGGGATGCGGTGTGCGTATCAGTGGGGTGTGCGAGGCGTGCGATTCCATCGATGTCACTCCATCCAGGTGTCTTCGAACCGGAACGTGGAGCCGTCGGGGGACATGATCTCGCCCTTGTAGTTCGGCGTCCGCGCCATCAGGGTCGGCATCCAGTACAGCAGGATGTGCCCCGACCGGCGTTCGTGTAGGATCTCGGCGGCCTCGTGGTACAGCGGCGCCCGTTCGTCCATGTCGTAGGACTGACGCGCCTCGTCGACGAGGTCGTTGTACTCCTCGTCCTCCCAGCCGGTGAAGAAGAACGCCCCGTCGGTGTGGAACGGCCGGTGGAAGCCGGCGTCGGGGAACCACAGTGCGAGGTAGGAGCTGGTCGTCGCATCGAAGTTGCGCTCCTCGTAAACGTCACTAAGCCAGTTGCTCCAGGTGATGAGCTGGATGTCGAGGTTGATCCCGACCTCCGCGGCCTGGGACTCGATGATCTGGGCGGCGGTCACCTGGTCGTTGTACTGCTCGGGGATCTGGAACGAGACGTCGAACCCGTCGGGGTAGCCCGCCTCCTCGAGGTGTTCCCGGGCGAGGTCGTAATCCTGTGACCGCGGCTCGAGGTCGGGATGCTCCCACTCACTGTCGGGGGCCGCGGGACTCGCCGCGACCTGGCCTTGACCATACAGCGCTGCCTCCATGACCTCCTGCTTGTCGATGGCGTAATCGAGCGCAAGTCGGGCGTCGATGTCGTCGAATGGCTCTTCGGCACAGTTCAACCCGAGGTAGACCAGCGACTGTGGGAACCGCTGGATGAAGTCGATGTCCGGATCGTCCTCGAGATCGTCGGCGTGACGCGGCGGCACGCCGTTGATGAAATCGACCTCGCCGGCGTTGAACGTGTTGAGACGGTTGTCGTCGTCCGATATCTCGAGTTTGGTGATCATGTCGAGATACGGCAGTTCGTCGTCCCAGTAGTCGTCGAACTTCGTCATCACGAACTCGGAGTCGATCTCCATGCTGTCGAACTCGAACGGTCCGGTGCCGACCGGCTCGGTGATCGAGTCCTCCTCAGCTTGCTCGGCGGTGACGATGTGCATGTGCGAGGTCGCCATCCGCGAGAGCATCGGTGCGAACGGTTCGCTGAGTTCCATGACGAACGTGTGGTCGTCCGGCGCGTCCATCGAATCGACCAGCGCCATGTAATCCGCCGCCAGCCCCTCTCGCTCCTCGATCCGGCTGAACGAGGCGTGAACGTCGTCGGCGGTCAGTTCAGTGCCGTCGTGAAACTGGACCCCCTCCCGAATGTCGAACGTCAGTTCGAGGTTGTCCTCGGAGCTCTCCCAGGATTCGGCGAGCAGCGGCTCGAGTTCGTACTCCCAGTTCACCCTGACGAGTCCCTGCGTGACGTTCTCGAGAACGCGGGCACTGGCTGCGGCGCTCTCGAAGTGCGGGTCCAGGCTCTGGACGGGCACGCTGCCGCCCCAGAGCAGTTCCCCGCCCTCGGACGGATCGCCGTCGTCCGCCCCCGCATCGGTCTCCCCCTCGCCTCCGTTTTCGTCGTCGGTTATCACATCGGCGTCGCCCTCGTCCCCGAGACACCCGGCGAACGCGATCGGCACCCCGGCCGCGGCTGCCTTCATGAACAGGCGACGGCTGGGCCCGCTCGTGAAATCGGCAGTCTCTCGGCTACTGTTATGGGTTGGCATACCTACCTACTGATCACATATTTATCGGATATAAATCTATGCATTGGTGTACCAGAACGTGGCTCGCTCGAGAAATAATTCGATAATGGGTCGACTGGGACGACTCGTCCCTGAGGCCATGAGACCACCGGCCGACATCAGGTCGCGGCGAGTCGAGCGAGTGCCTCGGCGAGAACGGTCGTCGCGCGGGCGCAGTCGGTCCAGTCGGTCCACTCGCGCGGATTGTGTGAAAGCCCGTCTCGAGACGGCGCGAACAACAACCCCGCGTCGGTGACCCGTGCGACGTTCATCGTGTCGTGGGCCGCACCGGAATGCAACGTCACGGTTTCGACGCCAGTCGCGTCACCTGCCTCGACGAGCGCCTCCCGACACCGCTCGGCCATCGGCTCCGGGGCGATGTCGTACGGCCTGGAAACGGTTGTATGCACGTCTCGCTCGGCTTCGACACGGGCAGCGCTCTCTTCGAGCGCCGAGACGAGCGTTTCGATCGATTCCGCGTGGACGTCCCGGATGTCGACACCGAGGCGGGTCTTCCCAGGAATGACGTTCGTCGCGTTCGGAGACACCGTCGCCTTGCCCACCGTGCCGACGGCCGAGGCGGACTCGGTCGAGACGAGCCGGTTCGCCGCCGTCTCGATATCGAGGACGATCTCGCTTGCAGCGGCGAGCGCGTCGATTCGGCCGGCCATCGGCGTCGAGCCCGCGTGGTCGGCCTCGCCCTCGACATCGAGATAGCAGTGGGTGATCCCCGTAATCGAGGTGACGACCCCTGCAGGCGCGTCTGCCCGCTCGAGGACCGTCCCCTGCTCGACGTGCACTTCGAGCCAGGCGTCCCACGCTGACGCGTCGAGACGACCCTCCCCGTGGAATCCGATGTCGTCGAGCCCCTCGCGGAGCGTCGTCCCGGTTTCGTCCGCGAGTTCGAGTGCGTCATCGACGGCGGTCCGTCCCGTCGCGACCGACGACCCGAGCAGCCCATTGCCAAAGCGCTGCCCCTCCTCTTCAGTGAAACACACGACCTCGATGGGGCGTTTCAGTTGGCGGTCGGCCGCCTGGATCGTCCGCACCGCCTCGAGACCGGCGTACACGCCGAGGGGGCCGTCGAAGATCCCACCCTCGGGGACCGAGTCGAGGTGACTTCCCGTCGCGACCGGCGCCGCCGATGGATCGGCTCCCGGCGGAACCCAGCGACCGACCACGTTCCCGACCGCGTCGATCCGGACTGTGAACCCCGCCTCCTCGAGTCGAACAACCAAGTACTCCCGTGCTCGACGGTTGGCGTCCGTTCCCGTCAGTACCGTCCTGGCGTGCCCGTCGGCGGCTGGCCGCGCGCCGAACTGGGCGGTAGCTTCGAGGTCCGCTCGAAGCCTCCTCTCAGAGACCCTCATGCTCAGTGCTCCGTTGCGAAGTGTGGTGGGTTAAGTGTTTGCGTTCCACATACCGTTCCAACGCCGACAGGTATCGAGGACCGGTTGGACCGCGGCGCGGTCCGCAGTCCACCCGAGACGGCAAGAACTGGGGGCGCCTCTCGAGTAACACGCCCATCTACGAGATTGGTTCGCGAAATGCGAACGGGCGACCGTACCCACCCGTCTTGGATCCGGCTGAACGGCGATATCCCCTGCTCACCGGCCGTTACCGCGGGATCGAGGGGACGAACGCCTTCGTGTGTTTGTCAAATGCGAACGGCTATGTCGTATGAGATCTATGAACACGCATGCACTCCGATCGACACCCATCCGCGCGGACCCTCGAGACGGTCGCCCGGGCCTGTGACGTCATCGAAGCGCTCGACACACTCGATGGCGTCGGCGTCACCGAACTGGCGACCCACCTGGATATCTCCAAGAGCTCCGCTCACTCCTATCTCGCCACGCTTCGCCAGAAACGCCTGGTCGTCAAACACGGCGACACCTACCACCTCAGTCTCGAGTTTCTATACCTGGGTAAGTCGGTTCGACACCGCCACGTCCTGTTCGAACACGGGCGGACGGCGATCGACCGCCTCGCTCGGGAGAGCGGCGAGTACGCACACCTGATGTGCGAACAACACGGCCTCGAACGGAACATCTACAAAGTGCCGGGCGAGAAGGCCGTCGGGGACGAGTACCACACGACCAAGGAGCGAAAGCCGGATTACCTTCACTTCACGGCGACCGGAAAGTCCGTGCTGGCACACTTGCCGGCAGACCGCGTCGACGAGATCGTCGACGCCTACGGACTCGTCCGGAAAACCGAGAAGACGATCACCGATCGAGAAACGCTGCTCGAGGAATTACAGCGTGTCCGTGAGCAGGGATACGCGGTCAACAACGAAGAGGAGATCACGGGAATCCGGGCCGTCGGCGCGCCGATCCGCAGCGAAAACGGCGACGTTCTGGGCGCGGTAAGCGTTTCCGGGCCGACGAGTCGGCTCAACGGCGGCTACTACACCGACGAACTCCCTCACATGGTCATGGAAAGCGCGAACGTAACAGAGGCCAGTATCAACATGTCAAACGCGAGCCTGACGCTGTGATACCGGATCGATAGCCGACCCCATTACAGAATTATATTTGTAACGGTGTGCTGTCGGGTCGCACCGTACGCCGCGTTGTGGAACCACGGCGTTCGCATTTCGAGAACGGAGTGCGTCACAGCCATCGGAGCGAGTATGCCGCGCTCGAAGAACACATTGTATTGTGATAAGACCACAATATAGACTTCGGCTTATAATCTTCGGAAGGAAAATACTGCCGGACAGGCCTCACGCCGGGCTCGATCGCCAAAAAACGTTGTTCAACGACTGGGACGGGTGAATACCACGGTCATTATGAAATTAGCTGCGCTCGACGACGGAAACTGATGAACGTGGATCGAATAGGAGGGACGATTACTGAACGAGGCCCAATTAGAGAGTCTTATCTGGATATGTAGCCAATATGCGCACAGAATGGGCAAATCAGCGTCACAGGATTGATCCGGTTGAGTTCGCCGAGTAGCTGCTATGTACCGTTCCCCGGGAACAAACAATATAGTTATTTTCATACAATACAATCCCCAATAGGAGAGTCGGCAGTGACAGGCTACGGAGTGACTGTTGCTTCGAAGTGACCAGAGATATGGTAGGCCCGTTCGAACAGCCACGTAGATGAACGCTGACATCGATGAGCGAGACATCGAGATCCTGCGCGCAATCGCCACCGAACAGACGCCGAGCACCGAGACGATCCACGAGGCGACCGGAATTCCAAAGTCGACGGTGCACTACCGGCTCAACTCCCTCAAGGAGGACGGCGTCATCGCGAACGATCTGTTCGAACTGGATCTCGAGCAGGTCGGCCTCGGGATTACGATCATCTCGGAGGTCTGGGCCGAGTTCGATGAGGGCTATCACGACAGCGTCGGGCAGAAGCTGAGCAACATAGAGGGAGTCAACCAGGTGTACTTCACGATGGGCGATACGGATTTCGTCGTCATCGCACGGCTTACCTCTCGAGACGCCGTCGTCGGTCTCGTCGAGGCGTACGAAGCGATCGACGAGATCCAGCGCACGAGCTCGAAGTTCGTCATCACGGCGATCAAAGATCAGACGCCGGTTGGCATTCTCGGCGACTACCAGACGGAAACGCTGCTCGGCGCCCATGAAATCGAGTCGGACGCCTCGTCGGAGTGAGCGAGACCCGTCGCCAACGGGCCGCCGGACGGCCGACAGTCAGACGACGTCGTCGGCTTCGAGTGTTGCTATTTCGTCGGCGTCGTAGCCGAGTTCGGCGAGGACGTCTGCGGTGTGCTCGCCGAGTTCAGGTGGGTGCCGAGTGAGTTCGGTTGCGGATCTCGAGAAGTGCATCGGGCTGCCGGCCATCTCGATCCGGCCGACCGACGGGTGGTCGACGCTGACGTGCATCCCGCGAGCGCCGGTCTGCGGGTGATCGAAGACGGCTTCCATGTCGTTTATCGCTCGGGCGGGAACGTCCGCGTCGTCGAGTAGTGCTGCGAGTTCGTCGGTCTCGAACGCGGCGAACTCGTCCACGAGGATACGTTCGAGGGTGTCCCGGTGTTCGACTCGGTCGGCGTTTGTCGCGAACCGATCGTCCTCGAGGAGATCGGTGCGCTCTATGGCCGCACAGAGCGCCCGCCAGAGTTTCTCGGAGGCGGCGGCAACGACGATGTAGCCGTCCCGGGTTGGAAAGGCCTGGTAGGGGACGATCGTCGGGTGTCTGCTTCCCATTCGACCCGGTGATTCGCCCGTCGCGAAGTAGCTGCTGGCCATGTACGACATCCAGGCGACCTGTCCGTCGAAGAGGCTGACGTCGATCTTCTGCCCGCCGCCGTCTTCGTGTGTGCCGAACGCCCGGCGAAAGAGTGCAGCCAGGATTGCTTGCGTCGCGTACATCCCCGCACCGATGTCAGCGACCGCGACGCCGACGCGAACTGGCGGTCCGCCGTCCTCCCCGGTGATGCTCATCAGCCCGCTTTCGGCCTGCATGATCAGGTCGTACGCCGGTTTCTCTGCGTACGGCCCCCACTCGCCGTACCCCGACAGCGAGCAGTACACCAGGTCGGGGTTCTCCGATCTCAGATCCTCGTACCCCAGCCCCCACTCCTCGAGCGTTCCGACGCGGAAGTTCTCGACGAAGACGTCGGCATCCGCGATCAGCGACCGGAGGATGTCCCGTCCCCGGTCGCTCTTGAGGTTGAGCGTGATCGAGCGCTTGTTGCGATTGACGCTGGCGTAGTAGGCGCTCACACCGTCGTCGCCCTCGCCGAATTGCGGCGGATACCAGCCGCGGGTCTGATCGCCGACGCCCGGTCGCTCAATTTTGATCACGTCCGCGCCGAGGTCTGCCAGCTGCATCGTACAGAACGGCCCGACGAGGACCTGCGAGGCGTCGACGACGGTGACGCCCTCGAGCGGCCCCTCCTGTGTCTCGGATTCGCGTGCTTCTCCAACCATGTCTTATCGAGTATCGTGACGCCTCATCCATTAGTCATACGCAGGAATCCCGGTGAGATCGTGGCCGAGGACGAGGGTGTGGATGTCGTGGGTTCCCTCGTAGGTGTACACCGTCTCCATGTTCGCCATGTGGCGCATCGGTGAGTAGTCGGTCGTAATGCCGTTGCCCCCGAGCATCTCGCGAGCGATGCGGGACTGGTCGCGAGCCATCCGGACGTTGTTTCGCTTGGCCATCGAGACGTGCTGCGGGCGGAGGTCGTCGCGCTCTTTGAGGTCGGCAAGACGGTAAGCCAGCAGTTGGGCGAGGGTGATCTGGGTCGCCATCTCCGCGAGCTTGTCCTGTTGCAGCTGGAAGCGGGCGATCGGGCCGCCGAACTGCTCTCTGTCGTTGGCGTACTGACGAGCCTCCTCGAAGCAGTCACGTGCCGCACCAACCGCACCCCAGGCGATGCCGTAGCGCGCCTGGGTGAGACACGACAGCGGCCCCTTCATCCCCTCGACGTCCGGCAGCACGTTCTCCTCGGGCACCCGCACGTCGTTCAGACCGATCTCGCCCGTAATGGAGGCGCGCAGCGAGAGCTTTTCGTCGATCTTGTTCGTACTGACGCCGTCGCGGTCCGTCTCCACGAGGAACCCCCGCACCGGATCGTCCTCGCTCGAGCGATCTTTCGCCCACACCACCGCAATGTCCGAAATCGGGGAGTTGGTGATCCAGGTCTTCGAGCCGTTCAGGACGTACCCATCGGAGTCCCGTTCAGCGTGCGTTTCCATCCCCGAGGGGTTCGAACCGTGCTGGGGCTCGGTGAGACCGAAACAGCCCACCGCCTCACCCTCGCCGAGTTTCGGCAGCCACTCTTCCTTCTGGTCCTCACTACCGTAGGCGTGAATCGGGTACATGACGAGCGCACCCTGCACCGAGGCCATCGATCGCAATCCGGAGTCACAGGCCTCGAGTTCCTGCATCAACAGGCCGTAGGCGGTCTCGGAGACGCCGGGCGAACCGTAGCCCTCGAGATTCGGCGCGTAAAAGCCCATCTCGCCCATCTCGGGGATGAGGTCGGTCGGGAACGTGCCGTTCTCGTAGTGGTCGCCGATATCGGGACGCACCCGCTCGTCGACGAACTCCCGTGCGGTGTCGCGGATTAGCCGCTCTTCGTCATCGAGGTCTGCCTCGAGCGAGACGTAATCGAGACTCATCGGTCCTCGTCGACTGCGGTTTCGATCGCCGAGCAGATCACGTCCATGCCGACCTCGGCCTGGCGGTCGGTGAGGACGAGCGGCGGGATCAGTCGCAGGACGTTTCCGTGACGGCCCGCGCTCCAGACGAGGACGCCGTGTTCGTAGCACCGCCGCTGGATATCGAGGACGAGATCCTTCGCCGGGCCGTCGGCGTCGACGAACTCCACGCCGACGAACAGCCCCTTCCCGCGGACGTCACTGATCTCCGAGACGCCGGCGGTGAGTTCCTCGAACCGGCCGCGGATCTCCTCGCCGAGTCGCTGCGCGTGAGAGAGGAGGTCGTGTTCCTCGATGTACTCGATCGCCCGGAGACCACCGACCATCGCCGGAACGTTACCGCGGAACGTCCCGACGTGGCCGCCCGGCCCCCACGTGTCGAGTTCGTCGCGGTACAGCATCGCGCCGATCGGCAGCCCGGTACCTCCGAGGGCTTTGGCCATCGTGATCGCGTCGGGCGTGACGTCGAAGTGATCGGAGGCGAACCACTCGCCGGTGCGCCCGAGTCCGGTCTGGATCTCGTCGACGATCAACAGCGCGTCGTTGTCGTCGGCGATGTCACGGAGACCCTGCAGGAAGTCCGCTGGCGGAACGACCACACCGCCTTCGCCCTGGATCGGTTCGACCCAGATACCGGCCGGCGACTGGTGGCCACCGTAGGGGTTCTCGAACTTCCGCTGGACCGCGTCGAGCGCCCGGTCGGTGTCGACGTCGTTCGACGGGGCGGGATACGGAACGTGGACCGCGTCGGGAAGCAACGGCGCGTATCCCTTCTTGTACTTCTTGCCGGCGGTGAGGCTAAGTGCCCCGGCGGTCGTCCCGTGATACGACCCCTCGAAGGCGAGGAGGCCGTGCCGACCCGTGTTGTGCTTTGCGAGTTTGATCGAGCCCTCGATGGCGTCGCTGCCGCTCGGCCCCCCGAAGATCACCTTGCTGTTGCCGCTGAGGTCGCCCGGCGCGATAGCGTCGAGTTTCTCGATCAGGTCGAGGCGCGCCTCGGTCGGGAAGTCGATCGTGTGGGTGTAGCGGTCGAGTTGCTCGTGGACGCCCTCGAGGACGTACGGGTTCGAGTGACCGACGTTCAGGACGCCGATTCCCGCGAAGAAGTCGAGAAAGGTGTTCCCGTCCGCGTCGCGGACGGTCGCTCCCTTCGCCTCCTCGAGGGCGATGGGAACGCGTCGCGGGTACGCGACCGCGTTGCTGTCGACGTTGCGCTGTCGCTCGAGTAGGGCCTCCGACCGCGGCCCCGGAACGCGGTCTACGTCAGGCTCCTCGGAGAAGTGAACGTCTTCGATCGCAGGTCCGGTTGCCATACGGTTGCATTCGCCTCATCGCATATATATTGTTCCACCTTCAATGGAGGGATCGTATTTTGTGTGTGGTCCAACTTCCGAAGAATGTTTAGTACTGAGCGCGATAATCTTCGGCCGGTCGAAAGGATAGTCTGGACCAGCCGGTAGACGGATCACGCTGCAGATTGCTCGAGGAATCGTCGCGCCGTCTCCGCGACGAGTTCGGTTCCCGTCTGGACGTCTGACCAGCGGATGGTTTCGTTCGGAAAGTGCGCCTGCTCGATGCTCCCGGGTCCGAACACGACGCTCGGAACGCCGACGTCGGTGTAGAACCGCGAGTCCGCGCAGTACGTCTGACCGACCGGCTCGCCCGTCCCGCGACCGGCGTCTCGTAGCGTTTGACGGAGGGCGTCGGCGATCGGCTCATCCGGATCGATCTCCGACGGCTCGAAGTGAATGCCGCGTCGCTCGAATCGCGGCGGGTGTGCGCGCAACCACTCGCGGTCTGCGACGACCTCCTCGAGTCGCTCGCGAAAGGCCGCCTCCACGGCGGCGTCGGATTCGTCGGGCAGGTAGCCGACGCGGACCTCCGCGAGCAGTCGGGAGGGAACGCTCGAGGCCCACGTCCCCGCGTCGACCGTGCCGATGTTGACCGGGCAGTTCACCGGATACTCGTAGAGCGGATGCTCGAGGCGGTCGTGGCGCTCGGCCTCGAGGTCTCGAAACGCGTGTCTGATGGCCTCGAAATGGGGGAGTACCGATTCGCCGTTCCACCGGCTCGCGGCGTGGGCCGACCGGCCGGAGAGTTCGAGTTCGGCGATAAACACGCCCGCGGTCGCGACCATGACGTCGAACTCCGTCGGCTCCGCGACGACCGCGGCGTCGCGGTCGAAGGGATACGGGTTCTCCAGGGCGGCCATCGGCGCGCCGATTCCGCCTTCCTCTTCGCCGGTGACGCTCTCGACGACGATGCGACCATCGAGGTCCGTCCGCGCCTCGTCGTGGAGCGCGCGAGCGGCGAACACGAGCATCGTGAGCTGACTCTTCATGTCGGCCGCGCCGCGAGCGGTGAGCGAATCGCCGTTCCAGGTCGGTTCGAACGGCTCGGAGTCCCAGGCAGGCCGGTCGACGGGGACGACGTCGACGTGGCCGTTCAACACGAGCGTCGGACCCGCGTCGGGGTCGCCGAACTCGAGGACACCGCCGACGCTCGGTCGGTTCGCCGCGTCAATGTCAGCGGCGCCGGGAAACGCCTCGAGGGATGCCAATCGTTCTGCGTCTGCTTCCCAGGTGTACGTCTCGAACCCGAGTTCGGAGAGGCGCTCTCGAAACCACTCCTGGGCCGGTCGTTCGTTGCCGCTCGTCGATTCGAACCGTAACAGCTCCTCGGTGAACGCGCGCTGGTCGACATCGTACCCGCTAGCGATTCCCATACACACGACTACGATTCGTGGACCAAATCGTTTCTCTAATAAAAACTGATAGTTCCCTTCGAGAGTATCGGCCCGCAGAACGATGATCGTCGGTCGTTGAGATAGTACAGTGTCATGTGTGTTACCGTATGGAAAAGTTCATATGACTCGTCTTGACATACGGCGTATGCCTGCAACTGGTGCGGAGCTCTTTGCTAACGCCCTCGAGTCGTATGGCGTGACCCACGTGTTCGGAAACCCCGGGACGACCGAGATACCGCTGCTCGAGGCGCTCGGGGAATCGGATCTCGAGTACGTGATGGCGCTTCACGAGGATATTGCGGTCGGGATGGCCGGCGGATACGCCAGCACGCGCCGCTATCATGGACACACCGACCCGGACGTCTGCCCGCTGGGCGTTGCGAATCTCCACATTGCGCCGGGGACGGCCCACGGACTCGGTAACCTCTACGCCGCACACATCGGCGGCGCGCCGCTTCTGGTGACCGCGGGGAACCACGCGACGGACCAACAACATGAGGAGCCGCTCCTTCACGGAGATCTCCAGCAGCTGACCCGGCAGTTCACGAAGTGGACCGCCGAGGTAGCGGACGTCGAGGCGCTCCCGACGATGCTCCGGCGGGCGGTGCGGGTCGCGCTGACGCCGCCGACCGGCCCGGTGTTTCTCAGTCTTCCGATCGACGTGATGACGGCCGAAACCGAGTCGGACCCCGAGCCGCTCGGTCGGATCCCGTCGGCCGGTGCGGGCGACCGGGCTGCCAGCGAGCGGGCAGCCGACGCGCTGCAGTCGGCCGAGGAGCCGGTGATGATCGTCGGTGACGCAATCGCTCGCAGCGGGCCGGAAGCGGTCGAGGCGACCGTCGACCTGGCTGAGGCCATCGGTGCCCGCGTGCACGGCGAGATCCTGTTAGCCGAAGTCCCGTTCCCGACGGACCACCCGCAGTACCTCTCGCACCTGCCGGAGGCCGTTGACGCGGTGCAGGCGTTGCTCGAGACCGACACCGTTGCGTTCATCGGCTGCTCGACCAACGTCGCCATGATGCCCCACGACGATCCGCTCGTCGATCCGTCGACGACGACGATCCACGTGGGCGAGGATCCGTGGGAACTCGGAAAGAACGAACCCGCTGACGTCAGCGTAATCGGCGACCCCGGCGAGGTCGTCAACGACATCCGCGAGCACGTAGACGAGACGGCGCCAAATCTGGAGGCCCACGACCCCGTCCGGGAGTGGATCGAATCGGAGGTCCTCGTCTCGGATGATGCATCCGGGGAGGGACGGTCGAAGGCCGCACTGATCGATACACTCGCGGAAACGGTTCCGGACGCCCGGGTCGTCGACGAGAGCGTGACGACCCGCTACGCGCTGCTGTCGCGGTGGCCGCTCGAGCACGGCCAGTACATCGGGAACAAGTCGGGCGGCCTCGGCTACGGCCTTCCCGCCGCAGTCGGGGCGGCCGTCGCAGAGAGCGAGTCGTCGACCCCCCGTCCGGTTATCGGACTCGTGGGGGACGGCTCGTACCTCTACTACCCGCACACGCTGTACACGGCGTCGCGGTACGATATCGATCTGTCCGTCGTCGTCTCGAACAACTACACGTACCGCATTCTCAAGGAGAACACCGTCGCGTTGCTTGGCGGGAGCATCGACGACTATCTATTCCCTGGCATGACGTTCGACCCGCCGGTCGATTTCGCTCTCAACGCCCGGAGCCACGGTGCGAGCGCACAGCAGGTCGGCACCGACGACGACCTCGCGTCCGCCCTCGAAGAAGCGACCGGAGACGAGGGGCCAACGGTACTGGACGTGACGGTGAGAGATTGAATATAAACTAATATTATCTCCTCAGTTAGAAATGATTGCTACTAAGGCTGCTACGGTAGTTTTATGTGCAATTGGTTAGTTTGGTCCGGTATGCCAGACCATGACTGTCTCAGGAGCCGTCGGACGGTTCTCAAAGGCGTAGGGGCGGGGGGGATCGCCGCGCTATCCGGGTGTCTCGGTGATGATGACGAAGAGTACGTCCATCCGATCGATATCGAATCGTTCCCAGTAGAGGAGTACGAGTCGTCGGTGAACGTCTGGAACTGGTACACCGACTGGGTCGACTGGCACATCGACCCCTTCCAGGAGAGCTACGATGGAATCGATCAGGTGAACACCCAGGCGTACTCCGGTCCGAGCGAGTGGTACTCTCGGCTCGAGGCAGGAAACGACGAAATCGACACCATCTCAGCGACCAACGAGTGGGTCGTCCGGGCGATGAACAACGACTACCTCGAGCCACTGCCAGTAGAGCGGATGGAAGCGTGGGATACGCTCACCCAGCTCGCCCAGGAGGACGCCGAAGAACACTACAGCATGGATGGTGAGATTTACGCCATCCCGGAGTCGGTCGTAATGCAGCCATCGTTGACGTACAACGAGGACTACTTCGACAGCCCGCCGGACTCCTGGAGTATTCTCTGGGACGAGGACCTAGAGGGGATGATGTTCATGGAAGACTGGGCCGAGGTGGCCTGTCGAATCGCTGCCCTCTACACCGGTCAGGATCCGAACGATCCGTCCGACTTCGAGGAGATCGAAGAAGTGCTCGTCCAGCAGCGGGATCTAAACGTTACCTACTGGAACGAGTTCTCCTCGGCGATGGAGATGTTCGTCAACGAGGAGGTCGTGGTCGGACCGCTTCGCGACGGGCGGACGTGGATGGCCCGCTTCCTCAACGACTCCCCGATCAACTACGCAGTTCCGGACGAGGGAATGATGTACACCTACGACAACTTCGTTATTCCCGAGGGCGCCCCGAACCCGCGAGCGGGCGCCGCCTGGATCGACCACGGCGGGCAGATCTCCTCGAGAGTACAGCTGTTCGCCCAGATGGGGTACGTCCCGCCGATCGACAACCTCGAGGACGAACTCGCGGAAGTCGTCTCCGAGGAAGAAGCCGCGTTCGCCGACTGGCTCGATCCCGACGAGCTCATCTTCATCGAACCGCTCGAGGAGGAGGTTCTGGATCGCTACGACGAGATTTGGACGACGGTCGTCGCCGGATAACGTGCCAGGGTTGTAACTATGTCAGTTTTACAGGTTCAAAACGTTCGAAAGGAGTACGGAGATGTAGTGGCCGTCAAGAACGCCTCCTTCGAGGTCGAAGACGGCGAATTCGTTTCGATACTGGGTCCGAGCGGCTCCGGGAAGTCGACGATGCTTCGCATGGTCTCGGGGTTCGAAACGCCGACAAGCGGAGAGATCAGCATCAACGGCGAGGACGTCGTCGGCGTTCCGTCGTTCGAGCGCGACACCAACATGGTGTTCCAGAACCTCGCGCTGTTCCCGCACCTGACCGTCGCCGAGAACATCGCGTTCGGGCTGAAACGCCGGGGCGTCGGGAAACAGGAGCGCTCGAAACGCGTCGAGGAGATCCTCGAGGTCGTCGAACTCTCCGGCTACGGCGACCGAGAGATCGATCAGCTCAGTGGCGGCGAACAGCAGCGAATCGCGCTCGCTCGAGCCGTCGTCAACGAGCCGTCGATCATCCTCCTCGACGAGCCCCTGGCCTCTCTCGACCGGAAGCTACGCCAGCACATGAAGTTCGAACTCCAGCGCATCCAGGAGGAGACCGGCATCACCTTCCTCTACGTCACCCACGACCAAGAGGTCGCAATGTCGATCTCCGACCGGATGGTCGTCCTCAACGAGGGAGAGATCGAACAGAAGGGGACCGTAAAAGACATCTACGAACGGCCCGCGACCCGGTTCGTCGCGCAGTTCATGGGCGACATCAACGTCGTTTCCGGGACCGTTACGAACCGGTCGAACGGGACCGTCGACCTCGACGTCGACGGGGTTCCGCTGGCCGTTTCGGCTCCCACTCTCAACGCGGACCTCGACGCCGGCGAGACGGTCGATCTCGGCGTTCGGCCGACGCACATCGACCTCGCCGAGGCACCTGCCGAGGGCCGGTTGACCGGGACCGTCGAGAACCGGCTTTACTCCGGCGATACGACGGTGTATACCGTCAACGTCGGCGACACGGTGTTCAACGTCGAGACGGAAAACGGGGCGTTCGATGCCGGCGATTCCGTCGCGCTCGTCTGGGAGCCAAACCGCACGTTCATGTTCAAAAGCGGCGCCAACGTCGTTCACGGGGGATGAATCGATGACGACTTCCGCCGAGTCAGGGTCGACCGGTTCGAGCGCCCGCGAGCGCTCGAGGCAACTCGTCAGATCGGTGCTCGACGAGTTCCGCGATCGGCCGCGGCTCAGGATCCTGGTACTGGTGGGGCTGCCGGCGTTTACGTTGCTGATGTTTTTCGTCCTCCCGCTGCTGTTTATGGTCTGGCTGTCCTTTCTCGACGGGATGCCACCGGCGTCGTTTACGCTCGAGAACTACACGACGCTGCTGACGACCGACCTGTACCTGCGGGTCGTCTGGCGCACGACGGTGCTGACGGTCCAGACGACGGCGATCGTCGTCGTCCTGGGGTACACGCTCGCCTACAGCATGGCGAGATTCTCGAACCGGACGACGCTGCTGCTGTTGCTCGTCATCCTGCCGTTCTGGACGAACTACATCGTCAGGATGTACGCGCTGATCAACATCTTCAGCCGCGACGGCCTGATCGACTGGGTCCAGCTCGCCCTCGGTCTGGCACAGGAGCCAAGCGGGATCATGTACAGCCACACCGCAGTCCTGCTCGGGCTCACCTACGTCTGGTTGCCGCTGGCGACGCTGCCGTTCTACGCGTCGCTCGCGAACATGGACGAGAACCTGATCGAGGCCGCGAAGGACCTCGGTGCCGGCCCGATCGAGACGTTCTTCACCGTGACGCTCCCGATGACGAAAAACGGCGTGATCGGCGGCATCGTCCTCGTCGCCATCCCGACGTTCGGTGCGTTCGTAACGCCGACGCTGCTCGGCGGCACCGACCAGCTGATGATCGGGATGGTCATCGAGAACCAGTTCACCGAGTCGTTCAACTGGCCGTTCGGATCGGCGCTCAGCGTCCTCGTCTCGCTGTTCGTCGTCCTGATGCTGTTGCTGGGCGTCAAACTCGGTGCGGGCGACGTCATCACTCGCCAGGGTGATAGCCGATGATTCCTGCCAGTATCGAACGTGTCGCGGACAAGTACGGCCGGCAGATCGCGCTGGGGCTGATGTGGCTCGTCATCGCGCTGCTGTGGATTCCGATCGGCGTCGTGACGCTGATGTCGTTCGCCGCCGACCGTGCGCTGGCGTTCCCACCGGAGGAGTTCACACTCCACTGGTACGGCGAGTTCCTCGGCAACGATGCTGCGATCAGCGCGGTCCTGACCTCGCTGCAGGTGAGCGTCATCTCGACGATTCTCACCGTCATCCTCGCAACGATACTCGCGTACGCCATGACGAAGTACGACTTCCCCGGAAAGGGGCTGTTGCAGCTGGCCGTCACGCTGCCAATCATCGTTCCGCTAGTCGTCGTCGGGGTCGCTCTCGTCCTCTTCCTCGGGTTCGTGAACATCGGTACCGGCTTCTGGAGCGTCGTCATCGCCCACGTGATCCGGACCATTCCCTTCGCCGCGCTCATCATTATCCCGACGATGCTGCGCTTCGACGAGACGCTCGAGGAGGCCGCACAGGACCTCGGCGCCGACGAACTGGACACGTTCCTGAACGTGCGACTGCCGAACATCCTGCCCGGCGTCGTCGCGGGCGGGCTGCTGGCGTTTACGATCTCGTTCAACGAGTTCGTCTACACCTACTTCGTCCGCGACACGATGACCGAGACGCTGCCGGTCTACCTGTGGAACCAGATACGGTTCGAGGCCTCGCCGGAGGTCAACGTCATCAGCGTCGTGTTCCTCCTGGTCGCCGTCAGCATGATCATGCTGGCGATAGCGATCACGAACGTCCGACGCATCACGCTGCGGTAGCCCGCTCCAGCTTTCGAACCGACACACACTCTTTGCTCCGTCCGAAGATCCACCCACGATTGAGACGACATCGACGAAAACCCACCTATGACTGAGACGACACCACTGACCGTCTACTGGCACCACAAAACGACCGCTCACGAGCCGCCCCGAGGGGCGTTCAAACTCCCGTCGACGGAGCTGTTGGCCGTCGACGAACCCCATCCGGACCAGCCGGAGCGGGTCGAGAACATCAAACGAATCGTCGAGGCGGGCTTCGGCTCCGAGGCCGCGTTCAGAAGCACAGACCGCGCTTCCCGGGAAGCCATCGAGCGAGTACACGACCCGGAGTACGTCGCCTGGCTCGAGGAGTTCGCCGCAAGCGGCGGCGGCTACGTCGACGGAACGACGACGGCCGCGAACGAGGGGACTTACGAGGCAGCGAGCCACGGCGCCGGGGCGGCGCTCGCCGCGATCGACCACGCCCTCGAGGATCGGGACGGCGTCCCGTACGCGCTCACCCGGCCGAGCGGCCACCACGCCCAGACCGACCGGGCGGACGGCTTTTGCTTTCTCAACAACGCCGCGATCGGGGCCCAACGTGCACTCGACCGCGACCGCGAGCGCGTCGCGATCGTCGACTGGGACGTCCACCACGGCAACGGCACCCAGGAGATCTTCGAGGACCGCGACGACGTGTTGTTGATCAGCATTCACAACGATCACGGCGCCTGGGATCCCACGTACCACCCACAGACTGGCGGACTCGAGGAAGTCGGCATCGGCAACGGGGAAGGCTACACCGTCAACGTCCCGGTGCCGCCGGGAACCGGCAACGACGGGTACGAGCGCGTCTTCGACCGTCTCGTCGAACCGATCGTCTCGGCGTACGACCCTGACCTGCTCGTTTACAGCGCGGGCCAGGACGCCGGTCCCTCGGATCCGCTCGGGCGGAACGTCGTGACCCGCGACGGGTTTCGGACACTCGGCCGCCGCGCCAGCGACCTCGCCGAGACGGTCTGTGATGGGCGGTTCACCCTCCTCCAGGAGGGCGGCTACCAGATCAGTCACCTCGCGTTCGCGACGCTCGGCGTTCTCGAGGGCGCCACCGGGAGAACGATCGACTTACCGGAGTACGGAACCGGCGACCCGTTCGCGTGGCTCGAGGAGTCGACGGAGCCGCTCGAGGCGGCGCTCGAGGACGCCTGCGATCACCACGGTGAATACTGGTCGGTCTAGCGATCCCCGCTCTTGCTCGGACTGTATTCTACTGAGATGTGAGATGCGGATCAGAGTGCGACAAGTTGCCCCATATTCGAATTGAAAATCAGGGGAATTTATACGCTATCGTGCCATGTGTGAGGACATGGCATCCGAGCAGCCAGAGATCACAACACTGCAGTCGGCACTCCCCATCCCCCACTGGTACGATTCGGAAAGCGACGTCCCGACGCTGGTCGAGGGAGCGGGTGTCTCCGTCTTCGGCGACGACGGGACCGAGTACCTGGACTTCCAATCCCAGCTGTACTGCACCAACGCCGGCCACGACAACCGCCAGATCATCGATGGAATCACCGAGCAACTCGAGCGGATCCCGTACGTCTCCTCGGGGCGGCACAACGACACGCGCACCGAGTTGGCTACGCGGCTTCTCGAGATCTCGCCGGATCCATTGACGAAGACGGTGTTCTCGATTTCCGGGAGCGAGGCGAACGAGACCGCCGTGATGCTCGCCCGGGAGTACACCGGGTCGCCGAAAGTGCTCACGCGCTGGCGCTC
The DNA here is from genome assembly GCF_059736515.1 of Natrononativus sp. DTA114. Taxonomy (NCBI): domain Archaea; kingdom Methanobacteriati; phylum Methanobacteriota; class Halobacteria; order Halobacteriales; family Natrialbaceae; genus Natrononativus; species Natrononativus sp. DTA114. The sequence continues at coordinate 231,459 of NZ_JCASSN010000004.1, read as the reverse complement.
CTATCACGGCGCGACGTACGGCACCGCCAGCCTGACCGGAGACACCGACACGCACACGGCGGTCCAGGCCCACGCCGCGACGACCGGGAACGCGAAGTTCCTGCCGCCGATTCCGGCGGCGTTCGACGGCGCGACCGGCGAGGAACTCGCCGAAAAGGCCGCCGACCACCTCGAGTTCGTCATCCGCAACGAGGGAGCCGAGTCGATCGCCGCGATCCTGACGGAGGTCGTCGCCGGCTCGAGCGGCGGTTTCACCGCGCCGCCTGGCTACTTCGAGCGCGTCAGAGCGCTCTGTGACGAGTACGACATCCTCCTGATCGCCGACGAAGTGATCACCGGCTTCGGCCGCTGTGGCGAGTGGTTCGGCGTCCAGACCGAAGGTATCGATCCGGATATGATCACGTTCGCGAAGGGCGTCACGAGTTCGTACGTGCCGCTTGGCGGCGTGTTGCTCACCGAGGAGATCGCCACCCACTTCGAGTCGGACGGATTCCCGGTCGGCCAGACGTTCGCGGGCCATCCGGTGGGCTGTGCCGCCGGCATCGCCGCGATCGACGCCTACGAGGACGGGTTGCTCGAGAACGGCCAGGCAGTCACACCGCACCTCGAGTCCCGTCTCGGCGCCCTCGAGGACCGGTTCGACGTCGTTACCTCGGTACACGGCCGGGGCCTGCTCTGGGGCGTCGAGTTCGCCGACCCCGAGACGGGGCAGCCGTTCGTCGATCCGCGGGTCGACGAGTCGGATAATCCCGTCAAGAAGGTACTGAAACGGACCGCAGACGACGGCATCCTGTACGGGCTGGGCCGCCCCGGGATCCAGCTTATCGTCGCCCCGCCGCTGTGCGTGAGCGAATCCGAGATCGACGAGGCCGTCGACGCGCTCGAGTCGGCGATCGAAGCCGTGTTCTGAGCGGCGTTACGTCGCCAGTCGATCGGTCGTTTTGGCGAAGACGGCCACGCCCTCGACGACGTCCTCCCACTCCGTGTACTCCGCTTCGTTGTGCGTTTTCCCGTCGACGCTCGGCACGAACAGCATTCCCGTATCCGTGATCTCGTTCAGGTACGACGCGTCGTGTCCCGCGCCGCTGACGATCTCCCGGTGTGAGGCGTCGACCGCGGCGGCGGCCTCGAGGGCGACGGTGCGAACGCGCTCTGCGAACTCCGTGTGCGGAATCCGCCAGATCTCCTCAAGGTCGAACTCCGTCCCCTCGCGCCGACACGCGTTCTCGAGTTCTCGCTCGGCGTGGGAAACGAGATCGACGACCACGTCGTCGTCGTAGCTCCGCACGTCGATGGTGAACGTCACCTCCGAGGGGATCACGTTGATCGAGCCGGGCGAGACTTCCAGCTCGCCGACCGTCGTGACGACGTCGTCCGCGAGCCGTCCCGAGAGCCGCCGAACGGCGGTGACGACGTCGGCCGCTGCGACGAGGGCGTCCCTGCGCGAGTGAGTCGGCGACGGTCCGGCGTGGTCCGAATCCCCGTAAATCGACGCTTCGAGCCAGGACATCCCGTAGACGCCCTCGACGACGCCGACCGAGAGGCCGTCTTCCTCGAGTTTCGGACCCTGCTCGATGTGTAACTCGAGATAGGCGTGATACTCCTCGGGCGGTTCGCACGGTTCGCTCCCCCGGTAGCCGATCTCTGCCAGCGCTTCCTCGACGGTGACGCCGTCCGCATCAGTCTGTGCGAGCGTCTCCGCGACGTCGAACTCGCCGATGAACGTTCCGCTGCCCATCAGGGCGGGTTTGAACCGGGCGCCCTCCTCGTTCGTCCAGTTGACGATCTCGACCGGCCGCCGGTGGTCGACGTCGTCGTCTTCGAGCGCCCTGAGCGTCTCCAGTGCCGCGAGAACGCCGAGTTGGCCGTCGAATCGGCCGCCGAACGGCTGTGAGTCGAGATGCGAGCCGATCAGTACTGGAGCGGCACTCGAGTCGGTTCCCTCGCGTCTCCCGAAGATGTTTCCGACCTCGTCGATCCGGACGTCGACGTCCAGTTCCTCGAGGTCGGCGACGAACGCGTCTCGAACCTCCCTGTCGGCTTCGGTGAGAGCAAGCCGATGAAGACCGTCGTTCTCGGTTCGTCCGATCTGTGAGTATCGTTCGAACGTCTCCCGGAGCCGATCCGTGTCAATCGTGACCATGGAAACAGTCTACGCGAAGCGGTGGTTAAACCCATCGGTCGCGTTCGATTCTGTCGACAGTACTGGAATCGAACGCAGCTTTTCGGAGTTCGGTTAGGTTGCCGTCCAAGACGAGTGGCGAATACAGGAACGCTTTTAATCGACAGCTCTGATGTAGTGGCATGTCTGATCATGGCACGTCTGAGGCGGCCGTTCGCGAGCTATCGAACGAAAACGAGTGGCAAGAGGCGTATCCGATCCTTCGGGAGCTTCGATCACACCTCGAGCCGGAGGAGATGGAACGACGACACCGACAGATGCACGAGGAGGGGTACCGCCTGTTCGGCCGATACGCCGACGGCGACCTCGTTTCGGTCGCCGGCGTCACGCTCGGGGTGAACTTCTACCTTGGCTCGTACTGCTTCGTTCACGACTTGATCACGACCGAGCAACGGCGGTCGGAAGGCCACGGTGGCGCCCTCCTCTCGCACCTCCACGACTGGGCTCGAGCGCAGGGGTGTGAGACGGTCGAACTGGAGTCCGGCCTCTGGCGTGACGACGCCCACGAGTTTTACGAAGACCTCGGCTACGAGCGGTACTGTTACTCGTTCAAATACGAACTCGAGTAATCAACCTATCCAAAGAAAATTCGGACGGAGAGCAAATTTGGTCGCTGTATTCGAACACTAACCGAACAAAACGCTTAACCGCGAGTTGTACGACAGTTGGTACCGTATGCCGACCCACGCAGCACTGTCCGATGCGATCCGCTCCAGAGAGGACGACCTCGTCTCGCTGACCGAGCAACTCGTCGAGGCGGCGTCCGTCACCGGCGACGAGCGACCGGCCCAGGAGGTCGTCGCCAGCTATCTCGAATCCCTCGGCCTCGAGCCCGACGTCTGGGAGCCAGATCCCGAAGCCCTTCGCGACCACGAGGCGTACTTCGAGACCTCCTCGTACGTCGAGTACGGGTACGACGGTCGGCCGAACGTCGCGACCCGGCTCGAGGGCGCCGACGGGAAGGCGCTCACGGTCGGCGGCCACATCGACGTCGTCGACGTGACCGACTCCGAGTGGGAGCGCGAACCCTGGACGCTGACCAGGGAGGGCGACACGCTGTACGGCCGCGGCGTCGCCGATATGAAAGGCGGTATCGCGGCGGTGTTGATCGCCATCGAAGCGATTCGTGACGAGGGAGTCGACCTCGGCGGCGACCTCATCTTCCAGAGCGTCATCGAGGAGGAAGACGGCGGGGTCGGTGGTACCCTGTCGGCCCTCGAGCGGGGGTACGTCCCCGACGCGGCGATCATCGCCGAGCCGTTCGACGTGCCCAACCTGTGTATCGCCAGCGCCGGCGTGATGTACTTTCGTGTAACCGTTCCGGGAAAGAGCGCCCACGCCGCGTGGGGTCACGAGGGCGTCAACGCGATCGGTAACGCGACGAGCGTCTACGAGGCGCTCGAGGAACTCGACGCAGAGCGGAAGGCCCGAATCGACTACCCGCCGGCCTACCAGGCCGATCCCGCGCTCGAGGGGCACGTGACGAACCTGAACGTCGGAATGATCGAGGCCGGCGACTGGCCGTCGACCGTTCCAAGCGAGGCGATTCTCCAGGGTCGGATCGGCTGGCCGCCGGGTGAGAGCCGACTCGAGGTCCGCGAACAGATCGAATCGGCGATCGACTCCGTCACAGAAAGCGACGCCTGGCTCGCCGACCACCCGCCAGAGATCGAATGGTTCGGCTGGCAGGCCGCCCCGCACGAAACGTCGACCGACGCCGAAATCGTCCAGATCGCGAAGGCGAACGCGGAGTCGGTTACCGGCGACACCGGCACGTTCGTCGGTGGGAACGCGGGCCTCGACGAGCGGTTCTTCGAACTCTACTACGACGCGCCTGCGGTTTCGGTCGGTCCCGAGGGGAACAACCTTCACGGCGCCGACGAGCACACGACGGTGTCCTCGCTGCTCGAGACCAGCGAGACGATCGCACACAGCATCGTCGACTATCTCGGTACGGACGAGTGATGCGTCGTTGCGTTCTGCGGACGTAGGGTGTCCGCCGTCCGCTCACGTTCCAAAATTCGTCAAACCCCGCGATGTACGACCTCCTGAGCAGATCTTCGAGCGTCATATCAAACAGAACCCACGATCTGCTCGTTTCTCAAACTGGTCTCACTAGACACTGACGGGCCAGCGGCACTGTCTAGCTCGGCCCCTCCGCCAGCATCTGTCCGTTGAGGGACTTATGTGGCCACCACGTGTTATAGTAGTTCCCAATCTACTCAAGATTCTTCAGGTAATACCCTGACTGCTCACTCACGAGTTATGGAAGCAGTCACCGCCAATCTTCAGCGTTTGAACCCTTGTTTCGATGAGGTTTCGGTCGCAGTAGTCGACCTGACCGCTCACCCCCAACCGGGTGAGGAAAGCCAAATAGCCGTAGCCATCGACGAGAAACACAGCGTCGGAGAGATCGTGTTTCTTGGTGATTCGATGCAGGAACACAGCGACAGAATCGGCACCTCGTCGTCCGAAGATTACGACATTGAAGATCAACTGTGAGTCATAATTATTGTGTAATTAGTACAATATAAACTACCGTGTATCTTGGCAGCGACCTTACCAAAAGCGACCTGGGACGACAAATCGTCCTCAGAACGATCCGCGTTCTGATGGCCGTACAAGAGCTTCGCTCTTGTGAACGTCGCAGTCCGCTCTCGCACCCAGTTCCGTTTCGAATTGCGAGTTGCGTTTCCCAGACGGCGATACTCCTCTCGGTCCCAGGCATCAACGGCCGACGGTCCTTGCCCCTGTTTTCCAGCGACCGAGCCACTATCTTTTTACTGAGAGATGTCGGTGATGAGGGCATGGGACGGTATCAACCGGGAAACCACGATTCGTATATCAAGTGTGAAGCGCCCAGATGTGGGGCAAACAACGCTCCGGAGGGGTCTCCCGAGTACGAGACCGAGTGTTGGCGGTGCGGGGAATCACTTGGTGGAAAACCACAGGTAGGCGATGAAGTAGTCGTCGACATCGTCGACGAGAAACCAGACGGAACCGCCGTGAGTAAGACAGACGGTGGGTTTGTGCTCTTTATCGATGAAGAAGTGTCGTCACTGCGAGCGACGGTTCGAGTGATCGACGTCGATGCGACACACGGGAAAGCGGAAGTAGTTACGTAGAGAGACGGGCTCAAGAAGGGTCTCGGTGCTGGTCCTGAACTGTATCCATCTTACACTGAACACAGAGATCGTCGAAAACACAGGCGATGTTGTCGTAGGGACAGTCGTGTTCTTCGACGGTGACGGACAGACTCCGCTTTGCGTTCTCCCACTCGAGGGCCCACTCTTCGATCCGCATATCCGCAGAGGTGAACACTACATCGCCGTCCCGATCGATGATCTTTACAGCGGTAACCGAGGGTTGCGTCTCTTTCACCAGGTCGATCGCCTCGTAGAACGACGAACAGCGAACTTCCTCGGTCCCGGAACGATCGTCCAGCAGTCGGACGATGATCGAACCATCGTACGTTTCGGTCGGGTCCAGGCCACCTGCCATTGTGCTGGCGTTGTGCTATCGGCCCAAAAGCACTGTGTCTCGCTGTCCCCTAGGACGGATTCCATATGCGGAATCCGCTGTCGTCCGCGATCGGCCTCTATCAGGAGTAGAAGACCGTGGGACGACGTTCGCCCCCGTACTCGTCCGGAAGGTGCGCTTCGAGCGCGTCTCGGTCACCGCGACCGAGGAGGTGCTCGAGGACGTCCACTGCGGATTCACGAAGCAGCGGCATATTGTCGTTCCCGCAGTTTTCGTCGAACGTACAGGCCGGACAGCCGTTGGGCTGCCCACACTGACAGTGTGCGAGCTGGTCGCGCGCTCGTTCAGCCAGCGCTTCGAAGTTCTGGTAGATGGCGCGTGCGAACCCGAGGCCGCCTTCGACACCGTCGTAGATGAACCACCCCGAGGAGGGCTGTCCGTCCAGCACCTGGGTCCGCTGCTCGAGCGCCGCCAGGGCGGCTTCGTAGGACTCACCCACTGAATCGGCGATCGAGTCGTACTCGTCGTGGGCGTAGTGGGTGTCCATCACGAGGGTCGCCAGCCCACCCAGGTCGTTCTTGTCGACTCTGAGCTCGAGCGGGGCGGTCTGGATCGTCGCGTGTTCTGCAGCGTGGAGCCCCGCGATGTAGCCCAGGTGTGCGATGGTCGTGTCCTCCGGATCGACGCCGGTTTCAATTCCGTACTCGCGGTATTTTCGGACCAGCGCCGCTTCGATGGCCTCCGGCACTTCGACCCAGCACAGTTGTGTGTCCATCAGGATGGGGGGCGTCTCCGTGGGGAGTCGCTGTTCTTTCGGGTCGCTGTTGCTGATGTACAGCTGATCGTAGGAGTGGTGATGAACGAGTACCGTTCCGCGACCGAAGTGGAGCGTGAAGCCGTTGACGTCGCGAGTTTCCTCGGACTCGGCGTCCAGCACGTTGACCCGGTTGCTGGTTCGGGTGTAGTACTCGCACTCGGTCGGCGCGAGTTCGATCACGGGTTGTGGCCGATTTTCGTCGAACGTGACGACCTCGAACTGCTGGCCGTTCTGGAGGCGAACGGCCCCTTCGTGGTAGTCTCGGTACGCCCGATTTCGCGCGACAGGCTCGAGGTCGAGGGTCTCGGGGAGATCCCAGCGCTCGCGGTCGACGTCGGGGGCGAGTCGCAACTGGAAGTCCATCTCCGTATTCCCGTAGAGGTTGACCCGAGTTTGGGGCCGCCCGGAACCACAGTAGTGGACTGCGCCCTCGAGATGACCGTCGACGAAGCCGGCCGCTCGCCACATCTCGACGGCCGCCCGGAGTCGGTCGGCTTCGGCGAACGTATCCAGGTCGGCCTCGTCGAGGGCGATTTCGTTGCTCGCACAGAGGACGTGGGTCGCGAAGACGGCGTTGTTCGACGTGTCGACGACGGCGTCCTCGACGTCGGTTTCGAGCAGGTACTCCGGGTGGGTGAGGACGTACTGATCGAGCGTGCGGTGATCGCCGACCATGACCGCGAGGCTGTGACTGGCCCCACGGCCCGCGCGACCGATCCGCTGCCAGAACGACTGGCGCTGGCCGGGATACCCCATGAGGACGGTCGCGTCCAGACTCCCGATGTCGATTCCGAGTTCGAGCGCCGACGTCGTCGCCAGCCCCGACAGCGCGCCCGTCTTGAACCCCTGTTCGCGTGTGTACCGCGTCCGCCGACCCAGCCCCGCGTTGTACGCTTTTCTGCCCGGCGTGCTGGAGCCGGCGTACTCCCGCCGATTACGCTGGTAGTGGTCGTCCGCTCGCTGGATACTCAACTCGGTGAGCTTGCGACTCGGACAGAACAGCAGCGTGCGGATATCGTGTGCAGTGAGGTGGTTGAACACCTTCGGTGCCTCGACGCTCGCCGGGACGCGGTCAGCGACCCCCTCGGAGTCGTCGCCAGCGTCGTCGTCCTTGTCGTCGGTCTCGAACGGGGCTTCGTCGGGGACGACTCGAGTCCTGTCCCGTGGCGGCGGGTTCCACAGCACGATATCGCGCGGTCCCCGCGGTGAGCCGTCGTCGTCGACCACCGTGACGGGGCCGTCGATAAGCGCCGTGGAGTGGTCGGCGGGATTGCCGATCGTCGCCGACGTCAGGATGTACTGGGGATCGCCGCCCCAGTAGTCGGCGACGCGGCGCATCCGTCGCAGGATCCACGCGACGTGCATCCCCTCGATGCCGGTGTAGGTGTGCGATTCGTCGATCGCGACGAGATCGAGGGCGCTGTAGAACCGACTCCACCTGTCGTGGTGCTGGAGGTAGACGTTCAGCCCGGCGAAGTTCGTGAGGACGACGTCCGCCTCCTCCCTGATCGCGCGCCGGTCGCCGGTCGTATCGCCGTCGTAGATCCGGACGCGGATCTGGAGCCCGAGTCGTTCGTACAGTTCCTCGAGTGACTCCCGCTGGTCGTTCGTCAGCGCCTTCATCGGGTAGACACAGAGCGCGGTCGACGCGTCGTTCTGGGCTGTGGCCCGGCTGCCGTCGGCGTTGAGCACCCCCGCATCGAGGAGGTTGCGGGCGATCTGCAGCCCGTAGATGTGGGTCTTCCCGCTCGAGGTCGACGTCGTAACCGCGACGTCGTCGTCGTCCGCGAGGGCCTCGAACGCCGCCGCCTGGTGGCTGTACAGCTCGTAGGGATAGGGGTCGGCGAGTTCGGGGCGCAGAACGTCAGTTGCGGGAACGCTCGCAGCCGGCCTCGCGGGCAACTGGATCGTTTCGACGTACTCGGAGTCGGACGTGAGCCCCGTTCGCGGGAACGTGTCGACGAGGCGCGGGCCGTCCAGGGCGATTCCACCGTCAGTGTTGTGAGGGTCGTTATCCGTCATGCTCAAAAGTCAGTGAGACCGGCCTGCTGGCCGTCGGCGCCACCGGCGCCGCTATCGGTCACGTCCCGTCGCGGCGCGTCGGTGACGGCTTCGTAGATGCACCAGAGCGCTCGACAGTCGTCTTCGCAGTAGCTCTCGTGTCGATCCCAGTCGGGTTCGCTTTCCGGCGTCTCCGGATTGCGCATGAACTCCCGGTAGGCGGCCGCCGTCTGGGCGCCGGTCAACCCGGTCCCCGCAGCGTCGTACCCGAGCGCACGGGCGACGTGATCGAGTTTGTTCGTCCGGCCCGGAAGAAGCGCGTTCCCGTCCCGAACCGCCCACTTGTACAGGTCGTACGTCCAGACGTCGTCCCACGCCTCGACGTACTCGGGCAGGTACTGCCGAAGGAACTGCTCGATACACGGATAGTCGAAGCCGTAGCCGTTCCAGGTGAGGACGGTTCGATCGCTGTGGGTGGCGAGAAACCAGGTCACGAACGCCTCGAGCACGGGCTTCGGGTCGTTCGGCGTTTGCCGCTCGATGAACGACTGGTGGCGATCAGTCGCGGGGTCGTACACACCGACCTGCCAGATGATCGTCGGGGTGAGCCCGTCCGTCTCGATATCCAGACAGAGCGGCGGCCGCCCGTCGCGGGTCTTGATCGGCGTCTTGTTCGTCAGGACGAGCGGGTCGCCCGAGTCAATGACGTCGGCGTGGGCGTGGATGGTTTCGGCTGTCGTCCGCCCGATACCGGGGAGGTCGGCGAGTTCACGAACGGCGATGTCCCGGACGTCGCTCGTCGTTCGACAGCCCGCCTCGCGGAGCCGGTCTGCAGTTGTTGCCCCGACCCCGGTCAGCGCTCGCAGCCCGAACTGATCGGCACGCACCGCCTCCGCAGCCACGGTTCCCTGCGGTGTGCAGGTGTACCGCGCGACCATCGGGTCGCCTCCACCGGTCGCCCCGAGTCCGGCGACCGGGACCGTGACCGACGAGTGGTCGGCGGGTAGGTCCCACTCGTGAGTGTACTCCACCGGCTGGCCGCCGGCGAGAACCGTAACCGGTTCCGGAACCGTCCGACAGATCCGCGCAAGGTGGTCGCTACAGGGAAGCGTCGCCGAGAGCGAGGTCGTATCCCACTCCACCGAAAGCTGTGGAACGATCAGAAACGTCGCCGCCTCGCGTCCAGTCGATCGCTCAGTGCTCTCGAGTTGTGCCTGCAGACGAGGGAGGATTTCGGTGTTCTGGACGGCGATGACGTCGATCGTCTCCGGCGGTGGCGCAGTGTCGGTCGTCTCGTGAACCCCTGTGTCTGCCCGGTACCGGTAGTGGCGAATCTGATCCCGGGTGCCGCCGAGTTGAGGATGTACGACCGGAATCTCTCGAGTCGCACTCCGGGCTGTGGCGTGGGCGACCGCACTTCGCGGGCCCGGAACGACGGCGAGGTGCGCCCCGAAATAGTGAGCGATATCGCGAATCGCCGACTGAGAGAGTCCCTCGAGGACCGGAGACGGAAGCGACAACAGCCCAAGCGTGTGCTCGTTTGCCATTCCTCTGTTCTGTTCGGAGTTGCGCCGGAGTTGGCATAAGAGTGGTCGTAGCACGGTGAAAGTGAAGCGGATCGCGAGCAGTTTGGAGACGTCGCGTGAGTACCCGGTGAGCCGTTCGAAGCCGACCTCGAGAAGCGGTGAATGTGGGGTCTTCGACGAGACGCCACTGATCGACCTCTCGAGAGCCAACACACTCCCCGTCACAGAGGCGCTCTACAGACAGTGCTCTATCTCCCAGCAAATCTACGACGAGATCGTGAGGGGGAGCCCGAACGAGACCGTGTCATCGAACGCGACGGGTTCGGGGGATTCGGCCCCGGTGTCGACAACGAAGAGCCCGGCGAGAAGTGCGACACAGACGGTCGCCACGGTTGCCTACCCAGGCGACGTCCGGATCACGCTCGTAACCTGAGCCAACCGCTGTAGACGGTCTGGGTTGGCTCTCGAAGAGGCAGCGTCGGCGGCCCGCCGAGACGAAACCCATTACCTCGTCGGGCCGATAGCTCGAGACAAGGATCGGATCATGGACCCCCTCACCCTCCTCGGCGTCGACGTGGCCCTGTTCCTCCTCATCGGTCTACTTGCCGGCGCACACTGCATCGGGATGTGTGGGCCGCTCGTGACCGTTTACGCCAGCCGGATGGATGAGGGCCCGTCGACCGGGAGACGCGAAACACATCTGACGACCTACGAGGTGCGCCAGCACGCGCTGTTCAACCTCGGTCGGACGGCCAGTTACACCCTGATCGGTGCCGTCTTCGGTGCGTTGGGCGGACTGCTGTTCGTCACGACCGAGTCGCTGACGCCTCTCGTCGAGCCGATCCGTGGCAGCGTCGGACTGCTCGTCGGCGGCTTCGTCATCACGACCGGCGTCTACTACCTGCTGGGCCGGACGACTGGCGGCGTTCATCTTCCCGGCCTCGAGCGCGTTACAGGCTGGCTCATGACCCACGTCGACCGGCTCGCGAACGGCCCCGGCATCGTCGGCCTCGGCGCGGTCCACGGACTGCTTCCGTGTCCGGTCCTCTACCCGGCGTTCCTCTACGCGTTCGCGACCGGCTCGCCGGCGGGTGGCGCACTCGCGCTGGCCGCACTCGGCGTCGGGACGATTCCCGCCGTCTTCGTCTACGGCACCCTCATCGAATCCGTCGACATCGTCCACCGCCAGCGGGTCCACCGCCTGCTCGGTGTCGCGTTCGTCGTACTGGGCTACGTCCTGTTCGCGCACGGGCTGATGAGCTTCGGGATCCACCTGCCACACCCCGAACTCCCGTTCTACGACGGGATCGACGCGCCGGGTGCGGGCGCCCACGATAGCCACTGACTATGTCCGACCACACCCAGACCGGCTGCACGCTGTGTGAACTCCCCGTCGAGGGCAGCGACGTCACCGACGGCGCGGGGAACCGCTTTTGCTGTATCGGCTGTCGCGACGTCCACGACGCACTCGGGGACGTCGACGACCTCGAGGCCGAAGACGTCCGTCGCGAGCGAAGCGCGGAGGCAGAGCGGGACGTTCCCGATCATCACGAGGCGACCTACCTCGAGGTCGACGGGATGCACTGTGCGACCTGCGAGACGTTCATCGAGGCGGCCGCGACTCGGACCGAGGGCGTCAGCGACGCCAGTTCGAGCTACGTGACCGACACGGTCCGGATCGACCACGATCCCGACGTCGTCTCGCAGGCCGCCCTCCAGGAGGCCATCAGCGGGTTAGGATACAGTGCCTACGACCGCGACGACATCTTCATGCGGCGCAAGGCCGACAACTGGATGATAGGGCGGATCATCGTCGGCGTCCTCATGGGGATGATGGTGATGATGCAGTACCTGCTCATTATCTACCCCACCTACTTCGGCGGACTGTTCTACGACGAGCGAACCACGGAGTTCTTCACCCAGGCGCTGGCGAGTGACCTCGCGACGCCGTTTTATCTGACGATCGCCGCGGTGACGACGATCATCCTCGGCGTCACGGGCAAGCCGATCCTCCAGGGGGCGTACGTCGCCGCGAAGACGCGGTCGCCGAACATGGACCTGCTCGTCGCCATCGCGGCCGTCAGCGCGTACCTCTACAGCACGCTGTCGATCGCCGTCGGCGGCGACCACATCTACTACGACGTCACCGTCGCCATCATCGTCATCGTCTCGGTCGGCAACTACTACGAGTCGACGATCAAGGACAAGGCCACCGAGCGGCTCTCGGATCTCACCGCCGTCCAGATCGACGAGGCCCGTCGCGTCCGCACGGACGGGAGCCACGAGGAGGTCGCCGTCGAAGACCTAGAAACCGACGATCGCGTCCTCGTCCGGGCCGGCGAACGGGTCCCCGTCGACGGCGAAGTGGTCGACGGCGAGGTCGCCGTCGACGAGGCGGTCGTCACCGGCGAGTCCCTTCCCGTCGGAAAGACACCCGGCGACACCGTCGTCGGCGGCTCGCTGGTCACTGACGGTGCCGTCACCGTCCGCGTCGGCGAGGACGCGACGAGCAGCCTCGATCGCGTCACCGAACTCGTCTGGGACCTCCAGAGTTCGAGTCACGGCATCCAGAAGCTCGCGGACAAGCTGGCGACGATCTTCGTTCCGCTCGTGCTCGCCCTCTCGATCGTCGTCACGGCGATCTACCTGCTCACTGGCGCCGGTCTCGCCGCCGCGTTACTCGTCGGGTTGACCGTCCTGATCGTCTCCTGTCCGTGTGCGCTTGGGCTGGCGACGCCGCTGGCCATCGCCGCGGGAATCCGCGACGCGCTGGACCAGTCGATCGTCGTCTTCGATGACACCGTTTTCGAGCGCATCCGCGACGCCGACACCGTCGTCTTCGACAAGACGGGAACGCTGACGACCGGCGAGATGACCGTCGTCGAGACCGACCTCGAGGACGGGCTGTTCGAGCAGGCGGCCAGACTCGAGCGCCGCTCGGCGCACCCTGTCGGCCGGGCGATCGCCGCCGAGCGGCCAGTCGCTGACGGCGGGTCGCTCGAATCCACACCGGAGGCCGCCACAGACGACGGCGTCGACTCGTTCGAGAGCCACCGCAACGGAGTCACCGGCGTCGTCGACGGCGAGGAGATCGTCGTCGGGCACCCGGACCTGTTCCGCGACCAGGGCTGGGCGGTTCCCGGCGACGTCGCCCGTCGCGTCGAAGAGGGCCGCGAAACGGGTCGCATCCCGGTCGCGGTCGGCCGGAACGGAACCGCCGAGGGCGTGATCGTCGTCGGCGACGACCTCCGCGAGGGGTGGGCCGAGACGCTGTCGGCCATCGCGGAGACGAACACCGAGGTCGTCGTCCTCACCGGCGACGACGCCCGCGCAGCCCGACAATTCCGCGAGAACCCGGCGGTCGACCGGGTGTTCGCCGGCGTCCCACCGGAGGGAAAAGCCGAAACCGTCGAGCGACTCAAGCGGACGGGACGAACGGTCATGATCGGCGACGGGACCAACGACGCGCCGGCGCTGGCCGCCGCGGACCTGGGCATCGCGCTCGGCGGCGGGACGGCGATGGCCGCGGACGCGGCCGACGTTGCCCTCATCGACGACGACCTCTCCTCGGTCGACACCGTCTTCGAACTCGCTCGAGCGACCGATCGACGCGTTAAGGGAAACATCGGCTGGGCGTTCTGTTACAACGGAATCGCGATCCCACTCGCGGTCACGGGGCTGCTCAACCCGCTGTTCGCCGCGCTCGCGATGGGCGCGAGTAGCCTGCTGGTCGTCACGAACTCCTCGCGCTCGCTGCTCGAGTAAGTTAAGAGGCCGTGGACAACGCGGTCGTGTCGGACAGAACTACTCGAGGATCGGGCGCGCGACCGCTGCCGTCTCCGGCGGCGACGGCAACACTTTCTCGACCGCTTTCTCAGTGACTTCTATCCGACAGTCGTAGTCGCCCTCGAGTGCATTCGTCGACTCTAACCGCTTCGAAATACCGCGCGAGAGCCAGGTGACCGACCCTGGACGGCCCCGTGGGACCGTATTCCGGAGGAGGCCTCCCTCAACGAACCACGGTAACGGTGGTCGGGGCGCGCCTGACAACGGCCTCGGCGACACTCCCCAGTAACACGCGGGAGGCGCCCTCCCGACCGTGACTGCCGATGATGATCTGGCTGACGTCGGTTTCCTCGGCGTACGAGACGATTTCGCGGGCGGGCTTGCCGATGACCGTTTCGATCCGGAATTCGACGGGTTCTGTCTCCAACAGCGTTTCGAGCTCTGCGGACAGCTCGGGTGTGTCCTCGTCGTCCCGCTCCGCCAGTTTCTCCTGGACGAGTTCGACGCCCGCTTCGAGCGAGCCGTCAGCCACTTCGATGACACGGAGTAGGACGACCTCCTCGCCGGTTGCGTGTTTAACCGCGTGCTCGACCGCTTTCTGTGCCGGGTGCGACCCATCGTAGGGGACGAGGACAGCCATAGCGCTAGTCAGCACCGGACGATGTTAAACGTCCACCCCTCACAGACCCCCGAGGATTCCTTGCGCGGGTCACGGACCCATCAGAACGATATCTGGTCGTCCCGGCGGTTCTCGCCGAGGGCTGGCGGCGTCCGATCCGAGTAGTACTTGCGGCCGATTGCCTTGCTGTCGACCGTATTGAAGAGTGCCTGACGAACCTCGGCGACCGACGCGTACGTCTCCCCGTCGATGAGCCCGAGTGCGTCACGTAGCGTCTCGGTCCCAGCGGGGAGGTCGAGCGTCACGTCACCGTGAGTTGCGACGAGTTCGTTACTCGTCACGGGGTACGAGTGATCGGCGAGTCGCTCCTCGAGGTCGCCGAAGTCGACGCCCTGTTCGCGTCTCGGGGGGGTCGCATGCGGATCAGTCATGGGTCTCTCGACCGTCGTACAGCCGCGAGCCATATACAGTTAGGGGGCCTCTTAGCCGCTGTACTGTCCAATTTGTCGAACACTCGCCGCCAACGAGGGGTGACGCACACGGACGTGAACCGACGAGTGGCGGGCGAGGGGTTCGGTCGTGACTCGCGCCGGAGGGGGAAAAGACAAAACGGGTTCCCCTCGTTGAACGACTGATGCCCACCGACCAACCGACGTACGTCAAAGACGTGATGTCGACGCCGCTGGAAACGATCTCGGCGAGCGCGTCCGTCAAAGAGGCCGCCGCACAGATGCGCGAGCACGATATCAACGCCCTCTGCATTCTGGGCGCGTCCGCGGGGATCATCACCACGACGGACGTGGTCGAAGCCGTCGTCGCAGGCGGAGACCTTTCGGCGGTCGACGTGTCCGAGGTCATGACCGCGCCAGTCGAGCGCATCACGACCGAAGAGGAGTTGCCCGAAGCCGCGGCGATGATGACGAACTTCAACATCAAGCACCTGCCCGTGGTCGACACCCACGGCGACTACGTCGGAATGGTCTCCACGACCGATCTCACGACCCAGCTCGTCTGAGATAATTCGACACAGAGTCTCGGACGTGATGGGAGGTGGTACTCTCTCGAAGCCCGGTCGCCGGTGGACGCCTCGCTCGTTTCCGGCGCTTGTGTGAGTATTGTATAGTACATATGCTTGTAGAATTCTTTATGAATTGACCGCCCGATGCCCTCGGTAGAGTGATGAGGGGGGACGAAACCACGCCGGAGACAGCGTACTGTCGAAACTGTGATCGAGACCAAGAGGTGGTCGCCACCGTGAGCTGGCAGGCCGATCTCTGTAAGGTATGTGGCCAGGACATTGAGTCCGAGGAATAGAACCGGAGAGGTTTGTTGAACCTTTAAACGGGGATAGGTTTCAAAGACCGTGCTGAGAGGAGAGGTTCGGGGCGACGGAGTCCTAATCGGATCACGGGAGTGGCGATTACACCGCCGACGACGTTTCGTCGGCAGACCGGGAGTCCACGGACAAGCCCACGACTTCAGTCGTGGGTCGATGACACCACAATGTATCAAAATCGGTGTGTAGAACCATTATGCCCATCGATCTGGTGTAATCGCCCAGTCTAATGGGGCCTACCAATCCACTCCGGCGACGGACGCTCCTGAGCGCGGTCGGCGGCGCAACCGCGCTCGCGACCGGGCTTACGACTGCATCAACGGCCGACGACTCCGACGAGTATCCGCCCACCGCGGGCGGACGCTACACCGACGGCCGCGTCCAGACCTATCCGTGTGGAACAGGCAAGCCCGTCGGCTGCGACACGGACGGCGTCTGCGACTGGGCGCCGTCGGCGATCACGTTCCAGAACTGCTCAGACTGCACCCGCGACGTCTACTTTGCCTCGAGCGGGAACGTCAGCCTCGAGCGCTACATGGTGTTCGAGGACACAGAGTCCCTCGACAGCGAGATCGCGTTCGAAATCGAAGGCGGCCAGCGCGTTAGCGTCTGGTTCACCGGCACCGTCCAGGGGCTGTCGACCGACCACTGCGACATCAACATCGCCATCAGCCAACGCTCCTCAGCGTACGCCGAACGCGACCCGTGCAAACAGCCCACGGGGCCGACGGTCGAACCCGCCCCGCCCGGGCGCGTCGCGAAGAAACGCCGCCCGCGGCCGATTGAACACCGCCACACCCATTACCACGAACACTACCACGAACACGAAGTGACCGTCCGCGTCGAAGACGACCCCGACGACGAGTACGACGAGTCGGGCAGCCGCGCACACGACCCGGACCACGAGTACGCCCCCGACGACGACTACGAGGTCACCCACGACCACCGGAACGACTACTACCGCGACGACGGCACCTTCGACATGGAGACGTGCATGGAAGAAGCCAGAACGTACACCGAGTTTTCTAGCTGCCGCGATCACTGCGTCCCCGACTGCTAAGCCCCGCGACGATTCCCGTCGACAGCGGCCGGCCCGACCTCGAGGCGGTCGTCCTCGAGGCGGCCGCAGCGACAGTCGGCGATTCGCTGGCCGTCGCCAACACCGGGGAACTACTCACCGACGGGATCTTGCCCGGCGATACGGCGTGAGAGGGCCTCGATGACCTCGCCGACCGCCGGTACGAGAACCTCGTCGGGAGATGGCCCGACGACGAGTGGCGGAGACGAGCTTTTGTAGGATATCTCGCTTCACGAGCGGCAATCTATTCACCATCGGTTGCTTTTCCTCCGGACATCGCGGGCAAATCGTTTGCGCGGTTGACCCAGCGGTCGACGTTGTTCGAGACGTACTCGGTGATTCCCAGTCCGACCGAGAGACCGTTGCCGAGGCCGATTGCGGCTGCGAGGCCCAGCGCCACGCCGCCGGTGAAGATCTACAGAATCTCGACGCCGACGCCCCTCGTCTCGAGGCCGTTGACCATCGCGATGAAGTAAAGGAAGACGCGGGCCCCGTTGGCAAAGACGATGTTGTCTGCACTCTGTGTGGCAGTCATGGTTCGCTCGATCAGATCGACGATGAAGTCGGCGAGGACAAATCCGAGCACGATGACCAGCAGGCCGCCGATGAACGCCGGCAGGTAGGTCACTGCGGTATCGACCCACTGGGAGAACACCGGGATCGCGAGGACGTTCGCCGCGGCCAGGACGGCTAGGAAGTAGACGTAGTACACCGCGAGCTTCCCGAAGGCCCTGGAGACGATCGCCTCGCTTCCGCCGAGAATCCGCCCTAGCGGCGTTCGCAACGTCATACGATCAAGTTCGACTCTGTCCGTGAGTGCGCGTACGACTCTGGCGACGAACCGGCCGATCACCCTTCCGGCGAGGAGAATAAGGAGTGCGCCGACTAACTTCACCGAAGCCCTCAGCAAGGTGTTGATAATGAACCTGGGGCTTGCACCAGCAACCCGAATCCGCGGCTTAGCCGCCTTCTCGGCGCAATATCGGCTTACCGAAGGATAGTCCAGCGGTAACTAACTGGTACCCTCAGAACGCCAGATTGGTTTTCGTGCGAACTGGTATTGCTTGAAACAGGGAAAGATGGCTGCAACGAGGCAAGCGAAGCAGTCGGTTTCACTCCGCGATAGGCGTTTCTGACCGAAACAACCGGCGCCGTTTATTCGCGTCTTGGTCCTGTGAATCGGTGATGGCACGCGATTCTACTGACCCGCGAGAGAGCCGTATCACGACGGACCGAACAACGATCCGCGAGTGGGCGGACGAACACGACACCCGTCCCGTCCGGCGAAAGGACCGAGCAGACGAGGTTCTCATCGTCAAGGAGGGATCCATCGAGGAAACCCACGATCCGATCGAGTGGGACGAGTTCTTCCAGACCGTCGATGAGCAGGACTACGTTGTCCGGTACTACGGCGCTGATGCCGGGGAACCATTCGACGTCAGCAGTCGCGAGGACGTCTTCGCGGCGAGCAACCTCGATGACGAGGAACTGCGCGAGCGGCTCCTTGCAGGAGAAACCGTCGAGAGCGTAATCACCGAAACAACCACTGTCGAAAGCGTGATCGTCGAGGAAGCGACAGTCGAGAGTCAGCTTGTCGGGAGCGACGTAATCGACCAACAAGTTGTCGATGTCGAACTCCTGAGCCAGGATTGCCTAAGCTGTTCGCTCTCTCCCGAAGAACCGACGTCGGGCGCTACTGAGCACGACGGTTGGTTCGACGAGGCCCGCTACCTCGAGTCGACGTCCGAAGGTGGGGCCACCACCGAGGAAACGATGGTTGAGGAGACGGACCCCGCCGACGAATCGGCGGTCGAAGACGAATCGACGGGCATGAACGCTCCCTACCGGGCCGAACTCGAGGTCGAAGAGCGATGGGCGGTGATGAGGGAGGTCCTCGAGCGGTTCACCGTCGAGAGTCGGCTTGAGGATACCGACATCACCGAGACTGATACGATCGAAGACCACGATATCGACATCAGCGGACTCCACCGGACGATCGCCGAGATGGGCATCCTCGGGAGCGAACTCTCCCCGGACGAGATGATGACCCACTATGACATCGAGACGGAGGTCGCCGCCGATGACCGGGTGCACACCTATTTCGAGCGGATGCGCACCGTCGAGGACGAAGTCGTCGGTCGACGTCGCCTCGAGACCGAGATCACGGACGGCGAACTCCTCGGGTTGGAAGTCGTCAGTTCGGCGGACATCGCAGCCGAAACTATGGCTGATGAAGGCGCTGACCAGGCTAGCGGGATGGGGGCGGCGGGTGAGTCGCTCAGCTCGTCCGCCATCTCCGACGACGAGGTCGGAAAGACCGTGGTCGATGCTAACAGCGAGGAGGTCGGGATGGTGACGAGCGTCGACGCGGGCCAGAACATGCTGTACGTCGAAGCACACCCGGGAATCACCGATCGAATCAAGGCCGCCCTCGACTGGGGGAGCGTCGAGGAGGACAACTACCCGGTCGAGGCCGCCCAAATTGAGGAGATTACCGATGACGAGGTCCGACTCAGGGGACGCGAGGAGCTTCGGAGCGGGGACGAGTCACGCTGAGGAGGTCACCTCGCGGACCATCGCCGTCACCGTCCGATCCGGACGGGCGGGACGTATCCCGCTGTCAGTCCCGTCTCTGATTGATCGCCACTACTGAAACTGCATCTCAATTCGAACTGCTGATCAGCCGATGATATCTGAGTACCTTGTACTGAGCGATCACCAGCTTTGTCCTCAACGGTGACTCTCTCGTCGTAGGTGAGGGCGTCTCGCGGTGCCCAGCGGGGATGATAGGGTCGTGAGGATCGGCTCTTAGAGCTCAATGCACGCCCACCTGGTGGTGTGTTCGTATCGTCTCGGTTACTCGGCGACAGACGAGTGTCCCCCAGATCGGGTGTCAGCTCGAGGCTCCTGTGGCTGGCTCTCGAGCGAGAGCAACAATCCAATCGTAATCCCCAGCATCACGGAGGAGACGCTGAGGCCACCGAGGAAGAGCGACTCGAAGGCCATGTACAGCAAGATGCCGACCGCGATCGCGAGGACGAACGCGCTCCAGGCCGTCCACCGGGCGTGGATTCCCCGCGCCAGGGTGTACCCGATCGAACCGAGGTAGAGGCCACCGGCGATGATGCCGGTATTCAACAGCACGTGGAGGTAGGAGTTGTGCGGGCCGTTACTTTCGCCGATTTCGGGGCCGGGATCGACGAAGCCAATCCCGAACAGCGGGTTCTGTGCAAGGCGCTCGAGCGAGGCCGCCCACCGGTCGACGCGGCTCATCAGCGTGGTCTCCATCACCTCGCCGACGTGACCGAGGCTGATCGCGGCATAAACACCGAAGAGGACGAGACCGAACCCGGCGAGAGCGAGTCGACGGTCGAATCCCGCCAGGAGGATGACGACCCCGACGGTAAAGCCGACAAAGGCGGCGTCACCCTCCGCGAGAACGAGGCCGACGAGACAGACGGCGAGTGCGCCGAGCCAGATCGCGCCACGCCGACGAAGGTAGGTGTAGAGCGCCGCTAGCGAGCCGATCATCATGAAGAAGCCGTAGGTGTTCGGGTTGTGGAAGATCGAGGTCGTCCGGACGCTCCCGACGCCCATCACCGGCTCGGCGACCCAGCGGTAGAGGTTCTCGTCGGTCACTCGTTCGTGTGCCAGCATGACCAGCCCGATGACGACGACCCCGACGGCGACCGCCGTGAGTCCCATCGCGAACGCCTCTCGATTCCCGTCGATCAGCCGCGGGACGACGACGACGGTCGTCCCGACGACCAGTGGGGTAACGAGGATGTAGGCGAGGATCTCGGGGTGGGGATGGTAGTAGTAATGGACCAACAGCCCGAACCAATAGCCCCCGAAGAGCAAGACGAACACGGCGTCCGTTCGGATACGAATCGCGGGGGAAACCACGCCATAGACCGCAGTCGCCGACACCACGGTGAGCGTAATCGCATAGCCCCAGTCGCGTGGGAACGCCCACATCGTGACGGTAAGGCTGGCGGCGATGACGGCCACGGCGAGAACCGCCTGTAGTCGTGGTACGATCGGTCGGTCGTGACTGCTTTCTCGAGCCCACCCCTGATTGAGTATTGACATACGGTCCGTGTTCCCCCGGTTTGCGGTCGCTATCACAGCGACCCATATACCTACCCGGCGCTTAATCGCCGCTCAACCGGCGAATTAGACGGTATTATGATATAGAGGATGGATCTGTATAGAGAAACAGAACGAGAGGTGCCACGGGACGGTCCGAGACGGTCGGCAAGTTCTAGCCGGAGGTGTCACAGAGAGGAGAGGTTACACGGAGGCGACCGGCCTTACGAGTCGCGCTCGGTCAGTTCGTCGAACGTCGCGCGTGCGTCGTTGCTACCCTGTGCGAGGTAGGCGATGTCCGCACCGGCGATCAGGAAGTCTACGCCGACGTCGACCCAGCGCCGGATGGCCTCCTGGTCGGTCGCGAGCATGCCGACAGGCGTGTCGACGTCGTGAGCTGTGGTCAGGATCGACTCGAGGGCCGTCTGGAAGCGCTCGTGATCCCACTCGCCGAAGACGCCCATCGAGGCCGAGAGATCGCCGTGGCCGACGATGACCGCGTCGACGCCGTCGGCTGCAACGATCTCGTCGGCGTTCTCGACGCCGCGTTCGGTCTCGATCTGAACGATCGTGGTGAGTTCTTCGTTTGCGGTCTCGAAGTATTCACTGAAGGTCCGTCCGTACTCGGAGGCCCGAGCCGGCGCAGCGCCACGGACGCCCTCTGGTGGGTACTGCATCGCTTCGACGGCCTGCTGGGCTTGGTCGGCGGTTTCGATCATCGGGATCATCAGCCCCGCGACACCCAGATCGAGCACGCGCTTGATTCGGACGGGGTCGTTCCACGGGACGCGGACGAAAGGGGCGACGTCCTCCTCGAGAGCCTCGACGGCGCGGATGGAGTTCTCGAGAGATTCGAGGCCCGTGGGCGTGTGTTCGGTGTCGATGATCACGAAGTCGAAGCCGCGGGCGCAGATCTCCGCGACCGTCGGGTGGCCGATCGAGATCCAGTTGCCGACCGCGTGGGTTTCCGTAGTCAGTAGGGATCGTGAGTGGCCGGTCATACGCTACCCTTTCATCGATCGTATTTGAATACGAGGATGCCGGAAGTTCGATTTCGATCCAATCGGTCACTCGAGGGCGCAAACACGGATGATCGTGGTCTACACCGAAGTCGCTTCAGATGCCATCGAAAACAGTGGGCGTCGGATCGTTCGTACCCCCAACTTCAGCAGACGAGCCATCTCATTCGTTGGCGGGGGAGACCGCCTCCGTGCTAAATTGACGCCACATCTCCTGGTAGTCGTAATCTGTATCCAGTGCGGTGTTGAGTCGGTTGTAGGAGGCAAAATCACTCACGAGATGCGTGAGTTGGACGATTCCCTTGTTACCGAGACCGACTTCTTGCAACGTGTTGATATCCTCGTCAGTGATAGCATGCGGATCATCGTTTACGGTAATCGCGTACTCTACAACCGCCTCCAGACGGTCGTCTTTAACAACGTCGGTGCCGTTTTCGGCGAACTCTTTCACGTATTTAGTATTGGCATCGAGCCCAAAATCGAGGATCGTACAGAAGGCACCTGTACAGTACTCACACCCGTTGGCAGTCGAAACAGCAATGCCGACATGCTGGATTTCTGGCATCGTCAGTTCTCCTTCTTCCCAGAGTGCTGCCGTCGACTGAAGCTTCGGCTTCATGTACTCAGGGAAGTTTAGTTCCAAATAGAAATGGTTTGGAATTGACCCTTCCATTTCGGTCACCCACTCAAAAATCTCTTCAACAGCTGGATCATCAACCTCCTCGGGCTGGATTATGGGGACTCGTGCCGTGACATCCTCCTCGCCGTAAACGGCGAGGCTTCCCCTACGAGGGGAATCCAGTTTGGCAGGTTTCAGTCCGAGTAGGCCCCGAGCGTCATCTGCGAGGATTTCTCGCTCGTCTCGCGGTGGACTGTGGCGCTGTCACTGGCGCTCCCGTTCCGAGGCGAGTCATTGCGTTCCGGTTCCCAGGGAACGCTCTCTCCCCACGGATTGACGCGACTGGCGATGTTCGCCGCCGCGTTGATGTCTGCGTGGAACTCTGTTAGGTGGCAGTCGTCGTGTGGACAGACGAACTCCGCCTGTTCGTCTCGGCGACCGAGGCGGTCGCACGCGTGGCACGTCTGCGAGGTGTACGCCGCGTTGACGTACTCGACTGGAATCCCGGCTTCGGTGGCCTTGTCTTCGAATCGCCCCTGAAGGCGGGCGAACGCCCACGCATGAAGCCGTCGGTTCATAAACTTGCCGTAGTCGAGCCGCTCGCGGATGTACGACAAGTCTTCGAGCACGATCACCGGGTCCTCAAAGCTTTCGGCGTATTCGACAGAACGTCGGGACACCTTCTCGACGAGATCGGTCAGTGCGTTTTGGTAGTAATCGAAGCGCTCGTCCACACGCCACTCGGCGGCGTCGCGCGCTTGGAGACGCTTGAGCGTCGTGAACATCCCCTTGCGGAGGTGTCGCGCCCGACTGCCACTTTCGAGCATCGGTTTCCGTGGTGCGTCGCGTTTGAGGGCACAGCCCGTAATCAACGCGCTCTCGCCGACGTCGAAACCGATGTACGTTGGATCGTCCGATTCGGTCGGTTCATCGACCGAGAACTCGACGATGACGTGCAACTCCCACGACGTCCGGTGACGCTGCAAGCGGAGTTCGCCGCTTTCGCGTCGTCGTTCAGAAGGTCGAACCAGAGGGATTCCTGTTCGGGGTTGATTCGAAGTGGAACCCAGAAGTTCGTCCCGCGTCCGGGTTGCGGAGCCTGCCAGACAAAGCCGTATTCGCGCTCGTCGGAGTAGTCGAACTTCGCGGCCCGGTTGACGAGTCGGAGCGGATGCTCGTCGTCGAGTTCGCGGGCAGTGTACGTTTTCCGAAGCTTCGGGACGTACGACTTGAGCGCGTCTTTGGCCTGATACGGCAGGTCGTAGGGCGTCACAACGTCGTTGACGGCAGACATCGTGTTCGCCCGAGCGTCGAATGCATCGTGGAGCGCGTCTCGGTAGGTGTCCAAGAGGCGCTGCAGGCGTTGCTCTTTGCCCGTGGTAGGCGTAGCGAGCGTGGCCTGCAGCGTTTTCGTCACCGTGTCGGACACACACTTAGATAAATGTTAGACAAACATAAGTGTGCCGGAGTGAAAAGCATGAGTAATGCCAAACATCAATTTCGAGGTAGACGGCGACCAGTACGAGCAGTTGAAAGAGACAAAGAAGCGCTACGGACTGACCTGGAAGGGAATGATGCTCTACGCGCAAGAGCAGTTGGATTCCGAGAGGGGCGACTGATCGGTGGACTGTGTAATCAAGTGATGCGATTCCCCACCCGGCCTAAAGGCCGGGGTTCCCTCGCTGATTAAAGATGGGACTCTCTGTGCCTACGACATGATAACTATTTGCCCAGATGTCAGTGTGACAATCACACTCATTTCGTTCATCCGGTACGACCATCTCGAGGCGGGCAACTCGCTGCCTCCAACGTGGTGACATCCTCGCCGCCCTGAAGGGCGACGCTTCCCGAGGTTCCTATGTTACTCCCGTCGATTCGGATGGTTGGGAATTTAAGGTTCGTGGACTGTCGACCACTGGCTTTGCCACGAAGCCGGTACTCGTACCCACGAGGGGGCTTCGAGTTGCCTGATTGTTTAACGACAGTCGGCGTGGTCGGCTTACATTGTGGTGAGGCAAACACCGAGTCAACTGCCAGTTTTCCACGCACATCCACCCAAACGATGCGGTGGGATGTGAACCTTCAGCGCACAGTGAAAGTAGACGATGACGGGCGCTGTATCCCCGCCGTGAACGGCGAGGTTTTAGGCCCTGCGCCGCCTTACATAACCCTCACAGCGTAAGCTAGCTCCCGCTACCGCCTTGCGATTTCGAACTCGTCGCCCTCGGCGCCGTCTTGGTAATCGATCTTCTCGTCGAGATTATCGTCTTCAGAAGTGGTCGGATCTACCTTCCCGGCGACTGCTCTGGCTTCCGCGAGACTGTGGGAATCGTTATTATCAATCTCATCAGCGTCAGCGAGACTCTCGCTGTCGGTGTCCTCGGAACATACTACCTCAGTATCCGATGACTCTTTGATCGACTCGCAGACAGTGTCCACCTCATCGGCCGTTACGTCGTACATCAACAGGCCGTCGTCGACATCGCGATCGTCGTTCGGTACAATCGCAATCCGGAACGCTTCGGGTTCGGGAATCTCGTCGTGGCCGTGGTCGTCGAACATGGTTTCAGGGACGAGCGGTTCGTAGACCCAAGACCAATCGTCTGTGAGCTTGTTCTTCGAACCGTACACTCGTTCGAGGTCGCCATCCATCTCGACGGCGTACCCTTCGCGGTCGACATCGTAGTAAGCTGTGGCTGGGGCGTCAGATGATTCTCGCTCACGGAACGCCTCGACGTCGCTAAATCGGATAAACGTCTCACCACCCCCACGTTCGCGGCAGATGATTCCTCCGCCGGGACGTTCGATCCACTCGGTCGAGACAGTGCCCGGAACGACGGCGAATCGATCTGGCTCCCGTTCGACCGATGTGGGATTCATCGTAATGCGATTACGAGTGTAGAACTTCCGTGAGGCATCGGTCGGCGTTCTCGAGGAGACGTACGAATCGGTGGCATCCACACCGAAGATCTTCGCGAGGCGCCTGGCGTTCTTAGTCAGACCGTCCGAACCCCCGTCTCCGACGACGAAAAGCAACTGATCCGGGCTTGGTGCTTTCGCCGCGTTCTTGATCGGACCACCCGGTTTCGTCAGTCCCTTCGATTCAACCTCAATGTACAGCGTCTCCGTCCCTGAGAGGTCCAAAATCTCCTCGTACTCGTTTTCGATGCGTGCTCGAAGTAGTTGCTCACGCTCGTCGTCTGCGAGCTCATCAAACCCACTGGGTGGGAGGACGTCTGGAGGGATTTTCCCGACAGCATCGGGGAGCTCGTCGCCATCCTGTGTTGGTAACTCCATACTGTAGCCAAGGCAGGTCCCCCACTCGTAGACCTGCCGGAGCATGTAGCGGTGCTCGTCGGAGCCACCAGAGCCACCGCTGCCGGTCTGGAGACCAATCGTCTCGCGTCCGTCGGGGGTGACCGATACCTCGAGACCATCCGCAGTACTGCGTTGGGTAATTGCGCCAACCGACTCGAGTCGTTCGATCATATTTGACGCCGGTGTCGGACCGAGTCCAGTCGCATCCATAACGTGCTCTCTCGCATCTGAAGTCGGCACGCTCGAGACCCCTTCGCCAGCCCGAATTGTCGCATCGTAGATCGCCTTTACCGCAGTACGTGCCGTCTCCGTGTCTGCAACCTCCATCGGTTCGTCAATGCTGTGTTCCGTGTTCTCGAGACCAACTGCTTTTGCACCCGCGGACTGTGTGGTATCAGCAAAGAACATTCCGTCCAGGATCTCACGTCCAGACTGACGTTCGACACCATAGTCACCAATCGACTGCTGGATCAACTCGAACGCGTCTTCAATCGAATGTAGGGGAGGATACGGCGGCGTGAGTTTTGCCATGAAGCTGTCGTCCTCGTGACGCAGTTTCGTCTGGGCGTGATAGTCGGGGATCTGCGTGAGATCTTCTGCGTTCTTGCCACCGAACCGCTTTGCGAGAGCGTGTGCTTCGTCGGGAAGTAGTGGATTCAGTGAGACGAGCGTGTTACAATTCGAGAGGATAGCCTGTTGGGCACTTTCGTCAAGTTGGTGGAGCGTCTGCGAGGCAAGCATCAACCCCAAACGTTTCGACCGGGCCTTCGTGAGCATCTTATCGATCTGTGATGCATCAGTAAGAACGTCGTCGCACTCATCAATCATCAAGAAGTACGGATCGTACTCGGCACCGAGATCGTCGACGCCAGCAAGTTCTCGGACTTTCCGTTCAGACTCGGAAACACGGTCGGTGACACAGGTCCAGATCCGTCGCATAACAGCTGTTGCAACCATGGTCTGGGCTTCGTCCGGCAGATTGTTCTTGACGATGACGACCTTGCCTTCATTGACTGCTTCGGCGATCGAGACGTTCGACTCGCGCTGGGCGATAATCTGTCGAGTCATCGGGTTCTCGACCCAGTCTTTGAGCCGACCGATCAGCGGATCGAGTTCGCTATCACCGAGTTCGTCGGCGATCCGTCGGGTGAATCCCTCGAGAAAAAGGATGTCATCGTCGTCGATTTGATCACCGATCAGATTCGCGTACTCGGCTCTGTTTTCTTCCTCGAGGAGCGTATAGTACATCTCGATCGGTGTGAAGTCACGCGGATGGCGAACCATTCCACGGACCATCGTCTTCATGATCCGATCCATTCGAGGCCCCCAGTACTCGCCGGCTGCGATTAGGTTCTTGAAGTCGTCAACGATGCCTTCGATCTCTTCGTCGAATCCCGGCTCATCGGGCTCGTGGAACGTCTCGAAGAGGTTGAATCCGATTGTTCGGTCCATGTAGTCGTCGCCCGGTGCAATGTAGATCACGTCGTCCCAGCGGTTACGAGGGACCCGACGAAGCAAGTCATAAATGTCATCCCCTTTAGGATCGATTATCGTGATCCCGTGGCCGGCGTACATTAGCGCTACGGCGTCGTTGTACATTTTCGTCGTCTTTCCGGTCCCCGTCGACCCACCGTAGAAGACATGCCGGAACAGCCGGTTGAATTCGATCGGAACCTCTCTGCCCGTGCCCTCGGAGACACCGATCCACAGCGGCTGTTCTGGTTCGGCTTTCGCGTTCTCGATCATCGCTCGAGGCCAGGCTCCGGCGAAAGACTCGACCTCCTCTTCGACCGGATCGTAGCGGTTGATCAGCCATTCTTTTCCATTTATCAAGACTGGTTTCGAGGGATCGTCCTCACCTTCGATCCGCGCACCGAATTTTTCAATCTCATCTGGCGTCTCTGAATCAGAAAACGGATTCAAGCTCATGGAGTCGCCTCCGGTTCCTTGCGATCAACCGTCTCTACTTCTGGCATCGTCTCAGCACTGTTTCCGTGGTTGTCCCCCCACGTTGAGGGGACTGCGTACTGCCAGTTATCATCGGATTGTTGCGAACGCTGTTCTGGTTCCCAGTTGACGACATTCGCATTGTGCCATTCAGAGAACCGGGTCGCATCAGCAGGGACGTCTCCGGCATGGGAAGTGAGCGACCAGTCGACGTCTTGAGTGTTGATCGACTCGTTCGGAATATGCATCAGGCCCGCAGCGGCGCGAACCCCCATGACTATCTTCCGGTTAGTACGGTTACGACCGAACGCTCGTCGGAGAGTTTTCTCGAGATTTACGCCCCGCTGTGGAACGATCTCGAAACCCTGCTCAGTTGCCGACTCGTAGTAGCCGTCGAACATCTGTGCTGTTTCCTCGACACGGTTGATCGCCGCATCCGAGTCGTCAGACACCGCAAGTACACGAAGGTTCAGCCAGAATCCCTTCTCGCCACGCTGTTCACGAACGATCTTCGACGCCTTTCGATCCTTCTCAGATGCTTCGCGCTGTTCGCCCTCCAGTGTGTTATCCTCTGGAAACGCTTCGTACTTGAGTGCGTCAACGAGTCCGAACTCCTTGGTCGGACTCTTTAGCTCGTCAGCGACGTCATCAATCGACGTCCCGAATAGGCCGCCCTTCCACCAATCCACTGATGCCGGTTCAAAAACGGTTTGGACGGCGATATCCGTGACAGTATCAGACTCCCGCTCGCCGATCATCTCTGCCGTGATCGAGCCGTATGGATCGTTCTCGAAACCCTCGATATCCATATGCCGAATCGGGTAGAGATGCTTTCCGTTCTCTCGCTTCCGAAGCCGAAGGACGGCAGCGGCGGCGTACTTACTCTCCTCGAGCGGGAGAAGCCCTGGATGGGGGTGCTCACTGACGTCGACGTGGGCGTCCGGGTAAAAGGTCTCGAGTTGGCGCTCTATCTGCTTCCGTGCCTTTTCTGTGCCCATCACGTACTGGAAGCCGATTCGACCGTTGATGTTCCGCATCTCGAAGGCGTGAGTCGGTGCCGAACTCGAGCCAATCAGTGGGAGTCCGCTCGATCCAGCCGTGTGGACGGCCGTAAGCAGATCGATTGCATTTGTGATTCCACCGCCGTCCTTGTTGGGTTGGATCGATACAGAGTGTTGCGGTGGCGTAGCCTCGTACAGCGTATCGATCGTTTCGGCAGTGAGTTCGAGTGATCCGTAGTCGGAGCCAATCCCGAGTTTTCGCTTCGTCGATCCAAGCGCCCGTTTTCCGAGGCTCATCAGGACCACCTCCAATCACAGACATCATCGTGTTTCAAGAGATACTCGCGGTAGTCCTCACCGTGAGTCGACGGATCGTACATCAACGCGATCGACTCGCGGGGGTTCATCTCGCGGTCCATCCGCACACGAGCTGGGAAGCAACCCTCGTCGTCGATACGGAGCAGTGCTTCAGAGAAGCCGTCGGCCTGGTTGCCTTTCTGGAGCCCACTGATGATCTCACCTTCCTGCTCAGAGAGACCGAGCTTCTCGGCCCATTTCGCGTTCATGCCTTCGACGAACTGGTAGATTTCCATCGAGGAGAGTTCAAACATCGTCTCGGCGTTGTCAGTCATGTGGACGTTGCCCTCACTGTCAGTCCCGAAGAAGTCCTTGTGTGACTGCGTGCCGGCACCGATCGAGAGATCCCAGTGGCGATGATGGCGGTACTTCTGTGAGAGGCTCTTGACGGTCATGTCGTCGCGCAGGAGGTAGTGGAACTCGTCACAGAAGATCATCCCCCGCTCTGGCCGGGACTTGACCTCGTTGTACAGCAAGTCAAGCAGTAGGTGCATCATCAGCCCGCCGCCCTCTTCGTCGCCTTCTTTCAGTTGCAAGTCTGCCCAGACGAAGTCGGTATCCGAGAGGTCAATCTCGGTCTGATGGGCCAGGTGCTCGAAGTGGCCACCCTCCTTGAACGGCTCCACCTGGTTGTTGATGATATCGATTGCCTTCTCCTCTCGCTCAGCCACCATCGTCTCGTTGCTCATATCGTCGACGAACGGACCTGCGTCGTGGGCCATTTCTCTGATTACGTCAACGACGTCGAGGACGGTTGGCGGGTCGCCATCGTAGCCGCTTTGGCGGCGATACTCTGGATCATGGGTCTTGGGATCCTTCTCGACCCCCATCCGCTCTCCGGCGATACGGATTCCCTGACTCCAGACGGCCCGTTTCGTCGAGAAATCGAAGTTCTGGATGTTGTAGTACAGCTCTAGGAAGTCGAGGTTGGAGTCGAGCCAGCCGGTGTAGGGGGCGTCCCAACCGATGACGTCGAGTTTGTCTTCGGGCGTTGGGGAGATTTCGAACGGGTTGAGGTGCGTCGATCCGACCACGATACGTTCTCCCTCAAAAATTTCCTGGAGGTTCGCAAACTCCTGAAGCGGGTCGATCACCGCCATGAACATCTCGGGATTGGTCGTTTTCTGGCGCCACAGCACTTCGCTCGAGGTGACGGTCTTCCCGGCCCCCGTTTTACCGACGATCATCCAGTTGTATCCGGCGTCGCGTTTGTAGATGTCGACGGACAGCGGTTCGTTTGTCGCCATGTTTTCACCGATCTCGATGCCGGTGGGATCGTACAGGTTCTTTGTCGTCCAGGCGTTCGTCGTTGCAAGGCCGTCGGCTCGCATCCGGACCTTCTGTCCGATCTTATCCTGGCAGGCCGGTGCGACCGTCTGGTGGCCTCGATCATGGTTTCTGTGAAGGACGGTTATGTCGGCGCCCTCGTCGGCCAGCTTCGAGCGAATGCTCCGAATCGCCCGTTCGATCGCCGCGGGGTCTCGAGACTGTACTTCGATATAGGTCTGGGCTTCAAACATATCGTGGCCGCTTGCGAGGAACGATTGCAGCATCGATTTGGCCTCCTGTTGGTTCTCGCGGTACCGCTCACCAAACATCGAGAGTTTCGAGTTCTCTACGCGCTCGGCTTTATCCTCCAGAGCGTCCTCGAGATCCGCGAGTTCGCGTTCGGCCTTTTCCTGATCGAGGACGTCGATGTGCGTTGAAACGTTCGTCGCGACCTCTGCGTCGTCGAACTGGAGGACGGTCTCGAGGATGCCTTGCGGTGGATCTTTCGGCCAGCTCGAGATGAACATCGTGGCTGAGTGAATCTTGCCGTCGATCGTGACGAAGGAGCTGTTACTCCGATCGAACGATTCTGGCGCGAGCAGTGATTGAAACTGGTCGTCGAGTTCTTCGTTGGTCGTTGCGATGTCGGCTACACCTGGTGAATTCGCTGGAAATCCGTCGCCCCACGAGGTCCCTTTTCGAGTGAGTGTCTCGTCACAGCCAGGTGCGCTCTCCGACGTCTGAGCGGTGGTTTCCGCCGACTCAGCTGTGTCTGATGGTAGTCTTTCAGAGGTTCGCTTACCTCTCGAGACTGCGAATTCGACATGCTTTTCGGCAGTCGCGAGCCTCGAGTGGGACCTCGAGAGTGTCGCCGTTGGATTACGCTCGGCTTCAGCGTCGAGGTGGGCGTACGTTAGTTCGTATTCGGGATCACTCGCGTAATCAGCGTCCGACATTGGATCTAGCGTCGAGCCGGACGCCGCTTTCGGCACCGGTACCGGGTTTTGACGGACAAGTGAGGTGTAGTCTGCGTGTGCGTAGACGTTTGCACTCTGGTAGTGGTCGGCTGCGACCTGTGCGAGACGTTCACTGGGAATTCCGTTCGCTTTGACGCCGTCAAGCCGCCGGATTGCCTCGGTGAGCGTCTCGAGACGATCCTCGAGCAGATCGATCATCTCGGGGACGTGCTCACCGGACTTTCGCAGTTGATGGACTTTGAAGTTCGTGTACAGCCGGCCGATAAACGGAATCGAAGTCAGGCCACCATCGACATCATCGCTCGAGACGACATCGGATGGTTTGACCTCTGCAATCACATAGGGATCGACGACCAACGTGCTCAGGTCATACATTGAAACGACGTCCGATCGCTCCTGACAGAGGTCAGCGTGAACCTGCATCCCGAACGGCAGGTCCTCGTAGGAGATTTCGCCGGGTGGCGCCATTCCATCACCAGTTGCGATGATCGTCTCGTGACGCTGGTGGTAGCGTTCGATCCGTGGGGTGTAATCAACCATGCGCATATACTCGGAGATTTGGATGCTCCCCGAAAGGGCGGTGTTCAGGACCTTCGCGTAGAGTTCTGATTGACGCTTCCAGGCGTCGTCGCTCGCCGTGACCATGTTTGCAGGCGACACTGCTATCGCTCCAACAACGGTTCCGCTGTCGGTTTCAAGGGCTGGAGTGCCGCTGTATGCGCGTTCGAACTGGACGATATCCTGTGAGCGAAGCGGGCGGTCCTCGGACTTGTCCTCCGGACTTCCAGAGCCGCCGATAAACGGGATCGCCTCGAGTCCAGGAAGGGGGGCAAGCCGACCGAAGAGTGAATCGTTTTCCGGCTGTTCGATGCCTGACCGCTCTGGGTATCTATCGTATAGCATGATCTCTTGTTGGGTTGCGAAGCGAACGATGGTCTCAGTGTACTCGAGTGCCGACTGCCAGGGTTCCTTTGCGCTGATGAACCCCAGACCGATTACCGCCCAGGCGAATGCGAGCAGGTAGAAGGGAAGCCGAGTCCCCGGTGGGACCGCCTGTCGAGTCACGAACCAGATCACCGCTGTCGGAAGCAGTGCCGCTCCGATTTCGAGTTTGCTAACTCCCAGAATCACCTGATCGCCCGAGACGCCGCCGAATACTTTGAAATCAGTTCCGTTCGAGTCGTCTGTAGACGCATTGCTCATAGTGTATTACTCGCTTCTGTTCTGGCGCACTCGGGATCGAACTGCGCGCCGACGTTGAGTCGGTGAGAGCGATCTGGATCGACGTCTCTGCGATTTCGAGGACGTGATCGTGGGCCCGTCGCCGATCTTGTTGTTCGGGTTCCAGTTCTTCGGTTTACTCGAACGTGGATGTGCGGTCGCTGTTGACGAACTCCTCCATCGCGACCGCTCGTATACTGCTCTCGCTCGGTCCGTTGTAGAAATGCCTGCGTACGTACCACCGCGTTTGAGCCGACCCACTGCACTGCGGGCACGTGAATATCTGCCGCTCGTAACTGCAGGAGCGGCCGTTCGAGCACTGCCGACTGCGCTGGTCGCAGTCGCAACCGCTGCACCTTGCATCGAGATGCCGATCAGCGTAAACGAACCACTGATTGCAAGCGGTACTACCAGTGCGATAAAGAACACCGCCATCGTCATTCCGAGGTTGATTACCTCGACATCGTGGAACGTCCAGTTGAGTTCGTAGGCTACCCGAAGCAGCAGTGCGGTCGGCCAATTCCATACCAGCAGGGCGTAGTACTGCCAGATGAAAACGGAGCCGACCTGTTTCACGCGTCGGTTCCCGCCCCAGTAAGCGAGTAAAATCAAAACCGGGAGCATGATCGGTGCGATGTAGAGGAGCATATGTCGAACCGTGTGTATCGTGAGGAGAGCGATTCCAGCAATCCAGCCCTGGAAATAGAGACCGATCACCACTGCGAGTGGACCGCTGATCATTGCCCGTTCAGATTCAGCGATCTCATCCCCTCTCGGAAGGAAGAACTGTGTCACTGCGTCAGAAAAGGCGTGTAACAGTGCTGCATACTCCCACGAAGCGACGATCAGAAAGACCGCGAGTGTCGCCGAACCAAGCGTGGCAAACATCTGTCGTTTCGTGAACGCCGAGATCGCCGGCCCGATCAAAACGAGTAACGCCATCAGGGTGACGACGCCTCCAACGAGGGGCATGATGAACGGTAGATAGACCGATTCGTGCAAATCGTTGTAGATGCCGCCTGAGACGCTCCCGTCGTCGACGGGTGTTCCGGTGATCCCATGGATTCCGTCGTTTTCGATCGTGGGCGTCCCCAACATATTGTTGAAGACGCTATCGACGAAATACACCATCGCCTCGTGGAATCGCTCACTCGCCCATTCCCAGATCGCTGCGATTGCGTCTACAGGTGATGGGACACCGGTTATGGGATTCAGTGAATCTACGCCGTCCGAAGCTGTAGTACCGTCCCCAGTACCCCCACTGCCTGTGTTCGCCTCTGTATCAGTAGACGCATTTGTTGGGTCAGTACTCGGATCAGTATCGCTCTCAGAGGAGTTCCAGCGGCTATCTGGTTCATCTGAGCTGTTGTCAGTGTCTTGGGAGTAGGTGCTGTGGCCAACTCCACCTACCGCGGCCCCCGTGGTCGTTAGTAGTACCACGGTAATGATGAGCAAAACCACCGCAACAACCTGGACGAGGCGACGAAAATCCATTTCACTCCCTCAGAGGAACGGCGAGCACCCTTCACCGACGCCCGGTCCGCTGACGTAGTCGAATGCCACGTCGATGAACGTGAGGATGAAAACGAATCCGATGACGCCAACGATCACACCAACGATCATCAGGTTCCCCATCGCTGTCGCCCCAGCAAAGAGCGGGAACGCCCGGAGGACTAACCCCAGCAATGCGATCACGACCAGCAAGCCGACAATGAATTGCCAGAGCATAATCTGTGTGTCCGCGATCAACAATCCGATTCCGTCGTTACAGTACTGCGCGCTGGCTGATTGACTCGCAGCCGTGACTACGATGACGATTACGAGAAGTCCTTTTGTGAGTGGCGCTAAACGGTCGCCTATTCGTTCGTACACTGATTGCTCGAGGCACGTCCCGAAACGGAATCTCGAGCATCCGTTCACCCTCACCGAGAGCGCCCACAACAGGGCTTTCAAAATCAGTGGTCGGTCCGATTTGCTAGCTTCGGTCTCGCCTGCGGATGGCTCATTCCCCATGGTTGTGAGTGGTTTGATTAACCTTATTCCGATTGTACCGATATTGCCCCAGTACAATATTAGAATGAGGTTATAGTGAGCCCTTACTACTACACCCCTAATAAAACTGTTGTCGTAGAACCATCGTTCCGAATCGGCTATGTTTAAGACGACTGCGTAAACTCACTCAAACGTGAGACACCCCTCCTCCAAAGCTGAGACTCCTGATCAAACGGCGATCACCTGCCTCCGCTATGAGTGACGAAGAGTCCGCTGATCAAACGGAGAAAGCAATCAACATCGAAGTCCCTGAAGGGGACAAGACTAGATACGTCTCAGTAGAGATGCCGCTTGACCAGTACGAGTCACTGGACGACCTGAAAGATGAATTTGGGATGACGTGGCGCGGTCTGCTTATTCATTCACGGCGGCAATTGGACGGAATCCCTCAGCCGGAGAGCGACGAAGCAGAAACCAGCCAGTACGAACTGCTCAACGAAACACGGCAACGGCACGGGTTTACGTGGAAAGGCATGTTGCTGTTTGCTGAGCGTGATCTGCGATCCGATGCCTCTTGATTCTCTTCTGTAATCCACTGGCTTTGGTCAACTACCCCACCCTACTTCGCTCGGCCTGACGGCCTCGCTCGTGGAGGGTGGGGCTTGTCCGTGAACTCGGCCTCGAACCCATCGGGGTAGCCGGTAAATCCGGCGTTCGGCGTCACCGTTCCAGACGTTAGGGCGAGCTGACTGTCGCCGGTCCGCCGAGACGACTGTTGGCCTCGACGGACGTACCGCAATCCGATGTTTTTCGCCGCGTTGTAGTCCGCGTTCGCTTCCGACTCGCACTTCTCGCATTGGAAGTCGTTACGCGACGACCGATTCTCGTCCGCCGTGAATCCGCACCCGGAACACCGTTTGGACGTGTACGCCGACCCGACTTGCTTCACCGAGATCCCGACCGATTCGGCTTTGTACTCGACCTGTTCGTAGAGCGTTCGGAATGCCCACTTGTGACCCCACGACGCACCGGTTCGGTCACGGATATGGGTTAGTCTGCGGACTGCTCCTCTGGCATGGGTTGTGTCGCTGCAACGGTCTCTCGATGCGAACGAGCTTTCCCGATGAGTACTGCGATGATATAGATTGCAACGGCGACGAGAACAATAGTCCCGCCAGCGGTCATCTCGTACTGATACGACAATGTGATCCCTACCAGCACAGCAATCTCTGCGAGTACGATTGATGCAAGCAACGCTTCCCGAAATCCACGGGCGAGTTGGGTAGCGCCGGCGACGGGAACAACGAGCATCGCTGCGACGAGGATTACACCCATGATCTGCATTGCCCCGACGACCACCATCGCTGTCAGCATCGCCATCGTCCGGTTGTACCATGGGACGTTCAGGCCTGCGACGCGGGCAGCCGTCTCGTCAAACGTCACGTACACGAGCTGCTTATACGTAATCCCGACGACGAGGACGATAATGGTGAACAATCCGATGAGAAGGATCGCGTTCTGCTTCGACACCGTTGAAAGATTTCCGAAGAGATACTGATTGACACCGACCGCCAGCCCACCTGCATTGAGACTAATGAGCACGGCGCCGAGCGCGAAACCGGTTGACAGGACAATTGCCATCGATACGTCGTTGTACGCGTCGGTCACTTCCGAAATCAACTCGATACAAAGAGCAGCAATCATCGCCACCACGACCGCGGTGAGATACGGTGAGATGCCAGTTCCTAAGATCGCATTAACGAACAGTCCGACTGCAACTCCCGCGAAGGCAGTGTGCGCCAGCGCATCACCGATCAACGCGAGTTGGCGGTGAACAAGGAACGTGCCGATCAACGGGGCCATCACGCCGATCAAGATGCCGACGAGGAACGCCCGGTGCATGAACGCGTAATCGAGCATTTCGATTCCAAGTTGGTCGCCGATAGTCCAGAGGAGGTCGCTCCATCGGTCGAGCAACCAGAGCATCAAGTCGTACACCACACTCAGTGACGGTCCTGTGAGCCCCATCAGACACTTACCTCCTCATGGCGATGGAGATTGGTCCCATACGCCCTGGAGAGCGCGTCGGTCTCGACGAATTCGTCAGGCGAGCCATCGAAATACACCTCGCGGTTAAGACAAATCACCCGTGACGTGTGTTCGAGCACGGCACCAATGTCGTGTTCGACCAACAGAATCGTCATACCATCGTCGTTGAGCTGGTCGAGCAGTTCGAAGAACACTTCGACGGATTCGGCGTCGACACCGACAGTTGGCTCGTCGAGAATGAGTAACTCGGCTTCGGAGGCCAGTGCTCGAGCGATGTACGCACGCTGCCGTTGCCCGCCAGACAATCGAGTGATCCGTCTATCAGCCAGATGGCTGATACCTACTGTCTGAAGTGCGTCACGCGCCCGTTCCCGGTCAGCTGTCTGAACCCGTCTGAACCCTGCGTGGGGGTATCGACCCATCAGGACGACTTCCTTGACGGTGATCGGCATCTCTTTAGTGTTCTCGGTGACGTCTTGAGCGACGTAGCCGACCCGTTCGCGGTCCTCAAACGCGCGTGCGGGATGACCAAGCAGGCTGATCTCTCCCTTGTCAGTCCTGTGTAAGCCCAAGATCAATTTGAGGAGAGTGCTTTTGCCCGAGCCGTTCGGTCCAATCACCCCAACGTATTCACCGGGTGCAATCGTGAACGAGATATCGCGGACGACAGGGCTCGCTGTGTAGCCGAACGAGACATCATCAACGTCAACAAGGTGTGTGGGTGTAGCCATTATTCGAAGTTGCGCCAGTCGCCATCGAGCGGTGTTTCTCCGGGTTCGGAAACCCCGAGGACTATTTCGAACGTCGGCATGTTGATATTCCGAGCGATTTCGAAGTATCCCCAGCCGCGATCGGCCCATTCTTCGGTTGTTCCTGCGTATGGTGTCACCGGAAAATACGCCTCGACATCCGTTTCTTCGAGGAGTTGCTGGGCAGGTCGCCTCGGTTCGAAGACCGCAGCACCCATATAGCGGATATCATGATCGCCAATCGTCTCACGAGCCCGACGCATATCCGCCGGGCGAATATCGTCGGTGGCCGCGAGGTTCGTGACGAGCGGCTGAACGGTCGCCCCATAGTGGTCACCGATGTATTCGAAGGCGTTGTGCGCAGCCAAGAAGACGACATCGCGCTCGGCAGCGTCGAAAATTGCTTGCCACTCCCCGTCAATCACCTCGAGTTCGCTCCGGAGTGTGTCAGCGTTGTCAGCGAGTGTTGCTTCGGAATCTGGCACGACCTCGACTAGCCCGGCGGCTATGTTGTCAACAGCCTGTTTTGCCAAGGTCGGATTGAGCCAGAAGTGCGGGTCCTTCCCATCGCCCACCTCTTCTTCCTCGTCAATAGTCTTGGCAAGATCGAGCAGGTCGATTCCTTCGCGGACGTTGATAAGGTGGGTGTCGGCGTCATCGTCGTGGACCGTCTGAATTGCGCGGTCGGCCCACGGTTGAAAGTCCTCGCCGACGTGGAGGAATGCATCTGCATCGATGATATCACGGGTAATCGAGGGATCCGGCTCCCAGCCGTGGCCGTGCATCCCCACGGGAACGAGGTTCTCGACTTCGACAGGTGTCCCATCCGCGATCTGGCGGGCGAAATCGTAGAACGTGAAGAACGATGCGACCGCAACGGAGGATTCCTCATCATTTTTCTCTCCTCCTGACGCGGTGTCGCCGATACACCCAGCCAACCCAATCAGCCCAGCCCCAGCCGCCGATGATAAAATAGTTCGACGCGTGGGGCGACTCATATCCGAATTGAGTTCGGAATTCATGGGAGGATTTAGATGGGGCTAAACTAATAGTTTATCGGTTCGAATTTCCGATGGGGTCTAATCCCCCCTTCAATAGTTTTGAAACCTGCCAAGAATAGGCGCCTATGGGTCCGCAGAGACAATGTGAACAGACTGCGCTATCTCTTCAAGAAGAAATAGGTTTATCACCATCGACAGGGACCAGTGTGTGAAGTACCGCAGGGACAAGCCCTAAGGCACTCTCGCTGTATCACTGTAGAGTGCCTTAAGACAGTCTCCATGACTGTGTTAAACATCATTGCTCTGTATTAGGGGCACCTAATATCTAAATTCGTCTCCGGTACATCAGCGAGAGTAGTGCTGCATACCGCCGTGTACTCTGAATGAGTTCAAGAACAATGATTGAAACTGCGAGGGAATTAACGTCAGCAATCATACCTATTAATCGGATAGGTTAGCACCAACCTCTTGGGAGAAACGATGCCAATTTGTTGTATTTAACAGGGGTTCGTCTAAACATCATCAATTTAGGGATTCAACAGAGCCAATCCACCCGAATCAACTTCCGGTGCACCTTCCACCAGAATATCAGATAAACCATTAAATAGAATAAGGTTAAAATAACATCTAGCCATGGGATTACTCACACAGTCCAACGTAGCAGCGGTTCGGTGGTTCGCGATCGGTACCGTTGCTATGGCGTTTGTAATGTACCCCACATGGAGCCTAGTATCCGCGTTAGTCGTGAGCGCCGCTGGTGCATTCATCTATTTCGTGGGTGGAAACGAGAACGCACATGGCCCGATACGAAGAATCGTGGCGGGAGCCGGCTATATGGTGTTACTCTTCCTCGGGGTTGGGCTTGGTGTCTAACCACGAGTTGTTCCGCCTCGAGTACCACTCAACTTCTCTCGAGTGCTCGAACCATATCGATAACCCTCTCGACGTCGCGGGTCAGTGCTTCGAAATCTTCGTGAAGATCGTCAATACGCCGTTCGAGGTCGTCTGATTGATCCTGGTCGTCGGTATCCTGTAGTTCCTCTTCGACCGCACGAAGACGTCCATCGAGTTCATCAAGACGGTTACGGACAACACCCTCCTCGAGAGGGTTCATTCCGTAGTCCTCTTGGGCTGCCGAGAGCACGTCTCGACCTCTGTCTGTTATCCGATAGCCGTACCCTCGTGACGGCGGTGATGATCTTCGATCGCGATCCTCGTCGATCTCCTCGAGCAGGTCGGCTGCGATCATCTTCTGGAAGTGATTGTTCACCAGCTCATTGTAGAGTGCATCCGAACTCGAGGTGACATCGGCTGTCCTGGCTTCGCCACCACTGTTCCAAATGGCCGCCAGTGTTAGATACTGCTTTCTCGTCATATCGCGCGCGATTTCCCACGGTTCAGCAGTTGGATCCATACATAGAGATCACCGGGGCTGCTAAAAAATTTGGTGCGAAAATTGTGCTAAGCAGTAGACTATCGACTGTATATAGCCCTGCCACTCCCCTCACTGTCATAGCTCGAGTCCCAGCCAGGGTCTCTAAGACTGTGGTGGTGTCCCACATCCTCGAGGAGAAGGGAAAATCCCTGCGTCTAGACAGCTCAGATATGAACACTGCGGGGTGTGTCCACCAGGAGGGATATCCACCTCATAGCGTGATGAAATACTGCACGAGCGACGCCAGTGGGACAGCTGAGCGTCTTCCACCCACCTCGAGGCAGCCTCGAGAGACAACGGGAAGACAGTGTGCGATAGCCAGGCCAGCCTCTGGATCTGGAGGGCCAAATGCTCCTGCCTGCGACATGCGAGTCCAGCGTATCTCGAGGTCCACCTCCAGTTCAATCTCAATCTCGAGTTCAAGCGATTTCAAGCGATCTCTCCGGGACAATCAAGGGGAGTACCCCTCTCTGAAACACCCCACCATCCACAGAGCGAGCGCGGAGCGAAGCGAAGCGCGAGCGGCAGTCGGGAGTCGAACGGTCACAAGAGCCTCGAGAACCGTGTGAACCGGTCACGCAGCCCCCAATATATTGAAAGCAGCGGCAGCCGTCTCGACAGCTATGGAGTGCCCTGCGTGTGGCGGCCCCGTCACGATGGAGGTGGGGCCGGACCAGCCGTTCTCAGCATCAGTGGCGGAGACACTGTTCACCGTCGCCGAAGACGAGCAGATTATCATCGCCCGAGATTGCTGGGCATGTGGGTGGAGTGAGGAACGGTCAGTGTTGATCGACTCGATCGAGACAACCGAGGGTGATGCCCAAGCGATCGAGCGAGCTGCTCTTCTCGACGGCATAATGGGTGAGGCTACAGCGATCGATAGTCTCGCGACGCTCAAAGACGCCTTCGCAGAGATTCGCCGTCAGCGTCGTCTCGAGACTGCTGCATCTGGCTCGACTGAAGACCTCGACGGTGAATAGGTGCTACTCACGGGCGATACCGACGCCCGCTACGATGTTCAAGAACGGACGGGGAATCCGTCCCACGCGTCGGTCGACGACGTAATCGGCGCTTCCGCCGGTCCTTCATCCGTGGCGTCGTCCAAGCGAGCAACCTTGATGACTTAAAATAAGCACGCCCGTCCTTTCAATTGAGGACGAGGTCTTATGGTGTTGGCCCGGCTTCTACTACGACATGGATCGCTTGACCCGCCAGCGTGCACGGGAATCGGAACCGGAACAACAGGCGGAGTCAGTAGATGAGCGAACGTGTGATGAGTGCGGGTTAACCAATCTGGTCAAGAGTGAGGATCAAGGTGAACTCGTCTGTGAGGACTGTGGCCTGGTCGCCGAAGGAACCAATATTGATCGGGGACCAGAGTGGCGAGCGTTCAACCAGTCCGAACGCGATAGCAAGTCTCGTGTCGGGGCGCCGACGACCCAAACGATGCACGACAAGGGGTTGACGACATCGATCGACTGGAAAGATCAGGACGCATACGGCCGGTCGTTGTCCGCAGACAAACGAAGCCAAATGAATCGGCTCCGGAAATGGCAAGAGCGGATCCGAACGAAAGACGCTGGGGAACGGAACCTCCAATTTGCACTGAGCGAAATCGACCGAATGGCGAGTGCGCTTGGTGTCCCACGTTCTGTTCGCGAAGTCGCGTCTGTCATCTACAGACGAGCCCTCTCTGAAGACCTTATCCGTGGCCGGTCGATCGAAGGTGTTGCGACAAGTTGTCTGTATGCAGCCTGTCGCCAAGACGGAATCCCACGCAGTTTAGAAGAAGTCAGTGACGTGTCTCGAGTCGACCAGAAAGAAATCGGTCGCACGTATCGATATATCGCACAGGAACTCGGCCTCGAAATGAAGCCAGTCGATCCAAAAGAGTACGTCCCGCGGTTTTGCTCTGCCCTCGGCGTCAGTGAAGAAGTCGAAGTGAAGGCTCGAGAGATAATTGATGTGACCGCCGAGCAGGGATTGCTCTCAGGAAAATCACCGACTGGATACGCTGCCGCTGCAATCTATGCGTCTTCACTGCTGTGTAACGAAAAGAAAACACAAAGAGAGGTCGCAGACGTTGCGCAGGTGACTGAGGTTACTATTCGAAACCGATATCAAGAGTAAATCGAGGCAATGGGTATACACTAGTTTAGGCCTCGAGCCGGACGGGGAGTGACGGTGCGGAGAGGTCACTCAGGACAGACACAGTCGTGGCAGAGAGGCGGACTCCAGTACGTACTGGTGGACTGCGTCGGCGAGCGAGAGCATCGCGTCGGCCTGTTCGGCACTGGCGACGGTTTCGCGATAGGCCGTGCCGTCGGTCCGACTCGACTCATCCGATCCGCTCAATTGACTCAAGGCCAGGGACCTCGGCGAGCCGTCTCCTCACCTGCGCATCGGTCATTGTCGTGGTCCAACGAATGGTGATGCCGACAGTGATGGTCGTTGCCGAAAGCTTCGGATCGATACCGTGCAGATCGTCAATCGTGACGGTATCGATGTCCTCGGTCCGCGAGAGGCGCTCTTCGGCGTCGGTGACGAGATCGCTGTCTGCGCCACATGGGATGCGGATCGTAACGACAGCAGTTGTCGTCGGTTTAAGATCGTTGTCTCTGGTGAGTGCCATGATGTCACCTCTGTTGAAGAGCGTCGCTCGGGCCATCTGATTCACGAGCTGCGCTCCGAGTGCGCGGGGGGCGATTCGAACGCCCGTCTCGGTCGTGGCACGACCGCGTGATACCGAACTACACTACTCGCGCTTGACGGAGAAAGACGAGAGGACACGCTATACAGGCTCGAACGCGTCGATTTGATCGATGACCTGCTTCGGGTTTTCGGCGTGTTCGATGAACGCGAGGACGTTCTCCGACCAACCGGAGACGTTGTAGACGTTCTCATATCCCTCCGGCGTCACGAGGTCGCCGTAGGACGCAAGATCGACGAGATACAGCGAGGTATCGGTGGAGACCTCGTTCCGATACGCATCGAACGCTGCTTTGACCGTCTGATTATCGCGCGCCGTGAATGGCGTGCTGTCCCAGATCTGCATGTCGGTGAAGACGACGATTCGCTCGACGGGTTCGCCTCGATCACGGAGATACTCCAGTGCCTTCCAGCCGTTCGTCGAGTTCCCAACATCCTCGTCGATGGCCAGCACCGCATCTTGACGCTGCAGTACTGGCGTGTCCACGTGCATCGGAACTGCCTGGAGGTCGTCACCGAACCCGCCAACATCGGCACCTTGGTCGGCCAAGATCGCCCCGAACAACGCACCGATCTCCTTCAGCCTGAGCGTGCTGTTCTGAGACAGCGCCATGTCCATCGACCCTGAG
The DNA here is from genome assembly GCF_059736515.1 of Natrononativus sp. DTA114. NCBI lineage: Archaea > Methanobacteriati > Methanobacteriota > Halobacteria > Halobacteriales > Natrialbaceae > Natrononativus > Natrononativus sp. DTA114. Next base: position 188,253 of record NZ_JCASSN010000004.1, on the reverse strand, counting down.
AGGTCCACGGCGACGAACGTGTCTCCGAGTCCGTCAGGCACCGTCTCGACAGCGACGGCGATTGCCTCCTCCAGCCACCGCTCGACCGCCGATGCCTGAACGTCAGCATACTGGAGCGCGGTGTACGCCTGGTAGTACCGGAACGGATACAGCGGCGCGTGCCGCACCGCGTCCAAGTCGAGGTGGCCTATGATGGTGTCCTCGTCGACGCCGGCTTCGAGCATGTTCCGGAGGTTCCGGATCGACGCGAAGATCGGCAGCGAGTACTCCTCGCTCTCGATTAGCGTCTCCCACGCGTCTCGAGTGTTGCCGCGCTCGGAGATAACCGTCTCCCAGGTGTTGGGCGACGGCAGAGGTTCGACGTCGGGATAGTCATCAAGATCGCCACGCATGAACCGCTCGAACAGCACCTCCTGGTCGGCGTCGACCGGCTTCGGGTGGACGCGATTAAACACGTCGTGCAGCGTCACCTCACGCCGCGACAGCTCGTACTTGCCCAGCGTGTAGGCGTCGGCCATCGAGACGAGCGCGTCTTCGATGCCGCGTCGAAGCGGCCACGGGGCAGTCCCGCCGAACAGCTGGTCGTGGATAGCGAGCACGGTTGCCGTCTCGTCCATTCGCTGGATGATATCCGGGGCCCACTCTCGGATGAGCGACTCGGGAGAGTCGTCCTTGAACCGGTCGTCGTTGGCTGCCAGTACGAGCAGGACCTGTGGGATGTCCCGCAGGTAGAGTTCCTGGCGTGTGTACGCGGCGAGCTTCAGGACGAACTCCGGGTCTTCGTCAGCCGCGGCGTCGAACCGCCGGACGACAGCGGCGAGTTGCTCGTCATCGGTTTCGTAGAACGAGTCCTCCAGCAGTTGGTTGATCGTGCGCTTGTACAGTGCGAGTCGAGGGTCGGCAGGCTCGAACGCTTCTCCACCTTCGTAGTTGGTGGTTCGCGTCGCCTCCACGACCGTTTGCTTTGGCTTGTTGAATTCCATACTATCACTCGGAGCCGCAACAGGCGACTCCGATACCGGTGCTGCTCACACACGGTGCGAGCAGCGAACGTCCCCGACACGGTTCGAACGTGCGACTCCCGGCTTCGAAGGCCGGTGTCCTCGTGGGGGTCGAAGACCCGAACGAGGGCTCGTCAGAGTTGCTCTGACGGTGCTCTGTCCTGGCTGAGCTACGGAGACAAGGACGGGGCCGGGAAACTGCTGGAGCCAGAACGGTGTGCTCCCAGGTTACACTACGGTGGATCTCGAGAGTTCCACCGCCGGGATTCGAACCCGGACTTCCGGCTCCTGAAGCGAAGTACGGCTCCAACTCGACGGCCACGTGAGTGCGACCGGAACACTGTCAAGGCGGGACCGGTGTCGAGAGCACGTGAGTGCGCTCTTTGTCCGGGATGTTCTCGATGGACGAGGCCACCGACAGGATTTGAACCTGCGAGTTCCTGGCGAAGCAACGCCCCGACTCGACGGTCGCCACGGGCGGTCGGAAAACGGGCGGTGCGACGGGCTATGACTCCCGTTGGTGTGCTTTGCGGGCGAAGGAATGCACCATCTCGACGACCACCCGCAGGGGGGAATTGACGGTGACAGCGCCACAGATCCGTGCCTGCCCGTGATGTCCGACACGGGAAAGCGCTGTCATGGCCAGCCCCCCGAGTGCTCCCGAGGGGAATCGAACCCCTGACCTCCAGCTCGAAAGGCTGGCGTCTCTCGCCAACGGAGACTCCGGGAGCATCACTGCTATGGAACTAGTGGTTCCGAGCGCCTGGGGAAGGACTCGAACCTCCCGCGATCGGGGTAACAGCCCGACACCCCCACCAGGGGGGTCTCCCAGGCACCGAGAGGGCCCGACGGGATTCGAACCCGCTATCCTGCGGTTAAAAGCCGCTTGCCTGTCCTCATAGGCTCCGGGCCCACATGCTCCAGCCCGGATTCGAACAGGGGGTTCGGCCGTGAGAGGACCGTGAGTTTGGCCGCTACTCCACTGGAGCGGGTTGGCCTCTCCTGGAAAGGGTCATCGGCCCGTGGGACGGGCAGGATTCGAACCTGCGTGTTCTCATTAACAGTGAGTCGAAGGAACTCTCGCCGTCGCACCGGTTCTCCGGTGAAAACTCGGCGAGAGTGTGTGAATGCCAGGCTCTTCCACCGTCCCGCAGTCTCCCCGGCACGACTCGAACGTGCGTCTCCTCCTCTACAGGGAGGGATCGTAGCCGCTAGACCACAGGGAGAAATGCCGCCACCAGGATTCGAACCTGGGAAGGACTAACCACACGGTCCTCGACCGTGTCCGTTTGACCACTCTGGCATGGCGGCACAATTCGATAATCGCCAACGACTCTGCGACTCACTTCGGCACGCAGCGGCGGGAGACCGATTTGAACGCTCGTGTCCTCGCGGACGCCGCGCTTCCAACGCAGTCCCTACCAAGCTAGGGAAATCCCGCCACCGGTGAGACGGAGAGTCGAACATCGGACAAGGGAACCTCCTCCGTGCTCGCGTCTCCGAGGAAACGCGAACTCTGAAGCCTCGCGGCTCTCGATTTCAAACGAGCGCGGTCGCCTATCCGCATGTCTCACCATCACCGTTGGAGCTTGCTCCGACGAGCCCGCCTCGCGTTGCTCACCGGGACGCCGGAAGACCTACATCGCTCATCTTCTGACCCCTGATTCGCTCACGCTCAGCAAAGCACCGTGACCCGGAGTTGAACCGGGAGACCATATTTCAGACCCTCTCCTTCGAGGTGAGTGAGTTCACCAGTACCAGTCACGGCAGGAACGAAGGGCAGTTACCTCGTTCCGTGGAAGTACGTGCCATCGTCGGTAACGCAGATTCTCACACTTCCAATCGTGTCGATGGACGTTGTTTCACCGAGTGGGACGTGGCAGAACGCTTCCTCCTCGCAGTCAGGGCAGACATTCTTTGGCATCACGCCGTGTCCCGGAGTCGAACCGGGAACCCGTTGCCGGGGCTGGCGTAGCAGGCCAGTGGGGTCACCGTTCCCCAGACACGGCACGCTGAGCCGGCGAGGATTCGAACCTCGGTCCTGTGCGCCCAAGGCACAGATCGTCGTCCGCTGGACCATCGGCTCACGGGACTGCCGGGTATCCGGCAGTTGGTTGTCTATCTGTACGACTGGTTCCAACTGCGCAACCGCGACCGAGTGGTCGTGATTGCGCGTCTCATCGCAGGGGCGTACTTCGGGTACTCCCGGGAATACCACACCGGCTCATGTAGGTTGCAGACCCTGCTGGGCCCAGCATCGCGGGGACGATCCAGCTGATCGCACCAACGGGCTGCCTACCTCAATGGGTATCCCCACGTGGGTTGTCCACGCGTCCACGCCGACGCCGGGATTTGAACCCGGATCACGGCCGTGACAGGACCGTATGCTCGCCGAATTACACCACGTCGGCATGTCGCCCCGGCCGGAATCGAACCGGCGACCTCCGGATTCAAAGTCCGGTGTCCCTCGCCAGCGGAGACTCCGGGGCTCGACGTAGCCGCAGCTAACGCTGCGGGGATGCATACCAGCGACTCCGAGTACGCTCAGCACGCACGGAATCGCTCGTTCGTTCCACTGTCAGGAACGAACGCAGACCAAACTGCCGCGAGCCTCAGTCGCTGCACTCGCGTGACGCTGTGAGCCAAGCGAGTACTAGGTGAAAGCAGGCGGCAATCCCGTGTTCCCCAGCCCCTGACGGGTAGTCCGCGTGGGAGCCGGGTTATGCGGGTGAGAGTGTCCGGAGATCGCCGGAGTGCGTCACACTTTCGCGTTCGATGGCGACGCAAGCCCAGTGATTCCCGGCCGATCTCTTCGCACGCTGGTCTTGGAGATACTCGCCGAACACGCGACCCGCGGCTAAGCGAGAACGAGCACGCCGCGGTTTGAAGCGAGTATCGACCATGTTGCGAAATTCTCCGTTTTCGAGATTTGTATTGGACGTCAATTACGGGATATTGTGGCAACTGTATTAAATTTAATTGGGGTGTGCTAACCAGAGTCGCGGCCTTGACATCCTCCCCGCCCTGAAGGGCGAGGATTCCCACGTTGGGATATTGTGGTTTACGACGTGACCTGTTCTCGCGGTGCGAAGCATCCGCTCTCTGAATCGAACAGGTACATCAAAGGCTGTGCCAACCAGCCGTTACTCCTATCTCCCCCATCACAGGTGAGACTCGGAGATACTTTCTGTCGAATGTTCTCAGCGCCGTTCACATCAGCGTTCGCCACCGTCCTGCATTCATCGCAGATATACAACCCATGTTCAACACGGTTCGCATCACGCTTGCGACCACAACACGAACACGACTTTGAGGTGTCACGCTCAGACACCTGTTCAACCGTGATGCCCCCCCATCTCGGCCTTGTACTCGAGCAGGTCGGTGAAGCGGTCGAACGCCCACGAGTGCAGGTCGAGGTTGCCATGTTTACCCCAGTTCTTCGCCTTGCCGTTCTCCTCGTCCTCACGGATGCCGGAGAGGTCGCCAATCTCGATGGTTCTAACCTCTTCGTCAACACACCGCTCAACCATGTGTTCACCGCTCAGCCATGTGTTTAGCTCCAAATAGAAATGGGTAAGAGACAGTCCTTCAGGGGTGGGAGGATGTCACCTGTTGCTAGATTCCTCCTGCGTCAGTTTTCGGTTCCACTCTCGAGAACGGCAACAATATCGGAGAGATCGAAGAGACGGAGGTCATCACGCTCTTTTGCAGCTTCCTCGACCGAGCGTTTGAACCCAGAACGGCTGAATAAGGCGAATTCATACGTCGGCTCACCACCTGTGGATGGCGTCCAGTCGATGTGCTCCACGTCGTCTTCGAGATCCGAAAGCACATCATAGCCGAGGGGGGCGCTGGTGAATTTCGCTTCGCCAGCGATCAGCGTTGACTCGTCGGTTGGTGCGACGACGTCCACCTCTCGCTCCCTGTACCACCACTGGCTTGGCACCTGCGTGAGCTGGTAGTCTGCATAGAGCGCCGGCACCGCCTGGTGACAGAGCGATTCGAACGTCTCGCTGACGAAGTCGGGTAGTTCCGGTTCGATAAGGTCCCCGTAGGCGTTCTCGCCGTAGAGTTCGTACTGCCCTCCGCGACCGTAGAGATACCGGAAGTAAAACCGGAATACGGGATCCCGAATCTGGTACCGAGTTCGCTTGCTGCGCGTCGGATCCGCGAGCGCCGGATGGTGTTTCTCGATAATCTGGAGTGTTTCTAGCCGGTCGAAGTAGTACGACGTGTTGGTGCTCTCGATGCCGGCTCCCTGGGCGATCTCGTTTCGACTGCGGTTCCCGCTGGCCATCGATTCCAGCACGGAGAAATACGTGTTCACTTCGTTGAGCTCCATCTGAAGGACGGTTTCGGGCTCGTCGTGGAGTGGGCCATCAGGGTCGCACAGCAGCCGCGTGATGTTCTCTCCGAGGCTTTGTGATGGATCGAGAGGACTGAGATATCGGGGTGTGCCGCCGAAGACGCCATAGACGAACACCCGTTCTTCGGGGTCGTACGTCGGCACGAACTCTTGGATGGAACGAAACGGCAGCTGGGTGAGTTCGAGGCGGCCATTCGGTGTCGGTGACACGCGGCCGTAAAGTGGCGCACCGCCATCGAGGACATGGGTATGAATCATGCCGATTGCAGAGCCTGTGAGTACGAGCGTTGCCTGGCTCTCGCCGACGGCCGTATCCAACAGGTGTTGAATTACCGACGGGATCCCCTCGTTCGATTCGATGAGGTACGGGAATTCGTCGATGACGATGATGGCGTCTCTGTCGGTGAGGTACGTTAAGAGCGGTTCCCATTCCTCTTTGACGGCCGTGATGTCCGAATAGGTCGTCGCTGCGGCCTCGACGAACCGCCTGAGTTGTGTCGTCGCTGTTCCTTGGACTGCCTGATAGTACACGGCATCGTCGCGGTCGGCAATCGATTGGCGGACGAGTTCACTCTTGCCGATCTGCCGGCGCCCATAGACGATTGCGAGTTCTGCATCGCCACTCTCGTAGAGAGTCTGCAACCGATCGAGTTCCTCGATACGATTGACGAACTGGTCCATACCCCCAGTCGTCGTGGGAGATACATATGTGCTCCGAAGTTAGGAACCAGACTATTATATTCTGAACTATAATATTTTGGGCCCTAAAAGGGTGGCCAGCAGCCCGCCGAGAGTGATGAGTGTCTCGTCATTCATCAAAATCGCCACAACAACTCCTAGGACGTCGGTATACGCCAGAATTTCCTAACTAGACAGTGCCGAGTGTTGCTTTTGATCAGTACCGTCAGAAAGAGAGGGTTTCAACAGAGCCACCCGATAGTATAAGGGTGAGAGGCTCTGGTAACTCACCGGACTGCATCGATTTAGTCCGTTAGAACTAGGAAGGTGAAGCGGCAAACAGAGGATGCTCTATGTCTGAAATTTCCCGCTTCACTCGGAAAGTAGTGGCGTTGACTCAAAGTCTACAGTTCGAGAGCACTGTCTGATACCGCCTTTTCGATAATTAGACGCACGCTCGGCGATGCCGTGCGTGCGCGAAGCTTGGATCGAGAGTTCCGTAAAATCTTTCTGATGTGTTCCCCTACAACAGTAAGCGTGCCGCCAAACAGGGAAATCAATCGCGGTATAGCGATTCTCCACGGCCGCTGAAAAGCAATCCGATCTCGAAGGTTAGAACCTATTCAGCAACTTCGACCGCAGCGGTCGTGTGCTCACGCAGATGGCGTTCAACAGCAGGGTAGTTACCAGCGAGCTTACTCAGTGTTCGTCGCCAAATCGGCTTTTGACTTTTCCCGAGAACGACGATATCAGCGTCAGAAAATGTAGCTTCCTCCACAATTGTCTCTTCAATGAGCAGGCCACTACGAACGATGATGCTTGGGACACAGGTGTCAAAAAGTGGGGCAACCGCACGAGCGATATCTGCACGCTGCGTGTTGTCTCCATTCTGGAAGAGATTCACGTGTAAAACGAAGAGCTCTACTGTTTCATATTGTTTAGAGAGTGTTTCTGCAAATGTTAGAGTTCGCATACTATCAGCTGTCAAAGGATATCGAATAGGGACGAGAATTGTTGTTTTATCAGTCATGATATATAATGTGTTAAATCCATTTGAATGGAATTTGAGCCTATAAGAGTAAATATGTTCTGGTCAGTGGTAATAGCCAACATGAGGATCCCTGGCGAATGACAACCTCTAACTCCGTCGCACCGTCCATCGTCTGTAAGCTCCCGACCATCCGCACTCTCGAGTACGAACTCCTTTCCGTCGACCGTGTACACCTGACGTATTTCATTAGGCAGTTCCGGGAGAGGATATTCTGCCTCTGAGCTGTCGCACCACCCATTACAGGTGGTAATACCAGACATCGCGCTCGAGACGCACCGTCTTACCGGAGACCGACAGCTCGTAGCGAATCGCTTCGCAGATCGACTCGCGAAGCTCTTTCTCGACGTCACCGCTGCGACGTCTACTTCAACAACCGCTCCGCTCTCAAGTGGATGCTCGACCTGTCCTGCTCTCTTCTCATGAATGCGGTCAATTTCGAGACTCGATACCGAATCCTGTGTCAGACTATGGATCAAGCAAGTGATGGAAAATTTATATAAATGTCCAGATGGCGTTCGATACCATAATGACGTGAATACACGATTAATATGGAGAATTATATTTATTTGTGAGTGTGTCGAATGCGAATGTGGATCGGTAATTAGCTACTACACCCTCACTCCTGGATTCACGAACCATGAGCCTGGATTCACCCCACCACGCTACAGAGACAGAGTCAAACCACGAATCAACAGAGTTGTTAGCGGAGGTGAAACTGTCACACCCAAAACTTGCGCTCCAACCCACTTTACGTAACTGTCCGGACGTTCGAGTGAGGCCGAACTACGAATCGGTCGATCGAAACACATCCACGGAAACGGTATTTTTCACAGCACATGGTCCAGAGGACCAGCTTTCTGAGTTTGAGGAATTCCTCACTGATGATCCCACAGTAACGAACACTACTCGAGTAGCGGTCTATTCCGATCGGCGGGTTTACCAAACCGAATTGACGGATGACGTCATCCATTTTATTCCAATTACCGTGACCGCACTCGGTCGCGTTTTGAATAGAGAATGCAGCGTTGAGGGGTGGACACTATCGATTCGGTTTCCTAGCCGGGATGAATTATTATATTTTAATGAACTCTGTGGCGCAGAAGGAATCTCCGTTCACGTGCTTGCACTTTTGGAAACTAATGCGGGAACGGAAGATGACGTGCTCGGGTTGACCACGAAACAGCAGTCACTCCTTGCAAAAGCGTACGAAAGCGGCTATTTTGAAAACCCTCGAAGGATTTCACAACTGGACTTAGCCGAAGAGGTCGGTGTCTCAAAGTCGGCCATCTCGCAGCGATTACGACGTTCATTGGGAGCTCTCTGTAACTCAACCCTGCCGAATGTGACACCACCCGATGATACTTTTCAGAGAAGATAATCCCGCTACGCGACACCAGTTTGGCTTGCTCACACTGGGGGTGGGACTATTTGCCTGGCTGTAATTCATTGGATCATTATGAGTTCGGAGGAGTTAGACCGGGTAGACAAAGGAATACTGCACATGTTGCAGGAAAACGCTCGGAATGTTACGAACGAAGAGATAGGAGAGCGAGTCGGCGTTTCTCAAAGTACCGTTCGAAACCGTATCCAGAACATGGAAGAAAACGGGATCATCCGAGGCTACGGCACGGTCTAGTTGAGGTGGATTAAGAAGCGAGCAGGTCGTAGTGAGTAGTGCTCATGACACTCGCAGACCTGCTCAAACAGACGTTAGACGTGGATTGTGAAGACGTTTGGGAGAACGAGTGCACCCCGACATCCATCAGGGTGTTCGGGGTGCGCCTGCACTCGATGGGGTTGTCACTTCGAGAGGTCGTTGCTGTCTTGGACTGGCTCGGCGTTGACCGGTCTCATGGGGCGGTTTGGAACTGGACGCATCGGCTCTCGGAAACCCAAGAAGACCCGCCGACGGCAGAGCCGTCGCGGGTCGCCGTCGATGAGAAACAAATTCTCGTTGGCGGGGAGAAAAAGTGGCTCTACGGTTTTGTATGGTGGGTCACAAATTTGCATTGACTACGAATCAAGTCACCAGAGACAAAGCCCCCACCCCGAGGATTCGTGAAGTGGACCAAAGCCGACTTGGGACGCATCACGTGGCGATTTTTGTTTGTTTTCCATCCTCATTCGCTAGGGATGTATTGACCTTGGTTGAGTTGGATATACGCGATATCGACGAATTTCTGCGATCAACGTTGACCGAAGTTTCGATACCATCATGTAGAAAGTATCTCCATTCAACTCAGCGTCGTGTTGTTGAACCTGTAATACCCGACCGCGAGCGGAACCGCGATCCAGGCGACGACGAACACCCAGGCGAACCACGTCTCAAGGTAGAACGGGACCGCACCCTCCAGCCGATCGGCAGTCGGGACGGTCTCCACGCCGGCGATGTCGACGTATTGGACCGCGATGACGTGCAGCGGCTCCCAGACACCGAGCCGCTCGACGAATACGTACCACGTTGGGAGTTCGGTGGTACCGGGAAGCTCTCGCTGGAGGAGCCAGTAAATCGCCATCGGGACGGTCCACCAGAGCAGGTCGAAAACAAGCCAGAAGCTGACGACGCCGGCAACGGCCTTGGAGCGCGTGCTGACGGCCGCGGAGATGGCGACGGCGACCGAGACGTACACCAGCCCGAGGAGGATCGAGAACGCCAGGAGGCCGACGTAGGTCCCGATGTCGAAGCCGTCGTAAAGGATGATGATAACGACCCCGCCGACCACGAACCCGATAACCGTTGGGACGGCAACGACAGCCGCTCGCCCGAGCACCTTCCCGAGGATCACATCGAAACGGGTGTTCGGGAGTCCGAGCAGGAATCGAATGCTCCCCCGCTCGCGTTCGCCGACGATCGCCTGATAGCCGACGACGAGCGCCATCACCGTGATGAATACCGTCGCCACCGTAAACAGAAAGCTCATTGCCACGTCGAACCCCGGAGCCGGTCCCGATTCAGGGACGTGGATGAGATGGGGAATCGCCGAGATGCCACCGACGATCAGAATCATCAGGACGGAGAGTGCCCAGAGTACCATCGATCGGCTCGCGTCCTGAAAGTCCTTGCGAGCGACATGGACCCAGGTCATGCGTCCACCTCTGCCTGGTCGGGCGAGTCGTCCACTGGTTCCTCACCCGACGAGGGCGCGTCGGTCGTCAGGGCGGCGAATAGATCCTCGAGCGATGGCTCATTCGTCGTGATGTCGTCGATTTCCGCACCGGCGTCCTCGATAACGTTTGGAATCAAAGCCTTTCGACTGGAATCGGATAGCAAGACGACGACGTCCGAGCCCGCGACGTGGACACCGGAGGCACCCTCGAGTTCTTCGATCGTTGCGAGCAATCCCTCCGGAATGGCGTCGACGGTCAGGACGAGCTGTGACTCCGCCGAGAAGTCGTCCTTCAGCGCGTCGATGGTGTCTTCGACGACGAGTCTTCCGTCGCGCATGATGCCTACGCGGTCACAGATCGCCTCGACCTGTCCCATGATGTGGCTCGAAAAGAAGACGGTCGCGCCGCGGTCCACCTCCTCGCGAATGATCGATCGCATCCCCCGGACGCCGTTCGGGTCGAGTCCCGACGACGGTTCGTCGAGAATCAACAGTCCGGACTCGCCGACGAGTGCCATCGCGAACGCGAGGCGCTGTTTCATCCCCGTCGAGAAGCCACCTACTTTGCGGTCGGCGACGTCTGCGAGTCCGACGCGTTCGAGGAGGGCGTCGGGATCGTCGGCCGCCCCCTTTACGTCGATCGCGAACCGGACGTGCTTTCTCGCGGTCAGCCGCTCGTACATACCGAAGTTCTCGGGCAAGACGCCGATCTGCTGCCGGATCGTCAGCGATTCGTTCACGATATCGTGGCCCAGAACAGTCGCGGAACCGGCAGTTGGGGGCGTAAATCCGAGCAGCATGTTGATCGTCGTCGACTTCCCGGCACCGCTCGGCCCGAGAAAGCCGTAGACCTCGCCGTCTTCGACCGTCAGGCAGAGTTCGTCAACAGCGACGACGTCGCCGAAGTGCCGGGTCAGACCCTCGATTTTGATAGGTGGCATGTGTTAGTTCTGCGAAGCCAACACACGTAATTAGGAAAGGTGTTGTGTTGTGAAAGGCTCTATTGAGATTCTATTCTTCATATAGAAGATAGTATGAAATAGCCATTGGCTGATGATTGTGAAGGGATCACAGCTTATGTGCCAACTCCCAAACACTCCATGGAGCTTGTGCGAGATACACGCTCTACATCGACCGATTCGCTCATTCTTGAGTAGAGGTGTGAAAGATCATTCATCTATGACATGTTTAGATATAGTAGGAAAGAATACGCTTTGTTACGCGACACAGCGATCTGTTTTTCGAGACTCCCGAGAGGGCGAAGGCTCGTACATGAGTCTTCATCCAGAGGTGACCTTCTGTGAGTCAACAACGTATGAACAACGTTTCAGTCGATGAGATTACGATCGATATCTCGAACACACAGTCCAAGGAGATCGAGCCGGCCGAAGTGCCCCCAGAAATCAAATCAATCACTCTCGGATTAGCGAGCGAAGAGCCGCCAACGAATCCGCTCGTCGTTCTCAAAGCGGCTCGCTGGTGGTACATTCACGGCAAGGGGGGGAATAGATCCCACCTTCCGATGGGCCATCGAATGGGTGTGTCACCTTGCAACCGACACGCCTAGTGACGTCGAACGGTTCGACGAGTTTCTCGAGTACTTCGTCACAGTCGGTTTCGCGAATGAAAAACAGTCACTGCAGGCTGTTTAACCACTTATAATTCGGGGAGTTCACGTGAACTACCTCTGCCTACTCACTCACGGCTTGCGCCGTTCGTTCCTTGAGGCAGGGGCTTCCTGTTTCAACGACGCGACTTGCAGACACGGAAAACGAGTCCACAGCGGTCGCAGTCTTCACAGGCGTTACTTTGGACTAACCCACGCCGCTGAATTCGGCGTGACGGGTTTGAATCATCCCCGAAGGGATTGCCGCATAGAGGTGCGAAGGGAATCTATGAGTGGATGTTGCTGTCGTTGAGGAAAGTGTTATTCGGCGACGAACTACGGGGTTGTGCTGACATCAGCGGCGTCGAGATCGGGCTCCTCGAACTCAAGCGCGTCCGCAACAGCGTCCGGAAGCTCCGGGCGCGGTGCTGTTTCGTGGCGTTCGATTTTCTCGGTCTTGCGCGTGTTTTCGTAGAGTGCACGAGCGACCGGGAGTCCACGAAGATACTTGTAGTCGTGGAGGACCTCGACACCTCGCTCTGTGAATCCGTAGAACTGTGAGGGGAGATCACGTTTGTCCACACTCGGTTCGTACGTGTAGCGGTCGAGGATCCCCGCTTCGATCAGCGTTTCCAGTTGGTCTTTGATGGCCGCCTGGCTCTTGCCAGTCATATACTCGAGTTCGGCGAGCGACATGAGGTGTGCAGGGTGGCCCAGAAGCTCCTGGATGATAAGGTGGCGCGTATCCTGGGACAGCAGCTTGAACAGTCGCTGCTGTTCCGCGAACGGCCCCGCATCAGCCGCGCCAGTGTGTGTTTCGCTCATATGTGACGGTACGAGGGGCGACGCTATAACAGTTAGGGCCATCCAAGTTGGTTAATCGAGAAAATACCAAAGTTATTGAGAAGCGATAAGGTGTTGTGGCTTGAACCAGCTCTCATGAGCGATCCCAGTCCCCCACCCGACGCTGCGGCCATTATGGCGGTAGTCCACGAGGCTGTCGGAAGTATCGAACTCGAACCAGCGGAAAAGCGAGAGATCTGGCGGTTCACACAGCGGGAGTTACCGTATCTCTGGAGTCAGCGGACGTCGTACTTCATCCTTGGCAGCTATCGTGATCCCTACATCCGCCGTCTCCGTGCCGTGCAAAACGAACTCACGAAACAACTCGGCGCCTATCCGTTCATCATGGGTGATCTCCTCGAGCTGCCGACTGAGCGGCTCAATACATTCGATATTATGTTCACCTTGTTGGCGACGTACAGTGACTACATCGTCGGTGTCTTCGAGAAGGAAAGCGGTGGTGAAGCGCCGGAATTAGGCGAGATCGATGACCCGCCGTATTTCGACAAATCGTACGTATTCCCACGCGACTACGCGTGGGTGACTGACGCAAATCTCGAATCGAAACACCATGTCATCCAAGCCGCCCTTGAAATTGCGTTCACGGACGATTTGACCGAAGATGAGGCTCAATCAAAAATCGAATCACTCGTTGACCGAGCACAAGATTCCGACATCGACGTCGTTGAAGACGAGGTCTGGGACGTGCTTGACGACCGGATGGACGAAGGGGTGGAACCAGCGACATATAGTTGGGTTCATCTCAACAAGTTCCGCAAATTCGAATTACATGATCGGCGTTTCCCGTGGACAACGGAAGAGGAACTGCGACCCGCAGTTGATGAACTCCCGTCGCCGACACCACGTCCAGAGTGGGAAGAGAGTGACGAACCCTGAGCAGCCGAAGCGCATATTCACCAGTTGTAAATTCCATCTCAAGGAGTGTCCGCACACTGAATTGTCACCGATCGAGTAGGATGACCGGCGGGATGTGTACTTCACGTGAGAACATTATTCCACCAGAGGGCAAGCGGGTCAATGGATTTCCGGACTATGAGTTGGAATTCCCCTGGTAGCTCCTCACTCATTATCTACACGCTCACGTATTCGCTCGAACGTGGCTTCGTATCGCTCTTCACAAGAGGGGCAACAGAACTGTTTGATTTCACCGTTAATTCTCGTAACAACTCCTTCGCTGGTAACGGTGTTCCCACACTCTGCACATGAGAGGGCGAACTCTGCCCCGCTAAGTGTAAACGAGCGCTCGGTATCTGCAAGAAGTTTAACTTCATAATCAACGATCATTGACGGGTCGAGTTGCTCGAGGATCCACTCTCGTGGGTTCGTTTCGGGAGCGTTTGCGTGGAAGACGAGGTTCGATTCAATCGTCGTATACACGTATTCAACTTCAGGGGTACTAACGAGTTGCTGGCGGATCAAATCAAGGCATTCGGGGCGAACATCCACGGTCGCTAATAACGGAAGACTCCGGCGCAGCTGTGTGCGATCGATATCGATAGTAAACTGTCGAATGATACCCTGTTTTTCGAGTTTGCTGACACGCTCGGAAACGGCAGGAGCAGAAAGGTCAACCATTTCGGCTACTTCTTTGAAGGGGCGTCGCCCATCTTTCGCCAGGAGTCGAAGAATTTCGAGATCCGTTTCATCGAAATTGTGCATACCCGCCGAGTTGATAGGCATACATAATAAACATTGCTTGTGATTCGATATGAGTTCGATAGTAAGGCGCTCTGAGTGAGGAGATTAGTATCCTTTTCTAATCGTACTCCGTGTACCGATAGACATCTGCAACTAGAAGGGCGTACGCACCAAAATAACATTACCCACGATATTTACAAAATCTTCCCAGAAAAACATATGCCATTACAGCCATAATACATAAGATGGTAAGTGGATATAAATGTAAATGCAAATATTGCCTTGGATTACAAACCGTATCTCGAGATCAGTCTTATAGAGACTATATATCGTCCCTTAATCTAATAAATTAACTATTTCCACCTCAGATTCGCGCTCACTTATAAATGTGGGAGCCTATGGAGGGTGTGGTTTTATATACTACCGATCCAGTTCTGTTGATATCAGTACCCAAGTGAGAAAGAATGGCACACAACAGAATTTCAGCTAGTCGCCGGGGGATGTTGAAAGGCTTTGGGGGGGTAAGTGCAGTTGCACTCGCTGGATGCCTTGGTGGATCCGACAGTTCCGACGATGACGATCAGTCGAGTGAACCGGATCGAGACGAACAGGAGCAGTTACCGAGTGCAACGATCGCTCTTGACGACGATCCAACGAGGGATGACTGGAACTACTATGGCGGAGTAACACCGTACTGGACGAACATCCTTGAGCCACTCGTGTGGGTCTCGAACGATATGGAGCTCGAGCCGTGGCTCGCAACTGAATGGGAACAGGTCGAGGAAACAGTCTGGGAGTTCTCGCTTAGAGAAGGTGTTCAGTTCCACAACGGAGAAGAAATGGTCGCCGATCACGTCGTGTTTTCGGTCGAAGCCATCCTCGAAGAACACGCATGGGCGCCAGGGTGGCTCCATATCGAATCAGGGAGCACAGTTGCACTCGACGATTACACGGTCGAGTTCACCACAACTGATCCGTTCCCAACGTTCCCGGGAACAATTGCCCATAATATGGTCGCGATACAACACCCTGATCGCGATCACACTGAGGATAACGTGATCGGGACCGGGCCGTTCATGGTCGATGCGATCGACCAACAACAAGAGGTCCAAACAGTTGCCTTCGAGGATTACTGGAACGAGGCACCCGTTCTTGATGAGCTCGTCTTCCGCGTCATCGAAGATCCAAACACGCGAGCATTGTCACTCGAAAACCGAGAGATCGACATTGCGCTTTCCCCACCACGGAGTCGAATCGGATCGATCGAAGAGGACGACTCGATGTCCCTCGAGCGTCAAAGTCGACCTGGTGCGGGCTACGTCGGAATCAACCTTCACAAATCCCCAACAGATGACGTGACGCTGCGACGCGCCTTGAACCACGCAATTTCACAGGAGACAATCGTAGACACCGTTCTTGAGGGGGTCGGCGAGCCTGCTCGAGGGCCGATTTCACCGATCATCTACTGGTCGGCGCACGACGAAATCGAGACCTACGAGAAGGATGATGACCGAGCGGCTGAACTCGTTGATGAGTCCAACTACGACGGTGAGACTCTCACCATCCTTGTGGCAAACGACATGGTAGACGGCAGCGAAATGGCGCAGGTGCTCGAAGGCTCGTTCAGTAGTATCGGTGTCGAAACAGAGATCCAAGTACTCGAGCGTGCGGCATACTCGGAAGCCGAGCGCGACGGAGAAGCCCACCTGATACTGAAAGAGAGCGGATCGAACAGTGGGGACGCTGATTACATCATCTACGAAGGATTCCACTCAGATGGTGACGTAAATCAGCGTCTCTATCGCGACGAAGGAACCGGCCTGCACAACTTGGGCGGAGAGGTCGATGAGTTGATCGAAACCGGATTCCAGACGGCAGACGAAGATACGAAAACCGACGCGTACGTGGAAGCACAACAGCATATCGCGGACGAGGCGGTCACGATCCCACTGTACTACAGTGAGTTCATCGCCGCGCGCCACGAGAACATTGACGGGTTGGAACTCGGCGCAATCCCACAGTTCTCGCGCTGGACGTCACTCGAACACTGGGAATAATTTTTCTGCCATGTGGAAATTTGTTCTTCGCCGCGCGGGCACATCCGGGTTCGTCCTGGCCGGGGTTTCGATCATCACGTTCTTATTGATGTTCTTCACACCTGGCGATCCTGCTGAAACGATATTGCGACAACAGATGGGCGGTCGAACACCGTCTACGGAAGCAATCGAGCAGTTTCGCGATGCCCAGGGGTTAGATGAGCCAATTCTGCTACAGTACCTCGACTGGATAGCTGGGGTTCTGCAAGGGGATCTTGGGAACTCCTACTACAGTGACACAGCCGTCTCCCAGCTCATCATTGACAACCTCTGGCCGACACTCGAATTGGCCGTCGCTGGCATGGTCGTCGCATTACTCATTGCGGTTCCGACCGGTGTCATTAGCGCCGTTCACAAGGGCAGTTCACTTGACTACGGCAGCCAGCTTGCCGCACTCCTCGGCCTCTCCATGCCGAATTTCTGGCTCGGGTACCTCCTTATGCTTGTCTTCGCTATTCAGCTGAGCCTCTTACCGACGTCCGGTTATGGGAGTTTCGACCAACTGATCCTGCCGGCGATCACGCTCGGTACGGGAATGGCTGCAATCATCACGCGGTTACTCCGATCATCCATGCTTGAAGTCCTCGACGAAGAATACATCCAAACCGCTCGGTCAAAAGGTCTCCGTGAACGCATCGTCGTATACAAACATACCCTCCGGAACGCACTGATCCCGGTTATCACGATCGTTGGATTGCAGTTCGGGTACCTGCTGAACGGCGCGGTTATCGTCGAGATCGTTTTTCAACGTCCTGGTCTCGGTCGCCTACTTATCGATTCGATCTTCGCACGTGATTATCCTATTGTTCAGGGTCTCGTGTTGGTTATCGCGGTATTCTTCGTCGTAACGAACTTTCTCGTCGACGTCACCTATCGATACGTCGATCCCCGAATCTCCTTCGAAGGTGGTGACCGATGAGCGAGGAATCCGTCCGCGGGGATACATCGCCGGTTGAACCAACGCGCCGTGAGCGACTACAATCGCTCTATCACTCGCGGAAAGCGCGTCAGTTCCGTTCAAACACGCTGAACGTCATTGGAATGGTGATCGTCGTTACGATCATCTTCAGTGCCGTCTTCGCCCCGTTTCTCACTCCCCACGATCCAACCGAGCAAAACCTCGAGAACCGCCTCGAATCCCCCTCACTCGAGCATCCGATGGGGACCGACCAGCTCGGACGTGACATCCTCACACGGCTCCTCTACGGAGCGCGGATTTCCCTCCAGATCGGCGTCGCAGTTGTCGGCATCTCGCTTGTGATCGGTACCATAGTCGGTGTGACAGCCGGCTACGCGGGAGGCTACGTCGATGAGGCGCTTATGCGTCTCGTCGATATCCTGCTTGCGTTCCCCGGGCTGTTGCTCGCACTTGTTATTGCGGGTATTCTTGGGCCCAGTCTGACGAATATCATGATCGCTCTCGCGGTGGTGGGGTGGACGAGGTACGCGCGCGTGATACGTGGCAGCGTATTATCAATCAAACAACAAGAGTTCGTAAAGGCGAGTCAACTGATGGGCGTGAGCCGCCCTCGGATCATCGGCCGACACGTTATCCCGAACGTCATCGGTCCTGTCGTTGTCCTCGCAACGATCGACATGGCGGGCGTCATCTTGGGAACCGCAGGCCTGTCGTTCCTCGGTCTCGGTGCCCAGCCGCCGACTCCCGAGTGGGGAACGATGATCTCCGAAGGCCGGAACTACCTTCAGGACGCCTGGTGGGTCGTGAACTTCCCCGGGTTGGCGATTATGCTCGCCGTGCTCGGATTCAATCTGCTCGGAGACGGACTTCGAGACGTACTCGACCCACGTGACACCGACACCACCCAGAACAAGGGACTCTAAAACCATGACAGAACCACTACTCTCCGTCGAAAACCTACACACGCAGTTCGAGACCTACGGTGAACCCGTTCACGCAGTTAACGGCGTCTCCTTCGACATCCAACCGGGCGAAATCGTGGGTATTGTCGGCGAGAGCGGCAGCGGAAAGTCTGTAACTGCACTCTCGACGATGCGCCTCGAAGATCCGGGAACCATTGCTGACGGCTCGATTCGCTTTCGAGGGGCAGATCTTACGACCGCAAGTGAACGAGAGATCCGCCGTGTTCGCGGTCGCGGACTCTCGATGGTCTTTCAAGATCCGATGACGACTCTCAATCCCGTGTTCACAGTGAGCGACCAGATCGTCGAGTCATTAAAGATTCACGACGATCCCGACACGCAAACGCTTCGGGATTATATGCGGATCCCACTCATGCACGATCGCTCCGACTGGGCAGCAAAGCGCGAGCGCGTCATTGAACTGATGAGTGAAGTGGGCATTCCGAATCCACAAGAGCGACTCGATGCCTACCCTCACGAGTTCTCCGGGGGAATGCGACAGCGAGCGATGCTCGCGATCGCGCTTGCGAGTGAACCAGACTTACTGATTGCTGACGAACCGACGACGGCCCTAGACGTGACGATCCAAGCCCAGATCCTCCGCATTATCGCGGACCTCAGGGACGAACGCGACATGTCGGTGCTGATGATCACGCACGATCTCGGCGTTGTAGCCGGTATCTGCGACCGGGTCATCGTCATGTACGGCGGTGAAATTATGGAAACGGGAACAACAGAACAAATCCTCGAAGACCCAAAGCACCCCTACACACAGGCTCTCCTCGAGTGTATGCCACAGAGAACCAGTCGCAAAGAGCCGCTAGAAACGATCGACGGCCAAGTTCCCGATCAACTCGGCGGGATCACAGGATGTCCGTTCGCCTCGCGTTGTGACCATGCCAAAAGCCACTGTCGAAGCGAGTCGATGCCAGTCGCCCACTGTGGTGAGAACCACCAGGCGAAATGCTGTGAACTTCACCGAGTAAACGAGGACATCAACAGCGAAGTCTACCGAGAGGGGGGCCAATGAGTACTCAATCATCATCTCGGCGACGGGATCCGACGGATGCCCACCCCGTAATCGAGCTCGATGCAGTCTCGAAGGAGTTCCCCCTTGAAGATTCGCTTTTTGACAAACTGCTCGGAACACAGACGGCGGTAAAGGCAGTGTCTGACGTGTCGCTAACCGTCTACGAAGGCGAAACAATCGGGATCGTCGGTGAAAGCGGCAGCGGCAAGTCAACGCTTGCGAACATCATTACGGGCTTACATACACCGACTGCTGGAACGGTAACGTTCGATGGGGAGCAGGTCGGTAGCGCACTCTCTCGGTCAGCAGAGCTACTGACAGATGTCGGTGTCATCTTTCAGAACGCAAAATCGAGCATCGACCCACGAATGACCATTCAGGCCGCCATCGCCGAACCGCTCAAAGCTCACGGCTGGTCTCAAAGCGAGCGGGCAGAACGCGTCGACGAGTTACTCGAGCTAGTAAACCTCTCGGAGCGCTACGCAACCCGTTATGCACACGAACTCTCTG
Source organism: Natrononativus sp. DTA114 (assembly GCF_059736515.1). Taxonomy (NCBI): domain Archaea; kingdom Methanobacteriati; phylum Methanobacteriota; class Halobacteria; order Halobacteriales; family Natrialbaceae; genus Natrononativus; species Natrononativus sp. DTA114. The sequence goes on along the minus strand of NZ_JCASSN010000004.1, from coordinate 168,425 downwards.
GAGGACAGGCTCAACGAGTTGCAATTGCCCGTGCGATTGCAACGGAGCCACGGGTACTGGTTCTCGACGAACCAGTGTCGGCGCTTGACGTCTCGGTCAAAGGGAGCATCATCAATCTCTTGATGCGCCTACAACGCGAACTCGGCCTCACATACGTCCTCATCAGCCATGACCTTAGTGTCGTCAAACACATTGCAGATCGTATCGCGGTTATGTACCTTGGGGAGTTGATGGAAGTTGCACCTGCCGATCAGTTGTTCGCGTCGCCGGCACACCCCTATACCGAGGCGCTACTCGCTGCGATTCCAGACGTCGATCCGACGACGTCGATCCAGGACGCGTTTATTCTCGAGGGAGACGTACCAAGTCCAGTTGATCCACCAGACGGGTGTGTCTTTCATACACGGTGTCCGATCGCAGAAGAACGGTGTCAGAGTGAGGTTCCCGAACGAATGGAAATCGACGACGCAACATCAGCATGTCATTTCGCAGAAGAGGTGTATCATGACCGACGATAACAACGAAGCTCAGACCGAAACCGATGATCCGTGTCACTCACCGAGTCGGTCGGCAATCAGCGACGAGTTGGATGTCCCCGACCAGCCACCCGATCCCGAAACTGAATCACACGTCCTTCCCGATGATAAGCTTCAGTACCCCGAGTTCACGTTCGAAGACGGCAAGATGGTTGACGGGGAGTTCGAACTTGACCGATCGCTCAACCGTGAGGAGATGCGTGAGTGGCTTGAAGACCTTAGCAGTGGTCTTGCCAGCCATGACGTCGGCGTTTCGACGGTAAACGAAACTGCGATCTTCGGTGTCGGTGCCGGTGACGTCTCAATGGCGTTCGACCCTGATGACGATCACCGAGGAACACTCGAAGTAACGTTCTCTCTGAAAGCGAAGCTTATGACGTTCTCAGATGACCCCACGGAGCGGCGGGCAGGTGCTCGAGGCGGTGAGGGTTTCATCCCCATCGAAATGCTCTCAACCGAAAAAGAACCGCATACGTTCCGCTGTTATAACTGGATTCGCGATCCGATCGACCGGTAGACGGGACTACCGGCAGCCCAACTGGAGTGCTTGCGGTGGGCTGGCCAGTCCGAGTACGACGAATACAGCGGCGGCCAAGAGTACGGTCCTGCAGTTTACAAAATGAGCGGGCGAATTCCTGGGGTTATGTTGAGGCGCTGTATCCCGCGTTCTCGATCGCGCTTACCACCGCGTCGATATCAGCGTCTTCATCCACTGCTACCGTGTTCGCATCGCTGTCAGCGGATACCGATGTGACGCCGTCTACCTCCTCGAGTGCTGATTCAACGGTCTCCTCACAGCCACTGCAACTCATTCCCTCAACGGTGATGGTACGTGCCATACGTACACTCACGCACTGGAGCCTTTTTCCAATTGCCGTTTCGTTGCTTCGGTGAAAACGGGGGTGTACTTTAGAATGTGAACGGCAGTCCGAATGGATGTCGAACAGTATCGCGAACGAAGTCGCTTGAGGCGTGACGTCAGCTGTAATAGGCGCAAGGCGGCAACCCGCGTCTGTTCTGAGTGTATCGCCAACACACCGCTTCTCACAGATCGTCCCTCCCCTCGCTCAACGGTCGCGCTTAGATAGTCAGCACAGATGGGAAAATCAACTATTGTCTGAAGATTTCAGCAAATCCGTCGCCTAATCTTCTGGTCGTGGATTCGAACTGAGTGGCGGTTGTTCGATTGGTGATTCCCAGAGTAGGATCGCAATTGAACCGGCGACCAGTATCACGCCTGCTGCCGAGAGCGCGATCAGCGGTGACACTGCATCCGAGATCACGCCGCTTCCGAGTTGGAACGGGATGACTGTGAGCCCACTCACCATTGCCATTGCGCTCAACACCGTCGCGCGACCGAGCGTTTCGATGCGGTCGTTCACGTACTGTCCAGCAAGCACTCGCGTCGGTTCGACACACGCCCATCCGACGAACAACGCGACAAGCGCTATCGGGGGCACGAACGCCATCGCGGTCAACAGCACGCCGACGAGAAGCGGGATTACGACAAACCATCGGCGCAGTCCGACCCGCTTTTCAATAACGCTGATACGGTAGCTGATTGCCGCTGACACGAGATTAATCGCTGCATAGTACGCTCCCAGAAGCGTTTCGACGTTATCGGTCGAAATAGCGACTGTAAAGGGATCATCTCGACTGGGAACCGGAAGGGCGACGGTCAGACTCACGTTCAAGTCAGTTACGACTGATTCGAACACCGGCTGGAGGAAGATAAACACGAGATAGGTGATCGCCGAAAACAGTACGAAGTAGTACACGATGAACGATCGCAGACGGCGCTGGCCGACGGCCTGTGTGACGACGCCCCACGCTTCTCGGATACCCATCTCGCTCGAATCGCTTTCCTCGTACGTTGTCGGCTCGTCTAGTGTCACGATCACGATCAGGCCGAACCCGGTGAACAACGCAGCCGCAAGAAACGGGTACGTGAGGTCGAGGCCGCCGAGATACCCGCCGACGAGCGACGCACCGACACCTGCTGCCAAGGCGATTGACTGTCCGCGTCCACGAACACGGGTGAACTCGTCACTTGCAGAGACGTCCGTAAGTGTTTCATACACCCACGCATCCTCGGTTCCCGAGCGGAAATTGTAGCCAAGCGACCAACAGATGAACAGGAGCGCAAAAGCGACAAACGTGGACGCAAACGCAATGCCAACTAACGTCGCCGTGATGAGTGCAGATCCGACAAGAAGACTATTTCGCCGGCCGATCCGGTCACCGACGTATCCCGTCGGCACCTCTCCGAGAACGGTTGTAAGGTTGTAGAGCGCCTCGATGATGACAATGTGGGTAAACGAGAGCCCCTGTGAGAGTAAGTAGAGGTACATGATCGGTCGATAAAACTCGACCGCCTCCGTCGCTTTGTAAAGATAATACTTGAAGACCGCTCCGGAGATCGCCATACTCAGACAATCATATCTCTGAACCGTAATGGCTTTGGTATCCACCCTCAATCGCCGTCATTCCGTAGGTCTGGGTTCGCTCGCAGGCACTCACGGACCCGACGCGCCGTCTCGTTCAACGACCCCAAACTCATCACCGACGGGTTCACTTGTGGCTTAAGCAGCACATCGAACTGCACGCGGTCAACTACTGGGAACCGTCAGTCGAAACCCGCGAACAGAATCACCCGCGGGCCGAACACTACCACGCGAAAATCAGGGAACTGCACCCGGCAACGAGTCTGCGGGTGTTGACCTCGGTTTCTGTAACTTTGCGGCGGTCGCATACAGCACTGAGGAAGCCGAATTGTACCCCGGCAACCGCCTGAAACGGCCCCGAAGTTAGGAACCAGACTATTATAGTCCAAACTATAATATTTTGAGTCCTAAATGAGTGGTCAGCAGCCCGCCGAGAGTGATGGGGATCTCATCATTCATCAAAGACGCCACAACAGCTCCTGGGACATCGGTGTACGCCAGAATCTCCTAACTAGACCGTGCCCTCGCTCCAAAGTGCGAGGCTGTGGGCCTGTCCAACACAGAACCGAGAAAGCATGTTGATGCTGGCGAGGGTCAGGAGAGGGCTCTCGAGTGGGGCCATCTACGTTTGAAACAAACAGTTGTTACGTTCGCTTGTAATCGATGTAGTCACAACAAGTGCTCACTCCAGGACCGAGAGTCGTTGCTGCCGATCGCACTCAACGGAGTAGCGGGGATGAACCGCTCCAGATCGGGATTCCGGAAATCATTGTCGAGCATCCCGACGTGGGATGTCGAATCGCTGCTTCCATCTCTGGATTGTCGGTTGGGTACAGCCTAGCTTATCCGCGATCTTGTTCGTACTCAACTCCTGTTCCCAGTAGAGTTCGTAGAGGAGCGATTCGTCTCGCCAGGGGTACTCTGGATCGGTCATGGCTCGATGACGGGGAGTGAATTCCACCGCACCCCTCTCGGGGGAAATAAATACTACTGACCGGAATCGTACTTGAATTTCAGACCGGTTCTCCACGAACCTGAGTATAACCGGAGGCAGAGCGGATTACGGTGGGAGGTGGCGATCGTAGATATTCCGCCGATGCCCGACCGCCTCAACGATCAGGACATCTTCGTCTCGGTCCCACGTGATGATCGCACGGTAGTCGCCGGCACGAAGCTTGTAGTACGGATACCCGCTGAGCTTTTCGAGGCGATGGGAGGTCCAGTCTTTCGCCTCGTCGAGTTTCTTCACCAACCGCTCTTGCGCTTCCGATTCGAGTCCCTCCAGTAAATCGAGCGCTTTCGGTGTCCACTCGACTTCAGTCATCGATTCCCAGCCGGTCCTTCACTTCGTCCTGCGACACCGTCTCGCCCTGCTCCCGCTGCTTTCGGCTTTCGGCTAGATGTTCCAGCGCTTCCTCGGACAACTGCGTTGGTGGATTGACGGCATCGCGCAGCGCGTCGCGGATGAACTCAGATTTGTTCGCGTAGCCACGCTCCTCCCAGACATCGTCGACCTGTGCCAGCAGCGATTGGGGCACCCGGACGTTGATCTTCTCCATTTCACCGTTGCCGCCGGCGTCGCTGTCAGTGCTCATATACTGTGATACGCCTGTATCACGTAAGTAGCTTCCGTTGGATACGCGGACTGTGGTTGACGAGCTGGAGGCTCCGCTCGAGGGAGAGCCGCCGATGGTCCGAGAGGTTCAGGACGACGGTGTTGCCGTCAACACGAAAGCCGACGTATTCGACTGTCTTTCGGTAGTTTTGAGCGAGCTGTTCTGACTGTACTCCTTGTAAACTATCCCACCCTACTCCCTCGGCGCATACGCACCTCAGTCCTTGAGGGTTCCGTCAGACGCAGTCTGACGACGTGCAGGCTGACGTACTCGCAGTCTGGCTTCGAGCTCAAAGACACGAGTGGCCGACGTGCGACACTCTGGCTCTCTAAAATCGGAGACCTACAGATTCGCTACCACCGCGAAACCCCAAACGAAGCGGATATCAAAGAAGTCACGATCAAGAAAGAGACGACCGGCGACTGGTTCGTCTCGTTCGGCCTCGAAACCGACGACGCCGATCTGCCTGAGAAACCCACGTTGGACTCGCTTGATGCGAGCAATAGTGTTGGAATCGACCTCGGTATCCTCAACTACATCCACACGAGCGATGGGAAGACCGTGGATTGGCTCGACCTCGAAGACGAGTACGAACGACTCCGCCGCGAACAACGCAAACTCTCGCGGAAGGAGCAAGAATCGAACAACTACGAGAAACAACGCAAGCGGGTCGCCAAGGTCAAGCGTCACATTCGCCGGAAGGTGCTGGACTACCAGCACAAGATCACGACATGGCTCGTCCGCGAATACGATGCTGTGGTCGTGGAAGACTTGGACGTGAAGGGGATGCTCGAACAGTCGCACAACGCTCGCAACAAGCAGGACGCGGCGTGGCGACAATTCATCCAACTCTTCGAATACAAAGCCAACCTGTACGGCTGTCACGTCAAGCAGGTCGAACCAGATGGGACGACAAAGGAGTGTGCGTCGTGCGGTGTGGAAACGGCGAAGCCCATCTGGGTTCGCGAACACTCTTGTCCGAGCTGTGGGTTCAAGTGTGACCGGGATGCGAACGCGGCGATGAATGTGCTTCAACGCGGCTTTTCTGAACTAGGGCTGGGATGGCCCGAATCCACGCCTGTGGAGACTGCGCTCCCTATGGACACCACTCAGGTGTCTGCAAATCGTGTCATCGAAGCAGAAGGTCTCGAGGCTTGACCCCGAGGCGATTCACCGGCGTCTCCGTGTCGTCAGTGAACAGGACATCTTCGAAGGTTCGCGTCCAGAGGATCGCGTCGGGATCCAACTCACAATCGTGGAATGGATCATCGGCTGGTTCTTCGGTCACCGAATCATGAGCCTACGGGGACTCAGTCCTTTTGCCCCCGAAAAAACAGCAACTGCCTCGAAGCAGATCGCCTACGAGTGTCCGACACTCGCACTTTCGAACGGTGATTCGCCGGTCGGGATGAGCAGTTCCTGTCGATCGCTGACCCACTCGGCCAGCTTCCGCTTGAGATATTGCCTCGCCGTCGACGGTGTGAAGACGCCCTTGTCGATCATGTCGCCGACGACGTCCTTGAGCGCCTGGAACTGGCCCTGTGAAGTACCTCGGGGTCAAGCCCCGAGGCACTCGCCTCGATTATCTGTAGAACGTCGACGCCTCGACGAGCAGATGGACGATATGGAGTAGTATCCACTCAGTATCTGGTGTGGGACTCTCGTCGCTGGTTCCATCGAGATGGTTCGTGAGGCAGAACCGGCACTTCGTCTGAGAGGTTGGAATCGATGCCCCACAGGATCGACACTTGTTCTCAGACTCGGTCTGCTGGTCCGGATATCCTGTACTGGTTGATGCAACACGCTGTCGGCGGCCCTCCCAATCCCCACATCCGCTCAGCTTATCGTCTGGTATGGGGTCGCCTCGCCGGTCGGCCGCAGCTCCTCAAAGTCAGAATCTCGGTTGTACATCGATTGGCTCGTAGGTTCTGCCGGGATGGTATTTCAACGTCAGGGTGACCGTTCTCGTGACTTCTTCTTGAATTACGCGAAGACACCTCGTAACGCTCTCCGATACATCACTAGGTGTATGATGCGCTACGATCATTGATGTCGCCGCCCTCACTGACGCGGTGCCCCTCAATATCGGCGAGTCCAAGTATCGCTCGTCGCGGACCAGTCATGACGCGCTCCGAACGTCGTCGACGCCGCGTGAGCTACTCGCAGGACTGTTCGCCTACCTTTTCTCGGAGCTCGGCCGCTGCCCGCTCGAAGTGTTCCGCGAGGAATGGCGTTCCCGACGTCGCTCGCTCACCGAGGAATGCGACGGCGTCTGTGACCGTGTCGGCGTCGCGTTCCGTGGCCACGACACAGTCGACGTACCCGTCGAGTGCCCGTCTGAACGCACTCGAGAAGTGGTCGTATGCGCCGTCGACGCGCTCCATGTTGTCGTCAAGCGACTCGATAAGTCCCCGGTAGACGATCATCGCCGATCTGTACTGCTCCTGCTTGCGGTACTCGTTCGCGAGATCGAACCACTGCGTGAAGTCGATCGGCTCGAAAACGACGTCGTACTCAGGGTTCGTCTCCTCAAACCGCCGATCGATCGAGGTGCGAAGTTCGTTGACCGACCGCCTCGTCGACCCACCGGCATGGGCGAGAAACCGATCGCGGAGATCCGCATCGGTCACGAGTTCTTCACGCAGGAACGCGCGGAGCTCGTCGGCGCCGGCACCGTTGAGTGCAGCGTCGAGTCGATCGCCTTCGTCTAGGGGACGGTCGTCAACACACCGAAGCAACACGGCGACGACGTGCTTGCACGTTCCCGGCCCGTCGTACGGACAGTCGCACCACGGGGCAAACCCGTCGACGGCGAGGTCAACACGGACATCGTACTGACGGCTGCCGCTCACGACGGCGGTTACGGTGGTGTCGACGCGGTGAATCTCATGGACACGGCCCTCAGCAAGGTATCGTTCGCCGCGCTCGAAGACCGCGTCCGTGCAGACATCCCGAACCATGTCCTCGGTTACGTCCATGTGTGTAGACGGTGTTCCATCGCGAGCGGGAAAACTGATCCGTCGATCTCGCTTTCTCTCCAGATCGGAACGTTCTCATAGGGGTTAGCGTCGATTCTCATACTTTTCGGTGTGGCAGATCACGGATACGTTGTATCCGGTGTGATGAATATAGAGCATGAAGTCAGCAGATAGGAAACGTGCTAATCACAGGAGGTTGGGATGAAGGACTTCTCTGGATGGTTATCGCGCCGGCGTGCCGGATGCCGCCGATCTGGGCGATGAGAAATCCACTATCCCATGCCGTAGAACAATAAGAAGTGTCAGAGCAAGCACGACCAAAATAAATGCTTGCCCGCCGATGTCGGATTCGATTGCGGGAAACGCCCACAACGACCAATTGAACGAGGCATGGAGCAGGATCATCGGCGCGAGACTCCCACCAGTATTCTGGAACACCCACGTCATGACCACGGACAGGAGCATTATCGTGATCATGAAGCCCACAAGCGGGCGCTGGTAGTACATCGTCATAGACGGCATGTAGAACCACGGCAAATGCCAGATGCCCCATACGACTCCCAGTCCGAGACTTCCAGCTAATGCACCAAACCGTTCGATCAGCGGATCGAGTGCGTACCCCCGCCAGCCGAATTCCTCCTGCATCGGCCCACCAAGAAGCAGAATGTAGACGAACGCGATAGGAAGCACATACGCTTCACCCGTCCAGGGAAGTGTTGGTTCAACTCCCAAGACAACGGCCATACCCAGTGCTCCAACGGCGAGTACTGGGAACAGCACCACTGCAGGTATGAACCACCAGCGGGGAAATGAACGGTCAACAGCTCGCTTGAGGAGACGGGTGACCCCGTGCCGACCAGCGTGCAGGTATACAAGTAGAACAGCTGCCACTGTAGGACCAAACGCCCCAATCTCTGGGATCTGGGCGACCCCCACGACCAGGTCGTCTATCACCGCGATTCCCGTCTCAGTTCCCGAAGCCACGGCAACCTTCGGGAGCCACAGCGTCCACGAGAAAACAAATGTAAGTAAAAAGAAAAGAACGAGCCGATTGGTTCCGATATTCGGACGCTGGTTGGTGTTTGGTGAGGAATCCATTAAATATCATAACACTTGACTATAGAAGACCGTTTCGGATAGTCTGGGTTAACCGCTTCAAGTTGGCTGTATGGTCTACGCCCGTTCACCATTCGCGCTCTGTATTCATCACCACACTTCTGTAAAATTCTAGCCATGGTTGACGCAAAACTATGGCTTGCCCTGCTAATCCCTATCACTCTGAGAGAAGCCGCGATACTGTTGCAGTGCCGCATCAACACCACTACGGGCGCGACGGGATACCGATACGGCCGTGTCTCAATGGTGAGATCCCTTCTAGACTTTCGCGGTAGTCATCCTTACGGTGGGTTTGACGCACTATTCAGCCGATCCAGGTCACCGTCCTCGTACGCTGCTCGCCACATCGTATGGACTGCACGAGTGACGAGTGACAGAAACTAAAGCGCATCCCTCCGCCTTCAGGCGGAGGTCGAGCGGTAGGTACTACCGGCCAACCAGCGACTACGGCTCTCCAGGGGCCTCCTCGCGGACGCGCTTTTCACCCTCAAGGAGCAACCCCTTCCACGTTAGTCCGTGGTGTTTCTTGAGTTCTTTCAGCCGTTCGTACTGCTCTTCATCGTCAAACTCGATTCGGATCGCGACCATACAGTATCACATAAACAGCATATTTATACAGATTAGGCGAGAAAACCCACGACTTTAGTCGTGGGATGAATCGCCTAATCTGTATAACTCATTCTGGAGTGATCTCACTCTCACAATTTCGGTAATTCGAGCGTCTTTATTTCATTGATAATTGCGGCTGCTCGTCGCTACTCCCACCGACCGGCGGATAGATTACGATGAAGTCACCCTGTGTGAGTGTCGAGACGCGTTCGGTAAGTTCTTGGAGTTCTGGTCGCCATCCCATGGTGTTTCGGCGAGCGCTCGCACACACCACGAGATCCCCTACCGTCACGTCATCGGAAAGAACCCGAATCAATCGTTCCCAGTCATCGATGTATTCTGTCTCAATGGGGGTGTTCGACTCGAGTTCTCCGAACAGCTGCTCGGAACGATCCCCAGACTCCTCGACGGCGAGTGCTCGTATCGGCGCTCCAGTACCCGCTGCGATTCGTTCGATCGTCTGTCTGACCTCGTAGAAGTTTGGATCATATGACACCGCGGGTGGAAGCACGACGACGATTCGGGAGACGGTATTGAGCGGGTCCCTGATTCGGGAGACGAGAACGAGTTGATCAGTCCATGCGAGAACCTGCCGCGTAGTCTGACTGAAGAGAGGTTGTCTGTAGAGGTGCATTCCGTCCCAGTCGAGAAGGATCGTCGTGATCTGGTTTTCAACGGCTGCGCGAGTGATCCCGGAGGCGATATTGTGATCGACTCGCGTGTGAAACGTTACCGGAACCTCTGCGCCGGCGGCATACTCTTCTGTGTGAGCGATTGCTGCATCGGCGGTCGCAACCTTTTGCTCCGTCTTCGGTCCCGGGTGGACGACCGCTAGCGTGTGTAACGGTTCGGTGGATTGTTCCTCCCGGATAGATAACGCTAGATCGAGCAGGGATTCGTGATACCTCATCAGCTTCTCGTGGTGCTCGGGGACCGGAGTAAACGGAATGAGGATCCGTTGGCGAACGTCGGGTGAGTCGCGTTTCCCTCGCCGTTCTTTCGCCACGACTGCTCGACCGTATTTCTCCACCACGATCGGACTGACCAGACTCACGACGAGGATCATCGACACCGCGCCGTTGATCATATCCGTATCGAATCCGGGAATGCCAGCGTCGAACGCGATGAGCACGATCGCTAACGCTTCTGCCTGTCCGACCGAGAGCCCGAACATGCTTCCGATCTGGTCGTGATCATACGCGTACAGCAGGCCGGTAATCCAGGACGCGGCGAACTTTGTGACGAGTGCAAGTCCGATCAGTGCCCCGGCGAGCAGCAGCGACTCGCGGCCCCCAACAATCAAGGTCACATCGACGAGCAACCCTATCGAGAGGAGAAAGAACGGGATGAACAGCGCGTTACCGACGAACTGGACGCGATTCATCAACGGCCCTCGATCAGGAATGAGCCGGTTGAGAGCCAGCCCTGCCACGAGCGCTCCGATAATTGGTTCGGCTCCGACTACTTCAGCGAAAACTGCTGAACCGAAGAGGGCAGCCATGACGAACAGGAACTCGAAGTAGCTCTCTTCGGCGAGGCTTCGAAAGAACCGACGACCGAGCCACGGAACGATATACCAGATCCCGGCGAAGAGCAGCGTGATGCCAAGCCCGAGTTCCACCCAAAATAGCCAATCAAGGGGAGCTTCCGCCGAAGCAACGACGATGACGAGAACGAGCAGTGCGAGTACGTTCGTGAGCACGGTGCCGCCGATGGTTGCTGTGATGGCGTCATTGCCGACGATCCCCAATTGACGGGCAACAGGATATGCGAGCAGTGTATGCGATGCGAAGATAGCCGCGAATAATAACGCCGTCGGCAACGAAAATCCGAGCACCCACATCCCGAAAACGGTACCGACTCCCTGAGGAATGAGGAACGCGAGAACGCCGAAAATGATGCTCTGGTCGATGTTGTCAAAAAACCTATTGAGATCGATCTCGACACCGGCGAGGAACATCAGATAGATCAGTCCGACCTCTCCGAGGAGAACGATCGCATCCCCTCGGTCGAGAACACCAGCTGCGTTCGGACCGATCGCGGCCCCAATGAGGATGATCCCAATAATACCAGGCAATCGATGGCGTTCCAAGAGGAGTGGTGCGACGAGAAAGATGACCATTGCCAATGCGAAGATCGTTATCGGATCTTCGATAGGAACGGTTTGAAACAGTGTCACTAAAGGGTCACCACCGATCAAAACGTCATACCACCGCTTCACCTATCCCCTCTCCGGTCGTTCTCGACGGTATCTTCGCGTCACAAACCGATAAGAGCCGGGTTCCACGGCGAAATAGAGGACTTGTTACCAAACGACCTGATCGATAGCGGCTGGGTGTATCACTCTCATATGTAGATGAGAAGATCGTTTTGTTGTAGTTCGAAATCGGGATCTGGTGCGAGGTGCAGCTCATCATTTCGAGTGACACCGATAATGCGGTCGATGTCGAGCGCTGAGAGTTCTACGTCCGGGTCGCTCAGTCGGGTGAACAGGATATCACTGTCAGTACCGCTAACGGGTTCGTCAAGGACAGCAGCAGCGACCATCTGTCCAGAGATTTCCGATAACTCAAGCACGTAGTCAGCGCCCGCTCGTTTGACTCGTCCAACTGCTTCCCTCTCTGTCACTCGCACAAAAATATTGACCGTAGAATTCAGATCACGGGTAAGTAGTGTTGCGTACAGTGCTTGTCGATCTTTAGGAAGCGAAATGATGACTGCGTCTGCGTTTTCTACGCCCGCCTGTTGAAGTGTTTTCGTAGTGGTTGCATCGCCGACAATGTCCACGTGTTCGTCTTCATCAATGTCTACGACGGTCGGATCCGCGCCCCAAGTTTTCAACGCCGACCGAACGGTACTGCCGACCGTTCCGTGACCGAGGATAACGATTCGATCGGACGGCATTCCCGCACTCATCGCATAATGCGTAGCGAGCGCTTGTCCGATGACCTGTCGTGGCTGTACAACGTACTCGACGCCAGCCGAGTGCAGATACTGTCGAAGTGTCGAGTCCTCGAGTGTTGCGGTTATCGGGATCATCGGAGCCACGTCGCGGACAGCGAGTGCAGCGTTCAGTGTCAAATGATCGTCGCCAGCGACGACCGCTGCCTGTGCCTTCTCGACCGAGGCTTTCCGGAGGTCAGATTCGGATTCCGGATCACCGTGTAACACAGTGTGTCCGAGGTCGCGGAGCTCTGCCGCGCGATCTCGGTCCGTCTCGATGATTACATAAGGGTGTGGATGAGCGTGTGACTCGATCTCGGTGATAAATGTGTGGACGAGCGGTGTGTGTCCGGAGATTACAACGTGATTTTCGAGTGGCTCGACGGTATCGAACCGCCGTTGTTGGAGAAACTGACTGAACCAGGGCACGACGAATAGTGGCAGGAGGAGAAAGAGGAGCAGGATGCCGGTGAACTGCATCAGAATCGTGAACAGGTTCATCATCATCGTTTCCCACGGTGCGTCTTGTCCATATCCCGTGGTCGTTAACGACTGGACAACTGTCTGGAGGGCGGCAGCGAGAGAGAGGTTGCGGTTCTCGTACACGGCCATTCCGTACCAGTAAAAGGCCGTGTAGACGCTCATAATGACGGCCACGATGATGAGATACACTGCGATCCGATACCCGATGCTTAGCCGGGTTAACCGGCGTATCGTCTCCGTTGACCAACGATCGATACTCATTCCCAGTTATCTATAGGCGGTGCAGGACGAGAACCCCGACCCTTGAGGTCGGGGTGAAGGCCGTCACAGGATGACGCTATCCACGTGCTGCGACTCCACACCCGCAAGTTGCCTCTGTGGGTCGGTAGCCGAACCCCAACGGAGGAATCTCGCCCCTTTAGGGGCGGGAGGATGTCAATCGTGGGAGGCCATCACAAGGACCTTAACTATCATTTCTTGTCGGCTAAGAGCACCTACCATGATTTGAGGGTATGGGTGTGAAATGTCTGGCTCAGTGACATCCTCCCACGACTAAAGTCGTGGGCTTCCCACGCCCGGTTGCGCTGGTTTGGGAACTTACGTTTACGACCCGACACGTCGATGGGAGTGCCACGCCCCCGTTACTTCTATCCTGTGAAGGATTCGAAGGTACCTGATTGTTTTACGTCGGTTGGTGTGTCCGAAGGCTTACTTTTTGATGAGGCAAACACCAAGTCAACTGCCAGTTTTCGGACAATCGTTCACGATGGGGAGCCATCGCAACGACAGTCACAGATACGCAGTATGGGCACTCAAACATTTCGATTTCAATGTTTGAGAACCGTTCGGCGATTCATCCCACGACTAAAGTCGTGGGTTTTCTTGCCTAATCTGTATAATGTAACGATGTGGGTGTGTCAGTTAGATCAGGACTCGGTGAAAGTCATGGAATGGAGATCATACTTACATACATCGTTGTCAAATGGATTAGTATGGATATCGTTCACATCATGCTCGTTGAAGCGTTACTCGTCGGTACGAGTGCCTTCATATTAGGTTGGTGGATAGCATTAGCCTCAAAGAGTCTTGTAGAGCACGATCACGAACAGCATGCTTATCTTAGAGGTTATGTTGAGACGATAGATCTCAGTTCTGACGACAAGGTTTAATCACACTGATAGATCGGCGCGACGGAGAAGTTGCGCGTTGATCGCGACGATGACCGTACTCACTGACATCAACACTGCGCCAATTGCCGGTGACAGCAAGATGCCAATCGGCGCGAGAATCCCCGCCGCGAGCGGGAGGGCAAGCACGTTGTACCCGGCCGCCCACACGAGGTTTTCCTGCATTTTTCGGTAGCTCTTCCGGCTCAACCGGACCAGATGCGCGACGTCCCGCGGATCGTTTTCCACGAGAACGACGTCGGCGGACTCCACTGCGACATCGGTGCCCGACCCGATGGCGATCCCGACGTCGGAGCGTGTCAATGCTGGCGCGTCGTTCACTCCGTCACCAACCATTGACACGAGTTTACCCTGCTCCTGGAGTTCGACGATTTTCTTGTCCTTGTCTTGCGGGAGAACTTCGGCAAAGTACGTGTCAATGTTCAGTTCCTCGGCAACGGCGCGAGCGACGTCTTCCGAGTCGCCGGTCAGCATGGCGACCTCAACACCCATGCCGTGGAGCGCGTCGATCGCCTCCCGACTTTCATCGCGAATCCGGTCCGCGAGGGCAACCGCACCGACCGCCTCGTCGTTTCGAAGCAAGTAGACGACGCCCTGCCCGCGTTCGCCTGCCGTGTCGGTGAACGCTTTGAGAGCGGAGCTGAGTTCGGTATCAAGGTGGCGGAGAAGGTTCGGCCCGCCGACGTAAACTGTTTCGCCATCTCGCACTTGGCCTCTGTCCATGCCAGGAACTGCGGTGGCCTCCATTTCGACAGTTGCGCGAACGCCGCGCCCCTCGAGCGCCTCGAATTCCCGGACGCCTGGAACTGAGAGATCGCGGCCACTTGCCTCTTCGCGGATCGCCTCCGCGATCATGTGTTCGGAGTCGCCCTCGACGGCGGCCATCACTGCCAGTAGTTCGTCCTCGTCCCAGTCATCGGTCGTCGTCACGTTGACGACACCTTGTTCGCCTTTTGTGAGGGTACCCGTCTTGTCGAAGACGATCGTGTCGAGATTGCGCGCCTCCTCCATAGCAATCCGATCCCGGATGAGCATGCCGTTGTTCGCCGCCATCGTGGTATTGATGGCGACCACTAACGGGACAGCGAGCCCAAGTGCGTGAGGACACGCGATGACCAGTACCGTGACGACGCGCTCGACCGTCGTCAGACCGAACCCTGCGGCGATCGTCCACGCAACGGCCGTCACGACCGCAACGGAAATTGCGACGAAGAACAGCCAGCCAGCGGCTTTATCCGCCAGCACCTGCGTTCGTGATTTGCTCTGCTGAGCTTCTTCGACCAATCGCATGATGCCTGAGAGCGTCGTCTCGTCGCCGGTCGCGGTAACGCGAACGCGAAGGCTTCCATCCTGGTTCGTCGTTCCACCGATCACCTCGTCATCCGGTTCTTTCTTGATCGGTCGTGATTCACCAGTAATCAGCGCCTCACTGACGTTCGATTCGCCCTCCTGGACGATACCATCAGCGGGAATATTTGACCCGGGGCGAACGAGGACGAGATCTCCTGCTTCAAGCTTATCAACTCGAATTTCTTCGGTCTCGCCGTCCTCACTTATGCGTTCAGCTATATCCGGCATCAACGCTGCGAGTTCATCAAGCGCGCCAGATGCCCGACGAACGCTTCGCATCTCGATCCAATGTCCCAGTAAGAAGATGACAATCAGCGTGACCAGTTCCCAGAAGAACGTCTCACCGATATCAAACAGAACCGCCAAAACGCTGTAGACGAAGGCCACGGTGATCGCCAGCGAGATCAACATCATCATGCCCGGTTCTCGACGGCGAGCCTCGGCCGTGGCCATCCGAAGGAAAGGAGTGCCACCGTACAGGAAGACCGCAACACCGAGAACGGGTACTATGAGCTCACTTCCCGGGAAGGGTGGGGCGGTAAATCCGAGCCACGCTTGGATCGAAGGGCTATAAATTAGAACCGGAATGCTGAGAACGAAACAGATGAAAAACCGCTTTTTGAACATCTCCTCGTGACCGGAGTGGTCAACGTGTGCCTCGTGTCCGTGATCGTCATGCTCTTCATGTTCATCTGTTGTGGGATCGTGCGGACGTGACCCCTGATAGTGGGAGAAACGCTCCTCTTCTTGAGATCTCTCGATCCCCTCTGCCGTCAATCCACACATTCGGCAACACGGGCAGCGATGGTCAGTTGGCTTTTCTTTCTCTGACCTTTCTGTGTGGGTTTCGTGCGCGTCGTGAGCGTGGTCGTGTTCTGACATCGTTATCGCCTCAATTGCGACCGTTCCCGGCGGACTTCGAATTCACCGGCAGAGAGTTCCCTGCTACCATACGAGATGTACAACTCTTCGAGAGCAGCGTTTGTCTCCCGGTTCTACGTTTGGGTACTACCTCATATACGAAATAGCTGACACCGAAAATCACGAAAGAAGATCTCTACATGACACTGTTAGGCAGAAGTCCGTACGAAGTCGGTCGCGGCATTTCGGCCGTTTCCCGTAGCGACGGCCAAGTTCGAGCGACAGAAATAGATCTGCCCGATAGAATGAGAAAATGTCACTATTCTCCCCAATAGGTTGACGCGAACATAATTATGTATTATATGATATTCAAAAACGGAAATAGGATGAAGAATTGAACGAGAGGTTCAGTGGAGGCTATCGATTCAGTTGTTCGCTATACAAGATCCTCAGTATTAGGGGGTAGGAAGATGAGACTACAGCGTGTTTAGCAGGCCTGTGATGCAGATATTTGGACGAATCAGTGAGGCGGTATTGCTTCAGATCACCTCTCAAGCACTAAATTTTGTTAGCCTAGAAACTATTTCGGTGATCTTCTGAGATTGGGACCAGCGTTGCCACTCGGAAACACGGCGTTCAACCGGATTAAGCGGGCGTTCTACCCAATTCCAGTCTCTTTCCTTAGCAGCGTCAGTGTGTTATCGGCTGTTACAATTGGCGCGTGCTCGTACTCTTCAGTCAATTCGGCTTGCACGAGCAGATCAACGGCCCGCCAGATCGAGTACAGGAGGCATGCGAACGCGAAGTAGAAGAATCGCAACCCGAAATCTTTCGACATCGTCGCAGCCATGAACCGCTTGATCGATTTGTAGCCACTCTCGATCTCCCACCGATAGCCATACTCAGTGATGGAGCCACCCCGATTCGACATGAACACCGAATACTGGCGATGGTCATCGTGCTCGGCGTTTTCTTTCCGCCGGTAGATCAACGTCGTCTCATGCCACTCGTTCTTGCCTAGGTGGAGCTTGCGATCGGTCTTGTATCGGTCCTGATCGCGTTTGAGGAGACGTTTGGCCTGAGCCTTCTCGCTGGTCTGCATTCGCTTTGGCACGACGTACGAAAGCCCACGCCGACTGATCATCTCGAGGATGTGTTGACTGTCGAATTCCCGGTCCATCAGCACGTTATCGATGTGAACCATGTCCTGGGCTGAATTCAGGAGATCTTCAACGATCTCTTTCCGCGTCTCGCCTCGTCGTACTGGACGAGCATCCAACACAAGTGGAACAGCGTTGCCGACCAGCTGTACTGTCGCCCACTGGTATGCGTACTCGTCGGTGTTCTCTTTCGTCCCGATGATCTCGTCCTCGTGGCCCGTTCTGTCCCGTGTGAACGGAGCATCTTCGGTGATATCGATAGCCACGATACCAGCTCGGAAGAACTCCTCTGTCTTCGCAGCCTCGTCTATGAGCTTCCTCACTGCTTGCCAGTACATTGCTCGTATCCCCGGTATCGAGAGAGTTCGAATATGCTCGCGATGGGCGTGACCTAACGGCGTCCGCTCACGAGTCGACTCGTAAATGAAGCTGCGAGCCCCTTCGTTGGCAGCTAGATTTTCTCGAAGTCCGAGGTAGGTTTGTAAGTCCCAGTAGGCATTCTCATGGATTTCACACCCCTCTCCCCGGTCAAGCGAGAAGGCGGGGTAGACGACCCGGCTGACGTGATTTGTGATCTGTTCCGCCTGTTCCAGCACGGTTTGGGTATCTAGATCTGGTTCTTCAGTGTCACCATCACGGCGAGGGAGCTTTCGGTCCGGATCTCGCGGAATTGCGACATCTGCGTTCTGGGCTTTGATCGAGACTTACACGTTGAAGCCACGACGAGATGCTGGCTGCGGTACGTTCAAAAATCCGTCTAACTGATCAGTATAGAGGATGAGTGCAGCACGGCGGCTCTGTTTTTTTACGCCGAAAGCGGTGAATCATCCGCTCACTACACGTGCTTATCGGCCTTCAGTTAGCAGTCATCAGAAGACACTTGCTGCTCCCATTCGAGTCGCTGGCATCCCAATACTAAGGAATCTGGAATTTTAGTTGCATTTGAATGGAGAGCTTCAAACACAATGGCGACTTCATCAAACTGAGGGCCACGGTATGCAACGAGTGGTTCATTTTCCCACTCGATGTACCCTGAATCGGCTAACATCGGAAGATGACGGTGATATAAATCTTGTCGGATGTTTTTAGACTCCTCGGGAACATTTGGGTTGATTGCACTTTCTGGAAGTGGTACTGCCTGGTCTGGTGGTGCATCTAACAGTGAGACAACAAGCTGTCGGCGGGGTTCGGCAGATACTGCCTTGAACACAGTATCCCAGTTCTGAATGACGCGTTTTCCGTTTTCAAGCCGAACTTGTGACATGGGAACATGATTTTCCCGAAACTACTTAAAGAGTTGCCCTACTGAGACGATATCCAACTAATCATAATTGCTGATGGGTGGCTCACCTGTACTAAGCGTTCGTCCCTCCACGTTGATCGCGCTTTGACTCGTGCGACATTCGCGCTGTGTATTCAGCAGAACCTGTTCGAACTACCGAGTTCCTGTCAAGAGCCGCGTGCTGCATATAGAGGATTAGTGCAGCACGACGACTCCGTTTGTTTCACGCTGAAAGCAGTGAACCATCCGCTCACTACACGTGCGAACTGATCGCTGAAGTTTTTACCAGTCTTGGCAGATGTTTTGGCGGCTGTGCGAGATAGAGGGCGCGTATCTTACAGTGCCTTCCATCTGATTATACCGCAGATCTGGTTCCACCGCTGAAATCCAAGACTCGTCAATTGTCGATCTAGTTGATGAACGACTACGAATCAGACCGGTAGAGAACGAAACGCCAATTAGACGGCGGCGTAAAGCTGAACGGACCTAAACGATCAAGTTCATACCCCTACTCAGTCCACCGCTGGATCATCGATATCTCTTTCGTGGACCCATACCGTCGAAATTCGGGTTCCCTCGACGCTCGTTACCTCAACGACGTGACCGTCGATCTCGACACGGTCGCCAGGTTCTGGCGCGCGGTTGAGTTGCTCGAGAACCAGTCCACCGAGTGTTTCGACCTCCTCGCTTTCGAAGTCCCCAGCCAGAGTATCGTTAACGTTCGACAATTGGACTCCTCCGTCAATGTCGTACCCCCCATCGTCACGCTGGCGTATCGAGGGTTCGCGCTCATCGAGATCAAACCCATCCCGAAGGTCACCGACGAGGGCCTCAACGATGTCTTCAACCGTTGCAATCCCCTCGAACGCTCCCCACTCGTCGATGACTGCGGCCATCTGCTGCTGATCCTCCCTGAACTGTATCAGGAGATCGCTAATAGCCATCGTCTCCGGGACGATGAGAATCTCGCGGGCGATGTCACCGACTATCTCGGCATCCCCATCGTCCACCTCTGCTCGCAACACGTCCTTGACATCTACGAATCCGACCACTTGGTCACCGTCGTTGGCATCAAGAACCGGATAGCGCGTGTGTCCAGCCTCTAAGACGATCGAATGAAGTTCGGATAGTGTGGCATCCGCCGGAACGCTCACCACGTCCGGTCGTGGGACCATGACCTCCCGCACCGCGGTGTCGTCAAGATCGAAGACGCGCTCAATCATCGTTACTTCTGTCACGTCAATGTCCCCACCCTCGCCGGATCGCGTTAGTACCCGAAGGAGTTCTTGCTCACCAAGTGTCTCATCCGTTTCGGAAGCGGGTGGCACACCGAGCGACCGAGTGAACGCGTTGGCCGCCCCGTTGAAGACGACAATTCCCGGATAGAGTATGTAATAAAAGGCCTTCATGGGCGGGGCGAGGATCAGTGAGAGTCGCTCGGTCTGGGCGATTGCGATCGTCTTCGGCGCGAGTTCACCGAAGACGACGTGGAGAAACGTGATGATACTAAAGCCGATTGCAAACGCGACGAGATGGATGAGATTCGCTGGGAGAATCGGCTCCAGTACGGGTTCGATGAGCACCGCCACTGCGGGTTCGCCGACCCATCCCAACCCGAGGGAGGCGATGGTGATACCGAGTTGCGTCGTGGCGAGGTAGTTGTCGAGATTCGTCATCACTTCTTGGAGCGTCCCCGAGCCGGGCCGCCCCTCCTCGACGAGTTGGTCAACGGATGTCCCCCGAATCCGAACGAAGGCGAATTCTGCAGCGACAAAAAAGCCGTTCAATACCACGAGAATTAGCGCTAAGACGAGTTGTCCCACCGAGAGTGCGATGTCTACCATCGGTTCTCCCAGAAAGTACTGCCGTTCGATTGGAGTGTGGCCATATCTATGAATCTCGTCCCATTTACTAAAATCCGTTACAGGATTCAGGGGTGGCCGACTGCTGTCAGTAGTGAATTGGTCCTGTTCTCGTGGCCATAGACTGTCCTCCTCGTTCCATCAACTACCTGTGAACATGGGGCCTCGAGATTCATCAGGCAAATCAGCATCCGGTCCTGCTGAAGAGACTCTCTGGATGTTGCACGCAGTTTTTGCTAGTAGACGTACAGGTCCTACTCAATTGCGTTACATCGTCCACCTGTATTGACCGATCACCACCCTTCGTAGACTGATCTTCGAACCATGGGACATTCGCGCTTTCTATTCAGCAGATTGTGATCGAACTGCCGAGTCACTGTCAAAAGTGAACTGCTGAATATAGAGAAATACTTCAGCACGACGGGCGGGTTTATTTCGCGTGATTGGCTCTGAACTACCCAATGTGACATCCTCCCACGACTAAAGTCGTGGGTTTTCTTGCCTAATCTGTATAACACCGGCGAAGGTGTCGATCTATCGGTCCGAACTCACCTAAAATCGGTTACCCATCTGTATTGCCTCTACTGACACCCGGTTTTTCAGAGATCTTCCACCGTAGGCTGTCAGTTCTGCCCAAACCGAGGGGGTACACCTGCTGAAACAGGCGGTCTCAGTTAGTGGGTAGCGCTCTCCATCTCGGTTACATTCTGAAATTCGAACCGCGCACCACCAGTCGCACTCTTGGTGACCGAGCACTGCCACCCGCACAGCGTCGCCATCTCTTGGACGAACGTCAGTCCGAGCCCCATCCCGCCCTCACTGATGGCAGTCGTGTATCCGGTTTCGATAAAGTTGTTTGGCCCTGTTGAAATCATCAATAGCTGATAGGAGTTGCCTGCTGCATGCAGAGCATCTAGTTAGCACGGTCATTTCGTTTGTTTCGGTCGGATTGCGTTGAATCAGCCGATCATTGTGCGTGCGTACTGTTCGATGTTCTCCAGTACATGACACTCAGATTATGCTGTCACCATAACTGCTTATGGAGCGAGGAGATGTCTCTCCTGTATGACCGACTCGAGTAGCGACGAGTTCGACCCAACAGCACCAGACCAACGGGAGGTCGGCCGCGAAATGGTTGACGACAGTACGGAACTCGGTTCGGTGATGGCCCACGCCTATCGCGGAGAGATAGACCGAGTGGGGACGTGGCGCCAGCGCCTCGACGAGACGACGACGTGGGCGGTGACGCTGATGGCAGCAATCTTGACGTGGGCGTTTTCGAGTACCGATAACCCACACTATATCTTGCTGATCGGGACCGTTGTCGTCACCATCTTTCTGGGCATCGAAGCACGGCGGTACCGGGACTACGATGTCTTTCGCTCTCGTGCTCGAGTCATCCAAGAGAACCTGTTCGCAAACGCCCTCGATCCGTCCCAAGGCACTGAAAGTCATGACTGGCGAGCGGAACTGAGCAGGGACTATCGCAGGCCGACGCTGAAAGTCTCGGTATACGAAGCACTCGCAAACCGGCTCCGGCGTGTGTACCTTGCTCTGCTCAGTGTCCTCTTGGTCGCGTGGATCTTCAGGATTACAGCGTTTGCGCCACGCCAGGACTGGCTGACAACCGCTGAAATCGCCCGTATCCCCGGGATTGCTGTGGTTGCCGTTGTGGCTGTGTTCTACGTCGTACTGCTGGGCGTCACCTTCTGGCCCCGCGAGCGCCATGCCAAGGGTGAATTCCGTGAAGGGGACCCGGACGACTGGAAAGAGACAGACCGATAAATCCGTTCTCTGTATGTAGTACTGCGATTGCGTTATTTTGCGTGGTTTGGTCCCGCCACCGTCGGCCAATTCTCGAGTCGCCGATCCGGAATGGCAACGCGAACCCTTTTTCGGCGAATCGTCGATATACAAGTATGCCAACGGACCAGGAGACCGTCTGGGAATACGAGACGAGCCGGCCACCCCGCGAGACGACGATGGAGGAAGCAAGCGATCCCCAGGAACTTCTCAACAAATACGGGCGAGAGGGCTGGGAGTTCGTCAATACGATCGAGTATACTGGCGGCGGTACCAAGTACCTCGTGTTCAAACGACAGGCGGGTGGTGACGCCGATGAGTGACGACACGAACGAGGATGAAGTCAGCACTCAGAACACGATGCGCGAGCGGGCCGACGAGAGTCGGATCAAGCTCTGGCTGCTCATGGGGGCGAACCGACAGCTCGTCACTGGCGTGCTCGCGGGATCGTTTTTCGGGCTGTTTATGCTCGGGACCCTCCTCGAACCGACGCTCTCGGATCTACTGCAGACTCGGGGCGTCATCGAGTCGCTGTACGCGCAGATGGTTGGCGCGCTGATCACCGGTGTCATCCTCGTCGTCACCATCAGCCAGCTGATAATTTCACAGCAGAACGGCCCGCTCGGCGAACAGCGAACGCGGATGAGCGAGACGCTCGACTTCCGAGATTACATCAAAGAGCTTACCGACAAGCCGGCACCGGCCGATCCGTCGGCGTTCATCCGGGAGATCATCGACGCGACAAAGCAACGCGCCGATACCCTCGACGAGACCATAGAGTCGACGGACAACGATGACCTCAGAGACGAGGTCGATGAGTTCGTTGACAGCATCACCGGCAACGCCGAGACCGTCCGCGACAAGCTCGAGGGCGCGAAATTCGGCACGTTCGATGTCGTCCACGCCTCGATGGACTACAACTACTCCTGGAACATTTTTCAGATCGAGCGCCTGCTGGCCGACTACGAGGACGACATCGATGAGGAACAACGCGACGCCCTCGAGGATCTCCGGGCCTCCTTCGCGATGTTCGGTCCGGCCCGTGAGCACATCAAGACGCTGTACTTCCAGTGGGAGCTGATCAATCTTTCGCGGTACATTCTTTACGCCGCGATTCCGGCGCTGCTGGTCTCGGGGATGATGATAACATTCGTCGACGCGACGACCTTCACGGGGGTGATCCTCGGGGTCGAGACGTTGCTCTGGGTCGTCGCGATCACCTTTACGATTACGCTCGTTCCGTTCTTGCTGCTGACCTCGTATATCCTGCGGATCACAACGGCCGCAAAGCGGACCCTCGCGATCGGTCCGCTGATCCTACGGGATTCCCAGCGCTGAGATCGGAAGCTACTCGACCGACACCGACGTTTTCGCCTCAGCCGACCGTCAGGTCGTACGTGACCGTGTTCAACTCCGGCGGCTCGCCCGACTCCACGATCTCGAGGAACTGTTTGTCGTTTCTCTCCCAGTCGGTGTGATCGAGCGAATCTCCCATCAGCTACGTTGTCTCCTGTTGGACGATTCACGCGGGGCGACAGTGCAGGTATCAATTCTCCTCCGTGCTGAATATGCGCCGTGGGGCCTGTTTAGACGCGTGAGATCAGTGGTGTCAGAGCTTCACGGCTTGCTCGATGTTTCTGACAGCGGCCTTTAGGACGAGTTCTCTGAACTGTCCAAACCACGTTCTCGCCCGCAACGTCTCGCCGAACCGATGTTTCAATGCGAAGAAGATCGCTTCGACGATCGAGCGGCGGTGATAGACATTCTCGTCGTGACGAGCGTTATGCGCTTTGTCAAGTGCGTAGAACTCACGATGTTTGATCACCGGGCGAATGCCAGCACCCCTGAGTTCGTGCCGCAGCGCGCCCCAGTCGTAGCTTTTGTCGGCGGTGATCGTGGTCAGGTGGGGAAGATTTCTTCTGAGTACCTGTCGTCCGACCTGGGTGTCGTGCGGTTGTTTCATCGAGCAATGGATATCGAGGATGACGCTGGTATCGCAATCAACAAGCGCTGTCGTCTTGATATCATCAAAGTTGTAGCCAACGCGAAGAACGTAGTGACGGCTGGCTTGGTGTCGTTTGAAGCCCGTTGCGTCGATCGCCTGAATGTCGCCGAGTTCATGTGGGAGGTGGCCGTTGTCGTACTCGAGCTCCAAGTAGTGGTCCCGTCCTCGATAGATGTAGTAGGCGTCTTTCTGGCCGTTGGCATCTCGAACGCCCCAGACATGGCGCTTCTGTCGGGACCGATCTGTGTGATGAGTGGTGATCATTCTGAACCTCGGTGAGAGGCCTTTTTGAGAACGTAAGCGGTAGGGAGTACGCCACCTGGAAAGTTGATCCCGATGACCGATGCCGACAATAAACGGAGAGCGGCCATTCGCTGTGGGAACTGTGGGTGGATCGGAGTCGCTCGAGTCCGAGTTCGAGAACTTGGTTCTTCGTCAGCGGAGACGCCCATACCCCTACACACGCGAGCAACGATAACAGTCTGGCACCGTGCGGAGCGGTCGTGACCTGTGCTCGTAACAAGTCTGTTCTCTTTCGCCGTTCTCGGCGAGTGGCTTTACCGTTGCTTTCGGGAGCAGCTGAGACACCGGTTGATCGACGTACTGATCGGTCACACCCGTTGTGAGCGCGAGTAGGAACATAACCCTGGATTCTATGTTATCTTCACTCCCACTACCACTGAATCAAGAGGGCGTTCCTCGTCGTTGTGACTAGCGAGGGAGGCGACGTCGACCGATGAGCCGACATCCATGATCGTCCGAGTGGTGATCCCTATCCTGTGGGCGGCTATCTCTCCGTTCTCACGGCGGGTCGGCCTCGGGCTGGGCGTCAGTGACCCGGGCGACGAGGGTTTCGGTCTGGACGTCGATCCGGCGAGCGTCGCTATCGTCCGCCACGAGGCGGTCGGTGTCGGTCACCGTGTCTCTCAGTTTCCGAAATCTATTTTTAACCTTGTGATGTTAGAGCAAACACGATAGGCATGACAAAACAGAACCGGCCGGAACGCGAGGAGCGCGACTCGGCTGCAGTCGGGAGTATCCGACTTCCGATTCCCGCACCGGAGCCGGACCTGTTTCGGCACACGGCCACGAACGATCTCCTCCGGTTGCTCCTGGATACTCCCTACGAGGCGTTCACGATTCGCGAGTTGAGCCGTCTCACTGGGCATTCGACGTACTCGGTCAAGAGCTCCGTCGACGTCCTCGCCGCAAACGACCTCGTCATCGCACGCGCTGAGGGAAACCGACGGCCCGTCCAAATCAACCGCCGCGTGGTGGAACGCCCGGATGACCCCGTGCTCCGCATTCCCCAACCCGAGTTCCACGTCCCCGTCCGGACGGCAGTCGCCCGTCTCCGCGAGGAGTTGGACGACGTGCGAGGCGTGCTCGTCTTCGGCAGTGTCGCCCGCGGCGATGCAGACCGCCGGAGCGATATCGATCTCTGGGTGCTGGTTGCGGGGTCTCGCGGTGCCCGACACCGGGGGAACGAACTCGCGACCGACCTCAGTCGAGACCGCTTCGACGGCGAGCGCTACGCGTTCCAGATACTGGTCGAAACCGTCGACTCCGCACAGAACTACGCCGACCGACTCACCGAGATCTTCACCGATGCGATCACGCTCTACGAAACCCCGGACCTCCGCCGGCTCAAACAGGAGGTGCTGACGGATGCCTGAGGATTCGGCGACCGTTCTCCACGCCCTCGAGCGGGCCGAAGACGCGTTCGATGGGTATACGGCCGGCGTCCCCGACTACGAGGCGGGACTCGATCCGGACGTCCATCAGCCGCCGGTGATACAGCTCCGAAAGGCCTGTCGGCTCCTCGATGCGTGTCGAACGCTTCGCGAACACGACGGCTATCACACGAGCGTGATCGAGATGTCGTTCGCCGCCATCGAACGAACCCTCGAGTTTTATGCCTTGCTTGCGTCGAACGATTCGATCGACAACTTCCAGAATCACACACGAGCGTACGACCGGGCCGCGGCGTTAGGCGTCTTCTCCGAGGAAACCGCACGGCGGCTCAAAACGCTCTACACGGACAACCGGTCGGCTGCGTACTATCGCACTACGGTGGCCACGACGGCGCAAGCCGACATGCTGTTCGACCTTGCTGTCGCCGTTCACGAGCAGGTCAAGCACTTCAGCCAGCACGCCTACGAGTGTCAGTGCACCCGGTGAGCCGCCTCGAGCGTCGGGATGTGGGCGGTCTCATCCCGCACACCGAGAGCTCCCGGAGAGTGGCGTAGTCGGTGTCGGCCACCGTGGCCCTAACGGGCCTCCCTCATCCCAGGTGTTTCGAGCCCGGTCCGTAGACAGCTGGTGTCCTCGGTCACGTCCAGAACAGCGTATCGCGTCCGTTCGACGACTATCGACTGACTGACAGCCATTCCTGTAGTCGATCCGGGCGAACAGCTGCGACCGGAGTGGATCGGGTTCGTGCGTTGAGAGGGGTGTCTCTCTCGAGGGGGTTCGCAGGTGGGTGGACAGTCCTACCCGTGGACGTCAGCTGTCGTCGGGGTCGACTCCCCTCCGGTGTGGGTTTCGCCCGGAATCTCGGCGTCCGCGGGCACGAGGAGGCGGCGTTCTGTGTATGGAAGCCCGTTCTTGCGTTCGGTCTGTTTGCGGATCGCCAGGCGGTGGTTGGTGAGATCCTGGATGACATCGATGGTTCTCGAGACGAGTTTCTTGGCGTAGGCGTCGCTCGTGCCGGGTTCTTGCCTGCGGGTCCAGTGTTTCATCTCCGAGGCTTTGACGTACTCGCGAATCCCCTTACAGCCGCTCTGCCAGGGATTATCGCCTCTGGTTGGGTCGGTGCGGACCCGCCAGAGTTTCGCAGCGAGCCGAACGGGGAGGCTGTTCGCCGTCGACCGGAGCATCTCGTCGTCCAGTCGGCGAGTTGCTGGACCGGCAGGAGGTCGCCGTGGGCGAGCGCGATGTTAGTGTCGCGCTCGAGCGGGTCCTCACTCTCCGGGAGGCGGTAGTAGGTGTGGCCGTCGTCTTTGGTGAGTTTCTCGAGTTGGCCGTCGGGAACGTCGATCTCGTGGGGGTCGATGTTTTCGGTGCGGAGGTGAGCGCCTCAAGGCGGGAAGTGTCCGGTCATCGAATAATCACAGAGGAACGCAGAACCGCCCATCTCGACCGTTACCGCGCGTGCGAACGCCTCGAGCGCGACGCGTCGCGATCAGCGAACGTCGTCCGGTGCGAGTGCCCCGGCGTCTTGTAATTCGGAATCGAACGAGACGAGGTCAGCATCGTGGCCTTGTGCACACGCGAGAATCAGGCAATCGAGCGGATACAACAGCGTCTCAAGCTGGAGCCGGTTGGCGTCCATCATATCTGCCATCGGGGATCACAACCGACACGTCAGCTGTGATCTCGTCCTGTATCGCACGAACGCGGTCCAGTTCGAGACGCTGTTTCTTCGTCAATACAGTTCGCAGTTCCATGAGATTCAACGTCGAAGTCAACAACTCGTGATCGCCGTCTAAGAGTTCGGTAGCGACCTCACCGTGGGCTGGCTCATCGGTAACGGTCGCAATAAAGAGGTTCGTATCGAGAAACAGTCTCATGACCGCTCTCGAACCTGTCGAACCTCTTCGACGGAGTCGAGATCAAGCTCTTCGGCCATTCCACGAAGCCGCTCGCCCAGCGGTGATCGGTCCTCGTCGTCGGTCGACTCCGAGTTCGAGAACTCGGCTACGTCGTCAGCGTAGACGCCCATACCTCTACACACGCGAGCGATCGGTAAAACAGTTCGGCATCACGTGATCCCAAGTCCCGTTTGCCGACGAGTCCGTCGTTCAGCTCGGCGTTCGGGTTCGATCTCTCCTCCACACCCCGCTACACCCAAGATAACCTTAGATTCTGTGTTATCTTCACTCCCACTACCACTGAATCGAGAGGGCGTTCCTTGTCGTTGTGACTAGCGAGAGCGGCGACGTCAACCGATGAGTCGACGTCCATGATCGTTCGCGTGGTGATCTCTATCCTGTGGGTGGCTATCTCTGCGTTCTCACGGCGGGTCGGCCTCGGGCTGGGTCACAACGGGCGTGACGCGTCCTGTAGTCGAACCGTCCCCGAGGAGATCGAGATGACTGTACCTGCTCTCTGTGAGTCCGACAGCTGTCTCGCGATCCATCGTGAGGATCTGCGTGGCAGACTGGGTTGGACTCACCTGGCGGGTCGACTCCTCGAGGTCGCTCCCACCAAGTCGGTCCATCGCCTCCCAGACGCGCGTGATGGTCGTCCCATGGGGCTTTTCGCCCATGATCGCAGTCAGCGCCTGGCGGACGTCCTCACGGGTGTAAAAGACGCCACTGCCATCCGTGCGTTTGGTTGCAAACTCCTCCCAGCGTTGGGCGACTAGCAGTGCTCTGTAGGAGTTGTGCTCACTGCGTTCGTCGACGAAGCGTTTCTTGACTTTGTACGGGCGGCAGTTCGCGAAGAAATCCAGTGGACTCGACGATGGCTCGACGTCGTCGGGGAGCACTCTCGTGGGCTCCTCGGAGGAGTCTGTGGTGTCCTCGAGACTCGCTTCGACCTGACAGGCTTTCGCGCTTGCAGCGCGAGCGATCTCCGTCGCGTGTTCGGCAGTTGTCGCTGCCTGGGTGGCCTTCCGTGCGAGGTCTGTTCGTGTTTGGTCGCTTTTGTCACAGCGGGTTTCGAGGTCGGCGATCCGCTCGCGGTGGGTGTCGACCTGGCGACGAAGCGTTTGATTCTCGTCTTCGAGCGATTTGACGTTCGAATGGAGCTGTTGGGATACTTTTGCAACCTGTTGGAGTTCTCGTGAAAGTTGGTCGACGCTATCTGCGGTCTCCTCACGCGATTGTGCTGTACTCCCGCCAACTCCCTGATTCTCGGACGACATTCGATTAGGGTGCGTGTGTCCTCGCTAGGTGAGCAGTCGACCGCCAGAGGTGTATCACTCGAGGACTCAGGAGGGGTGCGTTGGATATCATTTACAGATCATCTCCCTGGATTCGGGTAAGAAGTTCGAGGCGACCACGTGGGACGGGGCCGACGATGAGGTCCTCGAGGCGAGTCGCGGTTGCTCGAGGGTAGGCGACTTTGACGATCTTGTCTGTCGGGTCGTACTCGGGGTGGACGTCGGCGACAGTTGTGGTAGTGCCGCCGATGCAGTACTCGTTGGCTGGGGTATCTGTGAGGCCGGCAACGAGCAGGTGTTGTGTGGGGCCCTCCTGATCGCGGACGTGGTCGCCGACGTGCAGGGTCGGGGTGTCGTCGGTAGGTTTGTTCTGTGTGGTGGTGCCGCCGTCGGTCATGAGATTGTGAGACTTTGTGGCGGTCTGTGTATCTACGAGTCGAGTAAGGAGTGGCGCAGTCTTCTCCCATCTTATCGAGGGATAGTTGTCACTATTTGATTTCATGGTGGTCTATCTCTGAGACGCGAGGTTACCCTGCGTCCAACAATTACACCATTCTCGAGAGGGGGCAACTAGGCACTGACGTACACACTGTGAAAAGTGATGACAGCACAGCCAATCTTACATACACTACTAGACCTGGTATGTCCTCTATTTCAGGGCTAGAGACCATCTGTATACACAATCTGAGAATTAGCTGAGATCAGTGAGCTGAGTTTATAGAGATTAGACTGCCATCCTCTGGTGAGGCAATATCCAGCCGATAATGCTTTCGTAGGATTAAATCTCCGTTTTCAATCTGATACGCTCGAGGTGATTGCGCTCTCTGTTCCTCCAACTCGACGGCCCACTCCTCAGAAGGGGACGGGAAATCCGATATTTTGTACCACATGATCTTGGTGTTCTCATCCCATCCAACGATTTCCCATTCAACAGGTTCTACGGGGAGATCTGGGTCTCGAATGAGCGATGGGAACCCCGTCGGATCGTCGCTGACAGCGTCCGATTCGCTAACTCGCCCAAGGTGCGTTAGCCGGTTGTGCAATTCAGTCGCAAGTTCTTCAGAAAGTGGGACCGAATTTCGCTGTTCATCGCCGACAGTCACGTACTCGTCTCCGAATCGTCCAAAACGGAGTTGAGGCTCTGCCACTTCAAGCGTCACGTACGGCGTTAGTTGTGGCCGTGATGCATTATCTGGTATTTTGAGCGTAGCCCATTTTCCAGAAGGGGTTCCACCATCGAATCGCCAGCAAATTTGTGGTTCGCAGGTTGAGTTCTGATAGTGAACGCCGAGCTCAATTAAGTGCCCATCCATCTCGGTTTCATACTCATATGAAAGGCCGACTTCATCATTGGTCCCCTTGTCCATGGTTTTCTCTTCGACTGCTAAGGTAGCCGGCTACATAGTGATTTACTTCGTTTTGAGAGAATAAGACGACGACTTCCCCACGAGTTTTGGCAGCCTCTCAAATGGTTCTCTGATTTTTTGTGTTAAGTGTTGGAACGGTTGTTGAGACTGTTCCAGATAGTCTTCGAAAAGATCGATCGCCCACTGGACGACTTCGTCATCTGATGCAAAAACGACCCCAGAGATCCGACTTGCGTTCGCTGGTTCACTAACACCAAATATGGCCCAGTCTTCATCAATGACCGTGAGCCCCATTGGAAGTTTGCTATCGGGATAGATGTGCCAGTTAGTGTTGTCTGCCTCAAAGCCGTTGAGAATGTACTTGAGAGCATCTGTGTCAGTCGGGATATTGTCCATCGCTTTATCGGGGCTGATCAGATCGATACGAACCCCTTCGGTGACGAACGGATCATGAGCTTTCGCGTGACGCACGTCGAAATATGACGCAAAGAAACGGATATGATCAACCTCCTCTGGATCAATTTCGTTGATGAATTCGACATACCCATGGGCGGTTCGTTGGGGACGTGTAGGGGTCGCAATATCCATCCGTTCGTTGGCGAGAGACCGGATTGGAAGATCGGCGCACTCAGTACCGATGTTTCGTAGACATGGTTTTTTGTCCAGGATTTCTGCTATGGCAGTCTCGAGGGACTCGTACGATTGCAGGACGTCTTCCCCCACCGGAGTCAGCGTGTACTCGCCGTTCGTTGTCCGTATAATCCATTCTTCTTTCTCCAAGGTACGGAGCTGTCGTCGAATCGTTGATTCGGAGGGTGAACGTGGATCAGCAGCAAGATCTCGTTTATCGGTTGGGTGATGACGGAGTTGTTGCAGTAGTTGAAGAAGGTACTCCCGCCCAGCTATCGTTACAACCCCATCACGATATTGCGGCTCGACTGCTTGGTACGCGTTGAGTAAGATGGCGCCACCCCCGTTCAGATGATACTCGTTGTCAATTTTATCGACTATTTCGGCATCCACGAGCGGCCCTACTGAGTTGTACACCGTTCGTCGAGCAAGGTCCGTATGAGAAACGATTTCGCTCGTTGACGCTGGTTGGGTCTGAAGGAAACGTAACAACTCGAGTCCGTCTGTACCGATATCTGTTCCAATATTCCCGATGTGATGAATAAGACCTTGTGCCTCCATTTATGCAATTGTGAGACTGGCCATGAACCACATATACACAATTGGCGATCCCTTACTGTATTCCAAATTTAAATAATCTCTAACTGTAAGAAGACGTGTTTGAATTTATGTATGATGACGGAGGAAAACCTGCTCTATAGGATCCTCATTCGCTGGCCTGTTCACTCGCCTTGATCCACTCATCTCGATCCTCTTCGCCGTAGAGGTCATCGAAGAGGCGCGTGGCCCGGTGTACATCATAGGCATTCCGAAGGCGATCCATCTCGTCGGTGATGGCCCAATACGGACCCTTGTTTCGAACGAGTTTCCGGTCTTCGAGACGGGCGAGAACGGGGTGGATGGAGTTTGCGTTCACGTCCGTTTGGCGGACAATCTCTGCGGCTTTCCACGCCCGATCATGGTTCTCGTAGAGGAACTTGAGCACCTGTTCTGGATTGCTCATCTCGGCTAATTCCTCCGGAGAGCGCTCGTCGAACCGGTCGATATCGATGGGCATGGTTTGTACCTTTAACTTCTATGGTAGTCGTCCGCATAGTGATTTACTCCGTTTTCTTTGTAACGAGTGGTTGATTTTGACGTGAGATTGACCAATCTCGCCTCCGTCGTTACACCAATCACTAGAGGGTGTGAATCATTCGGGCAGTTATAGTCGAATATCGGAGACTCCGATTCACGACGCCCCACATCATCTGGAACGAGCCGGTGAAGAGTGATTACGGTGTCGTAATCACTGCCGACGTTGTGGCGTAATCACGCGAGACACCTCGTTTCGAGGCGTCTAGACGAGTAGAAAACGAGTATCGAGGACACCTCACAGTAGCCGACCGTTCATTCCACCGCAGACCAGCGACAATGTATCACTGGTCTCCCTTTGGAGGGATCGTGCGGAGCCGCGCTGATTACGCGGTCTCTCGAGGTGTGGTTACGACACTGTAATCACCTGCTGGATTCGTCGTCAGGTGTTCCGTCAAACCTGATCTCCGAGTCGCCTCCCAGAGACGGTGCAGTAGGTTCCGTCTCGAGGTCAGTCGGTTCAGTGGTCTCCTCAGGTACCATGAGTGCGTCCGCAGTCACTCGCTTGGTGTATGCGAGCCAGTCGCCACGATCGGCGACGATCCGGTTCTGTTTTGGTTCGTCGTCGAACTCGAGGAGGTCAGCACCGAATGTCCCAATCCACTTCATCGACTCGCGAATCGTGTTGTTGTTCGGGCTATCAACGTCGAGGTGTTTTGCGAGTTCGGGTGAGTAAATCTCGCGATTGATGATCTTGCGGACGTCGTTCGATGTCAGTACCATCCGCCCCTCGTTCGTGTGGGCATACTGCTCGAAATGTGGGAAGACTCGTGCGGCGAGTTCCTGACGTGCGTATAGCCGGTGTTGCTCGCGAGGGACGTGTTGTACCGTGAGGTAGTTTTGGTGGATCGGGAGCAGCTCCTCGAGAGCGGTCCCACCGGATTCGGCGATCAGTTCTCCCGGATCGATCTCGCCAACCTCGATATCGTGAACCCGCTCCTCGATCGCCAGCAGGTCAGCCTTGAGGGCCTCGATCTCCTGTGCCCGCATCTGCACGCCGTTTCCGATCGGGAGGCCATCGATCCAGACGTTCTCGATAAAGTGTTTCCCGCGGATTTCAACGGTGGGCTGGGCCTGGACGTTGCGATCGAGTTCGGCTAGGCGGCGTTCGAGTTGGTGGCGTCTGCGCTGTTCGCCTGTGAGTGTTGCCTCGAGGCGCTCGATGGTGGTTTCGAGGTGGGCAACTCGGTTCTGGAGTTGTTCGACGTGCGCTGTGCGGTCGGGAGTGGACTGTCCGTCGGACTGGTCAGCGTGGGAATTCGAAGACATGGCTCTGGGGTAGATGGTGGGCAATCGGCGGCGCTGGCACCGGTGGAACTGCGACCTGTGGGTGTGTTCGAGAGGATATCATGGGGGTTTCCGCTCGGTAGTCTCCCCTCGAGCCTCGGTGTCGGGACTCGCTGTCTCGAGGCGCCCACAGGCCTCAGCTGTCGTGTGGAGATCCTGGCGAGTGGACGCCAGCGTGAGTGGTGCTGGCAGGTGGGCCTCGAGGGTCTCGAGGTCGGCGGCGATCTGCTCGAGGCGTGTGGCCACCTCCCTCGGTGGGAGCCCCGCTGGATTATCGGCCATTGGCCACCCCCACTGTCGATCTCTCTGCGTTTTCACTCGCGAGGGAGGTGTCTCGAGTCCTGTTGGGTGTGACCGGATGGCTCTCCGTTGGGGGACTTGAGGCGAGTATCTCGGGATCACAAATGGCGAGGTCAGTGTTCGATCGGAGTCGACAGCGCACCAGGAGCTCCGTACACCCAAGGGTGGGGTGGCGGATCGCTGTGGGGCTGCAATTGTCACAGTAGGTACGGTGGATCGTCCGCTCCTCGCCAGCTGGCCGCGAGACGAAGACAGTCGCGACGTCGTCTTTGGTGAACCTATGGGTGCAATGCAGGCAACGGGTCCCGACGGGCTGGCCACAGAGTGTCGTGAGGCTCATTGTGGCCCTCCCTGGAAGCGGGTCACGAGTTCGAGTCGCCCGCGTGGGATCGGTCCCATGGTGAGGTCGGCGAGATCGGCGGCACTCGAGTGGGGGTAGGCGACGAGCAGTACCTCGTCGGTCGGGTCGTACTCCGGATTGACGTCGGCGACGGTCGTGGTGGTATCGCCCAGGCAGTACTCGGCTGCTGGGGTTGCCGTGTGTTGGGCGACCAGCAGTAGTTGGCTGGGCTCCTCCCGGTCGCGGACGTGATCACCGACGTTGAGGGAGGGGAGGTTCTGAGAGTAGCCGAGTCTATCCGCAAGGGACTCGTGGTGGTTACTCATCGGCAGGACCTCTATTGGTGCAGTCGGTGAGGGTCGCGTCCTCGAGGTGTTCGAAGCCGACTTCCCGCCAGTGGTCGGTGGTGGGGTCGTACTCGAGTTCAGTTCGGATCCAAGATTCGGTACCTACTTCGAACACGAGTTTTCTGGGGGTGCCGTGGGTTGGAGTCCACTCGATCTCGAAGCCGTTGGTCAGCGTTCCGATCGTGTGGAACTCACAGTCCGTCGACTCGAGGTCGGTGGGAGTGAGCGGAGCTGTGAGATCGAATGTGGTGGTCATTAGACGCCACCTCGAATCACGTCGGCGACGATTTCTCCGATAGCTGGTGGACGTTCCTCCCAGCCGCGTTTTGTGTCGACGTACGCGATCCACTCCTCGAGGCCGCGGTCGTCGTACTGGGAGAGGTCTTCGACGTGGTCTGGTTTGCCGGCGATTCGAAACCAGTACAGGCCCGCGTTGTCGGGGAGGAATCGTTCTGCGCGGTCGTCGGTTACGTAGACCGTGTCGGTCTGTTCGTCGACGTGGTGATGGTGGCCTTTGGTGTCGCGGCCGAGGTAGCTGTAGTAGCTGCCCGAACGCTCGAGGAGGATAGTATTCTCTGGCTGTGCATCCGTAACTGTTTCGTGCGTGGTGGTTGTACTCGTCATTGCCTTATTCCAAGGCACGGTCAGACGCGTTCCAGCGCGTCGGCCATTTTGTAGCCGTCCCGTGCGTAGTTCACAGTAAAACACGCATCCACAAATAGATTACGTATTGTAAGCTACGTTTGGTTGCAACCTTGGGTTAGATACTTAATGTTTCCACAACAATGTTAGTATATGGCCGTAAAGAACCACGCAGTGACGCTCACGGACGACGATTTGAACGATACTGATCGAAAGATCGTAGCAAAACTCGAGGATGGACGTGTTACTCCACAGTACCTTGCCGAAGAGCTTGATATCTCCCGTCCATATGCTAGCGAGCGTTTGAAGCGCTTTCTCGAGCACGAGCATGTTGATCGCCTTGCCCCAGGTCTATACGAACTAACAGATGATCCTCGTTCTGTTATATGTGAAGAGGAGGATTAGTACTAACGAGAGACTCGCGATAGTATGGTGGTTCGAAGAGGATCAATTTCTGCCTACTCAGCGATCAAGGGACTACGAGTGTTCTGACGCGGAGAGTTCGCTTACTTTGGTGTCGATAATGCCACCTAACTGGAGTGCGATGAACCCAACACCGATCCCGACGAATATCAACCGGACGAGATAGCCGGGATACACCATTGCCAGAAAGCCCACACCGAGTAGGACAAGTCGGATCGCGTACTGAATCACCTTCGAGTGGGACGCGAAGATCGGGTAGTTGAGTGCGTGGACGATTATTATCGCTCCTGCGAGCGTGATAGCCGCAGATACAAAAGAGGGACCAGTAAGTCCTCCGACGACGATTTCCGGATTGTAAATAAATGCGATCGGTAGCGCGTAGAGGGGTGCAGCGATTTTCAACGCTTCTTTACAGGTTCTCCAGAAGTTCGATCCGGCAACGCCACTTGCGACGACAACGCTGACTGCAATCGGTGGTGTTAGCCCGGATATGATTGCAGCATAGAACACGAAATAGTGTGCCGCCAGATCCGGAATGAGAAAGTCACTCGTCAGGCTGGGAGCGATCAGCAACGCAACAATCGTGTACGCGGCTACGGTCGGCATCCCCAGTCCCAGAATGATACAGATGATAAACGCAAGCAGAATCGCGATGGCCATCACACCTCCAGAGAGATCAATCAGCGCAAGCGAGATCAGACCGGGAACACCAGTCGAGACGAACAGATCGACGACGCCGTTGATTGCGGCAACAATGATGGCGATCGGGGCGAGCGTTATCGCTCCGTACCTGCTGGCCTCAACGGTTTCAGTGCCCAACTGCCGCCCTAGAGCGGACCACGATTTGTTCGAGGTGTAGACGTTCGTCAGCAAGGGAACTCCAATACCAGTAATGAACATCGCGACACAGGTAGCGAGTGCAGACGTCATGACCGTCCACTGTGCAACGCCGAGAAGGTAGACGAGGACGAGCAACGGAATGGTAAACCGAATCCCCTCGAGAAGCAACTCTGCGTTCGTTCGGGTTTCATCGATATGCTGTGAGGCGTCAAAGTCGAACGAATCCATCTGCAAAACGCACGTGTAGTGAACTGCAACACCAACCGCTGCCAGGAAAATGGCCGCCGGAAGCAATCCGGCAACGAGGACGTCAACGTACTGGATCCCGAGCAGCGATGCCATGACGAACGCTGCAGCGCCCATTACGGGTGGAAGCAGCTGTCCGCCAGACGAGGCAACGGATTCGATGCCCCCGGCGGTATCCGATCGAAGGCCGCTCTTTTTCATGAGTGGAATGGTGAACGACCCTGTCATTGCGGCGTTGGCCGCTGCAGACCCGTTTACCGAGCCGATAATCGAACTCGCGACGACCGCTGATTGAGCGACGCCCGATCGAACGTACGTCCCCGCCCGGAAAGCGACTCTGAGGATGAGGTCAAACGCACCGTAGGCCTTCAGAAAGCCCGCATAAAGTAAAAAGAGTGCAACCCACGCGCCAACGATTTCGGTCAGGTTTCCGTAGAAACCTCTGACGTCTAATACGAGGAGATTGAGTATACGCGTCGTGCTGTACCCTCCGTGGGCAAACAACCCAGGGAAATATGGACCGAGATACCCGTAGGCAATCGCGGCGATCACTACCCCGAGAAACGAGAGTCCGAACTCACGATACGTCAGATAGAGAATTGTGAACAGGAACAATCCTGCGAGAGCGTACTCGTGTGTATAAGCATAGCCAGATCGAACCGTGATCAGAAGTTCGTACTGGATCACGATGTAGGCCGTTGTGGCGATTGTCCCTATTCCTGAAACTGCCAAGAGGAGTGAGTCGAGTGTTGAACCGTCGTCCACTGAGTCGACTAGTTCAGTAAAAACGTAGAGACACACCATCGCACCCAAGAAGAGAACACCGAACTGTCGTCTCGGGATAAACAGCGTGTACGCAAATACACCGATAAACAACCAGAAGACGATGGTCCCTGCTGTTAATACGGAATCGAGTCGTGTTGCTACCGAACGTGATCGTTCTTGAGTACTCATTGGATGATAGACATTGCTTGTGTGTCAAATATTCCATCTGTTTGATGGTCAGAACGTACGAGACAGGGTGTTTGCACTTATTTTCACTCGCTATGTGCGCTCCCACTCGTCTTCCCACGCGTCATGCTCTTCGAGGAAATCAGCGACGCCGCCATGGACGGGGACGTCGTCCATGTACCCAGAGGTCATGATCGAAATGTCGGAGTGATCAGGGTACGAGGATTGGCCGTCACGAATGTCCTCGACATGTTCGTGACTGATGCGTGCCAGTTCGTGTGCAGCTTCGTCGGGAACCTCTTCGCTCAGCCACAACTGGCCCGGTTCATCCCACGTGACTATCGTGTCCGTCCCGATATCCTGCTCGTAGCCGTAAACGTCGATTTCGTTCGCAGACAGACCCTCTGTCGCATCAATACCATCTCGGAAGGAGTCAGTCGTCTCGACGGCATAAATATCCGTTCGGGCGTCGACTTCGGTCAACCAACCCGGTAAGCCGGTGAAGTTCGCACCGTATCCGATTAGGGCCTCAACTCGACCCTCTTCGATCGCTCCGGCAACGTCGCCGGCGTCAATATCGACCGTCGTCTCGTCTAACTCGTCCCACATTCCCGCGTTCTCGTGAACGTCTGCGGCAAGTCCACGGATACCCCAGTCCGGTTGAAGTGGCCATACGTCCCGTCCGATGAGATCGTCGGTGGTTTCGATTCCGCTACCATCAACCGCGAGCCAATGGAAATGGAACGTGTGCAGGAGAAAACCCTGTGGTGCGACGTCGTCGACCGGTTCTTCATCGAAAGGAGAGTCGTCGTTCAGCGCGGAGATGATACTCGAGTTGTTCCCGGTGTACGCGTCGACGTCACCGTCGTTGTAGAGACGAACGTTCTCCGGATCACCCGACGTGCCCTGAGTAACGATTCGAACGGAATCCGACTCCGAATCAACGACCCGCTGGAGGGCCTGTGTCATCTCCTCGGAGGTCCCGCCAGTGCCCATCGCAACTCGGACATCAGTTTCATCCCCGTCACCGAGACAGCCCGCGATTCCGAGGGCTCCTGCACCAACTATACCTTGGATAGCCGTTCGCCGCGTGAACGTGTGATCGTCCCCCATATACAGTTGCGTAGATAAGTAACGGCTCTATTTATAACCATCTTTTAATGAAAGACGGGAAAAATAATATGGAATACTATTTTTCATATAGTTATCGGACCTGCAGCTAACAACAGCCCCAGTTGGTGATTTGATCCACAATCTGATCGGCTAATGGGTAGCAGTTCAGAAGCCCTTGAAGTGTCGATAATAACGAAGTCGAACTCGCGAGCGCAGAGCTCCGCGACCGTCGGGTGGCCGATCGAGATCCAATTGCCGACCGCCTGGGTTTCCGTGGTCAATAGGGATCGTGAATCGTCGTTCATACGCGAGACAGCCATCGGGCGCATTTGAACACGGGGATGGCGGAAATTCGTCCACTGGAGAAGGAGTCAAGTTGGGCCAGGAACAGGGTGACATCCGGACTGCAGTGGATGAGCAGCGAGCTGGCCCCGTGTGCGTTCGACCGCGGTACGGGTCTCGTGGACGTACCGGATGGTGACTCTGTCGCCGGGTTCCTTGAGGAGGTTTTGGCAGGGAAGTCTAGTATTTCGAGACACCCATCGAGGACGGTGAGTGCGTCGGGATCGATGTCCTCGGTTCGGAGGTAGCCGTCCGCCGAACCGGGTTCGGCCTCGAGTGGGTTCCGGCAGTACAGCGCCTCTTCCGATTTTATTGATTTTTTAGACCGGTCTCTGTTCAGTCCCCGTCGGTTGAAACCAAGTGGTCGAGAGCGGGTGGAACGAGCCACGGAGACCGCCGTGACCAGGCAGATCGTCTATGGGGAAGTATTATTCTGTTGATCCGCATACACACTCGTAGTTCCGCTGGAACGGTCTGCAATGAGCGAGTACGACGACCTCTTCGATGCGACTGCCCCCGCCGACAGCGTCTTCCGGGATAAGGGTGCACTGGACCCGTTGGCCGATCCCGTACGGATCGCCGCCCGTGAGACACACGAGCGCGAGCTGGCGACGATCCTGAACGGCGTCCACGAGGGATACCTCCCGCCGACGCTCTCGATCTACGGGCCACCGGGGACCGGCAAGACGCTGACGGTCCGCCGTGTGTGTCAGGCGTTCGCCGCCAGTCACGGCTCGGTGGCCGTCGAGTACGTGAATCTGAAGGAGTGTCGCACCCTCTTTAGCGCCGCCAACGAGATCCACTTCGAACTCACCGGCGCAAAGAAGGGTGCCTACGAGGGCCTCGATGGGGTGTTCGAGAGCATCTGGGAGGCCCTCGAGGCCTACCCCGACTGGACGGTGTTGATTCTCGACGAGATCGATCACATCCGCCACGACTCGAACTACGATCCGTCTGAGTTCTTCTACCGGCTGCTGCGTGGGGAAGGGAAGTTGAAACGCGACATCTCGCTGTCGGTGTTTCTGGTGAGCAACGAGCTCCTCGAGGTGGACCTCCGACTCGACAGTCGGGTCCGGAGTGCACTGGGTGGCGAGGCGGTGTTCTTCCCGCCGTACGAGGCCACCGAACTCGCGGCGATCCTCCGTCCACGACTCGAGCGCGCCTTCTGCGAAGGCGCGGTCCCCGACGACGTCTTCGAGGACGGTGTCCGCGAAGCCGCCCACCAGTGGGGCGACGCCCGCAAGGCGCTGACCCTGTTCCGGCGCGCCGGCGAGACCGCCAACGAGGAGGGCCTCGAGACGGTCACCGAGGAGTGTCTCGCGGCGAACCTCGAGGGAGTCGACAAAACGGTGGTCGTCGACCAGCTGTCGCGGTTGCCGCTCCAGCATCTGCTCGTGCTGACCGCGATGACGTCCTGGAAGCGCGGAGCAGGCGAGATCGTCCAGCCGGTGACGACCGCCCAGATCCAGGCGGCCTACCAGGAGTTGGACGTCCCGGCGGAGAGCGCGGTGAGCGATCGGGCGATCCGTGAGATTCTGACCGCCCTCGAGACGATGGGCCTCATCGAGACCTGGGTCGACTCACGGGGGCGCGAGGGCCGCGTCAAGCAGGCCCAGACGACGTTCGATCCGGCGTGGGTGGCAGACGCCACGACGGCGGTCGCCGAGCGGTCGGCGGCCAACGACGAGTGAGCGTCACTGCCCGGTCAGCTTTCGAGGCCAGTACCGCCCAGGTGGCCGATACCCGACGGGTAGCGCCAGTGGCAAAGCTTTATTCGATCGCTCGGCATGCTATTCCGTGCTTCCCGGACCGGAGCCGCCCGCCAGCCGCACCATACCGGGGTTGACCGCCCCGCATCGGTGGGGTGTGGCGACGGGCGGCGATCCCAGGGAGGAAGGTATGGAACCGGACGTACGGAAACGACGGCGCGAACTGTGGAAACGGGTCGTCCTCGAGGGCGAGGACGAACAGACGGTGGTCTCAGAGGTGGCGGCCGAGTACGACGTTGAGGAGGAGGCGATCACGGCAGAGTTGACCACGATGGACGTCTGGCTCTCGGAGCTCTATCGCTCCGGGAGAGCACGGGACGTCTCGTCGTTGGTCGAAATCCAGGAGAACCGCCATCGCTTACACCAAATGGCGGCGGAGGCACAGGCGAGCGGCGATCTGGCCCTCGAGGTGAAGATCCGCAAGGAACTGGCGCGGACGATCGACCGGGAGAAGAAACTCGGCGAGGACGTCAAACTGGAGGTTGAAAAGAGTGAGTGGGAGAAAATGGCTGATAGCATGGATCGGGGACTGGATTGACAGGTTGTCGGTGCGTCAACTCTCATCTGGATCAGTGTCCGGCGGACAATCACTACGAGAGGGGGTGAGCCGTAGCCATGAGAATCGAATTAACGCCACTAGCGTCTGTCGAGGAGAATCTGAACGACCTCTGTGACGAGTTCGCGGACTGAAACGTCTCCGAGTGCAATTTCGAACAGGTCACCGTAGTGATCACGTAGTTCACGAACGATCTCTTCAACGTAGGTCTCCAGTTGGTCAAACCAGTTCCCGAACTGGTTTCGGAGGTCCTCGAGCGATAAGTCGAGCACACTCTGAAAGACACGTCGCGAGAGAGTCGCTGACGACACCTCGTCGAGAACGGCGGGTTCGTCGAAGAGGTCCCAGGTCGTCTCGATCAGGAACACCACCGAGCGGACGAAGTCGGTGACTCGGTCACCGACCTCTCCGATGGTGTGCAGTGCCAGGCTCGGAAGTCCATTGAGGAAGTAATAGATGTGATGGAGAAGAATTCGATACGCCGAGCGGTAGTTTTTGAAGCGGTGCCACAGCAGGCGGCTGTGAAGGCGGCCCGTCGCCTGAAACGCGAAGTTCGCCGACAACGGCGTCATCATCAGGACCAGTTCCCCGATGAACACGCCCGAGGCGACGTAAAAATCCTCGAGGAGTTCGTCGTCGACGTTCTCTCTCCCACCGTCTGCGTACGCGGCTTCGATCTCGGTCGTCGCTTCGCGGACGCCATCGAGGCTGATGAGAATACCGCCGATCGTCGTCATCTTCCCCGCCGTGAGCGCGGCGCGATAAATCGCGCCGGTCGGCAGCCGGATTCGCAGTTCCCGTTCGTACACCTCTGAAATCTTCCGAATCCGGTGGAGCTCGCGCTCTCCGATCGAGGCCGATCCAGTGAGGTCCTCGAGGTCGATCGCGCCCTCATCGGGGTCACACAGTTCCCGAGCCGGCGGGGCAACCTCGAGCGAGACGTCCGTCGCGAGTCGCCGTTGGCCGCGTTCACGCCGCTGAAGCGCCTCTGACAGCGCTGCAAACGTGGGCTGGAGGGACTGTATAGACGTCTCGATCGGAGAGTCGGTGTAAGAGAAAGTAGTCATGCAGTTCGTCCGTGTCTTCTCCCTATGTATGATAGTATGATAATTAAATATTTTTATACTGACGGAAGCCAGTTAGAGACGTACCGAAATGGACGATGACCTGAAGCGGCGGACGGTGCTTGGTGGGACTGCCGTCGCCATCGGTGGGCTGGCGGTGGGGCCACGGGTAGCCGAGCGGGGCAGCCGAGCAGAAGCCCGTATGAGGGGCGAGGAGGCACTCCCGTTCATCGAAACCGCCTGTCTAAAACTCGAGGAGAACTACGACCTCCTCGCAAGTACCCCTATCGGATCTCTGAGTTCCGTGTTGGCAGTAGATCTCGAACAAGTAGCTACCAATCTCGAGGCCGCAGTCACTGCTGTCGAAGCTGCAGCCGATCGGTCTGGAACGTGGCCGCTCGCGGACCAGGATATCAGCGCCATGATCGCAGAGGCCGAGAACTATATTCGGGTCCAGAAGGCGCTACTCTCGGCCCTCGACCTGCCGGTTGCTCTCGAGGGGGGACGGCTGACCGATGCGTTCATCGACGATGCTCTGGCGACGTTAACGGCGTACGACCGGAGTACAGGCGAGTTCTCCGCGATGGATGAGCCTCCCGAGGCGGATCCGTACGACATCGAGCCGGCCCGAAATCGGGTGCGTGCTCTCACGCAGGACCTCCAGTTCACCCAGATCAAGGGCTTTCTCACCCACTCCGTCGATGGCGTTACGGAGCTTACCACAGAACTCCTCGGTGTGTTGGGTGAGGTACAGTCGCTAACGTCTCACCTGCATCTTCACCTGTCGCTTCCGTGGGTCCACGCGGACATCCTCGAGATCGATCGACTCCTCTCACAAACTGCCGCCCCATCTGTGATGGCAGCCGATGCCCGCTTCCAGCTGGACATCCTTCGCGAGGACCTACGGCTCGACGACCTTGACCCGCTCTCGAACGAACTCGCCGCGGTCCACCTCGGTACCTCGGGGGTAACTGGCGCCGACCTCGAGCGGTCGTCGACGCGGTTCCAGGAGGCGCTGTCGCTGTTTGACGCCTCGGTACAGGCGCTCGCAGACGATGCACACGCCGAAAGCACGGCGGCTTGGTCGGACGGGCTGACAGCGATGTATCGAGCCACAGCGGAGACCGAGATGTGGGACAGTGAATAGAACGCTGAGTCGCCCGTTTCGGCAGGGTCACCAATAGCGTGTTCTCCTCTGCCGAAACTACTGCTCCTCTTCGGGAGCTGCCTCCTCACAGACGACCTCGCGCAGTTCCTCTAACAGATCTGGATGGTGTTCCTCAAGCATCGCAATATCTCTTGGTAGTTCGTCTCGAATCCGTTTTCGAACTCGTGAAATCGATTGGTATCGTTTCGGATCTTCAACATCAACTTCTCCACTGATACGTTC
Organism: Natrononativus sp. DTA114; assembly: GCF_059736515.1. Taxonomy (NCBI): domain Archaea; kingdom Methanobacteriati; phylum Methanobacteriota; class Halobacteria; order Halobacteriales; family Natrialbaceae; genus Natrononativus; species Natrononativus sp. DTA114. The sequence goes on along the minus strand of NZ_JCASSN010000004.1, from coordinate 124,561 downwards.
ATATTCAGTTTCGGTGATTAGCGCTCGAGACCGAGCCATGCCTCTTTCTTGTATTGACACCATTGTAGTTGCTTAGATTCGATATGTCCGGGTAGTTGCGAGTATAAGTAACGTTGCGAATACTCGCAACTATTAAGGCACTGGCGATTGGAATACTGGATAATGGAGCACGGGATTGTCGATTAGAATCGGACGGTGCTGGGACACCGCCCGCGCTTCTCAGGAGAAGCAATGCAAGCTACGAATCCAACCGGTAAAAAACGTAATGGCAGCCAAGTACGCGAGTGGTCAGGGAGCCCACACGGTGATCGACTACCGTGGCTCGGACCGCCACGGAGAAATCCCACTTTGCAGGACCATGACCACTGACGAGGTTTCCTCGCGGCCGACCGACGAGGACGGCTGCGAACCAAATTTCGGCGTGCCGACGGTCATTGCAACCCCGGTTCAGGTGCTGACGGGCCACCCCGTTGGGACGCCACCACATCCGGCGATCTGTATGGGTTGTAAGGAGGGCCTCGGTGAGAGTGATATCGTTCTCGCCTCCGCCTATCGGTGTGCTAATGAGCCACAGTGGCACGTTCCACGGCTGTTCTGTTGGGGTTGTGCGCCCGACCGGATTCGGTCGCCAACGCTCGGGGTGGCGGAGGTGCTCGTGGCGGGGCGCCTCGGAGCGCTCTTGCTTCCGACCTCGCGGGGCCACCGGCTGTGTCTGACCGAGTTAGCGGTTCGGGCCTTTAGCCCACCCTCAGAAGGGTGTTCGCCGTGAGTTATAATCACGATAGGTCCGGGCTCACAGAGTCGACGGGACTCGTTGAAGAGGGGCTTGATGGCAATGCTGAGTTCGACGAGCCAACTTCACCAGAACACCACGGCGGATACTCCCTCCCCAAGAAGCGAGCCAGTACGGTGAGGAGGGTGCCGATACCCCGACTACAATCCATCGACTCCGGCAGGCAGGCTCTCAACTACTACGTACCGCTCGGAGTGTGAATATCGTGGAATACCGTCGCACTGCCGTTATCAAACTCGAGACTCCCGAGGGGGCCGACCCGATCCTCCGAGAGACAGTCGAGCAGTTCAAACACTGCGCCAACACCGCGAGCGACTGGTGTTGGCACGGCGACGACGGATACCACGTTACCTCGAAGCTCAAAGCTGAGCGTGCGCTCTATGATCCACTCCGAGAGGAAACCGACCTCACCGCCAATCTCGTCCAGAAGGGGATTCGGCGGGCTGTCGAAGCAATCAAAAGCGGTGTCGCGAGAGTGAAGAAGGGCGAACGGACGTCGCAGCCCTACTTCTCCGCCGATAGCGTGGTCTACGACAAGCGAAGTGCAACGTTCCACCGTGATCACGTTTCGCTCTCAACGGTCGCTGGGCGGATCGAGTGCGACTACATCCTCCCCGATGATCCAGATCGATACCCTCGAACGTACCTCGAAGACGAGGACTACGAGTTCCGCATGGGACATCTCCAGCACCGGGATGGGGAGTGGTATCTCCATGCCTCGATGCGGAAGGTCGAAGCCGATGATCCCGAACCCGATACCGAGCACAGAACAGTCCTCGGTGTGGATTTGGGCATCACCAACATTGCGGTTACTTCGACCGGCACGTTCTGGTCCGCCGCAGAGCTCAACCACTGGCGGCGCGAGTACGAAAAACGGCGCGGATCGCTACACCAGTGCGGGACACGAGCGGCCCACGACGCGATTGAAGCCGTCGGCCGCAAGGAGTCTGGCCGCTTCGAAATATACCTCCACGACGTCGCGAACGAACTCATCGAAGAAGCCGTCGAATACGGCTGTTCGCACATCGTGTTCGAGGACCTGACGCATATCCGTGAGAATATTCCCGAAGCGACGTGGCATCACCTCTGGGCGTTTCGGCGACTGTACCAGTACGTCGAATACAAGGCCGCCGACCACGGCGTCGAAGCCGTGCAAGTCCCACCGAATCACACGTCTCAGCGCTGTTCGACGTGTGGCTATACGCACGAGGATAATCGCACCAACGAGGACTTCGAGTGCCTGGCGTGCGGATATCAGAACCACGCGGATTACAACGCAGCGAAGAACATCGGATTCCGGTATCTCCGTCGGCGGCAAAACGCACCCGACGGAGGCGCACCCGTAGGCGTGCGCTTGAATCGCGGGACGATGAACGTGAGTGGGGAGTACGTTCCCCCCTACCTCTAGTAGGTATAGAACGGGAGCCCACGCGAAAGCCCCACCGAGCGAGGTCAAAAGACCGAGTGAAATAGGGTGTGGCAGCTTACTATACGATTGGGACTCTGGCGAGGATTTCGTCACTATTGTCGACCTCGTCGAACGGCGATACGCCGAAGGCGGTTCAACGGTGTACGTCGGCGATTTCATGAACGTCCTCGAGCCGCTCTGGTCGGTACAAACGAACACAAAACCTCCACAACTCTGGGCGATCGGGCGTTCGTCGACCGGTTGGCGTGTACCGCCAAAGTGTACGGGATCGTCGTTGAGGCCCGACGCAAAGCGTGGACCAGTCCACACTGCGGGTCAACCGATCGGACGACACGGCATCAAGAGACACTCACATCAGCTTCGAAGCAAACGCGGATCTCACGGCCTCAAAGACGTTCCCCAGACGGTAGACAACCGTAGCGACACCAAGGGCACGGTCCGTGCGACTTACGTGGAACGACCGTACCTGAGCAGCGCCATCACACGCTTGTTTCAACGAGGAGCGCACGAACCCGCAAGTTGCCCCTGTGGGATCGGCAGCTCAGCGATAGGGAATTTTCGACAAGTTCGATCCCCGATTTGTACGAGAACCGACCCCCAGCGTGATGAAACCTTCGCGGTCACACCGAGGTCGAGGTCAGTATTGGGGCTGTGCGCCGGACGGGACTACCAATTCGGGGACGTCGATTGCGATTCTGAAAACTTATTTCTAATACCCATGGAAAGTGCCTCCCCAAATAGCAATTAATTAGATAATCGTTCAGAAGTAGTATGAATTTCGGAAATGTGTCCCAGCCTGGCCGTAATTACTAAATGTGTGATTGTGTTGTCTATCTTATGGATCTCGTCGCGCTCTTCGGTATCGGGAGCACGAACTTTCATTTCACTATCGGGACTCCGGCAGGAGATTTTGTCACCGACATCTCGACTGAACCGACACAGCCACATCGACTTGTACACCAGATCCTCGAGGCACTCGAAGAATTGCAACAAGTACGGCCGCTGGATGCGGTGGCGATCTCCGCGCCGGGGCTGGTCGATCCCGAGGCGGGCTGTATCCAGAAGTTCGATACGGCGGAGGGTGACCTGATCGACCGGATCGATCTTCGGGAGCCGATCGAACGCGCGTTCGAGTTGCCGGTGTATCTGGAAAACGACTGTTCGGCGTCGGCCCTCGGCGAGTGGTACTTCGGAAGTCGCGGGGAGCACGCCTGCGTGATTCATCTCACGTTCGGCACCGGAATCGGCGGCGGTGTCGTCGAAAACGGGCAGTTACTCCGTGGGGAGTCGGGTCAGGCCGGTGAGTTCGGGCTGATTTCGGTCGATCCGGGGAGTGACCTCGAGAGTTCGGGGGTGCCGGGTGCCTGGGAAGCGTTCTGTTCGGGCCGAGGGATTCCACGATACGTCGAACAGCGGCTCAAGCGCGATACGCCTGCCGTGACCGCCAGCGAACTCGCTCGAATCGACGTCGCGGATCTCACCGCAGCGAAGGTGTTTGCAGCTGCAGAGAACGGGGATCCATTCGCGCGAGCGTGTCTCGAGCAGATCAGTCGGTACAACGCCGCCGGCATCGGGGCACTGTGTAACGTCCACAATCCGGGACTGCTCACGCTCGGTGGGGGTGTGGCGTTGAACAACGAGAAGTGGCTACTCGAGGAAGTGAGGAAGCATCTCGAGGAGTTCTGTTTCGTCGAACCGCCAGCCCTCGAGTTAACGTCGCTAGGCGATGAGGTCGGGTTGTACGGCGCGTTAGGGACGTATATGGATCGAGCTGAGGAAATTTCTCGAGCCACCATACCCGCATCGGATTGAAGCAACTCTGGGTACTCGGTACTTGCTTTGCAGCGACGAGGACGACGAACTCGTCTCTTCGTCGGTCGGTTGTCGCTCAAAAGCGGCCTTGGTCTCGAGTTACCGGCCAAGTCACTCTACCGAAATCTCAAACACAGCAGTCACGAGATTGGCTACTCAACGGTTCGACAGCAGTTCGGAGAACTCGAGCGACACGGGTTACTCGAGTGGGTGACGATGGGGGTACTACCAGGTGAGTTCGAAAGGAAAGGTATACCTCGAGGGCGGGGTATCGGTTGAGAAGCTCGAGTGAATTAGTCGGATTTCGAGCGAGCTAGTTGGATTCAGACGCCTGGATCGTTTTCTCGAGGCCTTCCTTCAGCGAGACAGTGGGCTCATATCCCAGGTCGGTCTGGATCTTCGAGATATCCGGCTCGCTGTGGCGGATGTCTCCCTCTCGCTCTTCGGTGTGGACAATGTCCGAGTTTGAGTCCGTAACGTCTACGATCGCCTCCGCGAGTTCGTTGATCGTCACGCTCTCGCCGGTGCCGACGTTGTATGCCTCTCCCGAGTGGTCGGAGTCGGCTGCGAGGATGTTCGCCTGGACGACGTCGTCGACGTAAACGAAATCGCGGGTCTGTTCGCCGTCGCCGTTGATCGTGATCGGTTCGTCGTTCTGGGCTTGCTCGAGGAATATACTGATGACACCGCTGTAGTCGCCGGCGGTCTGGCGCGGCCCGTAGACGTTGAAGTAACGCAGGGCGACGGTGTCGAGCTCAAAGAGGTCGTGGTACTGTCTGGCGTAGTGGTCGATTGTGAGTTTCTCAAGCCCGTAAGGGGAGGACGGTGTCTTCAGGTCTGCTTCATTGATTGGGGTTTGCTCTGGATGGCCGTAGATCGCTGCACTCGAGGCGAGGACGACCCGTGCATCGGTCTCACGAGCGCGCTCAAGCAGTGACAGCGTTGCCCAGACGTTAATCTCGTGGCTTGTCTCGGGAGCTTCGATCGATTGCTGGACGCTCACGAGTGCGGCTTCGTGGAAGATCAAGTCGATGTCTTCGATGGCCCGCTCAATTGTTTCCTTGTCGCGGATATCACCGTCGAGGCAGGTTGCCTCTTCGGGAACGTTCGCACGGCTGCCGGTAGTGAACGAATCGACGATGCGGACGTCGTTAGTAGTTACCAGATGATCGGCGAGGTGGCTCCCGATAAAGCCCCCGCCCCCAGTAATGAGGATCGTTTGCCCTCTCGGGCCAGTCACATTCATGTCGGAGTAATAGATTGATTCATAGAAAATAGCTTCGGCTTTAGCGAAGGCTTCAACCAGTGACGCTCCGACTCCGAATTCCGATAGTATTCTTTTAGTTCTTGGCCATTTCGCGGGAATGCATCGGGTCTGAATCAGGCTACAACCGAACCACAACGGCCCCTAAACCAGTCCCGAGTCGTGCGATACCCTGTTCGGTCGTTTTCGAACTCACGACTGCGAGCCCCACCGCACATTCCAACTGGGAAGTACCGAAGGAACGCTCGTCGTCGGTGTCACGCAAAACGGCGAAACTGCGGACACGATGCGGACGTTGCGTGAGGAGAACCAGACCGATGCAACGACACTTGCGCTGACGAACGTCGTCGGGAGTTCCGCTGACCGGGAGTGCGATCACGCGATGTACATCCGCGCTGGCTCGGAGAGCGGTGTCGCGGCGACGAAGACGTTTGCGTCCCAGCAGACCACGCTCGTTTTGCTCGCAAGCGAACTCGTTCGGGTGGGGTACAATGCGCCGGTCGCCTTAAAGCGTGCACTGAAGATGAAGGAGATTACCTACGAGCATGCCGAGGGGTCACCGCCGGCGAACTGAAGCACGGGTCCTTGGCGCTCGTGACCGACCGAACGCCCGTTTTCGCGCTGGTGATTGTAAGAACAGACTTCGAGAAGACGTTGGAACGTTAAGGAGGTCAAAGCCCGCGACGCCTCCGTAATCGCGGTGACCGACGCTGGCCGATTGAGCGAACGATACGTGGACCACACTCTCGAGATTCCGGCGACTCATCCGCAGCTCACGCCGATTCTGGCGAACGTACAGTTACCGTTCGTCTCTTACTGGGTGGCGAATCGGTTGGGGGCAGTTAATTGACAAGCCGCGGAATCTGTCGAAGAGCGTCACTGTAGAGTAAGTAGCCCGATATTGCGACGGCGTGGACTCTCGATCTTCTATGGATGTTTCATGCTGTATATCGAGTATGTTCTATTCCAACCAGAAGGTCGCTCAAAGACGGTCTGATCCTTGGGTGTCTCGAGGAACAAAACCCCGGGCTTCCGGCAACACCGCTTTAGGAATCTCAGTCGGCCCGGTCATGAACTCGTGTACTCTACGGTTCACCAGTGAGTGACGGGACTTGAACGGCGCAAGCTATGTGAAAAAGTCGATAAGAGCGGACTGTGATCGGTCGGGCTCAGAGATACCCGAGAGCTTCCAATTGCCCTTGGCGGTCGATCTCCTCCCCCAGTTCCCAATCGTCCGGTGTTGACGTCTCCTTATCGACTGCCTCGGTTTTGATCCAAGGTACTGTCCGTAGACAGGATAAAGGTAAATTTGATCCGTGGCCGTATACACCCCACTCCCCGAGTGCGTTTCCGTGATCAGATGTTATAATAACGCTCTCAGCATCAAGATTTTCAAGTAGCCGTTTAATATCATCCAATACAACCCGAAGGTTCTCTTGGTACGCTTCCCAGACTTCTTCTTCCGACACCCGTCCCTCGTCAAGATATTCCCAGATGTCGCCTTGTGGCTGGTTTCCGTAATGTTCGAGTTTTTTACCTGGGCCAAGATCAGGAGCCGGTATGAAGGGGCAGTGGGGTTGCATATAGTGAGCGATAATCCGGTCGTATGACCCATTACGACCAGCGGCTATCGTGGCATCCGTTACAGCTTCTGGAGGGACTGTACCTGGCTCAATCCACGCTGATTGCCACACTTCTTCGAGCAGTGCGAAATCGTTCGGGTCCAATAAATCCTCTGACCAAGGATTCCCGCAGAGGTATGCTGTCTCTGCCATTTCATCAGCTGCTTCATCTGTAAAAGTATCAGACATCCATCCACGGGTCCCACTATCAACTGATTTCCGTGTCCGGATATCAGATATAAATTCATACTCCCCAGAGACCTCACTGATGAGATCAAACCGACAAGCATCCAAAATGAGTAATACATCCCAATCTTCCTCGTAAATAGACGTCCCCATTGGCCGTCTCCGCGAAAGTTCTCTCCACGCTTTCAGGGCTGGTTGTTGCATCATCCACTTCATTCCTGCAATGCCATCATTATTGATACGAGTGGCTGACTCTGATAGCCATCCTGCCAAGTCCATACTGCCCGTTCTCATGAAGAATATATAAAAGTGGTTACATGCTGATTTCATGCGCCGTGAACAGAAACTGCCGATCAACTTAGTAAACTTTCGAACAGTATATGAGGAATATAAAAAATAAGTATACCGATTAAGATTAATACCACGGAAATCATATTTAAACCAAGACTAAATGCCTTATTATCAACCGTATTATAATTTCTTCGTACTGCCAATCCAAAAACGTAAAAAACCACGGCTACAATGACAAACAAACTACCAGCAAACCAATAGTCATGACGTTTTTGCCTATCCATTCTGTTTCCCTCGTGGTTTCAGTAAGTGTTTAGTGCTCTTATATCCCATCCCAACTGAATGGTTACACGTGCTGAAAAGGGAATATTCGTCCTATGTTTGCTGCTGTTTTCTTCCGGAATTTTTCTCTCTCACACCTTTAATGAGTTTTCTCCTTGGATGCCCGCAGTTTTCTTCCTCATATTAGCGGCGCTCGCCGTCTCACCCAGTTCAAAGAGTCAATACATCGCTCTTCTCCTTTTCTTGATCGTGCTGTCCGTAGCGTACCGAACGTACATCTCTGTCGCATCACCCTCTTTGATCGGAATCGATCCGAACCTCTATGTTGAGTGGGTTGAGTCGGTGTTAGCTACTAACTTCATCTCCGGCACCACAATCGTCGGCTTCTATTCGCAGGCGCCCATCTACATTATCCAAGTAGCGAGTTGGTCCATTATCCTTGGTGTGGATCCCGAAATTGCACTCGCAGTATTCCCGCTCATTCTCGGCATCCTTGTCCCTCTTTTTGCCTTCCTTTATGTGCGGGCTACCGACGGGTTGGATGGGCGAACTGCGTTCTTAGCTGCAATATTGGCCGCAGGTGCGCCTCTCACGATCCAATTCTCCTATTTGCCGATCGCACAATCTCTCACTGTGATACTTATCTCAGCTGCTCTATTGTTGATCTTGAAAGCGGGAACCATCTCGAGGCGTGGATTCTACGCGTCGCTTCTGGTGCTGGTGCCGGCAATTATGTTCTCCCACAAGCTGGGCATGGTCTTCGCCACGACTATTTTGATTTGCCTGGCTGGTCTAAACTTCGTTTCAAGGCTGTCACTTCCGGTGTTTCGCTCACAGAATACTACTGAACTGAACGCGACCATTTCTCTGGTGAGCCTGCTTGCTCTGATTAGCCTCATCGTGACGTATCTCCAGTTAAATTCAACGGGGTATCTTGGTCCTACTTTATTCAGATTGTTCGTCGATCTCCCCCCTCCGGAAACGGTGCTCACATCACAACCAACCGGTGCAGCTCCTGCCTCCTCATCAACCCGTCACCTGTTGGTTTCTAACGGGCATATTTTCGTGTTCTTCACCATAGCTAGCCTCACATGGCTCGGTCTAATGGTGTCATCTACCACGTACACTCACCGAGTAATGGCGTCTATCGCAACGGGCGGGGTCGCAATCTCTATGATCGGCTTGCTTACCGGGGACGGGTTCCGCCGGGCTGTGGCCTATTCAGAGCCTGCACTTGCTGCATTTGCTGTTATCGGTTTGGGGTTACTGGTTCGCCGGCTTGACAACGACCTGGTTGCGAAGTTCTCTCTATCGGTTGTTGTCGTGTTACTCCTAATACCTGGCCTCCTCTTTTCTCCATTTGTAGCGCCTGATAGTGCAAATTATCCACGAAACTACCAAACGCCGGGGGAGCAATCAGCTGCTGCTTTTGTTGAAGAATATACTCCTGTGGGAGAAGAAGTCGAGACTGACTTCTTGCTGTACCGATCTCAGTCTCCTTCAAGATCGGCTGATCACTGGCAATATTGGGGGACATCTCTTTTGATGGGGGAGTATTCTGGCGATCGGGTGGTGTATCGCCCAAATGCAGAGGTCTATTTCGTCCCGATTGAGGGGACCCCAAGAAGCTATTACAGCCCAACTCACGATCCGAAGGAACGAATAGGCACGACTCATCATTGTGTATATAATAGTGCCGACAGCCTGTATTGCGTATCGTAGCGTACCGGAGAACGGGTAGAGCGTCTGGGACCAGTCGTCCATTTTGACCCAGTGGTTTTCATCAGGGTCCCACCAGTACGGTCCTTTCTCCCCCTCGGTCCCGTCGTTCATGGCTACGATGTAGTGCCATGTCCGACTCGGGTTGTACGAAGACAGGTCTTTGGGGCTTTCCCCCCAGTCAAATTCGCCGTAGTTGTTGCGAATAGGACCGCCTTCATTTCGGAGTTCACCGTTAGCGAAGATTCGGAGCAGTTCGTTACCTGTTGAGTCGTTACGGAATCCAAACTCCTCATCCGTCCAATAAAAGGCCATGTTATCGAATAGATCACGGCCACGGATTCGGGCGAGGTTGTGCCGTCCCACCTCGGTTACTCTATGCGTGATCCCGCTGTCCGTGGTCCTGAAAGACGATACTGTCCTCAGCATACCGTCTGTCAACCCCGACAGACGTGGCTGAGCCATAGAGCGATTTGGACGTGTTGACTAAATCGAGTGCTTGGTTCGAGACGACCGTCGTGCCGATTGAGTCCGCGTCAATGTGTCGGGCGTATGGGCCTTGAGCCGTGATGTTTGTCGGGTACTGCCCGATCTCAGCAACTTTCCGCCAGTCGTATCCCTCCACGTCAGTCGACGCGAGCAGGTAATCTTGAGCCAGTTTCGTTGTAGTTGAAACATGGTGCCCCTCGTCGCCATCGGTCACTGTCGCCAGTGAGTACGGCACAGGGACACCGTTAGGAGGGGACAGTTCTGTCGATTGCACAAAGCGAGGGAGCGCGTCGGGAGATGCAACGTCCTCGACTCGGATTAGCCCGTAAGCAACTCCCGAATCGATTCCGTCGTTGCACATTATCGCAGTATCAGAGTCGGATGGGTGTGGGGATATCTGCGTGATCTGGTAATCGGTGTCGACGCTCGTCCACGAGTCGCCGCCGTCCGTCGAGTAATAGTAACTCGAGATACCCACGTCGCTGCTGTTGTCGCCGCCTGAGACGTAGATCGTCCCGTCGAGAGGCGAGACAGCGCGGTTGTGTAGATGATCCTCCCAGTCCGAAAACTCGTTCTGATCGTCAGCAATAGATACCCACAACTGGCCGTCATCTGTGGACGTGGTCCCAGGTGAAAATGGATATTACAAAGCAACCACTCGGTTTCTTGAGGTGTGACAGGTGATGAAATATCCGTGGGGCTTAAGGTCGGTCCAGTCGTAATTTCGATACTTAACTACAGGGTCACTCTGTGGATACGCACCTTTATGCAGCCCTCTGCATCGACTGTGGCGCAGCGCTCCACGAAATCAATAATCGTTTTATATTCGCTCAGGGTATGTTTATCGGTTTGTCGTCTCAGCAGTATGGACGGTCTCACGCCTCTATTGCTTCGGATGCTCATCAAGATGTTAACCCACTTGGACGTGAAGCACAGCGGCTTCGCACCCGTCTCGGAGAAGCACATCGTCGAACAAACATATCGTGACTGATCATTAAACCAACCCCCGCTGTTCACTAATCTCCAGGCCAGGAGATATTATATTAAAATATAATATCCCCTAACGGAAATACACCTATTTGCAGGTGTTGTTGGTTGTTCTAGAATTGATTACTGACTTCGTTTCGCCGGATAACCGGTCCTGAATGTAAGACCGGTAGATAGATTCTGTATCGGGTGAGTGCGAATATTCCCACGGGTCTGGTCCTGGGTTTCGGTCAGGCCACCAAACCTCATCATTATATAAGATCTCACCGAGTTGTGGCCTCAAATCTGTCGATTTTGAGATCATATTCGGATCATAGTGCCGATAAACGTTTTCCCAAAGTTCCTCAGAGTGATATAGCGAAAGCACTGGTACACCGGTATAGTTTTTAGTAAGTTGGTGTGTGAGTGCTCCCCATTTTGCCCCACGGTTGAAGTGTGCCTTAAAGTAGTTATCTGACCCATGGAAAGCATGATGATAACTGTTTATAGTGTCCCCTTCTTCTCCGTTCCACATTATACATTTACCGTCAAACTGATCTACGAGATTATTTAATTTGGGATACCATTTGTGATGTCTAGGATCACTTCGGAGGTCGGTACAAATTACTTTCCGCTCAAATTCTTCTATAGATTCATTATTTTTATTATCATGATAGAATAGACTATTAATATCTATATTATTTTCATTGATAAATTTCTTGACAAGAGAGTGGTTCGGTTCTGCACTGAAGACGTGCCAGTTTTTAGTCTTTTTTGGAACAAGAGAAATCAATTGACTATCTTTCCCTCCCATACGGATTACATGTTGATGGTTGGGAAACATTTCTTCTATCTTATGCACAAATTTTGTTATATACTTGGCTGACTGTGAGAGAAACTCCTCTTTTTCACCAAGTGAATAGGTTGGTGAAAAATTATTCTTTTTGCTATTTAACGTCACTTTTTCGAACGGACGTAAATATGAGATGCGTCGATCTATCGTATGTCCCCCCTCATACCAACGGTCAGTAGGGTTAGGTAATACACTGAAATCTTGGAGGAAGTGTACTATGGATGAAGGAACGGTAGATTTCACACTGTTAGGCACATAGGAGATGGCCTTTTTGCGCTTATTAGGACTGAAGAAGTTAGGGGGATTAAAATTAGGATTTTCTTGGAGATCCCCTAATTCGCACACTAATTCTGTTACTGAGGTAGAGACCAAAATAGAATTATCCCGGCGGGCATAATAACAGGGATACATACCACACCCAACGTCTTTTAATTGATTTGTCTGTACTACCTTCCCAGCTGGATAGTTCGTGTGGAGATCAATGCTCCTAAGCCATTCCTTACTCATGTTCAGAATGGTCTTCTATTCACACAAGTAATTTCCTATCAGTTACATTCACCCATTTAACGGTGGATATTATATAATCCATAGTCTAATTCATATTCACTTTCATTATCTATATTACCAATTTACCAATATATTACTAGTTTTTATGGGCGAAAATATCGATATCAACAGTTAGTAGTGTCGGTTGAGTTGTGATCCTTAGTGAGTCTTACATCAGATCTTGGTGATCGGTTCAAAGCCGAGTTTGTTGGAAAGATTATTGCAGTTATTTCCGGAGCAATTCTGACAATCGCGCTAGCTCGACTTCTTAGTCCAGATGACTACGGACTATTGTTCCTCGCTATCTCCGTCTTTGGAGTAATTCGGGTATTCAGTGAACTCGGTATCGCTAGATCAACAGCTCGTTATATTGCAGAGTACAAAGAAACCGAACCAGGTCAACTCCCACACATTCTTAGGTTTGCATTCATTCTAAATATTAGCACGATTGCAGTTGTTTGTATCCTCCTGTTTGCCAGTCACGAGTATTTGGCCATATTAATTGGAGAGCCAAGGCTCAAACCTCTACTAGCAATAGGTATCTTCTTTCTTGTCTTTGTTGCATTGAAAACATTTGCTCGATTGGGGCTCCAGGGATTTGAAGATATCAAAACAGCTGCGACATTACACGCATTTGAGAACGTTTCACGATTGATACTTGTAATTGGAATTGTAATACTTGGATATGGTGCCATTGGTGCTCTTGTGGGTTACATCGCCGGCTATGCGATTGCGGCACTCATTGGATTAGGTGCATTATATTTTCGTTTCTACAAATCAATTTCCCCAGTAGATATTGAAGCAGGAATTCGACGGCGGATTGCTGAATATACCGTTCCATTAACGTTTACGAGTACTGCAAACGTCCTTGAGGGCCGTGTTGACACAATATTTGTAGGATTTTTTGTTGGCCCGGTTGGGGTCGCATACTATACAATCGGGAAACAGATTATTCAGTTTATTGAAGCTCCCATGGCGGCACTCGGATTTACACTCTCACCGACATATGAGGCACAAAAAGCGCAAGGTAACACAGAAACTGCCGCTAAAATATATGAAGAGGCTCTTACTCACGGACTACTGCTATATATACCAGCATCTGCTGGACTGATATTAATATCTGAGCCTTTAGTCCAATTGATTTTTGGGACAGAATATCTCGGTGCAGTTCTCGTTATACAGGTTCTGGCGATCTATGCGGTATTATACTCTATGATGGAACTCACAAGCACCGGGCTTGATTTTCTTGGACGAGCCCGAGATCGGGCAATTATCAAAGGAGTAACTGCGATACTTAATGTTGCTCTCAACATTCTCCTTATTCCATGGCTCGGCGTTGTCGGAGCTGCTATCGCCACCGTGATCACATATTCAATATTCTCATCTGCAAACATGTATCTTATGCATATTGAACTGGGATTGCGTGTAGCATCTCTACTTCGCCATACTGGGGCCGTATTACTGATAACATCAATAATGTCGATTACTATCCATCCTCTTGTCAGATTTATCGATGGTTTTGTGATGTTATCTATTGTGATTAGCGTTGGCGTTGTTGTTTGGGCAGTACTCGCAACCATTACTGGACTCCTTGATGTCAAAAATATTGTGTCGATATTATATAGTCATTCTGAGTGAGATCCCATTATAACCGACTTCGCACGTTTATTCCGGTTAGATGCCCATCTCTGGTGGATACCCTAATGTCCCCAATTATATTATTTCTTTCCAAAGGCAAGAAAACTACCTACCCGCTGCGTTTTCGCCGTTACGAGATACACAGCAAGTTCGAGGAAAAGAACTCGTCAATGGGTGCATCAAGATAGTTGTTCACTGGGACACCGTTCTCTTTGACATCACTGACTGTTCGGGTGAATATATTAACCATCTCAAAGGCTACGCCAAAGAGTGGGTGTCTACGAACAAGATTGATTGCACTATGATGTAGGCAAAGGAACGGATGTGCGTTGATACGCTACGTGAGCACATTGACACGCAACCACGAACTGGCGATAGGAGACCGACTACATTTGAACTAAGTGCTCACAACGTCAAAACTGAGAGCAGTGAAGTGCTGATCACGGAGAAACAGCCGACCGACGAAAATGATGAGTTGAGTATCAAGTACAGCGTGAAAAATATAATCAACGCGCCAGCGAGCCATCTCATCGTCTCCAGACAATGAGATGGCGGGTCAAGACGTTTTTCAGAGACGCTAAGCAGAACCTTGGCTTGGAAGACTGCGAATTGGACGCAGGTGCCCATCGTCACTGGCACCTGCTGTTGCCTGTCTAAAGTCTTCTGGAGTTAGGGGTACGAAGTAAGTTCATAGAATTCCAATGATCATATATTTTCTATTAGCTCAATATATTCTCTACAAACCTTATCTGATGAAAAATCCATTGATCGATTTTGTAACTTTTCACTGTGATGGGGGTTTGAGAGTACTTCCGATATACCAGCAGCCAATTTTTGAGGATTATTAGTTGGAACTAATTTTCCATATTCCCCGTCTACCAAAATCTCAACAGGGCCAGATGAACATTCTGTGGCGACAATTGGACAGCCACACCCTAATGCTTCTATCAATACTGTTGGTAGACCCTCTGAAAGAGATGGTAAGACGAACACTGATGCTTCCCTCATATATGGATAGGGGTTATCAACATATCCCGGTAAGTAAACTAAATCCTCTAGGTTATAAATTTCAATTAGGCTCTCAATTCTATCCTTCTCTTTACCATCTCCAAAAATAATAAGCTTAATGTTTTCTTCCTCGTTCAATATAGACATAGCTTTTATCAAGCTGGGAATGTCCTTTCTAGGATCCAGCCGAGCGACAGTTAAGATAACACTATATTTGCTATTTTCAAAGTATGGGTACTCGACCTCCTGTTTCCTTTTTTTATGAAATCTCTCTGTGATTACGGGATTGTGTATAACGGACACATTAGCAGGCTCCAGTTGAAAGGTATCAACTAAATCTTCTTTAACGCTATCTGAGACAGCTACAACATGGTCTGCATAATTATAAATATAACTCGCTAAGAAAAATGTTAGATGGGTTCTTTTTGTCCCGAAATGCGAAAGAACATCTGATTTGATATCATGCTCAGTTACTATTGTTTTAGATTCTTTCCCGGATAATATATTTGCACAAATAGATGTGATATTTGCATGAGGTTTAGCAGAGATTATTGCATCTGGTTGATTATTTCTAATATACATAGTTAGCTGGGGGATAGCTCCAAGGATCCCTATCGGAGTTCTTGGTATATCAAGATTGATTATATTTATATTTTCACCAACCTGATTTTTGAAATTGCCCTTCTGCTTGGCAACTATAATAGATACCTGCTCACCATTCGTATCAAAGCTTTTTGCCAAATTCAACATAATTCTTTGGACCCCTCCAGTCCGTAAGTCCGGTAAAAATATTGCGATATCCATGTGATACTGCTTGTTATTTCGGTTATTTATTAATAGTTGTGGTTTGAATTATCGACGGTATGAGATCAGGCCAGATCGATATAGCAAAAGTAAAGTAGACACCAACTAGTCTAATATTTGATGAAAATAGCGCATATTCATGCTTTTTTTGTCCCCGATCTGGGATATCAAGAGAATTACCTGCCAGCAAAGCAACAAGAATTGGGTCATGAAGTGGAGATTATTACAAGCGATTCACTCCCCCCAAAGTTTGACAATAAGAGAGAATCATTTGAACCAGGGACATATAACTACAATGGGGTAACAACACATAGACTACCCAGCTTGATTACTTGGAATGCTGTCGGGAAGGTTGTTTTGAAAGGATTAGAGGAGCAATTAGATGAGATTGAACCCGATGTAATACAAGGTAGAAACGTAATAACCACTCAAACTATTCGATTAGCACGTTATAGCCGCAAAAACAACATTCCATTGTTTGTTGACGATCATATTGACAATGACAATTTCCATCTTGATAAGTATTACAAAAATATTGGTTTAGAGTTGTTTAAAAATATATTTTTAGAGGAGGTGAAAAATCAAACAAACCTCTTCCTTCCAGTTCAACCACATTCGAGAGATTTCCTCCATAATGAACTAAACATCAAGAAGTCACAAATGGAGTTACTACCATTAGGGGTGGATGCGAATAAGTTTTATAAAGATGAGATTGCTGGTGAGAAAAAAAGGAAAGAACTAGGAGTAAAAGATGAGTTCTTAATTATCTCTGCTGGTAACTTTGATCCTCGAAAAGATATTGATATCCTTCTTGATTCCTTTAACAACTTAGTCGATGATTTCGACTGCAAATTATTGTTGCTTGGTAAGCCTTCTGAAGTAAATGGGAGAGAATATTGGAAGGAAATTCAATCTCAGGTTCGCTCTCAAAATTTAGAAGGTAGTGTCATATATCATGATTTTGTACCACATAATGAATTGTCTGATTTCTATAATGCAGCAGATATTGGTGTTTGGCCCGGAAAATTGGGAATAACTACAGTGGAGGCGCTCGGAACAGGGTTGCCAATCATAATTTGTGATAGCAAGGCGACGAACTATATTATAGAAAATAACAATGGTCTCTCATTCGAAAGAGGGGAGGAAAAAAGTCTAGAAAATAAGATTCGGAATTATCTGACGGATAAAGAGTTGAGACAAAAGCACGAAAAGAGATCTATTTCTCATGTCATGAATAGCCTTTCTTGGAATGCCATTGCAAAACAAAACATAGAATTATATCGTAAATATTCGTAATAGATTTAGTACCAAAGACAAGCCACTGAATTAGATATGTGTGAAACCATCAGCCATCCGAAACGCACTCTTGAAATCACTAACCATCTGTTGGTTCCGCATGGTCACGTTGGAAGCAACTTGTTTAGACAACGTATCGATCTCCTGAAGCGCGTTACTCGTGACCGCTATGAGGGTGTCAAGCGTTGCATCTTCCCACGTCATCGTATATTCTTCAATATCTAGTGTTTCAAAAGTACCCTGCATCTTCGGACCCCACTCAGGTCGATAAACACCAATTGACGGTGTTCCGACCGATAGTGCGAAGATAGCAGCGTGCAAACGCATCGTCACGAGTAGATCCATTTCACTGTAGTGGTCTCGGAGCGTCTGTGGATCAAAACTCGAGTAGAACCCAACGCCAATAGATTCCAGTCGCTCACGGTTCTTTTCAGCCCATTGTTTGTCTATCTCTGTTTGTAACGTTAGCGTCACCTCGTGTCCATTTTCAACGAGCTCTTCAAGGTATTCGAAGAAAGTACGCTCCATCTGTCGTCCTGCCTCGTCTAGCTCACCGGTGTCGCCAAGCGTCGAAAACCGGGGTACTACAGCGATCTCTTTCTGCTCGTCCGATGAGTCAGTATTGGCTGAGGGGGTACCATTCAGAAACGCAGTGTCAATAGCGTTGATAACCTCCGTCGACAGACCGAACTGCGATAGGTACCGGAATGTTTCCATATCCCGCGTCATAACGAACTCGGCATCATTCAAAATAGGGACAACAAGTCGCTTAGCGAGACCTTCTAATCCAAATATTGTCTGGGGAAGAATAGCGTATGGAATGTCGTTTCGTCGGGCGACGTGAAGTGGGTACAACACTGCCAGTAGATACGCGAAACTCTGGTGACTAGGTGAGTAATGAATGGCGTTTCCACCGTTGAAGAGCAATGCATTGGAGTTAGTGATTTGTTTGAAAAGATCCGAGTGGAAAGGAGAGTCGTTGGCGATCGCTGAGATATCGAATCCGTACCGCACCCCACTCCGAACGAGCGACAGTAGTTGTTCTGACTGGGATTGAGATTTTGGATCGTACGTGATCGGGCCTCCAGACAGTCGCTCTGCTTTGCCGAGGTCTTCAAGTTCTTGAGCCATCTTCCGAAACTCTTCCGAATTCTCTCCAAACCTCGAAATTGCCGTCACGTCTGCCTTCGGAACGGTACGCTCTATAAGCGACAACGAACCTTCATTGATCGCAAAGTCTCCAGCGTTACGACATCCATAGGTATAGGCAAGACTCAGTGACTCTATATCCATTTTGTCTGTTCAATGGTTGGTGTTTCAAGTTGCTTAGTACTAGCGGTTGTAGTTTCTCTTCGCTATTATGTCGTTATGATATGTTCTGGAGCAACAGTGATTAGATGTTAGTGCTCAAAATTCACTATTGGATTGTGTCAATAATTGTATCTACTGGAATGTTAGTTTTAGATTCTACTATAAGTGATGTGCGCTGAGACGTATCACCATATTGTGGATAGTATGGAGTCTGTGAGAGAGTAACTGAATCATGATTAGTAAACTCAAATGTAGCTAAAGTAGATCCATTATTATTGACTGTAAACTTCTTTTCATCAGACTCTCCCTGAGACACTCTAAGGTCGAAGTGGAAGTTATACCGTATCCGTATGTTACTCTCCTGAGTTGCTTTCACTTCGTCGGTGATCCTCCAACTGTTTGTGTTTGATTCAACGTTTCTTCTGTGATCGTAATTAGCACCCAGGGCTGATTTGCGAGAATAAGAAGCATGGATGGCACAGTCATTGTATTCTTGTACTTCAGGAATAATCCGCTTTCCCATTAAGTAACTACCTCCGACTGGAATTGGTTCTACATCTGCATACTGGGCCGTATTGTGCGCGCTAACACTTCTCGAGTACTGCCGTCGTGGCGTCGGTGCGTAATCGTACACACCGGTGTCGGTCAGGACGGGAGTTCCGTTGATCCAGAGGAGCACGCTCAATTGATCATTGTGCGAGTGACCTGGAAGGTGCGGTGGTCCAACAGCACCAACGTCGATAAGCAGAGTGCTATTATCGCCCGTCAGCTTTCGATAGCCGGATCCAGCGGGGTGATTCAGCGAGACGTCTTCTAGAGTCAGTCCACATAAGCGGCTGTACTCTAGACAGGCGCTCGCGGAAATCTGTTCGCCGTGAACGGAATCGTTCAGGAGCGGAATGTCGCCGTCTGGCTCTGAGATTGCTGACAGAAAGCTGAGTGCCAGCTCAGCGGTCGGTTTGAGTGTTGCCACCGAATAGCCACTTTCGAAGAGAAGTTGGTAGGCCGTTGCGTATCGACGCAACACCATCAGATGGTACATTGGACTTCGCTCGAAGTGCCCCCCATCAGCCAGAAACTGAGTTTCACTGGCGTGGTCGAAAACCTCCAATCCGGTTTCAGCCCAGTCAGTGTCGTGCTCCTCGAACAACACACTGGCCATTACGAGTGCGATTGCGTTCTCGATCAGATGGTTTCCGCCGACTTCGAACTCGATGTGGTTCTCGAGAAACAGCGCGTTCTTGTAGATTTGCTGGTAGAGGCGGTCATCGACCGGCAGCCCTGTCTGTTCGCACCAGGCCGCGTAACGGCTCCAGTTGAGAATACGAAGTGAAACCGAGTGGGGGATCCACGACCGACGAAGATATTTTGACTCGCCAATCGGGTTATCCACGGTCCAAGAGAGAAGCCACTGCTGAAACTGCTCATGAATGTCCTCGATCTCGGTGGGATCGTCGAAGCCGAGCACTGCCCACTCGAGGAACTCGAACGACTGGAGTTTCAGCCGCCAAAGCAACGGATACTCATCGAGTAAATCATGCTCCCAGTCGATCTCACTGCCAAACTCGATCGACCGGTTCAGAAACGTTAGTTTGCCATCTGCAGCTTCTTGTACGAGTTCCCGGTATCGATTACGCTCTGCATCCGTTAGACTCTCTCGGAGCAGTTCAGAGTTATCTGTAATCGACTGTGGCGCAACAACGAGTTGATCTGGGACCCGTTGTTCGTACCACTGATCGAAATCGATCGGCAGTCGTGGGATCACCGCGTGACGAGCCTTTCGTTCGACGACCCCTGCTAGCTGCCTCGCCTGCATGTTCTTCGCCGTATGGTAGAACAAAGGCCAGTTGCTTGGATTTGTGAACGAGGAAGTTGAACTCTCCGACTGATCTTCGTTTTGAATATCTGTCTGCAGGTCCAATTTAATCGACGAGTCGGTTCCGCTCATCCAGCACTTACCTGCTCGAGTGTTTGGCTGAGCCGACGTGCAACTACGGCACGGTCGTAGTGTTCGGTCATATGCTCACGCCCGTTCTCACCAAGCTCTGCACGTCTCTCATCGTCTTCAAGCAATGCTTCGAACGCTGCAGCGACTGCATCCGGATCGTTCGCTACAAGATACCCACCACCTGACTCCTCGATGAGCGCCTCAAGTTCTCCAGTCCCAGTAGCGACGACCGGCAGTTCACTCGCCATATACTCGTATGCCTTCGTCGGAACCGCGTACTCGAGTGTCTCGTCCGCTTTCAGTGGCGCAATCCCGATCATCGCGGTATCGAGAATCGTGGGGATCTCTTCTCGCGGAACAAGCCCCGAAAACTCGACCTGGCCGTTCAACTCCTCTTCGCGGACGATCTGCTCGAGACGTTCTCGAAGGTCGCCATCGCCAATGATCTTCAGAGAGACATCCGAGTGGTCGAGTCGCGACATCGCCCGAACACAGGACTCGAGATCTTGGGCGTGTCCAACGTTCCCAGTATACACGATCGTCGCCTCTGGCTCCGAATCAGTCGGCGCGAACCGGTCCGTATCAACCCCGTTCGGGATATGCACAATCTTCCCTTGGTCAAGCCCATACTGCTGGGCTACGCGATCACCCAGTTCGGTTGTGGTAACTGTCACACGATCAGTGGTCGAGAGAACCCATCGCTGGTATCGCCGACTCAGTCGTTCAGCAGCACCGCCGCCTTCAATAAAGCCCAGTCCAACCGAGGCATCGATCCACAGATCACGAATATCCACGACCCACGGAGTGCGACCGAACAGTCCGAACGGAAGGGCGGCAATCCCGGTGAAGATCGGCGGTGACGTCGTGAGAACGACATCCACATCTCGATAGTGGACGAGCAACCAGAGCAGCGCGTGTAGTGGGAAGAGCAGATAGTATGCCAGTCGACTGATGAACCCGGGATCCTCGGTCGATGGCTGCCAGGCCCACAAACTGTGGACTGTGATCCCATCTATCTCTCTGGTTTGCTGGCGTTTCCACGTCTGGTCATACTCTCCATGCGGGAAAGCCGGTGGCGGCGTCAAGACTGTTATCTCCCAGTCCTCGGAGAGATGCTTTGCCATATCGTGCATCCGAGACGCCCCACCTGTCTTCTCCGGTGGGAAATACTGCGAGACGATTACCAGTGATTTGGTATCCCTGTTACTCATTATCAAACTCAGATTGAGAACACATCGAAACCGGCCTCGTTCCACTCCGATTCATCGATAATCGCTCGTGAATCAATTACGATACCTCCTTCGGTATCGAACTGCCGGGGATCGAGGTCATCATACTCGTCGTGATCGGTTGCGATAACGATTCCGTTGGCGCCCTCAATCGCGCAGTCGATGGACTCGAGTTGCAGCGTCTGGTCGTCGACGTGTGGATCGTGAAGAGCTACATCGATGCCGTCGCCTCCGTCTGCAGCGACCGTCTCACGATCCCCAGCCACAGCAGTTTGTAACTCCCGAGCTAGTTTCAGACCGGGACTCTTCCGCGTGTCGCCAACGTTTCCTTTGTAGGCCACACCGAGGATAGCGATCTTAGTTCCCGCCAACGAACCGAGCTCCTCCTCGAGTACCTCAATGATGTAACCGGACATTCCGTCGTTGATTCGTCGGGCCGTCTCGATCAGATCGAGTTCGTCGGAGTTCTGTCCGAGGAACCATGGATCGATCGGCAAACAGTGGCCACCAACACCCGGTCCAGGCAAATGCATGTTCACTCGTGGATGCTGGTTCGCCAGTTCGACCACCTCCCGGGAATCGATCTCGTAGTCCGCGGCGAGCTTTGCGATTTCGTTCGCCAGGGCGATGTTCGTATCCCGGAACGTGTTCTGGACCAATTTTACGAACTCGGCGGTCGTTGCGTTCTCGGTCGTTCGAATTTCGCCGTCGACGAACGACTCGTACAGACGAACCGCAGCCTGTGTCGAGACACCGTTGACACCACCGATGATTCGGTTGTTCTGCTGGAGTTCCGTGATAATGTTCCCCGGCAGCACCGTCTCGGGACAGTGCACCAGCGCGAAATCATCGCCCGCAGCAAGTCCACCCTCCTCGAGGACCGGTTGTAACGTCTCGACGGTCGTCCCCGGTGGCACCGTCGACTCGAGGATCACCGTATCGCCGGTCCGCAAGTGTGGCACGATCGCCTCACCGGCGGCCTCGACGTACGAGAGATCGGCCTCCTTCGATTCCTCATCGAACGGCGTCGGGACCGCAATCACGTGGTACTCTGCCGGCACCACTTCATCGCTGACCGAGAGGTGGCCCGACTCGAGAGCCTGAGTGACGAACGCCCGGAGTCCGGGCTCGTCGAAGTGAATCTCGCCCTCTTCGAGTTGGTTGACGACCGCCGAATCGACGTCGTATCCGGTGACGTCGTGGTCGTAGTTCGCGAACATTGCAGCCGTCGGCAGGCCGATATAGCCCAACCCATGAACGCAGATCGTACTCATTGAATAATCTCTTGTGTCGTTGGGAGCGAAAGCGTCTGTAATATCTGTTCTGCAGCGGTGCCATCGCCGAACGGGTTCTCCCACTCGCCCGTCTCGTCGACAGTCTCCACCGCGCCGGCAACGATCGCCTCGGGATCCGTTCCGACCAACCGGTTCGCACCGACATCGACCGTCTCCGGACGTTCGGTGTTCTCCCGCAGAGTCACACACGGCACGCCCAGAATACACGCCTCCTCCTGGACGCCACCGGAGTCCGTCAGAATCACTGACGCCGACCCCTCGAGGGTCAGGAAGTCGAGGTAGTCCTGCGGGCCAACCAGCCGAATCGAATCCGGCACGTCGAGACCGAACTTCTCGAGTTTGTTCTCTGCACGCGGGTGGATCGGATAGACGAACTCGAGGCCCAATCGCTCGGCGGCCCGATCGACGCCCTCGAGTAAATCCCGGAACCGCTGTTCGTCATCGACGTTTTCGGCCCGGTGGGCGGTCATCAACCCGAACTGGCCGGCCTCGAGATCTAACTCGTCGAGGACGTCGCTCTTGCGCTCGGCGAGCTCCCGATTCTGGTGGACGGCATCGACGACCGTGTTCCCCGTGATGTGAATCCGCGCATTCGACACGCCCTCGTTGAGTAAGTACTGGCGGGACTGCTCAGTCGGGACGAACAGGTAATCCCCCACGCGGTCAGTCAGGACGCGGTTGATCTCTTCGGGCATCGACCAATCGAAACTGCGGAGGCCGGCCTCGACGTGTCCGAGTTCGATATCGAGTTTGCTCGTCGCGATCGCCCCGGCGAGCACCGAGTTCGTATCGCCCTGGACGAGGACCACCTCCGGCTCCTCCTCGAGGAGGATCTCCTCGATACCGACCATCATCGCGGCGGTCTGGGCGGCATGCGAGTCCGAGCCCACGCCGAGGTGGTGATCCGGTTCGGGGAGATCGAGTTGTTCGAAAAAGACCGAATCGAGCGAATCGGAGTAGTGCTGGCCCGTGTGGATCACCGAGTACGAAATCCCGGTGTTCTCACATGCTCGGATAACCGGAGCCAGTTTAATGATCTCCGGACGAGTTCCGAGGACGATTGTTACATCAGTGGTTGCAGTCATCGATAGATCTCCACCCTTTCGTGATTCACGGCTTCTGCCTGGTGTACGAATCCCTGAAGTGTGTTTTCTCTCATATTATTGAGTGTGTGTATTGATAGCGTGGAGGACAATCCCAGTAAGCGATGAAAAAACACCTAACAGGATCAAGAACACGGCAACGAGTGCCATCCCAAAGGGAAACGTCCCAGACCCTACATAGTTGATGATCGACAGGTATCCGGCGGTGAGCCCACCGAGCGTGAAAATAAAGCCCGGAACGCCAAGGGATAAGACAGGGTGGTCCTGTTCGACCGTCCGAAGGATCGTCCCGACGAGAGTCATCCCGTGGCGAAGCGGGTGTTGGCTACTCCCGTTTTCGACATCGTAATCGATCGTCGTGCTGATCTCGTCAATCGAACACTCTTCTTCGTTCACCTGATACAGAATATCCAGACTAGCATCCATGTCGTTCCCGATCGCATCGGACTCTGCGAGATGTTTCACGGTACGGCGATCGTACGCCCGAAATCCACTCTGGGTATCCCGTATCCAGCTCCGCGGCAAGAATCGACCCATACTTAGGTTCGTCATCACGTTGATGACAAACAGGCCGAACTGCCGGTATAGCGGAATATCAGTCGTTTCCGTGCCGATAAACCGGTTACCGATCGCAACGTTCGCATTGGCATCCTCAATCCGCTCGACGAGCGACGGAATATCGGACGTGTCATGCTGGTCGTCGGCGTCGATAATCACGAGACAATCGACATCCCACTTTGCGGCCGTCTCGAAGGCTGTCTGTAGCGCTGCTCCGTAGCCTTGATTGTACTCGTGTTCGATGACGTGGGCACCACTGGCTTGCGCTTCAACAGCAGTCTCATCAGCACTCCCGTCGTCGACCACCACCACGTCGTCCGCATAGTGGTGTGCCGACATTACAACTGATCCGATTGTGCTCGCTTCGTTGTATGCGGGAATGGCTACGAGCACGTCACCATGCGCAGGCGTCTCTGCTCCAACGCCATCCACAACGAACGAACTGTCATCACACGTAGCGAGTGTTCGCTCGTAATCAACTGGCAACGAAGCGTCACCGAGATAGATTAGATTTGTATCTGTAATCGCTTGTGCACCGACGATGAGCCGGTCCTTCGAATTTGAGCTTCCGTCGGTTGCCACTTGCCCTGGCTCAATGACCCGAACAGGTGGTTCGGTGAGACTTTTGAGAATTTCGGGTTTCGTCGACCCGGTGTATGTGATCAGTACAGGATAGTTGCGTGCGGTGGCCCTGATTACGGCCCGCGCAACGGCGTCATCGTTTTCCCCAGTAGCGACAATCCCAACTACTGGGTCGTCAGTAACAAGTCTGCCGTCACCAAACCGCTCGATTACTTCGCTCATACGGATTTGATGTTCAGATCGTTTTGATTGTGCCAGGAGCTGACGACGAGCCCGAGCGCGTACGCAGACTCGAGGTCGTGCTCTGGCCGACCAACCGATGCGTGATTAATCGATTCTTGAGACATATGTCCCTCCAGACACGCTGGTCACTGATTGCATCTCAATACCCCCGTCCGTGTTCCGCTGACCGTCCCCCGTTTCGACAGGTGAAGCCATCTGTGCTGTGGTAGTGCAAGTTTCGTCCTACGTATGGTGTGTGATTTGCTGAATGTCCGATGCCGGGGTCCACACAGCAGCAAGCGACTCAGTTCCCATCACGCCGCTGCAGGTGCCGTCACACAGTAGGCAGTGCATACTGTGTGGACCATCCCGAGTTTACGTACCAACACATAACGTGTAACACGTAAATAGCTAACGGCTTATTGACACTGGTTGTCCCGTCACGAACCGCTCGAGGCCACTAGTAACAGCAAATAGGGATATCGTCAATAATAATCCGTAACATATTGTATATTTTCATGGAGTGTTAATAGTTGATTGAGTGAGGCGTGGCGCCAGCCCACAGATTGACGGAGACACTTGATTTCGTGAGCGTCGCTCCGAGTGATCGGTACTGTCGTTTCTCGATGCCCGTCGGTAGTCTCTCAGACCTGCTCACGACCGCCGACACGGTTTCCGTGAGCCCACTCCCCGTCGATTTAAGCCGATCCACAGGGGAGACTAACAAATGGATCTGGAGATCGAGGGGGACGCAGCACTGATCACCGCCTCGAGTAGCGGACTCGGCAAAGCAGCGGCGAAAGCGCTGGCACGTGAGGGTGTCGACGTCGTCATCAACGGGCGCGATGAGGACCGGCTGGCAGACGCGGTTACGGAGATCAGCGAGGTCGCAACCGGCAGGGTTGTCGGCCAGCCCGGCGACCTGACGAACGCCGAGGACATCGAAACGCTCATCGAGCGCACCATTTCCGAATTCGACCGCCTCGACCACCTCGTCACGAGCGCTGGCGGCCCGCCACGATTGCGACCACTGGAACCCAGCGACGCAGAGTGGTACGACGCGTTCGACTTACTCGTCATGAGCGTCGTTCGCCTCGTCCGCACGGCCACACCCCACTTGGTGGCAGACGGCGGCGGGACGGTCACCACCATCACCTCTCGCACCGTCAAGAGTGCAAGTCCAACGAACGTGCTGTCGAGTTCCGTCCGAATGGCCGTCATCGGCTTGGAAAAGACTCTCTCACGGGAACTGGCGCCCGACGTCCGCGTCAACGCCGTGCTCCCCGGTGCACACGACACCCCCCGTGTCACAGAGCCGTTAGCGCGCCAGGTCGAACACGGCGAGTACGAGTCCCTGGCAGCCGCCCGGCAAAAGCGGGCCGAACCCATTCCAGTCGGTCGCTTAGGTGCGCCACGGGAGACGGGCGATCTGGTCGCCTATCTCTCTTCCCCGCGAGCCGGGTTCATTACCGGTCAGGCGATCGTGATCGACGGGGGTGCGCTTACGTCGACTCTCTAAGTTGTGTTCACTCCGAGCGACTCGAGGCAGTGATGCGACCGCACTCAAGCCGGCTTCTCCCCGATGGGTCCGCTTAGAGTTCCCGAAGAGTCCGTGAACTCGTCGACAGGACCTCCGCACCATCATCGCTGACCACGACGTCGTCTTCGATCCGGACACCGCCGACCCCTTCGATATAGATTCCGGGCTCGACTGTCACCGCGTGGCCAACGGCGAGTTGACGGTCGTTCCCCTCAACGAGGTATGGCGGTTCGTGGCCCTCGAGTCCGAGGCCGTGTCCGACCCGGTGAGGGAAGTACTCGCCGTAGCCTGCGTCCTCAATGACGCTGCGAGCGGCCCGATCGATCTCCTGGCATTCAACACCGGGGGCAACCGTCTCACGCGCCTCGCGCGCAGCGTTTCGGACGGCATCATACACCTCGCGCAGTTCACTGCCGGGATCGCCGACGGCGACGGTCCGGGTGATATCAGAGTAGTACCCCTCGTAGATCACGCCGGTATCGATCATCACCAGATCGCCGTCCTCAACGGGCCGTGTCCCCGTATTGGTGTGTGCGTTGGCGGTTCGCGGACCGGAGGTAACGACGCCGACCCCGTATGCATCTGCTTCGCTCTCGAGCACGCGCCGTTTGATCTCGAATTCGATCTCCGCCTCCGTCATTCCGGGTTCGATTCGGTCGAAAACCTCCTCTAGAATCCCTTCTGTGATGGAGACCGCAGTGCGCATTCGCTCGATTTCTTCGCTCTCCTTTCGCGAACGGACGGCCACAATCGCCGGTTCGATATCGACATACTCCCGCTCGTCCGGGGCAAACACCTGTTTCTCCAACAAGCGTGTTGACCGGAACTCCGCACCCACCGGGCCGGTGAGATCACGCTCTGCCGCTAGCCGGTCGAACGCAGTGCGAGCGGCCGTTGCTGGATTCGGAGTGTCGCCGTACGGATAGGGGGTGACGTCAGGAATTGCTTCCTTTACTCGGGGAACCTCGAGTTCCGGAAGAACGGCCGCCGGGGGGTGATCGCGAAACAGTGCCATCAACGTCGGACGTTCGCTCTGATGCATCGAGAGCCCGGTAAAATACTGCAGTGATTTACTCGGTGTAAGAAGTACGACGTCGACATCGTTAGGCGTTTGTTCGAACAGGCGGTCGACACGTGCTGTAACGTCACTGGTGTCCATGGCCCACGTTAACCTACCCCTCCGATAAATCACTGGATGGGGGCAATATGGCCCTCTTCAACCGGATCCCGCCCGTGTTTGACCCACGGCCAAGAGCGTCGAGCTCCCCTCCGGGTCAGCAGGATGCGGTAGTCGTCGCGGATCGCTTCACCGCCGTCTCCACCGAACGCGTATTGGTCTCCAAATCCATCCCCAAACTGAAATGTAAGTTGAGTTAGATTTCGGAAGGACTATCTGCACA
Organism: Natrononativus sp. DTA114; assembly: GCF_059736515.1. Lineage (NCBI taxonomy): Archaea > Methanobacteriati > Methanobacteriota > Halobacteria > Halobacteriales > Natrialbaceae > Natrononativus > Natrononativus sp. DTA114. Next base: position 96,375 of record NZ_JCASSN010000004.1, on the reverse strand, counting down.
TCACCATTGGTATGAGTGCGAGATTAGCAGCGTGACATTATGGGCTTGAGAATAGAAAATAACATTTTGCTGGGAGAGCAATTCTTTTATATACTCGATCCATGTGTGATGATATCATGGGCTGTGGCAATGACAAACACTCGCGTCGATCCTATCTGAAATCTGCAACGGGGTCAGTAGTAGCGGCATCCGCGCTGGCGGGATGTCTAGCAGATGTCATGGGAGGCGATGATGACGAGGTCGACGAGATCATCATGGGGTCCTATGCCGGCAGTTGGCAGGAAACGATGATCGAAGCAGTTGTAGAACCGTTCGAAGAGGAGACGGGTATCTCGGTTGATTACGTGCTGGGTGACAACCGCGAACGGATCAACCAAATGATCGTTCAGGAAGATGATCCGCCGGTGGACGTCGCGCAACTCGACGGGCCAGCGCTCTCTCAGGGACGAACGGAGGATCTCTGGCTCACGCAAGACGAGGAGATGGTTCCGAACCGAGCGGATATCCCCGATGAACTGAACCCGGATGAGTGGACCCTACAGATCTTCACTGCGAGTGGGCTGCAGTATAACACCGAGACGTTTGACTCGCCGCCGGAGTCGTTCGGTGTCTATCTCGATCCCGAATATCAAGGCCGCGTCGGCTTGTACACGGAGGATCCGGCATACGACCTGATGGCGTTCTCCCTCTACCAGACGGACGGTGAGTCGGCCCAAGACATGGATGCAGCGTTCGAGATGTACGAGGAGGTCGTCGCCGAAATGGATCCCGTCTTCATGGAATCGAGCGACGAGTACGGCTCGAGATGGCACAACGGGGAACTCGACCTCGGTCGGTACTGGCAAGCTCGTGCCGTAACGTGGCGGGATGATGGTGCGCCAGTCGAGTTCGTGATCCCCGAGGAAGGGGCGATGATGCAGGAGTGGGGGAACGCCATCCCGCAGAACATCCCTGAAGAAAAAGTAGAGGCCGTCAGCGAGTTTATCAATTTCAGTCTCGAGGAGGAGGCGGCGATTACGATCGCTGAGCAGATGAACTATCCCGGCCCACGAACGGATGTCGACTATCCCGAAGAGATGCAAGACGATCTGATCGTCGGCGACGACCTTGAAGAGTTACGGGCGCCGGACTGGGAGTTCATCGGAGAGAACCGTGATCAATGGACGGGGCGAATGTACGACATCATCGACGAACACAACTAACGAACCAATCATATGGGTGAAACTCTTGTCGACTTACAGCGTGTAACGAAGAAATTCGGCGATGTAACTGCCATTGAAGATCTCAATCTTGACATCCGTCGTGGCGAACTACTCACCCTGCTCGGACCGAGTGGATGTGGAAAAACGACCACATTACGGATCATCGCAGGGTTCGAGACGCCGACGGACGGCCGGGTCGAAATCGCTGGCAGGGACGTGAGTGAGGATCCTCCGTACGAACGTGATATCGGCATGGTGTTTCAGCAGTTCGCACTCTTCCCACACATGACCGTCAGTGACAACATCGCGTTTGGGCTCGAAATGGAGGGACTACCGAAAGCGGAGATAAACGACCGAGTAGCGGAGATATTGGAGCTGGTTTCGTTGTCCGAGATGGGCGACCGTTCCCCGACGACGCTCTCGGGAGGCCAGCAACAGCGGGTAGCGCTTGCTCGCGCTCTTGTGACTGAGCCATCAGTGCTGTTACTCGATGAGCCACTCTCGAGTCTCGATAAAAAACTCCGCGAGGAGATGCGGTTAGAGATCCTCCGTCTGCATCGCGAACTCGACGTCACGATGATCTATGTGACACACAATCAGGACGAGGCACTCTCGATGTCCGATCGTATGGCCGTATTGGCAGACGGACGGATTCAACAGGTTGGCTCTCCGGATGAAGTGTACCAGAACCCGGCCAACGAGTTCGTCGCCAATTTCATCGGAACGGCGAACCTGTTCAAAGGTATCGTCGAGGACGGTTCGAGTGGACGGATCAGCCTGAACGAAACAGTATCGTTCACCGTTGGTGAGACAGGCGAACCAGTGCACTCGTTAGAGCCTGGCACAGAGGCCACGGTTCTCCTCCGGCCCGAATTTCTGTCGATAACGAACGGTACCGGAACGGGGAAAAACGAGATCCCCGGCAGAGTCCGTGAAACGACGTACTATGGCTCCCATGTGGATTATTTCGTCGAAGTCGATATAAAGGACATCTACGGTGAGAAACTCATCCAGGTAACAGAGCCACTCAGTGCGGAAACGAGTGTCGCGGTCGGGGATGAGATCACAATCTCGTTCGACTCGACGGCCCCCACCGTGATCAGGGAGGAGTAATCGATGGCCAACGAACCCGACCAGTCGGAAACCAGTGGTCAAGTCCGCCACCAGCTCGCAGCGAACTACTCTTCGCTGTACGGTCGCCTCTTACGGTTCATCCAAAACAACAAGGGGACGAAGCGGGCACCGTTTCTGTTGATGTTACCGTACCTCCTCTTTATGGGCGTGTTCTTCTTTATTCCAGTGCTCTATATGTTCATTATTAGTTTCTATACGAACGTCCCTGGAGGCACGATGGAACCCACGTTCACACTGGAGAACTACCTGACTGTGTTCACATCGAGTCGATACGTGAACACGCTCTATCTCACAGTCCGGATCAGCATGATCTCTACACTGTTAGCGCTCGTCATCAGCTATCCGATTTCGTATTTCATCGTATTCTCGAAGCGGTGGTATTCGTCAGCGCTGATTCTGCTGGCGATTACGCCGTTGCTCGTGGGGACGGTTGTCCGCGCGTTCGGATGGTTCGCTCTGCTTGACCGGAGCGGACTGGTAACGCAGGTGCTCTCCGTGTTCGGGGTCGACTATACACTGTTAAACACCGAGGCCGGGCTGATCATCGCCATCGTATCTGTGTTGTTGCCCTTTGCGGTCTTAATCCTCCTGAGCAACCTCTATACGTTGGATTCAGACCTCATCCAGGCCGGGAAGAGTTTGGGCGGCTCACCGCTCCAGACGTTCGTCTATGTGACACTTCCACTCTCGATGCCTGGCATTATCGGGGCAACGTTGATCGCATTTATCTTAACGATGGGGACGTTCGCGACTGCCGTCTTCGTCGGCATGCCCCAGGTGCCAATGCTTGCGCCGTTCATCTATGAAGCAGCGGCTCAACAGCTCAACTGGCCGTTGGGGGCTGCGCTCTCTTTTGTGCTCCTGTTCATTTCGCTGATTCTCATCTATCTCTATTCTACCGTCATGGAACGCGGAACAGCAGGCCTGACACGTCCAGTTGACCGGTTCTTTGGCGGGGAGAATCAGATCGGCAGAGAAACGCAGTTCTACCTCGCTCACTATCTCGGAAAGATCCGGCTATACCGGAAGATCGGCCCTGTCAGGCTGCATTCCATCCTATTCGCGGTAGTTCTCGTCGCTGCGTTCGTCTATCTCCTCATTCCAGTTATATTTGCAATCCTGATTAGTTTCAGTCAAGGACTCTATATTTTTCCGCCGGAAACGCCGACACTCGAGTGGTACGAAAGCGTCGCGACGAGCTCCCAGTGGATTCGATCGTTCGCTGTGAGTTTTCAGTTCTCTATTCTCGCAACGATTCTCGCGCTTGTCTTCAGTTTCTCAGCCGCGTACGGACTTGGACGCTACGAGTTCCGTGGCAAACAAGCTATCAGTAGTGCTACCTTCCTCCCGCTGATTATTCCACAGGTAATCCTCGGAATCGCGCTGTTGATATTCTTGCACTTCTTTGGAATGGTTGGTAGTCTCATCGGGTTGGCGATCGGTCTCGCCGTCTACGTCTCACCGTTCTGTACGCAGACGCTCCTGATCACGATGAACGATTTCGACCGATCGTACGAAGAGGCCGCGCTGAGTCTCGGCGCGGATGAACTCCAGACGTTTAAACGAGTGACCCTCCCGCTACTGCTTCCGGGCTTGGTCTCGGCATCGATACTGGCCTTTATTCTTAGCTTTGCGAACCTCCAGATCGCGGTTTTCCTCCAAGGTGCGGGTGTGATCCCCGTTCCCGTCCGGATCTTTGCTTCGGTACAGTTCGGCGCCACACCCGTGATTGCGGCGGTCGCAACGATCAATATTATAATTACGTTGGCTGCAATCGTGATCGTCGAACGGATCTTTGGCGCTACGAAAGCACTCGGCTACACCGCCTGATCTTCACCGTTCTAAAAACGTAGTTCTCACTGGCTCGGACTCGGTGAAACGGAGTACTCCGCAGCGATTCGTCCGGCTGCCTCAACAAGCCGATCCACGAACTGATCGAAATTTTCCCTCGAGATCGGATGCCCATGGATCGGGCCAACGTAAGCCGGCGGGAACTTCTCGAAAATCGACTCGAGTGTCGCACGAAGTTTTTCGGGATCGACGTACCGGAGCCAAACGAGCGTGCCCGCATGAAACGCGTAGATCTGTTCTAGGGGGAGAGACCCGAACCCACTGTCCACGCTGTGAGGAGGAGACGCCCGTTCGACGAACGGTGCCGTGGCAAGCCGATCTGTGCACAGTCTGTGGCAACGACGTCGAGACCGGGTGACCGCGGACCCGGACAGCGCCGAGCCTCGAGGTCCGGTACGATTTCGCCGCCGCCGCTCCGATACACCTCGCCGACCTCCTCCAGCGAATGTATCCGCCGGACGCGGCGACCGGACCCGAGACCGTCGGCCCGTTGATGGAGCAAACCGGACCTGGCGACCGCCGACAGGTCAGTTCGACTCGCGGATGAAGCCGAGTACCGCCTCGGTGAAGCGCTCCGGTGCGTTGTTCATCGCCACGTGTTGTTGGCCCTCGAAGGTCGTAACCCGGCTGTTCGGGAGCGCCTCGTGTACCGCATACGTTGCATCCGTGAAGAGTGGGGGGCTCTCGCCGCCGGACAACAGCAGCGTCGGCGTCGTCATGGAGGCGAATCGCTCGGCATCGAACTCGTAGGCCGCGACCGCTTGCTCCTCGCGGGGCAACGTATGCGCACCGGCCACTCGGTCCTGCCAGCTCGGAGCCGCCCGAAACGTCTCGAGTTCCGCGGGCGTGAGTCCCGCGATCTCACGACAGAACACCACCAACGCCCGCTCGTTCTCACCGTCGGCCAGAAGGTCGTTCAGTTGAGCAACGACCGCCGCGGACGTAAACTCGTGTTCGCCGACCGCGAACCCCGGTTCGTACAGGATGAGTGTCTCTAGACTCTCGGTTTGCAGGGAAACCTCGAGCCCGATGGTGGCTCCGTAGGAATGCCCGAGCAGGGTCGCCGGCTCGTCGATTGCCTCGAGGACGGCGCGGACGTCCTCGACCTCCCGCTCGAGCGCGTACGCTGAAGCGTCCCCGCTGTCGCCACGACCGCGTCGATCCATCGCGTACACCGTCGTGCTGGCAGCCAGGGCCGACCGGACGCCGCCGATCTCCCAGCGGCGATGATCGCTGGCGCCGCTTCCGTGGACGAGGACGAGCGGCGGCCCGCTTCCCGTCCGATGAACGGCGATCTGGGTTCCATCTGCGGACGTGACGGGTTCCGGCCCCGTCTCCGGGGATGTTGCGTCGGCCATGGGGTTGGACACCGTCGGTCTCCTATGCGACTCAGCCACATAGAGCCCGCTCATGGAAATCCGTGGGGTGTCGACCGGGCGGTTGGCCACCAGCTCGTCGGTGGATTCGCCGTCTCGAGCGGTCTCGCCCTCGAGAAGGGAGTGATGGGGGTTCAACAGGAGCTGCGAGAGGGTGGCATGCCACGGGACGAGACCGTCATCGTGGGGGCAGGGATCGCGGGCCTCGCAAGCGCCCACGAACTCGCCCGACGGGAACGACGTGCTGGTCATCGACCGAGACGCAGTCGGGCAGGGGACGTCGATTGGGCGTCCGGACTCATCGTGTGTCCGCTCGATGATCCGGACCGCCCGGAGTGGACCGAACGCGCCATCAACTCCGACCGGGCCCTCGACGGGACCGACGTCTTCGAGTCCGATGAACGCCCGTACAGCCGACCGGTAACCAAAACACCAATGGCCCCTCTGAGAAAGGGACCGGTATGACTTCCGATATTGAGTCGGTGATCAACGCCAATTTCGAGACGTATCGGTCCGCCCTCTTCGACCTCCTCCGGCAACCGAGTATCAGCACCACCGGGGAAGGGATGGACGAGGCCCCAGCCATCGTCAGCGAGTGTCTGACCGACTTCGGATTCGAGAACGTCCGAGACATCGAGACGAGTCGATACCCGGTCATATACGGAGAGAAACTCGCCGACGAGGAGTCACCGACGATTCTGTTCTACGGACACTACGACGTCCAGCCCCCCGGTGATCTCCAGGAGTGGGACTCACCACCGTTCGAGCCAACCGTCAGAGACGGGAGTGTATACGCTCGCGGCGCCGGTGATAACAAAGGCCAGTTCAGCACCCACATGTTCGCGGTCGACGCCCTGTGTGAGGCGGATGCGTATCCTGCGGTGAACGTCAAAGTCCTGTTGGACGGTGGGGAAGAAAGCGGGAGTGCAGGGTTTCGTGAGTATCTCGACTCGAACCCTGCTGAACTCGCCGGCGTTGATCTGGTGGTCGTCGCTGACGGACCGATGTTCGGATCGGCGACGAACGCGGCGGCAGGGACGGGCGATCGATCCCAACGACCGCTGATCGCCTACGGGAACAAAGGTGTTCTCTCGTTCCAGTTGGACCTTCGAACCGCTCGGACGGACTTACATTCGGGAAACTTCGGGGGGCCGGTCCCGAACGCTGCGACAGAACTCGTGGCGGTTCTCTCATCGATGCGTGATGGCGACGAAATCGTCATCGACGGGTTTCACGACGGGAGCACCGTCACCGACGAGGACAGAGACGCCGTCGCGGCGATTCCGACGGACGAGGAGGCGATCATGGCTGAACTCGATCTCTCGCATCTCGCCTCCGACCGCCCCTACTACGAGCGTCTGTTACTTCATCCGACGCTGACGATCAATGGGCTTTCCTCGGGGTATGAGGGGGACGGCATGAAAACGGTCCTCCCCTCGAGCGCAACGGCGAAACTCGACTGCCGCTTGGTCCCTGATCAGGACCCCGACGCCGTCTTTGAGGCGGTTCGAGACCACGTCCACTCGAGACACGCAGACGTCGAAGTGACGAAACAGGGCACCTTTCCCCCGCTAAAAACACCGCTTGAGACACCCCTCTCCGAGCCGGTTGCGGAGGCGCTTACAACCGTGTGGAACGAGGACCCTGTCGAGTTCCCTGTCCTTGGCGGCAGTCTGCCCGCGGCGTATTTCAGAACGGCCCCTGAACTGTCTGCGGTCCCGATACTGGTCGTCCCCTACGCAAACCCCGACCAGGGTAACCATTCGCCGAACGAACACCTTGATCTGGAGTGTTTCAAAAACGGCATCAGAACGAGCGCAGAGACGATTCGTCGACTCGGTGACCGCGCCTGATCTGACGGCCTGTGGGCGACGAGCCGGCGCCGTTCGTGCTCACACCACGATCACCCACACGGCCGGGCTCACGACCACACTCGAATCTCTCGGTCCCGTCCCCCGCAAATACGCCTCGAGGTCGAGAAACCGTGTTTTGAGATAGTTGAGCTGGACCTCCATACGGGTGCGTGCCTCGAGACCCAGCGCCTCCCGCAGCGCCGCTCGCTGGTCGTCGGTTACCCCGTCGCCCGCCAGCAGCTGAATCAGGCCATCGACGGCGGCCGATCCCGACTGATCTGACGGCGCCGGGAGGGCCGCGGCCGACGGCTCGCCACCCGACTGCCCCCGCGCCCCGTCGATCAGCTCGTCCAGACTCTGCCCATCGTCGTCGGGCATCTCGAGGACGCCGTAGCTCTCGAGAAATTCCAGATACGCCGGGTCTTCCAGTAACTCCTCGAGATCGACCGGGTCGACCTCCTCCTGGACGGCAGGAAACTCGGGTCCCGTCCTCGTCGATACGTCGGATGCTGACTCACTCGAGTCGTCGGTACAGTGTCTCAACTGGCAGTCCGAACGATCTACTGTGTTATCGGTCACGATGATCCCCCAACCCTCGGTCGGATGGATGGGTTGTGGATAGTACACATAATAAAACACTAGGTTCTTACACAAATAGCCATAGACAACGATGCGGTAGACGACACTGCCCCCCTCCAGGTCAGACCACACCCTAACTGACCACCAGTGTTTCACCTGGGGGTACGGGACACTTTCACTGACCGCTCAGACCTCTTTCCACGTCGAATCAACTGGTGAGCGAGACAGCGACGAACACAGCAGTCACAATTATCGCCCTCCCAACCCCGTGGCTATCCCCTCGAGGCGAAGCGACAGCCGGCCGCAGCCATCCTACTGTCGGAGTTCATTCGGCACGTCTCGATCCTCGCTGTCGAGGTGGTCTGCTTGTTCTTCGTCCTCGAAGCGAAACCCCTCCTCGACATCCGCGCCACAGGTTTTACACAAATCGTCCTGCCAGGGGACCGTCACATTGAGTTCACGAACTTCATCACACTGGTTGCAGTATCCTATCATCCTTGGTTGGCTTCGTCAAGTTATGGTCACAAACTACGAATATATGAATTATACCCTACTACTAGTACCCGATATTAAATAGGCCGTCGGGTACGCCCACGACTGTGTGCACAGTCCAACCGAGCTCCCGCGAAACGCGGAACATCGCCTTCTCCATCCGAACGACAGTCGGCGACGCTGGCTGCTATCGACCCGCCACAGGGAGCACTCGAGGGCAATCACGCTTGGCCAACGCCAGTCGTGAACTACTCCACCCTACCGCTCCCGGCGTTTACGCCGGGGAGGATGTCATGGTCGACTGCCAACGTCGTCGTAGAGGACGCACTTGGCCTGCTGATCCGACGTCACCTGATGCATCTCGATCGGCGGGCTTTCACACGGCGTGGCGAACTCGGTCTCGAGACGATCCTTCGCGACCGCGTGATTCTCGTTGGCGACCTCTGTCAACGCGTCTGCGAGGACGCGTTCGGCGGCCGAATCCGTGAGCTCCGACGGAATCTCGTAGGACGACCGGATTCGCTCGGGCGTAACCTCCGCCGCTTCGCTCGTGATCGTCACGTCGTCCTCGAGCAGGTCGCGTCTGAAGTTGGCGACCGCTCGCCAGTGATCCTGGTCGAACGCGTAGTTCGTGGGCTGGACGAGCTTCGGACACCGCGGGTGGAACCGACAGCCGCTCGGTACGTCGACTGGATCGGGCACCTCGCCGACGAGTTCGATTCGCTCCCGATCCTCGTCCGGGTCGATACGCGGCACCGAGGACACCAGTGCCTGCGTGTAGGGGTGTTTGGGATTGTTGATGATCTCGTCGGCCGGACCGACTTCGACGAGTTCCCCGAGGTACATGATCCCGATCCGGTCACACATGTGCTTGAGCAACGAGAGATCGTGGCTGATGTACACCGCCGTCAGCCCCAACTCGGTTTGAAGTCGTTTGAACAGGTCGAGGATGCTCGCCCGAATCGAGACGTCGAGCATGCTCGCCGGCTCATCGGCCAGCAGGAACGACGGCTCGAGGGCGAGTGCTCGAGCGATCCCGACGCGCTGACGCTCGCCGCCGGAGAGTTCGTTCGGATACTCGTCTACGTAGGCTTCGGCGGGTTCGAGGCCGGACTGTTCGATGACCTCGTACACCCGAGCGTCGCGCTCCTCGGCCGTCCCAATGTCGTGTACGTCGAGGGGCTCTTTCACCCACTTGTAGACGGTAAAGCGGGGATTGATCGACTGGTAGGGATCCTGGTGGATGATCTGGGCCTCGCGTCTGAACGCGTTGAGTGCAGTGCCCCCGACGTCCGTGATCTCCTGGCCGTCGAAGTAGATCTCCCCGCCCGTCGGCTCGAGCAACCGAATCGCCGACTTGCCGAGGGTCGTTTTTCCACAGCCGGATTCGCCAGCCAGTCCGAACGCCTCACCCTCGCGAATGCCGAGTGAGACGCCGTCAACTGCTTTGACGGCCTTGTCGCTTTCACCCCTGAAAATGCGGGAGATGATGCCCGTGTTCACCGGGAAGTGTTTCTCGAGGTTGCGTACCTCGAGTTTGTACGACTGCTCTGACTCGGGTTCGCTGATGAGTTCGCGACCGTCAATCATCGGTGGTCGCCTCCTCGGCCTCGCTATCGGTGTCGGCATCGGCATTGGCCTCGGTATCGACACTGGCTCCGCCTCCGGGGGCGAGGTCACCCTCCTTTCCGATTTCCTGCTCGAACCAGGTCGCTTTCTTGCCGGCTTCCTCCTGAAGGTACTCAATCTCGTCGGCGCGGTGGCACTCGACGAGGTGCCCGTCCTCGTACTCCTCGGGTTCGGGCGTCACCTCCCAGCAGTCGTCCTCGGCGAACGGACACCGCGGGGCGAACCGACAACCCTCGTCGGGATCAACCAGATCCGGCGGCGTGCCGGGAATCGAGATCAGATCCTGGTCGTCGTCGCTGATGTCCGGGAACGCATTCCGTAGCCCCAGCGTGTAGGGATGGCGCGGATTCTTGATGATCGTCGCCGCGTCAGCGACTTCGACGATGCGGCCACCATAGACGACGGCGATCCGGTCGCACGTCTCGGAGACCACCGACATGTCGTGGGTGATCATGATCATCGCGCTGTTGATCTCGCGTTGTTTCTCCTTGATCGTCTCGAGAATGCGATCCTGGATCACCACGTCGAGCGCGGTGGTTGGCTCGTCGGCCAGGATCATGTTCGGGTCGAGCGCGAGTGCGAGCGCGATCATCGCCCGCTGGGCCATGCCGCCGGAGAACTGGTGAGGGTAGTCGTCGACACGGTCTGGGTCGATTCCGAGGTCGTCGAACAGTGCTCTGGCCCGTTCGCGAGCCTCCTGTTTCGACGTGTCGTCCTCGTGGTAGCGAATGACCTCAACGATCTGTTCGCCAACGGTGTAGACGGGGTCGAACCCGTTCATGGCGTTCTGGGGGATCATCGAGATCTCAGACCAGCGAATCTGCTTGCGCAGTTCCCTGTCCGAGAGGTCGGTGATCTCCGTCCCGTCGTAATCGATCGAGCCGTCGACGATCTCGGCGTTCTTCGGAAACAGTCGGATGATCGACTTCGCCAGCGTCGTCTTCCCGCTGCCGCTTTCGCCGACCAGCCCGACGGTCTCGCCGCGGTCGATCGACAGCGAGACGTCGTCGGTCGCCCGAACCCATCCGTCGTCGGCCCGGTAGTACGTCTTCAGATTGGATATCTCGAGTAAACTCATTCTTGGTGCCTCAGTTCTGGGTTGACCACTTTCTCGAGCGTGCGGCCGATGAAGAACACCGACATCACGAACAGCATGATGGCGATGCCCGGTGGGAAGACCCACCACCACGCTTCGCGGACGGCGTTCGCGGTTCGCACCTCGAAGATCATCTGGCCCCAGGAGAGCATGTTCGGATCGCCGAAGCCGAGAAACGCGAGGCTCGCCTCCGCGATGACCGAGTAGGCCACGGCGAACGCCGCGTACAGGAACGCCAGTGGCAGGACGTTCGGCAGGATGTGACGGTACATGATCCGGACGTTGCTGGCCCCGATCGCCTGGGCGCTCTCGACGTACGGTCGTTGCTTGTGGCTCAACACCTGGGAACGGATCACCCGCGCCGTCGAGCGCCACAGGATTAACACGATCGCCCCAATGATATTGACGATGCTGCTGCCCAGAATTGCGACGAGCACGATCGCGAACGGTAGGAACGGCAGGCCGTACACGATGTCGGTGATGCGCATGAGCACGTCGTCGACGATACCACCGAAGTAGGCGCTGATGAGGCCGATGTTCGTGCCGATGAACACCGCCATGAACGCCGCCAGCGTGCCGACGACCAGCGTCACGCGGGTTCCGACGATGAGTTGTGAGAGGACGTCGCGCCCGAGGTCGGTCGTTCCGAGCGGGTGGGCCGCAGACGGGCTCTCGAGTCGCCCGCCAATCCCCCGTTCGGCCGGATCGTGCGGTGCGAGCCCCGGAATCGTTATGTTGAGGACGTCGATCGTGATCGGTCGGGCGAAAATGCCGACGAAGATGAACACGATCAGGATGGCCAGCCCAATCTGTCCGAGACGGTCACCCTCGAACACCTTGAGTTTGTCCCGAACGTAGTCGACGCTGCTCCCCATTTTCCCCACCGCGTTGTCGATGGGGGATGTCGTCCCAGTGCTCATTCGTACTCCACCCTCGGATCGAGGTAGACGTAGGCCAGGTCGGCGACGAAGTTCATGATGATCACGACCGATCCCATGAGGAAGAACGCGGCCATCGCGACCGGGTAATCGTTGTTGTTCACCGCGCGCACCATTTCACGACCCATGCCGGGCCAGTTGAAGACCGTCTCGATGACGACGGAGCCGCCCATCGCGGCACCGGTGGCGATCGCTGCGACCGTCACGACCGGCAAGATCGAGTTTCTGGCGGCGTGTTTGTACAGGACGGTTCGCTCGGGCAGCCCCTCCGCTTTCTTGATCTCGATGAAGTCCGCGTTGAGGATGTCGAGCATCGTACTCCGCATCAGGAGCGTCGGCGTCGCCAGATAGACGATCGCACCCGTCAACGCTGGCAGGAACAGATGACGGAGGAAATCGAGCGAGCCGTATCGGGCGATGAAACCACCGCCGAGTTCACCGCCGGTGGTTCGCATCCCGCTCGAGGGGAACCAGCCGAGCCAGTAGACGAACACCGACAGGAGGACGATCCCAACCCAGAACTCCGGTGAGGAGCGGGCGATGAGCGCGACGACGATGCCACCGCGCTCGAACTTCGAATCGCGCCACCAGCCCATGAGCGCCCCGAACGTGATCCCGATGAGGTAGGCGAAAAACAGCGCTGTTCCCATCAGGACGATCGTGTTCATGAACCGGACGACGATGATGTCTATGACCGGGTCGCGGTAAATGAACGATTGACCGAAGTCCCCGGTCAGTAGCTGTCTCCCGTATTCGACGTACTGTACGTACAGTGGCTGATCCAGGCCGAGTTCGGCAATCCGCTGTTCGCGCTGTTCCGGTGTCATCCCGTCGAGGATGAACATCGATGTCGGATCGCCCGGCATCATCCGGAACAGGACGAAGAGGATCGTAAAGAACGCCCAGAACGTCACGATGAGCTGGAGAACGCGCCTGATGACGAACTCCCTTAGTCCCATCGCTCCCCCCGCCTCGTGTGCGTTGTGGTGACCATCAGATTATGTTGAAATTGATTCATGAAAGATGGGTCAGTCCGGCTACTGGTCTACGCCGTAGTGGAGCATCCCGTCGTCGTCCCAGCCGTATCCGCCCTCTGCGAGTTCCGCTCGTGCAGCATCGAGATCCTCGTCGAACTGCTCGACGTCTGGGTTGTGCCAGAACTCGACGGCCTCCGAGATCGTCGTGTGGGTTACCGTCCCCATGCCGTCACGGACGAGTTCGACCCAGTCCTCCTTGGGCACACCGTAGGACAGTGCGCGGCGAACGTTGACGTCGTCCAGATGATCGCGACGCATGTTGTAGGCGATCTTCGCGTAACCGACGGCCGCGAACTCCTCCATATCGAGATCGTCGTCGTCTCGCACGCGCTCGATAGCCGCTGGCTGTGGCACCGCGCCGAGCATATCCAGCTGGCCGGCCTCGAGGTCGCCCACGAGCTGTGAGACGTCGGCTCCGGGAACACGGATGAAGGTATCCGCGTTCGGCGTTTCGAAGTGATCGTCGAACGCCGAGAGCTGGAGTTCGGACTGACGCTCCCAGTTCTGGAACTGGAACGGACCGCTGCCGACCCAGTTCTCGTCCTCGAAGTCCGCGAGGTCGTCCGGTTCGACGTCGCCCCAGATGTGTTCGGGGAAGATGTACACCTGTCCGAGCACGTTCGCCGTGAACGGGGCAAACACTTCGTCCAGGTGGAACGTGATCTCGTTTCCGGAGGTGTCAATCTCCGAAATATTCTCCACGAGTGCGCCGTACGTCGGCGAATCGGCGTACATCTCGTAGGTGAACTCGACGTCGTCGATCGTGAGATCCTCGCCGTCGTGGAACGTCATGTCGTCGCGAACCTCGACGGTGTAGGTCATCCCGTCGTCTTCGATTTCGGGATCGTCGACTGCCAGCCACGGCTCCGGCATCCCGTCCGTGCCGATCCGGTACAGCTGGTCGTAAATGAGGCGGACGAACTGCCTGTCCGGCGTCGCCAGATCCTGCATCGGGTTCAGCGAGATGATCTCGGAGGGGTAGCCAAAGCGAACCGTGTCGCCTTCGGTTGGCGTGACCGAGATCATGTTCCAGAACGAGTTGAACCCCTCGCCGAGTCCCGCATCGACGTTCTCGACGCGCGAACTCGCGTACGGGTGGAAGCCACCTTCGTTCGCGATGTACGTACGCGGCTGATCGCGAGCAATAATCTCCTGGGCCTCGTACACCGTCTGCTGACGTTCGTCTTCGTCGACCTGCGTCACCTGCAGTTCCGCGAGTTCGTCGTACTCCGGGTTTTCGTAACCCGGTGTGTTCCGCCCACCTTCCCCCGTCGTCGAGGAGTGGTGCATGTCGAAGATGAACGTGTGCGGGTCGATCCGCTCCGGCGTCCCACCCCAGCCGAGGAGCGACGCGTCGAAATCCTGCTGGACGACCGCCTGGTCGACGTGCGCACCGAACTCGAGTTCGTCGAGATTGACCTCGAAACCGAGATCTTCCCAGTTCTCCGCGACCATCGTCGCGAGTTCGTTTCGGAACGCGTTCACGCCGGCAGTCGGCACGAGGAAGTGAATTTCCGGGAACTGCTCGCCGAGTTCGTCGGCACCGTCGACATCGCCGTTTCCGTCGTCATCGCCACCGAGGCAACCTGCAAGCCCCGCAACGCCGGCCGCACCCGCACCCTTGAGCACCGTTCGTCGAGATGTGTTACGATATCCCATATGTTACACCCACTACCTTCGGGCAAAGGTATATAAACGTCTCGTCGTCGATTTCGAATTTTGGAAAATTTACACGGTTGACCGTAATTAGACCAACATATTCCGAAATTTCTTAACGTAGAGAGCGTCATATGATTCATCTTACACCAAGAGCTTGGTTCGGCCTGGTTTTTCACCCTGTTCGTAGTTCGTGATGCGGATGATCACTCGAAGACACAGTCCAAGATACGCTTGTACCCACGCATGGACACGGCCCCGGGACGCTTCGCGCCCGAGGCCGCAATCTGAACACGCTCCGAACGTTCGCTCAACTTGCGTTCGACGCTTGTAGGTCTCAGCAAGGATCGAACGCTTGAGCGTCACATCCTGGGTAAATTCGCTGATTCTGTCTTCGACGCGGTATTCGATATCGAGCGGATCAGTCGCTTTTCGTGCGTTGTACGGGCAATCGGCACGACTCCTGCTTTCAGCAGGAAGTCGTGCAATCGAGGATGTCGTAGGCGCTGTCTCCAAGCATCCAGATCGGTTTCTTGACGGCGATGCGCGTCACGTGACGCGCTCGCCGTCTCCTTCGAGGCCTGTTTCGCCTGCGTAAGGTGGGAATCACGCGCCTGGTCGTAGTCCGGTGGTCGAGTTGGCGGACCTATCGCGTAAACGACCACGGGTCGGGTGACCCGTGGAACTCTCGCTGTTTTCTTTAGACCCCGCCCTGAAGGACGAGGCTTCCGCTAACTTTCCGTGAACGCCGAAAAATAGTTCCAGAGACGAGCTGGTCTCCTAGCGTGTCACTCGTGATTGGCGATCACGTTTTCGTCGTCACCGCTGACGGCAATCACGGTGAGTTCGACCCCGTCGGGGTCACTGGCGCCGGTGTCTTCTACAACGGAGAGTCTGTCACCGACGCCCGATAAGGTACACGTCGCGTCGTTCTCATCGCAGTTGACAGTCTCGTCGAATCGGGGACTCTCCGCTGCGACGACGGTTACACCATCGTCGGTTTCGGTAGCATGAGTATCGATGACGACACGGACGCCATCAGCGGTCCCCATATCGGTTACCTGAACGGTCACTTCGTCGGCGTTGTCATCGATGGAGACGCCGGCAGTGACGGCCGCGCTCTGGCTTTGGCCCAGATCCAGCACAAACGCTGCGATCACGGCTGCGAGGATCACCGTAATGGCGACCATCAAGATAACACCAATAACTGGACTCACGGCCCGTTCGTCCTCGTCGCCGATGAGCTTCGGTGTGAGATCCATCGTCAGGCAGCGTTGTTGATGACGTTTTCATCGTCACCGGCAACCGCAACGACCGCGACCGGGTTCTCGCCCGAGTTATAGGAGACACTCTCACCAACACCAGAGAGCTCACAGTACCCCTGGCCGGGTCCAGCGGACACTTCGGTACACGCCGCATCCGGGGAATCGTCGTCGATCCCCTGGAGGTAGACGTAGTCTGCGTTCCCACTATCAGTGAGTTGGACCGTGGTCAGATCCTCACCGTGATCAATACTCACGCCTGCGTTTGCGGTCGCGCTCTGGCTTTGGCCCATGTCCAGCACGAACGCTGCGATTACGGCTGCGAGGATAACAGTAATGGCGACCATCAAGATAACACCAATAACCGGACTCACAGCCCGTTCGTTGTCGTTGCCGATAAGTTTCGTTGCGAGATTCATTGTTGTCTGTCGTTGTTGTGCCACGCGAACGCTGAGAATCCGTATCGGAGTCCGCGGTGGACCCCGATTCGGTGAGGAAGGGGAGACTACACCCAGTCCCATACCGTCGGTCTCTCGAGTCGATCGCTGGCTACCCAGTCCAGTGAAACCGTCGGTAATAAATCCCCTCAATAGTACGGAAAATATGAATCTCTACCGACACCCGTGGGTTTCACCTCTGATAATCAGTTGCCAGTGGAAATCCCGCAAGCACGCCTTGGATAGTTCATCACTGTAGAACGTCGGCGTCTCGAGACGCTCCCCCTCGAGGCGATTCAGCGTCGCGACGGTCCCATCGGCGAAGACGCACTCGAGCGAGCGGACGTTGTCGCCAGTCGTCCCGTGGCGGACCGAGTGGGCACCGGCGGCGTCGTTGGCGACCATCCCGCCGAGCGTACAGGTGCTTGACGTGCTCGGATCCGGCGGGAAGTACAGCCCGAACGCCGCCAGGTGCTCGTTGAGATCATCCAGAACGACCCCCGGCTGGACGGTCGCCGTCCCCGCCTCGGAATCGACCGACACGATTTCATCGAGATGGCGCTCGCAGTCGAGGACGAGTCCCTCACCGATGGCGTTTCCCGTCAGACTACTGCCCGCCCCGCGGGGCGTGATGCTGACCCCCCGTCGACGGGCGTAGTCGACGGTCCGGCGGATGTCCTCTCGGCTGGCCGGAAAGACGACACCCGCCGGCTTCACCTCGTACACGCTTGCATCCGTCGCATACAGCGTCCGCGTCGGGTCGCCGAAATCGATTCGCCATCGAGCCGGTCGGCGAGCCCGGCGGAGTCGAGTGCGTGGTCCGTGTGTGCTCCCATCAGGCCGTCGTTCGCTCGCCCACCGGTTAACCCTCGAGTCGTACAGACGCCACCTTTTTTCAGGCGGCGTCTGTCGACACCCGGCCTCGAGGGCAGGGTATCCACCTCGACCAGTGATGAACACCGGGATATGTCGGACCGAACGCTCATCCCCGATTAGCCCACAGGAGTGTGTATGATCGACTCGCCATCTGCGTGGCTGCCCCCCGGCGGTGAGCGGCCGTGACCGGGCGACTCGCGGCCTGTCAGTTCGAACCCGCGATCGGTGACGTCGCGGCGAACCTCGAAACCATCCGTGAACTCGGGAGTCGACTCGAGACGACGACCGAACTCGCCGTGTTTCCCGAACTCTGTGTGACCGGCTACGATCTCGACACGGTAACCGAACTCGCAACATCGGTCCCCGGCCCGATCGTCGACGACCTGATCGCCATCGCTGCCGACCTCGACACCACCCTCGCCGTCGGCCTGCCCGAACGCGCCGACGGAGCCCTGTACAACACGACCGTGCTCGTCTCGCCGAACGGCACAGAAGCTGTGTACCGAAAACGGTATCTCTGGGGCGAGGAAGCCACAGTCTTCGACGCCGGACACCAGCCGGTGACCGCCGAGACAGCCGTCGGCACCGTCGGTATCTGCTGTTGTTACGACCTCAATTTCCCGGAGGTCGGCCTCGAGTACGCCCGTCTCGAGTGTGACGCTCTCGCGGTAACTGCCGCCTGGCGCACGGCGTTTCTCGACGACTGGCGGCTCCTGACGCGAGCGCGTGCCCGTGACGGACTCTGCTACGTCGCGGCCTCCAATCACACCGGCGACCAGCGCGGCCGCCAGCACGCCGGTCACAGCCTCGTTGCCGGCCCCGGCGGGCAGATTCGCACCGAAACGGAGCGGTCGACGGCAGTCGCAAGCGCTCGCTTCGCTGTGGACGACCTCGAGCGCGAGCGCGAACGAAATCCGGTTCGCCAGACGCGTCTCTCCCGTGGCGACAGGTAATCAACGCTCATGAGACCACTGCCGACGACAGCGACACAGCTCCTTCACTGCGTTCCTGTTTTCGCATTCGAACCGGTCGGTGGTCCTTCGATTGGAGATTCCCAGAGTAGGATCGCAACTGAACCGACGATCAGTATCACACCTGCTGCCGAGAGCGCGATCAGCGGTGACACTGCATCCGAGATCACGCCGCTTCCAAGTTGGAACGGGATGACAGTTACTGCGCTCACCATCGCCATTGCGCTCAACACCGTCGCACGACCGAGCGTTTCGATACGGTCGTTCACGTACTGTCCAGCAAGCACTCGCGTCGGTTCAACACACGCCCACCCCACGAACAACGCGATGAGCGCTATCGGAGGCACGAACACCATCGCCGTTAACAGACCACCGACGAGGAACGGGATTACGACGAACCACCGACGCAACCCAATCACCTCCTCGAGAAGGCTGATACGGTAGGTGATCGCTGCCGAAACGAGATTGATCGCTGCGTAGTACACCCCGAGCAGCGTTTCGACGTTGTCGGTCGAAATAGCGAGCGTGTAGGGGTTTTCTCGACTGGGAACAGGGAATGAGAGGGAAAGACTCATGTTCAGACTGGTCACGACGGACTCGAAGATCGGCTGGAGAAAAATGAACACGAGATAGGTAACGGCTGAGAACAATACGAAGTAGTAGACGATGAACGACCGGAGGCGACGCTGGCCGATAGCCCGCGTAACGACGCCCCACGCCTCTCGAATACCCATCTCGCTCGAATCGCTTTCCTCGTACGTTGTCGGTTCATCCAGTGTCACGATCACGAGCAGCCCGACTCCGGTAAACAGCGCAGCCGCGAGAAACGGGTACATAAGGTCGAGCCCCCCGAGATACCCGCCAACGAGTGACGCACCGACACCAGCCGTCAAGGCAACCGATTGGCCACGTCCCCGAATGCGGGTGAACTCGTCACTCGCAGCGACGTCCGTGAGCGTTTCGTACACCCACGCATCTTCCGTTCCTGAGCGGAAGTTATAGCCAAGCGACCAGCAGATGAACAAGAGGGCAAATGCAAGAAACGAAGAGGCGAACGCGATACCAACTAACGTCGCCGTAATGAGTGCTGATCCGACGAGAAGGCTATTTCGACGGCCGATTCGATCGCCGACGTATCCAGTCGGCACCTCGCCGAGAACCGTCGTGAGGTTGTAGAGCGCCTCGATGATCACGATATGAGTGAACGAGAGTCCCTGTGAGAGAAAGTAGAGATACATGATCGGCCGATAGAACTCAACCGCTTCCGTCGCTTTGTAAAGATAATATTTGAAAACTGCCCCGGAAATCGCCATATCCCAGCAGTTACACCACGCACCCCTAACGTCTTTGATATACATCGACGACTGTTCCTTCCCTATTCGATGGCCCGCCCGGATCAGCCAGGGTTCACCGACCGAGAGACAGTGAATTGCCTCGGGTCGAGTGGTTCGAAAAAGCGGCGCTCTCTCGTCATCAAGAGAAACAGACGGTTTCGCGGACATCGCAAATCGAAGATTCGCTCAGTCACGGAAGACCGAAGGTCATCCGAACGACTCCGAGGGTAAAACGAGACGAAGAGAGGAGTGGCACCGCCATGAAGATAATTGTGACTTTCATTATTACATCCATATAGAAAATGCGATACATTGTGTGTCTAACTGTCAACCTAACATAATTCTTATGGCGGTGATCACCAATGGTATATTGTGAACGACGAAGATTTCCCGCCCCGCCCGGAACGCTGCGAACTTGGTGTCACCCGAGACGAAGTCAAGTGGTTACAAGACGTCATCAACGCGAGACGCGCTCGCGTTGAGCGGGGTAACAGGCGCTGAGGAGCGGTTTCTCGAGCAGTCGAGCACGTGGCACTCCGGCGTGGGGATGTCTGCACTCGAGTCTGTGGCCCGGAACACCCAGCGTGCCATGTAGTTCTACGGTCGAACGCCGGCACCTTCGATCACCTGGTATAGCTGCGATCACACGTGACGGTCCACCGGTTCCAGCCGAGGGGCGTCCACGAACGGTCAACCCCAGAGTGGCGGGAGAAAACCAGCGTTCCAGAGGCGGACCGTCGTCCTCGAGATCGAACGACGCGTAGTACGCTGCCTCGACCGCCTGAGGACGTCGGCGTACTGTCGTCTGCCGGAGACTCCGACGAGCGATTCGGAATGTCGCCAGAGGTAAGTCACCGCCGGGGGTAGATCCTGATATGTCGGAGGACAGTGACGACGCGGTCGACACCCTCGGCCGGTACCTCGACCGGCTGGGGATCATCGACGCCGAGCGGTTGCGGCCGACGCTTGAACTCGCCTGGCCGCGCGTCGTCACGGGTTTTGCGATCATGTCCAAACAGACCGCCGACCTCGCGATGGTCGGCATCGCCGTCGGCACCGCCGGGACGGCGGGTCTGGCGTTCGCGCTCGGCTACTGGAGCGTCGTCGTTCTCTTGGGGCTGGGGCTGGCGGGCGGAACGGTGAGTCTCGTCTCGCAGAACTACGGCGGCGGCCGGGAGGACCGCGCGTCACTCGTCGTCACACAGAGCGCGTTGGTCGCAGCGCTTTTTGCCGCCCCGATCATGGCCGTCTTCGTCCTGTTTGCCCCCGAACTGATCGCTGTTCTGGGTGCCGAGTCCGAGGCGCACCGGCACGGAACCGTCTATCTGCTGTTCGTCACGCCGGCCGTGCTCTTCGAGCTGTTGAACCTGATCGCCAGCCGGACCTACACCGGCGTCGGGGACACGTTCACCGAGATGGTCGTTCGAAGTGGCGGGGCGGTGCTCAACGTCGTCCTCAGCGCGGTGTTCATCTTCGGGCTCGGGATGGGCGTCGCCGGGGCCGCCCTGGGAACGACGCTTTCGACCGGTGTGGTGCTGGTCGTCCTCGGGTGGGGAATGGTCGGCCGCTCCTACGGCGGCCTGGGCATGGAGCCGAGCCCGGTTCCGATCTCGCTGTCGACGCCGCTCGTGGACCTCGCGATCGTCCGTCAACTGCTCGAGGTCGCGGCTCCCGAGATCGGTCGCCGGGTCGCCGAGGGTCTCGTTATCTTCCCGCTCCTGTGGATCGCCGCCTCGTTTGGCCCCGTCGTCGTGACCGCCCTGGAGGTCGCACGGCGGGTTCGTGCGATGATCAACAGCATCAACTGGGGGATGTCACTGGCGTCGAGTTCGCTCGTCGGCCAGCATCTCGGCGCCAACGAGGAATCGGAGGCCGGTGCCTACGGCTCGGAAATCATCCGTCTGGCGATGATGGTATACCTGGTCGTCGCGACCGCCGTGATCCTGTTCGCGGCACCGATCGCCGAACTGTTCGTCTCCGGCTCCGAGGAGGTTTCCGTGACCGCGACGTTCGTCGCAGTCGCCGCGATCAGCGCCGTCGGCCTCGGCCTCGACGGGACGGCCTCGGGTGCACTCGTCGGCGCCGGTGATACCCGCTGGCCCTTCGTTGCCTCGCTGATCGGCCGGTACGTCTTCGCGTTGCCCGTCGCACTGTTCGGGTTGGTCACGCCGCTCGGCGTTGCCGGCCTTTACCTGGCGCTCGTCCTAGAGTCGTTCGTCCCGGGAGGCATCAACTACGGACTGTTCAGGTCCGGCCGTTGGAAGGTCGTCAGCCGGCGATATCGGCCGAGTCCGGACGCCAGTGAATGACCCATCCCACTCGCTCGCCACGAACGGTGTGACTCGCTCCTCGAGGGTGGCTTCCCGCCTCTCGAACGGGACTTCCTGAGACCATGACGCGACGTACATTCCTCCGAGCGGTTCGAAAGAACAGTCGGGAGCAAGCACAGCGGTCGAAACCGCCTGTCCTGGATCGTCTACGACAGGTCACCACGCAAAATCAGATGAGCCACCCGTGGTGGGCGGCTTTTGCACACGTGAGACACGACAGGGAATCTACCCTGCTACAATTGCTTGAACAGTTGGCCAATTCCTATACTCCGGGAATGCGCTTCCCTATTCTTGTTTTTGTCGCAACTATACCAAAGTGTGATGAACGCCTGGAACGGCTTGATAGGGACAAACTCGACTCGACGGGTATTTTTGACAACGCTCGGCGGAGCGAGCGCTTTGGCTCTCGCGGGGTGTGTAGGGGGGAACCCGGACGAAGGCGCCAGCGAACCAGGGAACGGTGCGGACGAAAGCGACAGCGAACCGAGAAACAACGTGACCCTCGAGAAGTGGGTCGACGAGGTGCCCCGTCCCGGCACCGTCGCTCCCTCGCGGACCAAGGACGGACAGCCGTACTACGAGATCGAGATGCAGGCGGCCGAACAGAAACTCCACAGGGACCTTCCGGCGACGACGATTTTCGGCTACAATGGTCAGTACCCGGGCCCGACAATCGAGGCGCAGAAGGGAGAACCGATCTGCGTCCGGTGGCAAAACGACTTGCCGGACGAACACATCCTCCCGGTGGACACGACCGTCTACGAAGAGACAGCACCGCACCACCTCGACAGCGTGTGGGCTACGACCCACCTGCACGGCGGCAACGTCGGTCCTGCGGACGACGGGCAGTCGATGACGTGGTTCACACCTGGCTTCGAGGAAACGGGACCAGCGTTTGAGAAGAAAGACTACTACTATCAGAACGACCAGCCTGCGTCGACGCTGTGGTACCACGATCATGCCAAGGCAATCACCCGACTCAACGTATACGCCGGTCTCGCCGGGCTGTACGTTCTCCGCAGCGATCACGAGGAGAGTCTCGGATTGCCCAGCGGCGAGTACGAGATCCCACTCGTGTTTCAGGATCGCTCGTTCAACGAGGACGGCTCGCTGTACTATCCCTCCGGCCCGGAGGAGACCGACGAGGAGCTCCCCGAGCCGAGCATTGTCCCGGCGTGGCACGGCGACACCTCGATGGTCAACGGCAAGGCGTGGCCACGGCTCTCCGTGGAGCCTCGTAAGTACCGGTTTCGGATGCTCAACGGGGCGAACAGCAGGTACTACCGGCTCAAGTTGTTCGAGTACGATGAGCAGACGGAGACGCTCGGGGACGGCGGACCGGCGTTCGTCGGGATCGGAAACGACGGCGGCCTGCTTCGGGAGCCATTGACATCCTCCCCGCGCTGAAGCGCGAGGATTCCCACGTGGGCGACACAGCCAAGGGTCGCGTCGTGGTGAACTTACGGGTTCGCTGACGCCTCGTTGGTCGGATGACCACCGTGTTCCCCGTGAGAGACGGGTGTCCACGAGTGATCGTTCCACTGGAGGTGCGTAACCTCAAGATTGAGATCATCGCCCCGTGAGCGTTCAGCATCACGGGCAGCGGGCCGTGCCATCGGCCCGAATTCGTCTTCAAACGATGCCGCTGAGTGTGTGACGAGCAGATTCACCGCTCCGACCACGTCGGCGTGACCGGCGAAACCACAGTCCGAACAGCGAAAGTCGTCGCCGTCGCGATCGACGGCTTCGTCGGTCGCGCCACAGCACGGGCAGGTCGAACTCGAACCCGCCTCCGATTCCTCCTGAAGCCGCATCCCGTCGACTTCCTCGAACACGTCCGAAAGCCGATTACAGAGCGAGCCGTGACTCCAAAACGCATGGGTTTTCATGTTGACGGTAGCCGACCAGTGCGTCGAAAGTACGTCACTCAGATCACCGACGATGACGTCTTCGACGCCACCGGCGGCGAGCCACTCCACGAGGTGTCTCACTGATGCATCGTGGTGGTGATCGCGGCGGTTGCGCCGGTCGTCGTACCGGTGGTCGATCCGCTCGCTGGTGTGGCGGCCGTCCGGAAGTTTCGATTGCAGGTCTGCGATATGGGTTGAGATTGACTGGAAGCGGGTGAACTCGCTGCGGGCGTTGAACACGAGGGCCTCTCCAGCGTCGGTGACGACGCTGAAGGTGTTGTTGGCTCCGACGTCGATTGCGGCGGTGGTCGCCTGAGATGGGGTGGTCGCGTTCCCAGAAGGTGTGTAAGTCTGTCCACCCGCGTGAACGCAAAGAGTTGGCTGTTTCACGGGGTGCCTGACGCAAACCACATCGTATGTCTCATCGTACCACAACTGCAACTGACAGTCTTTGCCCTGCCACCGTTGAACGCCCTTGAGATGCAATCGGAGGCGCTGACGGCCGCCGTAGCCGTATTTCTCTTTGAGTGCCTTCCCGATGGTGAACTGGATGGTGGAACGGTCGCCGTCCCACTCGATCTCGTAGAGGTCGTTGCGGATCAGCGTGAACAGAGGGGAGCCGTCCGACCGATTCCCCCAGTACCCCGGCAGACCGGGTTCGTCCGCAAGTTCTCCGCGCTCGTACTTCCCATCGAGTTCGAAGTACGACCGCCACTGCTCGCGGTTCTTGCGTTCGAGTTGATCGAACGTGCCGCTCCCGATGACGGGAACGTACTTCTCGCGAAGGTCGCGGAGGTCGACCTCGTACACGTCGCCGTCGGGGTCGAAGTAGGCGTCGTGGCGGCGGTAGTTGATCTCGTTGTAGCAGGCATCGCTGGACGCGGCGAACTCGCAGTAGATACGCTTCGCCTCACGCGAGGGAAACATAGCCACATACGAGTTCGTTCGGTCGTCCATCACGTCTACCAACCTCACCCATGTTTTTAAACGTGGGTGTCGCAGCCTGCCGATTCGGGTGGATGTGTCAGCAGTGTCGGCTTACCCCGCCCTGAAGGACGGGGCTTGCGCCTCGACATTCTACGTCAAACTCAGCCGTTACATTACAGTTGACTGTCTTCCCGTCAGTAATGAGACGAAAACGCACCATTGCACTCGGGGTGGCGGTAACCGTCCTCCTTCTGGCGATGGCCGCCGGAGCGTTCGCGACGCTCCCACTGAGCTACGACGAGCGCGATCCAGAGGGCGGTTTCGGAGGTGTCCCCGACGAGTCTGCCTACGATGCGACCGCCGAGTTGCGAGGTGATGGAGAACTACCGTGGCGGATCCAGACTGGACGATCCGCGATCGGATGGACGTGCTGTACGAGACGGACGACGGCGTCGTCGTCGAGCATCCCGATGTACAGCCCCATCTCGAGGATCAGGTCATGTTAATGAACTCGCTTGTCGTCTCGACTATGAACCGCCCGCCGTACGACCACGTCGACACCCGAGAAACCGACTCACGAGTGCTCGAGGTGTACGAACCCCAGGACGCCTGGCGGGACGGAAGCCGACCGTATCGGCTGACGAACACCGCCGGCGAAGTGCAAATCGACGCAGAAACGGGTGAGATCCTGGCCGTCGACATCACGTACGATGCAACTCGAGCGGAAACGTACGCCGATTTCTACTTCAACGTCAACGAGACGGTAACGATCGGGATCGCGTATGCGTTCGACGGTGACGGGAGCGACGCCGACGAACCGGAGTGGCTCGAGTGAGAAGTGAGGGACGACGAACAGCGCGGAGTCACCAGTAGTCCGATGCGTATAGCCCTCTGAGAATTCAGGATGGTAACCGAGGATCGAACTGTGCACATGTTGACCGTCTCGAGATCGGTGAGAGTGCATACACGATCGAAATCCCCGTAAAAGCCGGCTATTGAACATAATTCTCCACGATACCACATATGGATCTTATGTCCGGAATAGAACTGTGGCTGTCGAACATAATTCTGTGGGGGCCGAAGATACTCGAAAATAGCAGTATCTTTACGCAACTTTCAAAGCGAGAACGTGTGTAGTGTGCACCATGGGCCATGGAAACCTTGAGCCAACATACGATGCCTACGTCAATGGGTCGTGGAGGCCGCCCGCTGACGGCGACTATATCGACGTCATCGACCCGGCAACCGAAGCGACGGTGACAACCGTCGCCAACTGTACGGCGGCGGACGTCGACGCCGCGGTAACCGCCGCGCGCCGGGCCTTCCAGGAGTGGCGGGAGACACCCCCGGACGAACGCGGGCGGATCGTCTACGAGATCGGCCACCGCATCCGCGAAAATCAGGCCGAACTCGCCGCTCTCGAGAGTATCGACCAGGGCAAACCGCGCTCGCAGGCCGAAAGTGACATCGAGAGCGCGGCTCGATACTTCGAATACTACGCCGGATACACCGACAAACTGGAAGGAAAGAGCATTCCGCTCGGGTCGGACAAACTCGATTTCACGATCAGAGAACCGTACGGCGTCAGCGCACAGATCACGCCCTGGAACTTTCCCGGCAATCTCTTCGCTCGCGGGACCGCACCGGCGCTAGTCGGCGGTAACGCGGTCGTGCTCAAGCCGGCGCCCGAAACGCCGTTGAGTTCGCTTCGGTTAGCGGAGCTATGCAACGAAACCGATATCCCGGACGGACTGATCAACGTCGTTCCCGGCGGTGGTGAAACCGGAGCCGCGGTGACCTCCCATGAGGGGATCGATACGATCACGTTCACCGGCAGCGTCCCTACGGGTCAGGCGATAATGCAGTCGGCCGCCGAGACGATCACGCCGGTAACCCTCGAACTTGGCGGGAAGAACCCGGCACTGATCTTCCCGGATGCCGACCTCGAATCGGCGGCGGAAACGGTTTCGACGGCGATTTTCACCAACGCCGGACAGGTGTGTTCTGCGGCCGATCGGGCGCTCGTCCACGAGTCCGTCTACGACGAGTTCGTCGACCGGATCGTGGCGCTGGCTGAGGGCTATACGCTCGCCCCCGGTGGGGACGACGCGGATATGGGACCACTCGCCTCGGCTGCACAGTTCGAGAAGGTGACGAGCTACATCGATGTCGGGACCGAGGAGGGAGCGACGCTCGCAACCGGGGGGACGCCACCGGATCGAACCGGGTATTTCGTCCCGCCGACGGTGTTCACCGACGTGACCCCGGAAATGCGAATCGCCCAGGAAGAAATTTTCGGACCGGTGCTCTGTGTCATCCCGTTCGGCTCTGAAGCGGAGGCCATCGAGATCGCAAACGGGGTCGACTACGGCCTCGTGGCCGGCGTGTTCACAAATGATATATCGCGCGCAGGCCGGTTCGCGCGTCGGCTCGAAGCAGGGAACGTATACGTGAACGACTGGTTCGTCGATACCCAGCAGACGCCGTTCGGCGGCTACAAGCACAGTGGCATCGGCCGGGAGAAAGGACTCGAGGCCCTGGAATCGTACGTCCAGTCGAAGAACGTCGCCATAAACATCGGTGGTGAGGGTGGCAATCTTCCCGGCGCGTAACGCCGCTATCATCGATCCCTCCCCGGGTCGAGCCGAGTCGGACGCGACCACCCACGGTATCGACTGCAATCGTCGGACGGAAACGGACAACTCGGGGCGATCGGGATGAGCGAGCAAATCGCCGTCGTTCCCGGCGACGGAATCGGCCGCGAGGTCGTCCCAGCCGCTGTCTCGGTCCTCGAGGCGGTCGGCTCGTTCGAATACATCGAGGTCGAAGCTGGAGACGAGGTGCGAGAGCGACGCGGGTCGGCGCTACCGGCTGAGACGCGAACGGCCGTCGTGGAGGCGGATGCGACTCTGCTCGGTGCCGTCGGAGAGACGGCCGCAGACGTCGTAATTCCCCTCAGAAATGCGCTCGATTCGTTCGTCAACGTACGCCCAGCTAGCGCCGTTCCCGGCACGAACGCGCTCTGTCCGGCGCTCGACGTGGTCATTCTTCGAGAGAACACGGAAGGCGTCTACGCAGGCCACGAGACGCGGCTGAGCGACGAGCTGTCGACGTTGACGCGCGTCTCGACGACGGCGGCTGCGACGCGACTCGCCGAGTTCGCCTGCCAATACGTCGAACAGCACGAGTGTTCGACCCTACACGTCGTCCATAAGGCGAACGTCATGCGTGAAACCGATGGCCGGTTCAGGGATGCCGTTCTCGACGTGGCACGCGAACGCGGCGTCCCGACTGAAGAGGTGCTGATGGATGCGTTCGCCACGCGGGTCTGTCTTTCACCGACCGAGTTCGACGTGGTCGTCACGCCGAACCTCGCCGGGGACGTCCTGTCCGATCTCGCGGCAGGTCTCGTCGGCGGTCTCGGTCTGCTCCCGTCCGCAAACCTCGGCCCCGAGGGCGGGCTATTCGAACCGGTACACGGAAGTGCACCCGACATCGCTGGGGAAGGAGTTGCTAATCCGGCGGCAACAATCCTCTCAGCGGCGATGTTACTGGACAACCTTGGCTACGATGATGGTGCTCGGGAGGTCCGACACGCCGTTACCGCCGTTCTCGAAAACGGACCGAAAACGCCCGACATGGGTGGGTCGGCTTCGACCGCCGAGATGACGGACGCGGTTCTTCGAACGCTGTAGATCCGGGCACAGTTCGGCCACAACACCACAGTTCGTCTTAAGGAATTCCGAGAGAAAAGGGTAAACACAGAACAGAATTCACTATTGTATCGGTGTCTACAGAAACTATTTTACTACCGACCGAGAATAGTGGCATCAGCGTTCATGACTGAGAGTTACAAACAGGGGCCGGTGGAGTCGTCCAGAAGGCGCGTACTCGCGGCGGCGGCCGCCGCTGGTGGGGTCGCCCTCGCGGGCTGTATGGGTGATGAAGACGACGATGGCACCGATGATACCGGTGACGGCGCCAACGGAAACGGTGACGGGGCCGAAACGCAGGTTTCGCTCGGAATCGGAAGGGGCGCATGGGACCTCATCCCTGCCCGTGACACCGACTTCGACTCGAACAAGGTATACTCGCTCGTGTACGACAACCTGGTCGACATCACTCCCGAGGGTGAGTACGTCCCGCAGTTGGCGACCGAATGGGAACTCGAGAACGATTCCCAGTACGTCTTCCACCTCGAGGAGGGAGTGACCTTCCACAACGGCGAGGAGTTCACTGCCAACGACGTAGAGTACACCTACGATTGGATCATGACCGAAGAAAACCCACGACGACACTACGTGGATATGGTCGAGGAGGTCGTCGTCGAAGACGATCACACCGTTCGCTTCGATCTCGAGCACCCACACGCGCCGTTCCTCGATAGTGTCGAGAAGGTCATGTGGCCCCTCTCCGAGGAGGCAGTCACCGAACACGGCGACGACTACAACGCGAACCCGGTCGGAACCGGACCGTACGAGTTCGTCGAGTGGAACTCCGGCGACAACGCGGTTCTCAGGAAGTACGACGATTACTGGGAAGATGGAACGCCGAGCATTGACGAGATCGAGTTCCGTATCCTACCGGACGAGTCGTCGATGGTTTCACAGCTCGAAACCGACTCCATCCAGTTGGTCGATCAGATGTCACCGCAGTTCGTCGACCAGATAGAGAACGCGCCGGGAGTATCAGTCCACCGGACGGACGACGTGAGTTCCGGTCGCGTTGACTTCAACACCGACGTTGAGCCCCTTGACGACCGGCAGGTTCGGCGAGCGATCGCCTGGGCGATCGACAAAGAGCAGATCGTCGAGACGGTGCTCCAAGGGTACGGTGAACCGGGTCGCTCGATCCTGCCGAGTTCCTTCCCCGAACACAACGGGGATCTCGAAGATTTCAATCATCCGCAGGGAGATCCCGACGAGGCAGAAGACCTCCTCGCCGAGGCCGGGCACGAGGATCTCTCACTCGAGATCATCACCTCGACGACGACCCAACACGAACAGACGGCGACGTTGATCCAGGATATGCTCGGAGCCATCGGGGTCGACGCGGACGTCCAGACGATGGACGGGTCAACGTTCTGGACGCGAGAGCAAGAAGGAGACTACGAAGTCGCAGTGTCGAACTGGGAATCGTTCGCCGACCCCGACGAGCTGTTGTATCTTCATCACACCGACGGACTCAACGTCTGGAACATCAGCAACCAGGAACTCGACGAGTTGCTCGAGGAACAGCGACGAACGACCGATTCGGACGAGCGTGGTGAGATCCTCGACAGTATTCAAGAAATTATCTACGAGGAGGCGTACTCAGTCTATACGTACTATCCAGAGCGGATCCAGGGCGTCTCCGACCGAATCGATGGATTCGAGCAGTATCCACACGGTGCGTTCCGGTCGCTTCGTAACGCAACATACGAATAGCGAGACGCGTCCTAGGACGACGCCTCATTGAATTAATTTCTGTGTGTTTCCGTTTAAGGAGATTTAGTTCATCATGTAGCCCACTTCAACGAACAGAGTCCCATCATCACCGGTCATGTCCCAAAACTTGATGATTGTTCGAATCGAGATCCGAGTATGAGTAACAGGGCACGAAGTGTAATCGTTACCGGCGCGGGGTCGGGAATGGGCGAGGCAACCGCCCGCCGATTTGCGGCGACCGGTGATCGGGTGCTGGTGGCCGACATCGACAGCGACGCCGCGGAATCGACCGTAAAAGCGATCGAAAACGACGAGGGGAGTGCGGTCGCACATCTCGCCGACGTCTCGGATCCCGCGTCGGTAAAAGAGATGGTCGAGAAGGCCGTGGAAGTCTTCGGAGGGGTTGACGTGCTGCATAACAACGCGGGCGTTCCACAGGAGTCGACACCGGTCGAAGACGTGACCGAAGCGACCTGGGACGCGATCCAAGACGTGAACCTGAAAAGCGCCTTTCTCGGCGCGAAATACGCCACACCCCATCTCCGCGAGTCCGACCGAGGGGTGATCATCAACACCGCATCAACCGCGGCGATCCGCCCGCGAACAGGCCTTTCTGCGTACGTCGCGTCGAAGGCAGGGATGGTCGGGCTCACGAAACAACTCGCATATGAACTCGCGCCGGACGATATTCGGGTGAACGCGATCTGTCCGGTAGCGACAGACACGCCGATGCTCCGGGAGTTCGCCGCCGGTGATCTCACCGTCGACGCGATGCAAGAGACGATTCCGTTGGGTCGGCTCTGTGAACCGGACGACGTCGCCGGTGCTGCGATGTTTCTCGCCAGCGAGGACGCCGCAATGATCACGGGCACCGCACTCGAAGTCGACGGTGGACGCGATATCTGAGCTACTACCATGACGACACGTGATGAAATCAGTGATGCCGTCGATGCACGGCGTGAGACGGCCGTGGAGTTCCTCTCCAATTTCCTCAAGATCGAAACCGAAAACCCGCCGGGGATGAACTACCGAGAGGGGGCACAGTTCCTCAGAGAACGGCTCGAAGAGCGCAAATACGACGTCGACCTGCTCGAAGTTCCGACGGCGACCGTCGAGGAGCACTATCCCGACCGGACCGACCACGACCGGGTGAACGTGCTCGCCCGCCTTGACGAAGGACGCGACGGACCAGATATCCATTTCACGGGGCACTTCGACGTTGTCCCCGCGGGTGAAGACTGGTCGACCGACCCGTACGAGCCGACGATCAAAGACGGTAATATCTACGCACGCGGGGCGAGTGACATGAAATCCGGAATCGCCGCGAGCGTGCTGGCCATCGACGCCCTGCGCGACCTGGGCGTCCCAATTCACGGAACGATCACCCAGAGCATGACCGTCGACGAGGAAACCGGCGGCTTCACTGGGCTCGGCGAACTGGTCCGCGAAGGCCACCTCTCGCGTGAAAACACCGATTACTGCATCTACACGGAGTGTTTCGACTCTTCACGGATTTGTCTCGGCCACCGCGGCGTGCTGAAATTCCGTGTCGTCACCCACGGCGAGAAAGCCCACGGCTGTATGGCCCACGACGGCAAAAACGCCGTCAGTGCCATGAACGACTTTCTGACCCGGATCGAAGACTACCGCAAGACGCTCCACGAGCGGACCACCGACGAACCGGTCGTGCCGGCGGCGTCGGCTCGAGCGGACATCTCCACAACGATGATCGATGCGGGTTACTCCGAAAACGTCGTCCCTGACCGATGTACGTCGACGTTCTACCGCGTGTTAGTTCCCGAAGAGAGCGTCGAGGACGCCCGCGAGGAGATCCAGTCGATGATGGCCGACACGGAAGCGACGACGGGAGCACAGGTGACCTACGAAGAGATCATGTTTGCAGAGCCGGCGCTCGTCTCGCGGAACTGTACGCTCGCCCAGTCGTTCGCCCGCGAGATCAAACCTCACCACGGATCACCCGAGTACGTCGTCTCGCCCGGCTCCGACGATCAACGCTTCGTCGTGAACGACGCCGGAATCGAAGAGTGCATCGTCTACGGGCCGGGGCTGCTCGAGCAGGCTCACGTCGAAGACGAGTACGTCCCGGTCGAGGAGATCACCACTGCTGCGGCGGTGATGGCCGCTGCGACCGCCGACCTCATGGGCCAGTTGGATGAGTAAAGCCGACCTTCCCGGACTCGAAACCGTTCGGGAACTATCGTGCGACGCGGCCGACGGAACCGGCGTGAATATTCTCGTCGGATCGGGAGCACTCGACGGGACTGATCCACTCACCGCCGCCACGGTTCGAGGAGACAACGACTCCCCGGCCGCATACGCCGGCCAGTGGGGTGCCCAGGCCGGACTCCTCGCAGCCGCCGCGACGGCTGTGGCCGGGCGCACGGCGCGACTCCACTATCCGGAGGTCGAACTGTCAGCCGACGGACCGTGGCTGGTACTGGAGCCACTCGGTGGTCGGATGGCGACCGTCGCTCGTGGCAGCGCCACCGTATTCGTCGACCTCGACCGCGAGCACTCCTCGAGTTCGGGCGGGAGCGTCGATCGCCACCTCGAGGCCGACAAGACGCGTCTGTCCGCGGTGCTCGAGGCTGCGCGCCCGCAACACGAACACTATCCGGTAGCCGACGATAGCCGTGGAGTGTTCACCGCGGGGATGACGACGTTTTCGCTCGTCAGCGTCGACGGTGACGACGAGACGATGACGGTTGTATTAGATGTCGAGACGACGCCAGTGACGACGGCCGGCAAAATCGAATCGCGTTTCTGTGACTGCGAGGGAGTGAAGACGGTTCGTCTCGAGCGGACGAGCGGCGTTCGGCGAATGCGGCCAGATCCCGGCCTGCGAGAAGCCGCTGAGAACGCACAGGTGGCCGTCCTCGGCGACGCGGATTACGCGTGGGTGTCGCCCGACAGCGCGCTTGCGGCCGTCCCTTCGACGAATTCGCTCGCCCTGGGGCTCGGTGCGGACGGCGAAGCGTTCGACCGAGAGCAGTTTACGGAGTCTGTACGCATCCTCGAGCGAACCCTCGATACGTTCACACCGGAGGACGCACCGTGAGAACGGTTTCGACCGCCGTTGACGGAGAGTACGTTCGCGTCGAACCGAGCGATGAGCCCGGGATACGAATCAACGGAATCCCGGCCACACTGGATCACGTCCGGAAGGCGGATGTACGCGTCGACCTCGTCGGCGACGGTCGGAACCGAGCGTTTGTGGTCGAACACGTGCTCGGGCCGCTCAGGCTCTGTGGCGTGACCGCCGCCGATGTCGTCGGCATCGCCGACACCTGGGACTTTTCTCGGCCCGAACACCGGATCTGCTATTCCACCGGGCTCGGGCCTGACGCAGTCGTCAGCCATCCGGCCGGACTCCCAAACCCCGCGTTGGTCGAGGCGGTGGCGAACGTCGGCACGAAGCGCCTCTCGGACGGTCGCCGGACGACGGTCGCCGAACCGGTTTCGCTGGAATCCAACGACGGGAGCATCACCGTTTCGCCGGCTCCACCGGGGGACGGCGCTTCGCTCGACCTCCAGTACGACGACGGGCGATTTGCCGCGGAGATTCCCACCGACGGAGCGGACTCCGCCGTTATCGACGGGGTAACGACCGCAACGACGCCGTACCTCGCCTCGGAACCCAGCGTGGCAGTAACCCACGCGGTTGCTGACGTCCTTTCGGACGTCGTCGTTCTCGGCGGTCTAGACGACGTGCAGATCGAGGCAACCCTCGGCGGTGCGTACCACGCGCTAACGGTCGGTGTTGCCAGACGCGCCCACAAAAACGGTCTGATCGTCGACAGCGAACGGACCGACGACCGCGAGTGACCAACCGATGGAAATACACGTCAGCAGAAAGAACCGTGCGTCCAGAACGACTATCGTCAGAAATAGCTAAGGGAAAGACCTGTGACGACACGGGTGCTCGGTTAGATCAGACGCCCCAAAATCGATGTAGAGACGCTGTTCGATTCCGTCTCCATCGATCCACGACAACACACTCATCCAACGATGCCTAAAAAACGATCACAAACCGATTCGTTCGATCAAACCGATGTCGATCTCCTCGCATACGTTGAAAACGACTTCGACGTCAATCTTACCGTCCTATCAGATGAACTTGGCCTCTCGAAGTCCGCGATACATTATCGACTCGAGAAACTGAAAGAACGGGGCGTCATTCGAGGTGTCACGGCGGATTTAGACCCCGTCCCGTTCGGCCTTGATATGGTGGCGATCACTGAGGTAGCGGTGACACATGAACAGGGGTACTCCGAGGATATCGGCAGTGAACTCGCCGAAATCCAGGGTATCGAACAGGTATACTACACGATGGGGGACGTCGACTTCATGACGATCATACGCGTCCAGGATCGTGAACAGATGAACGAGGTGATCGATCAGATCGTCGGCATCGACGGCGTGAAAGAAACATCCTCGCGGTTCGTCATGG
Organism: Natrononativus sp. DTA114; assembly: GCF_059736515.1. Classification (NCBI taxonomy): domain Archaea; kingdom Methanobacteriati; phylum Methanobacteriota; class Halobacteria; order Halobacteriales; family Natrialbaceae; genus Natrononativus; species Natrononativus sp. DTA114. The sequence goes on along the minus strand of NZ_JCASSN010000004.1, from coordinate 61,588 downwards.
ACGAAGTCAAAAGCGACCCAAAAACGGTGACGATCATGTCCGACGAGATGAAACAGATCGTCCAGGAAGAGTAAGCGGCGGACACCGTGTCGAATGCGCCTACTCAGGCGTCTGGCCACCGCTCGATGTACACAGTCTCGTCGGTGTAAAAGCGAACCACGTCTTCGGATTGGGCGTGTAGATCACCGAAGAACGAGTCCTTCTGACCGCCGAAGTGGAAGAACGCCATCGGTGCTGCCGTCCCCGCATTAACGGCGAGGTTCCCGGCTTCTGCTTCGTGACGGAACTGCTTCGCCTCTGCACCGCTGTCCGTAAACAGGCTGGCGGCGTTCCCGAAGTCACTTCGGTTCATGATTTCGATTCCCTCCGAGACGTCGCTGACGGACATCAGTCCGAGCACCGGCCCGAAAATCTCCTCGCGCGAAATGACCATCTCCGGGGTGACGTCGCGGAAGATACATGGACCGAGGAAGTTCCCCGATTCGTCAACATCGATGTTCCGACCATCGACAACGAGTTCAGCTCCCTCTTCGATGCCGGATTCGACGTAATCGCGGACTCGCTGTTCGTGTTCAGCCGAGATGAGTGGCCCAACGGTCGTCTCTTCGTCTAAACCGTTGCCGACGACCTGTTCCCGAGCGTGTTCAACTACCTGTTCGACGAACTCCTCATAGACATCGTCTTCAACCAGGACGACGTCGTTTGCCAGACAGCGTTCGCCCGAACACGCGAGGGCAGAGCTGACCGTTTTCTCGGCCGCAAACTCGAGGTCTGCACTCGCGGAAACGATGACGTGATTTTTCGCACCGCCTTGGGCCTGCACCCGTTTGCCGTGGGCGGCGCTTTTTTCGTAAATCTGCCTGGCGACCGGAGTGCTGCCGACGAAGGAGATCCCTTCGACGTCGTCGTGTTCGATAAGTGCGTTGACCGTGTCCACGCCGCCGTTGACGAGTTGAACGACGCCATCGGGGAATCCCGCCTCATCGATGAGGTCGAAGAGCCGCTCAGTCACCAACGGGTCCTGCTCGCTGGGCTTGAGGATGAAGCTATTCCCGGTGGCGACCGCGTATGGGAGGAACCATAATGGGATCATTCCAGGGAAATTAAACGGCGTGATGGCAGCGAAGACACCCAGCGGTTCTCGAACCGCCGTTTCGTCGATCTCTGGGGCGGCGTTCTGAACGTGTCCAGACTGCATGAGCGTCGGGATCCCGCAGGCGACTTCGACGTTCTCGATGCCACGGCGAAGTTCGCCGCGGGCCTCGCCGACGGTTTTCCCGTGTTCCTGAACGAGGATCTCGGCGAGTTCCTGCTGGTGATCTTCCAACAGCTGTTTGAGCGTAAACAACGGTTGAATCCGTTCTTCGACCGGAGTCCGCCGCCATTGTTCGAACGCGTCGCGGCCAGCTGCAACGGCCGCATCAACGTCGTCATCGGTGCTGAAGCCGACGTAACCGATGGTGTCGCCGCTCGCCGGATTGACAACGTCTTGGCCGTCATCTGCCGTCGGAGCGACCCACGCTCCATCGATGTAGTTTTGGACATCGCCAAATGGTGGGGAGGCGTCGTGAGACATGCAGCTAAAGCTGTCTACGAACCCTAATAAGGCTTCTGAAAAACTGAATAATATCCATTCCACCGAGCTTTCTCACGTACTAGTTACCGCAAGTGGATAGTTCGTCGAAGAATATCCAGTGAAACCCATCCAGGGATAAATATTAGTCAAGGCAGAGAGAACAGGGGAAGCAGACACATGGCGACTGGTGACACGACGACAGATCTCAACGAAATCGAGGCCCTCGATAAGGAGTACGTCTTCGGAACGTGGGCATATCAGAGCGAGGTGATGCCAACACAGATCGTCGGAGGTGACGGAGCAACCTTCACCGGTGCCGACGGGAGCAAGTACATCGACTTTTCCGCACAGCTCATGTGTTCGAACCTCGGACACTCGGCGGACGGAGTTTCGGAGGCGATCGCCGAACAGGCCGAGAACGGCGCGTACTTCGCTCCTGGGTTCGCAACCGAAGCCCGGGCTAAACTCGGCGAAAAACTCGCCGAAGTAACGCCCGGAAACCTCTCGAAGACGTTCTTTTCGACGAGCGGGACCGAGGCTATCGAAGCGGCGATCAAGATTGCCAAGTTCTACACGGGTAAGGACAAGATAATCTCCCGGTATCGGTCCTACCACGGGGCGACTGCCGGTTCGATCAGCGTCACCGGGGACCCGCGTCGACTCCACGCAGAACCCGGCATTCCGGGCATGATCAAAGCTCCCGATCCCTACGCGTACGGATCGACGCTCGATCCGATGGAGAGCGTCGAGTACATCGACGAGATGCTGATGCTCGAGGGAGACACCGTTGCTGCAGTCCTCGTGGAACCGATCGTCGGTTCGAACGGCATACTCGTCCCGCCCGCGGAGTATCTTCCACGCCTCAAGGAGATTGCACACGACCACGGAGCCCTGCTCATCTGTGACGAAGTGATGAGTGGATTCGGGCGAACTGGAGAGTGGTTTGGGAGCGACGTGTACGACGTCACGCCGGACATTATGACGATGGCGAAGGGGCTCACTGGCGCATATATGCCGCTCGCGGCGACGACCGTCACGGACGAAATCGCCGCCCACTTCGAGGACAATATGTTCACCCACGGACACACGTACGCCGGTCATCCCGTCGCCTGTGCAGCCGGACTGGCGGCCATCGAGACGTACCAGGAAGAAAATCTCATCGCCAGAGCCGATGACCTAGGAGAATACCTGGGCAAGCGCATCGAGGACCTCGCAGCGGACCACCCGAGCGTCGGAGATACCCGTGGTATCGGGCTCTTCCACGGTATCGAACTCACTAAGCGGTCCGATCAACGCGATCCCTTCGGAGTCCGAGAAGACAAACTATCGAAGGGGACCACCGTCGTTGACGAGGTTGCCGCGGCCGCCATGGAGAACGGAACCTACGTCGCAAACATGATTAACACGCTGATTATCGCCCCATCACTGACCATTAGCCGGGACGAAATCGATGCGGCGATCGACACACTCGATGTCGCACTCGAGGTTTCCGACGCCGCGATGGAGGCGTAAGGAGAAGTTCAACTATGTTGGGGAACACAGACAGAGTCGACGTAAGTTCATATTAGACCAATATGCAGAACAATGTCCAACATGTGCCAGGAATTTGCGGACCTGTCATAACAGTTAAGAAGTCATGCGAAAACGTCCCACCCATGCTTTTGGGGACGAGTAACGGGGAGGTGTTTCGACCGATCACATGAATTTTCTCCGTTATATACTGGTGCGAACACTCCAAACGATTCCCGTGTTAGCGGGTGTTTCAGTGGTCGTATTCATCATCGTCCAGGCAGCGCCGGGAGACCCGGTCGTCAATATGTTGGGCATTCAAGCAACCGAAGAAAACATCGCGGAGCTAGAGGCCCAACACGGTCTCGACGAACCACTATACATCCAGTATTTCGTGTGGTTATCCAACGTCTTGCAAGGTGATTTCGGTCGGTCGTTCGTCCACGACCAGGCCGTCTCACAACTTATTTTGAGCCGGCTTCCTGCGACGCTGTTCCTCGCAGTGGTATCGATGTGTATTGCAACCGTCATTGCGATCCCCGCCGGGATGGTGAGCGCGATCCGTAAGGGGAGTTCGACCGACTTCGCCGTTACGATCGGTGCGCTGTCAGGCGTCTCGATTCCGAACTTCTGGCTTGGACTGATCCTGATCATGGTGTTCGCTCAATCGCTCGGCATCTTTCCCGCCGGCAACTACGTCTCACCGATGGACAATCCAACCGAAGCGCTCAGAAGCGTCTTTCTCCCGGCGATAACGGTCGGAACCGCGTACGCCGCCCTGTTGACAAGACAGACCCGCTCCGCCGTCTTGGAAAACCTTCGCGCTGACAACGTCCGGATGGCAAAAGCGAAAGGACTCCCGACCCAGCGAATCCTGACGTTCCACGTGCTGAAGGCAGCGTTACTTCCCGTCATCACCGTTGCCGGGCTACAGTTCGGCTATCTGCTTTCGGCGACGGTCGTCATCGAACAGGTGTTTGCCTGGCCTGGAATGGGGCGGCTCATCTGGTTCGGCGTCTTACAGCAGGACTACCCGACCGTCCAAGGAACCGTACTCGTCGTCGCAGCGTTGTTCGTCTTGATCAACCTCCTCGTCGACATCACCTACAGCTACCTCGATCCACGGGTGAGTGCTGCATGAGCGAATCATCATCCGAGCCGGCACAAAGCAACCGCTGGGATCGCCTGCGCCGATTCCTCCGGAGCTTTGGGGCCCATCGACTCGCAGTTGCCGGACTCGTCGTCGTCGCCGTCGTTCTCGTCGTCGGCATCCTCGCGTTCATCGACGAACAGCTATTCGGTGGCACCCTCATCGAGCGGCTCGTAAACAGCCCGAGCGATACGGGGAACCAACCGCTCGAGGGACCGAGTCGAGACCACCCCTTCGGCACCGATGAGCTGGGACGAGACGTCCTCGCACGGACGATTTCAGGGGCAAAAGTCTCCGTTCAGGTGGCGCTCACGGCAGTCTCCGTAGCGGCCGTTATCGGCTCGATTCTCGGTGTTCTGGCCGGGTACGCGAAAGGCTACACCGAGACGATGATCATGCGGTTAGTCGACGTCCTGCTCGGCTTTCCGGCGCTGATTCTCGCGATCGGTGTCGTTGCCGCACTCGGTTTCTCCCTGCAGAACGTGATCATCGCCCTCGGTATCGTCTACGTGCCGCAGTTCACCCGAATCGCCCGCAGTAGCGCACTCTCGGTAACCGAAGAGGAGTACGTCGAAGCCGCGGAGGCACTCGGCTACTCGCGGCGACACATCCTCTTTCGGGAGGTTCTCCCGAACTGTCTCTCGCCGCTCCTAGTTCAGGCGTCGCTGCTCATGGCGTTCGCCATCATCGCCGAGGCCTCGCTCTCGTTCCTCGGACTCGGCGTCCAGCCACCACAGGCCTCGTGGGGACAGATGGTCGCCGACGGCAGTAGTTACATGAGCAACGCCCCCTGGATAACGGTCTTCCCGGGTATCGCAATTTTCGTCACTGTGCTCGGGTTCAACCTCGTCGGTGACGGACTGCGCGACGCGCTCGATCCACACGAAAACGCTGAACGGAGGTTCTAACGATGGCTGATGATCCACTACTCACGGTCGAAAATCTGACGACAGAGTTCGCAACGAGTGATGGCGGTATCCGAGCGATCGAAGACGTGAACTTCACGCTCGAGCGCGGGGAAACGTTCGGCATCGTCGGTGAAAGCGGGTCGGGAAAGAGCGTCACCGCCCACTCGATCATGCAGTTGCTCGATGACAATGGACGAATCGCCTCCGGATCGGTACGGCTCAATGGCACCGAACTCACGACGATGTCCGACACGGAATTGCAGTCGGTCCGCGGCTCGGATATCGCAATGGTGTTCCAGGACCCGATGACCTCGCTGACCCCGGTGTTGACCGTCGGGACCCAACTCATCGAAACGCTTCGCCATCATCGAGACCTGAGCAAATCCGAGGCGAAAAAAACCGGGATCTCGCTCCTCGAGCAGGTCCGCTTGCCGGACCCCGAAGCAGCGTTCGACGCCTATCCACACGAACTCTCCGGCGGCCAACGCCAGCGGGTCCTAATCGCGATCGCCATCTCCTGTGAACCCGATGTGTTGATCGCTGACGAACCGACGACGGCCCTCGACGTCACGATCGAAGCACAGATCCTCGACTTACTGGAGGAGCTACGGGAGACGCACGATCTGAGCGTCGTCCTGATCACCCACGACCTCGGCGTCGTCGCCGAATCCGCTGACAGAGTGGGTGTGATGTACGCCGGCCGAATCGTCGAGTTCGGCCCGACCGACCGACTATTCACGCAGCCTCGTCATCCGTATACCGCCGGCCTCCTCCAGTCGATGCCACGACTCTCCGAGCGAACCCCGACAATTCTCGAGGGAAGCGTCCCCCAGCCGGGTTCGCGACCGAACGGCTGTAACTTCGCCCCTCGCTGTGCGTACGCCACTGATGCCTGTTACGACGGCGATCCACCACTCGAGCCCACTGACGAATCAGCTACGCAGTACAGCGCGTGCGTTCGAACCGACGAAATCGGCATACTCGATCCACTCCCGGAGCCGGGAACGACGGACGGTTCCACCGCCGAAACCGGAAACACCCTGCTCGAAATCGACGACGTTAGAAAGGAGTTCGACACGTCATCGTCGTTTCTCGATCGCGTCCTGCCGAAGGGAACGCCGCCCGTTCAGGCCGTCGACGGCGTCAGTCTCTCGCTTCACGAGGGTGAAACCGTCGGTCTCGTCGGCGAAAGCGGCTCCGGAAAAACCACCCTCGGGCGACTCTGTATCACTCTCGAGGAGTTAACCGACGGCGAAATCTACGTCGATGACGTTCCGCTGTCGGAAACGCCGGATCAGGAACTGCGCCAGCGAATTCAGTTCGTCTTCCAAGACCCCAGTTCGTCACTCAACCCACGCCAACGGATCGGCCGTATCCTCGAGTACGCCGTTCGGAAACACGCGATGCTCGAGGGCGATGAAACCGTCACGGATCGAGTCATCTCGCTGCTCGAGGAAGTCGGTCTCGACAATGACACCCGCCACAGCTATCCACACGAACTGTCCGGCGGCCAAAAACAGCGAGTGGGAATCGCCCGCGCGTTGGCCGTCGATCCGGACGTTTTGATCGCGGACGAGCCGACCAGCGCCCTCGACGTGAGCGTGCAGGGTCAGATTCTCGCCCTGCTCGAGCGCATCAAAGCCCGTCGCGGACTCTCGATGCTGTTCATCAGCCACGATCTATCCGTGATCAGACAAGTGTCCGATCGGGTTGCGGTACTGTACCTCGGGCGGATCGTCGAAACCGGCGATGCCGAAGCGTTGTTCGAAGACCCCAAACATCCCTACACGGAAGCGCTCTTGAGTGCGATACCGGACCCTGATCCACGACGCTCGAGCAGCCGGATCATTCTCGAAGGCGAGATTCCCGATCCGAAATATCCACCGAAGGGGTGTAACTTCGTCACCCGGTGTCCCGAAGCAATGCCAGAGTGCCACGAGCGCGATCCCAAACTCGCTGCAGTTGAGGAAAACGCAACTGAATCTGACGCCGTCCGACAGGCAGCCTGCCTTCTCCACTCGGATCGGACCCGAAACGAGGTCGGGCAACTCACATCCAATTGACGCTGGTGCGAGATTTTCCACTTCGAGCACCCCTCGTTTCCGCTCTAGACTCCGACTATGCCGCATTTCTACGCTGAGTTCGGAAGACCGTATTTTCAAAGCGATATAGAAACGGTGGAAAGATCAGATCAATAATAAGGGATAGACACCGTAGTCGTTTACAGGGATAACAGGAGAAAGCCCACGGCTTCAGCCGTGTGGAGGATGTCAAGCCGCCTCAGGTCCGGCCCACTCCTCGATGAAGAGATCGACCGTAATCTTGGCCGCCCCGAGGATCACGGGGCCGATGAACAGGCCGATGGCACCGAAGACGGCGACGCCACCGAAGATGCCGACGACGATGACGGCGGCGCTGAGGGCTCCGCTCTTTCCGATGATCGCCGGTCGAAGGTACATATCCGAGGCGCTGACGAGTGAGCCGTAGCCCACCAACAGAAGCGCCGCCAGCGGCCGGCCGACGGCGACGAGATAGATCGACACCGGGAGCCAGACGCCGAAGGCACCGATCAGCGGGAGCAACGCGAGCACGAACGTTGCCACCGTCAGAAAGACGACGCCCGGCACGCCGAGCACCCACAGCCCGAGTCCGAGCAACACCGCCTGGATGGCCGAGACGAGGACGTTCCCGACGACCGACGCCCACATCAGCCGGTCGAGTTCGGCGACCAGCTCGCCCGTGGCGTCGTCGCTGATGGGAACGACGGTCCGGAGCCAACCGACGAGGCGCTCGCCGTCACGAAGCAGCCCAAAGAGGACGAACAGCGTCACCGTGAGCCCGAACGCGATCGCGGGGATGCCGCCGACGATCTCGAGCGTGCCGGTCACGAGCCCGTGCAGTCCGTCGTCGATCCGCGCCTGGTTCGCCTCGTAGACGGCGATCGCGTCGGCGAACTCGAGGTCGTAACCGAAGCCAGCAAGCTGTTGCTGGAACGCGATCGGATTCAACCCCTGTTGCTGGACGGTCGTCGCGAGCTCTGCGGCCTGCCTGATCGCGATGATAACGATGTAGAGCACCGGCAAAATGACGACGAGCAGTGACGCACTCACGAGCGACAGCGCAGACGCCGTCGGGCTTAGCACCCGCTCGAGTGACAGTTGCAGCGGCGCAAGGACGTACGCAAGGACGATTGCGAGCAAGATGTACTGCAGGTACGGGAGGATGAGAAGCACCGCGAGGAGGGTACTTGCCAGTGCGAGGACGGCGAGTGCAGACTGTTCGGTGAGCCCCTGAGTCGATCCGGCCATGCCGTACCTGTTTCGCGCCATCGGCAAAGAGCGTATCCCGTTGCCGGCTACCCAGGAGTTAACTCGTGGGCTTGCCCGTGGACTTCTGCCTCGAATCCGTACCGACAACCAACACATTCCTCCCAAGATCACGATATGTTCCATCGAACGACGACCCCCTACTCTCTTTCCTAACAGCACAACAGCCGTGAATGCCTCCGATTCCAGAAGTTATAAGCAGTGGATATGCATATGTCCAGATATGACGGAATGTTGGTGAATATGACGACTCCGTCGGAACACGGTTTGCAGGGAACACACATGGACGACTCACCGAACGACGATACGAAGCAGTCGAATAGTAACAAAACGCAGTCGCGTCGCTCCCTTCTGTTGGGGCTGTCGGGTGCCCTGACAGGCGGCCTCCTCGTCGGCGGGCGGCCCGCGACGGCAGACGAAGCGGTGTGTCCAACCGGGACTACACGTGACTCGTTTCAGATTCAGCGCGATACGGCATACGAGACGACAGTTTTCGTCAACGAAGCGGCGCTCGTCGGCCCGACGGTCGTCGTCATCGGTGGGATCCACGGCAACGAACCGGCCGGCGCGATCGGCGCTCACCACGTGAACGAGTGGGAGTTCAACTGTGGTAGACTGATCGTGATTCCGGAGGCCAACGCCGTCGCCCTCGAGCAGGGTACCCGGAACAGTCCAGCGGGAGACCTCAACCGCCAGTTCCCCCCGGGCGAGACCCCACACACCGCGCTCGCACGCGAGCTGTGGGACGTGATCGTCGGTTTCGATCCCGACGTCGTGATCGATCTCCACACCTCGCGTGGGATCTGGCAATCAGACGAAGAACCCGGTGGCTACGGCCAGGCGATTTTCACCACCCAGGTCGAACCCGCCCCCGACGCCGCCCGACAGACGACCGACTACCTGAACGATCAGTACGTCGATGCGTCCTACCCCGACAGCTATCAGTTCAGGTCCACCGCGTCGATCTCCGGCGACCGGCCGCTGTTGGTCCACAAAGTCGCCGCGGAACTCGAGATTCCGGGCTACATCACGGAAGCAACGCGCTACAACACACCACTCGAAACGCGAGTTACGTGGACGAAAGCCATGGCGGCGAGGCTGCTGGCTGAACACGGGATCGACGCCCAGTACGAGCGTTGACATGAACTGCTATGAATACCGTGAGATGCCGTCCCCGAACCAGAAGGGGAAGTGAACCAGCGGTGGTTCGCACGGCGATGATATGGTATTCGATGGGGCCTCATTGACCGGGCCACAGCCCTATACGAGGAGTTCCCCCGGTGTGTCGCCGGTTCCCTCTGAGTGCGGGTTGGAACCTCGAACGCCACACCCAGCGGAAATCCGATGGTCGGATTCCACGTCCTTCAGGGCGTGAACCGCCTCGGGGTCAAGCCCCGAGGCTTCTTCCCGTGGTTTAATCAGATACTCCCACCTGACCACCGTCAAGAGCATCACAGCACGGGAGATGTGGGAACAGCACGAATCGTTCTTGGAGAGCTACTTGTGGGGTGGTGGGTTCTGGGAAAAGTCGTACTACGTTGGGACGGCAGGTACAGTGTCGAGCGAGACGATTGAACAGTATATTGAGCGAACGGAACACGTTTAGCGGGACTTACGGCCTTCACCCTCGGGGCTTGACCCCGAGGCACTCGGCCTGCTTTTTCTGTAGAGGAGGTCAATACACAGCAGTCGCTTCGTCTTCGAGTTCGGTTTCCGCCGAGTTCCGATGACTGGACACCCAGGTGCTCAGGGTCACCGACACCCCAGTCAGGAGGCCGATCCGCATCCCGAGTTGCTTCCCGCCAACCACACTGGCGACGGCAGTCGCAACGATAAACGCAACGAGACCACTCAGGAGACTGTCTTTCAGAGCCATAATTTCACTATTTCAGGTAGGAGCAAAGGACTATCGGCTGAGAACCAGCCATATACCTTGCAAACGGTGGTCGTGATTTCTCGGGAGTGACGGGTCTAGATGACTCTCCCCTCAGAGTCGGTCACGTCGTTGCTGACAATAGTCGGGTAGTCGTGGAGTCTCTGCAAGATACAGAGCGCGAATGCACCACGAGATTTCGCTCGGTTTGTGAAGCCTGTAGTCGTTCAGTACGGCTGAAATTTTGGTGATGAAGTCGTGGTGTATACCAAGTGAACTACTCCGCCCTACCGCGCTCGGGCCTACCCGACCCTCGCTTGTTGAGGACAGAGCTTCCTGTTTCTGTGTCGGAACTTGCAGGAACAAGTCCCACAGCGTCCACGAGAGCGCCGCTCTCGTGCGGCCCGGCAGAACCTCCGGTTCTGCGGACGGTTCCAGACTCCACAGGCGATTTCCCTTTACAGGTGGTTCGGAGTGTCCCACTCCTACCGAATCGACACCCGATCACAACCGACGATGCACGCTTTTTGTTGCGTTTGAACAACGCCAGAAGCGTGGTGAGCATCTACTATCCTCTTCAACCGCCGGGGCAGTAAGGATGCCGATTCACACGAAAACACGACGTGCAGGCTCTGTATCCCCTCCCTGCTCGAGTCTCTCGGTGGTTGGCAACCACTATATAAACTGTTTGCAGTTGAACAACTGGATTCACTGACGAAGATTCCCTCTATTCGCCATATAATTCCACCGTCGTGTACTAAGTAATTTGCCGTGGTGAGTAATCAGTGCGCTTGATCGCAGGCGGCCTCAGGCGTCGGTCAACGGCGGAACAAAAGTGAGACATAATGGCATCAGAACTCGAAGGAACCAACAGAGCGGCAACGCAGCGCATTTGGGAAATTATCGAAAATGACGACCTCGATACGCTCGACGAAGTGCTGGCCGAGGACGTCGTCCTGCGCCAGCCCGGTGAAGAGGAGATTCGCGGGATCGACGGGTACAAAGAATCCATCCAGAGGTACAAAAAGGCGTTTCCCGATATGACCGTCGATGTGCACGATATGTTCGTCGACGATGACGTCGTCATCACCCACTTTACCTTGAGCGGCACGCACGAGGGAGATCTCAAAGAGATCGAAGCGACCGGCAACACCGTTGAGAGCTCCGGGATGACCATCAACCGGTTCGAGGACGGGAAGGCGGTCGAGGACATCAACTACTGGGATAATCTCGACTTCTTACAGCAGCTCGGCGTGATGGAGCAGCCGACTGGCTGAAAGCTCACTCTCTCCACTTCAACCCACTCGTCCAATCCCGTGCGATTATCCATCACTCGAGCCACCTCGAAGCCCAGTTCCGGACACCACGGTCGAACTCTTCGAGCAGAGCGATCACTGTCTACCATTCGAACCGCGTGAGCGATTCAATAGGTGGTGAGCCAGTTCATCAACTCACTGTGAGCGATACGCAACTCTACTGACCATCTGATTCAGCACCAACCGCTTGAAAAACGAGGACGGTTTGTTGCATCAATCCTCTGTATTCAGCAGCAGATCTTGGCAGAAACTCGGTAGTTCGAACAGGTTCTGCTGAATAGAAGGCGCGAATGTTGCACGAGCCGGCTCGAAACGGATCACGTCTATCAACAACAGCAACGATAAATACTGGATAGGTGTCCTATCAGTCACTGTGGGAGAATCAGAGCAGGTAACGGACTCACCAACGACGATCGACAGCGGAAGGGCAAAGATCCGAGCTATCAGTGTCGCCATCGGACTCACTATCCTGGCGCTGGTCCTCTCGGCCGTCGTTGGCGTCCTCTTTGCCGTTCCGCTATTTGCGATGGGGTTCGATATCGAAAGCACGGTCGTCCTCGTCACCCTCCTCCTTGGGGGGCAGATTGGTTTCTTCGCCGCTGGGTATCTGTACGTCCGCCGCTACGGACTCGCGGTTCGTATTGCCCGAATCGACCGACGTGACCTTTCATATGCCGCTAGCGGAACGATTGTGGCACTCATATTCGCAACCGTTGCGAGCGTCGTGCTGGACTCACTCGGTTTCACACCCGAGTCCACCCTTGAAGGGTTCGTTACGGCCGATCCACTGGTTCTCATTTGGCTCGCTCTTTTGTCGATCATCGTGGTGGCGCCGGCCGAGGAGTACCTGTTTCGTGGCGTGATCCAAGGCCGGCTCAAAAATACATTCGAGCCAGCGAGTGCAATCCTCGTTGCGAGTTTGCTGTTCGGATCGATGCACTTCGGGAATTGGGTTGGGTCGCTTGGTACCGTCGTCGGTTGGGCGATGCTCATCACTGGTGTTGGTGTCATCATGGGTATCCTCTACGAACGAACGAACAACCTCACTGTTCCGATCATCGCCCACGCGGTGTACAATTTCTTCCTCTTCACTGTTGGCTACTTGCTACTGTAAGTGACTCTGTCGCATGTATTGAAATCCTATTATTCAGAATGGAGTCACAACAGGACTGCTTGGGCTAATCCGAGGAAGACGAAAAAGCCCAGCACATCAGTCGCCGTAGTGATGAAGATCGTCGCAGACGTGGCCGGATCGTATCCCACCCGGTCGAGCAACAGCGGCGTAATGGCACCGAAAAAGCCCGCGATCACGAGATTTGCGACCATCGAAATGCCAATGACGGCCCCGAGTAAGAGGCCGAACTCACCGAACGAAAAGGCGATAGCGATCACGGCGACGAGCACACCGGTAATCGTTCCATTGACGGCACCGGCAACGACTTCGTTGAAGATGACACGCTTGCCGGTGTTGAGTGACACCTCACCGAGTGAAATCCCACGAACCGTGACCGCCATCGCCTGTGTGCCAGCATTTCCACCCATCCCGGCGACGACCGGCATGTATGCTGCCAAGATGGCGACGGCAGCGATGGTTGCCTCGAACAGCCCAACGACCGCTGCAGCCATAAACGCCGTTCCGAGGTTGAGGATCAACCACTTATACCGTCGCCGTACCTTCGTTCCCGGACCGTCGAGAACACTCTCTTCTTCAGCGACGCCAGTGAACTCGTAGAGCGTTTCACCTCGCGCCTCTTCGAGCAGCCGCAACAAGTCCTCGGCGTGGATCACTCCGAGGATGTCTTCCTCTTCATCGAGTACGGCAACGGAACGCTCGCGGTTTTGCTTGAATACCTCAAGAACCTCCTCGTCATCGCGATCGTACCGAACATGCGGTGTCTCCTGGATGTAGTCGCTGATCGTCTCGGTTTCAGGATCGGCCACGGACAGCGCTGCTCCAGGGAGTTCGCCTTGTAATTCTCCATCTTCAGTAACGAAAATCGTCGGAACCTGTCCCGTTCTCTGTTCGAACCGACGAACGCGTTCGATCACTTGCGGGAAGTCCCGCGTTTCATCGACAGTGACGTAATCGAGGCTCATCACCCCGGCTGCACTTTCAGGGTCAAACGAGAGTAAGAAGTCGATTTTCTCGCGACGCTGGCTATCGAGCGTTGCGAGCAGCGCCGCACGTGTCTCTTCGTCAGTGTACCCGAGAACGTCCGTCACCTCGTCCGGATCAAGCCGGTCGATAAACCTCTCCATCTCCGACCGACTCATGTTAGTTACGAGGTGTTCTTTCACGTCTTCGGTAAGTGAGAAGAACACGTTCCGCCACTCGTTCCGTGGTAAATCGGTAAACGGATCCGATGGCTCCGGATCCATCGCAATTGCTTCCTGTATTTCCGTAGAATTCTGAGTCATATACGGAGTATATAAGTCGAGCATTAAATCATGACCGATTGCGCTACCGTGAAAAGACGCTATCGGCAGGGTTGCTGTGAACTACCCCACCCTACTCGCTCACGGCTGACGCCGTTCGCCCCTTGAGGGTAGGGCTTCCTGCTTCCACGACGCGCTTTGCAGACACAGGTGTATCCACAGGGAGCGCAGTCTCCACAGGCGTTCGAAAATCGCGCAGCGATTTTCGCAGCCCATCAGAACCGGACGGTTCTGAGGACGTTGATTCGGAGTATCCCACTCCTACATCTTCGAGGCCGCGAGAAAGAATGTTCCACGCCGCATTCGCGTCCCTGTCCGCCTCAAACCCGCAGGCAGGACAGGAGTGTTCACGGACCCACAACGGTTTTTCCGTCGAGACACCACATGATGCGCACTCCTTGGTCGTCCCTCTCGGGTTAACCGCCACGAACTGCGTCCCCTCTCGCTTGCACTTGTATTCAAGCAACGAGAGGAACGTCTGCCACGCGGCAGAGGCGGTGTTGCGGCTGTTCGACGGGGATTCCATCATCCCCTTCATGTTCAGGTCTTCGACCGCCACGAGGTCGCACTCCCGGGCGTAATGACATCCTCCCCGTCGTGAACGACGGGGTTTCCTCCGCGGGAGTCTCGGCTATGCCGATTCCTCGGAGGCAACATTCCCGTCGCGGTGGACGGTACTCGGGTCTGTGCGCTGTTCTTTGGGACTTTCGTGAGGGTGTGGTCTCCCCGACCATTCGTGGTCGTCCCACTCGAACCGCACGGGCCGTGCCATCGGCCTGACTGCTTTCTCTGTGTGCCGCTTCAGGAACGTTTCTGACGCTGTAAGGTCGGCGTGACCTTCGAACCCACACGGACAGGTGAGTGTGTCTTGATGCCGTGTCGTTCGGTCTGTCGAACCGCACTGTGGACACTCCTGACTCGTCCACGCTTCCGACCGTACCTCTACCGAGATACCGTATTCCTCGGCAGTACAGGCGAGTCGTTTGGTGAACTGTTTGAACGCCCAGAAGTTGTGCGTCTTGGCGTTGGTTTCGACCGACCAGTGGGTTTCCAGAACGTCGGTCAAGCCACCGATATACACTGTGTCCACGCCCTCGTCGTACAGTCGTTCGAGCAGGTCACGACACAGTGTTTCTTGAGCGTGGTCGCGGCGACGAGTTCGTTTGCGGTACAGACGCCGAATACGCTCGCTACTGTATCGGCCTTCTTCGAGTTTCGACTGGAGCCAGGCGATTTCTCGCGTCGTCTCGCGGAACCGCTGGAACAACTCGCGGCCTTCGTACAGATATTGCTCGCCGGTCGTGGTGGTACAGGCAACGAGATTGTTTGTACCAATATCCAGAGCGGCCTTCTCTGAGGCCAGTGGAGTGTCCCGTGTATCGGCAGAAACAGTCACGGGTTGCGAAGCCCTGAACGTGCAATCAGTCTCGTCGTACCACAAGTCCAACCGGCCCTGTTTCTCGTACTCGGGCCAGTTCGGGTTGCCAGTGAGTTCGAGTCGGAGACGCCCGGTGTGGTCGTATCGGTCTTTCAGTTCGCTCCCGATCAGTATTTCGAGTCGGGAACGGTCGCCCCATTCGATGGTGTATGACGTGTTGCGAATGACGATATGCAGCTTGCGTCCATCGTCTTTATTACCCCAAAACCCGGGTGTTTCGGGGTGTTCAGTGACTGATGTGTCCGACTCGTCGTGATGCTTCTTCTTGTTCTCGAAGAAGCCGCGCCACGCTTCGCTGTTCTTGCGAATCACTTGCTGGGCGGTGGATGCACCAAGTACGCCTTTGTACTTGCCTTCGAGTTGGCCTGTATCGGCGTCCCAAACATCACCACCGAAGCCGTCCTCGTCGTTGTATCGCATGAGACGTTCGTAATTGACTTCGTTCCAGAGAGCGGCGGAAGCGTCCAACAGGTCCCGTAGCAGTTTCTCTCCACTATCGGAGAGCGGTCGCACGGCGAACGTATTGGTCCGCTTCATCGCTCATTCCAACAGACGCACTCAACTGTTGTAAAGACGACCAATCCGAGGTGAAAGTGAAAGTGAAAGTGGTGATATGGGTGCGAGACTCGGGCTGGCAGTAACGTGATGGGACGGCAACGGAGTGTACGCGATTCACGCCCGCTGAGCAAACCGAAGGTTTGCGATGCCCATCAGAACGCGTTGCGTTCTGAGGACGCCGTGAACGGCGGGACTCTCTCGCTGTTAAAAGGTAGGTCTCACGATTCGCCTCGATCGTCGTCTCGACTGCGTCCGTCATACGAGTGTCTTCAGAGCGAGGGCTATCGGTGTTCTGGTACCGTCCGTTTTGTGCCGGGTTCGGCGGGGACCGGCGGGCGAGCGCCGGGCCCGACCGCCGGGGTTCCCCCTCGAGGCACGCGGAGGCGATGCCGGTTGCGATCACGGGCAACGAGGGCGCGTGGGGCGCACGTGGGCCGACAGTGACGACGACTACGAGTATGACCAGTCGTTCGTTCTGTCCACGATGCATGTGAGTCGATGTTCCTGAACCATCGCTCAGAAAACCTCTTCGGCGACGAGATGCGGTGAGGCCCGCGTGTGAACCCAACAAGCGCCACAACCTCGATTTCTTCGAGCGTCACGGGCTCAACGCCAACCGAACGCCGAAGAGATGGGCGCCACCGAGTGCAACGCCCCCAGAAAACGCCAGAAGTTTTACCACAGTTACCCCCGATTAGTAGTTAAAATCTTGCACAATATTAATCAGAGCCGGGCCCTGTTCTGATCGATCAGACTCTAACTGAATGAAGCCCAGATACAGTCCAATAATCGTTCCAATAGTCGGAGGATACAGTTCGATCCCGGCCGCCCCCACGCCCCTGCACAATCTTACAAATAACCACATTCACCTAATGATTATCGCATAAACTTATCCAAGCAACCTGTTTCACAATATCATAGCACAATTCACCCCCTGTTGGACTAATAAATCAATATTTTAACCGTAGGACGGTAGTGTATGAAATTTACATTTCTATTCACTTCTGCGATTGAACCTATAGGTATGATTATTATTTACACAGCGTGGTCCCAGACGTCCATGATGGCGAGAAACACCCGTCTGCAGCCCCCGTCACCGCTGCGGTCTCGTTTTAACGATCGTGAATGGTTGTCAAGGTCGAACCGGACAAGTTCGGCATTACAATAATATGCCCGTAATAGCCAGGGGAGCTACCGAAGTGAAGATTGCGAAAGCGGGAGTAAATCGGGGTGACGCCGACGATCTCTATACAGTCAAACAAGGTCGCCCACCCACCTGTGACTGGTGATGGACCGGAACGCGGTACCCGCGGGGAGAGGGTGCGTACCGTTGATCCTCGTGAATTCGGCTTGTTCACCCACGTTACGCTCGACACCCGGGTTCTGCATCATCTTTCGTCCACCGATTTAATACGGTCGAAAGCTGGCACTGAGCCATCTCCCCAACGAATCGAGCCCTGATGGTGTTCGAAACACCGGGAAGTTGGAGTAGGGGCCTGAGAAACCAATATCACTCGAGTGGGGCCCCCATCGCTGATCGCGGGATCGAGGTCCGGGACGTGAACACGAAGAGCCAAGCTCCGGGAGTTTTCGGTCGCTAGTTTCGCCGGCAGCTACCCGACGGCGCCGGTCGTTTAAGCGACGGCTCGTTCGTAGCCAACTCGGCTACTGGTGGCTTGGAGCTGCCTGTGTCACGAACACCGCCCGGCCGTGGTACACCACTTCTTCCGCCACACGATCACTTGGTCGGGAAGGACAGTCCGATCATCGCGAGCGATCTCCCGAAATCATCGGCGAGATTTTCAACAGAGTTGAATAGGAACTCGAAAATCGACCCGATTCTTCACCACTATCGGTTCACGGACAGATTTCGATACCATGACGGAAGGAATATTTAATATGGTCGAATCGGATGGTAGCATATGACACTCAGCGACGGGGGCCAGACCACGACGAAGACGATCAATTCCGTGGAGACCTCGTTCCGGCTTGTCGAGGCGCTTCGGCGCCTCGACGATGCCGGGGTATCGGAGCTCGCAGACGAACTGGAGTTGCCACCGAGTACAACCTACATCCACCTGAACACCCTGATGAAACTGGGGTATGTCATCAAGGACGATCACAGGTACCGCCTCTCCTTTCAGTTCTTGCACCTCGGTGGCTCGGTACGCAAACGGTTCGATATGTATCAGCGTGCCCAGGAGGCGGTCGACCTCATCGCCCGGTACACCGGTGAGACCGCGGGCTTTGGGACGACAGAAAACGGCATGCGAGTAATACTCTACCGGGCAAAGGGACAACATGCGGTCGCGGACAACAAACCCCTTGGCGACTACAGCTACATGCACCACACCTCCATCGGCAAAGCGATGCTCGCCTACCTTCCGGAGGCGGAGATCGACGAAATTATCGATCGATACGGCCTCCCGGCGGCAACCCCGAACACGATCACCGACCGTGAACACCTCGAGACGGAACTCGACCGGGTTCGAACGCGCGAGTACGCCATCGACGACGAAGAACACATCGTTGGGATCCGTGGGATCGCGGTTCCTGTCCGAAACGAAGCACAGGAAGTTCACGGCGCAATCGGCGTCGCAGGCCCCAAACGCCGGTTCCGGCCGATCTATCTCACCCGGTTACTCGAGGTGTTGAACTACAATCGGAACGTGATCGAGTTGAAACACTCCTACTATGGCTAATCGGGTCGTCACCGAGGTGATTCAGATCTCCAGACGGTCGAACGAGTTGTGTTTGTGCTGATTCCGATGGCGTCTCGAAACAGGAGATGCGGCCGATATTCTGCGCCCTCACCCCACTCACGCAGGCGAATCGGGCAACGCTTGACCGGATATCACATGACACCATTGCTGAGCTAATCGGAGAAATTATATGCTATTCGGTCACACATCGAGAGTATGGGCGATCGTTACGAGCCAGTAGAGTCACCGGATGAGACGACGATTTTCGCGTATCACGACCTCACGCCACCAACGCTGGGGGACGTATACGAGGCACGAGACGTCGTTCGCCAGCACTTGCCGCGGACACCGCTCGTTCGAAGCGAGTTTCTGTCCCACGAACTCGATGCCGACGTGTATCTCAAGCGTGAGGATACACTCCCGACGGGCGCATTCAAGGTGCGCGGAGGGATCAACCTCTGTTCGCAACTGGACGATGAGTTCACCGACCGCGGACTGATCGCCGCGAGTACCGGCAACCACGGCCAATCGGTTGCGTATGCGGGCCGCGCGTTCGACGTGCCCGTCACGATTGCCGTCCCAGAGGACCCGAATCAGGACAAAGTCGCGGCGATGGAACAACTCGGGGCGACGGTTCGATCGGGAGGGCGAGACTACGACGAAGCTCGCGAGTGGGCCGAAGCCCAGGCCGCGGAGCACGGGTATCGATACGTCCACTCCGCAAACGAACCCGCCCTCATCGCTGGCGTCGGCACCGCGGGACTCGAGGTCCTCGAGGACCTCCCGACGGTCGATACCGTCGTCTGTCCCGTCGGTGGTGGCTCGAGTGCGGCCGGCTACTGTCTGACCGTCGGCGCGACCGGCTGTGACGTCGTCGGCATTCAATCGACCGAGGCCGATGCCATGACCCAGGCGTGGCGAACCGGCTCCCTGGAGCCGAAACCGAGCGCCGACACGTATGCTGAGGGGCTCCAGTCCCGTGTCCCGTTTGCACTCACGATCGACATCCTCAGAGAGCGGTTGACCGAAATGCGAACCGTCGAGGACGAGGCCATCCGGGAGGCGATCCGCCGAACTCTCGCCGAGGAACACATCCTCCTCGAGGGCGCGGGTGCGGCAGCGATTGCAGGCGCACTGCAAATGAAGGAGGCGGTTGCGGGTGACACAATCGTCATCCAGCTGTCCGGGCGCAACCTTGCACAGGAGAAGTTACAGCAGTTACTCACCGTCCCGTCGGGGGCGACCTCAGCAGAATGACGCCACCGCTCTCTCGGGACGAGCTGATCGAGCTCAGACGCGACCTTCACCGCTATCCCGAACCGGCGTGGTGTGAGTACTATACGACGAGTCGACTCGTCGATGCGATCGAGGAGATCGGTGTCGACGAACTCCATCTCGGTCGGGACGTCCACGCCGACGGGCAACGCATGGCACTCCCACCGAAACGCGAGCGCGAGCGGTGGTACGACCGCGCCGTCGACCAAGACGCGAGATCGGACGTGTTGGAGCAGGCGAGAGGGGGGTTCACCGGCGGGGTTGCAGTACTCAGACAGGGGCCCGGTCCCGTGGTCGCGCTTCGCGTCGACATGGATGCACTGTACCAGTCGGAAGCGACCACACCGGCCCACCGGCCGCAGACGGCTGCGTTTCGCTCGACGAACGACGGTGTGATGCACGCCTGTGGCCACGATGGGCATATGGCGATCGGGGTCGGGGTGTTGCAGGCGATCAAGGACAGCGAGTTCGACGGCGTCTTCAAACTGCTCTTCCAGCCGGCAGAGGAGACCGCCGGCGGCGCGAAGTCGATGGCGGCCAGTGGCCGCGTCGACGACGTCGACTATTTCTTCGGGCTGCATCTGGGGCTCGGTCGGCCCACCGGGTCGCTCGTGGCAGGAATCGTCAAACCGCTCGCGGTCAGTAACTTCGACGTCGAATTCACCGGGCAGGCGGCCCACGCGGGCAACGAACCCCAGGTCGGCAAAAACTGCATGCAAGCCGCCGCGACCGCCGTCCAGGAACTGTACGCGATCCCGCGCCACTCCGAGGGAGTAACCCGCGTCAATATCGGCCAGCTCGAGTCGGGAACCTCGCCGAACGCGATCGCCGCGTCCGCCTCGCTTCGGGGTGAAGTCCGCGGCGAGACGAACGCGATTCACGACTACATGGAACGGCGGTTCCGGCGAATCATTCGCGCGACGGGAGAGATGCACGAGTGCGACGCTGACATCGAGATTACGAGCGACGTTCCGCGGGTCGATAGTGATCGAACGCTCAGCGAACACGTCGCTGACGTCGCAGCCCAGCACGACGCCATCACAGACATCGACCTGACCGCCGAGTTCGGGGCCAGCGAGGACGCGACGCACCTGATGCAGGCAGTCGAGGAGGCCGGCGGCTCGGCGGTGTACTCGATCATCGGGACGGACCATCCGGGCGGTCACCACTCGCCGACGTTCGACATCGACGAACAGAGCATCGGGGTCGGAATCGAGGTTCTCACAGACGCGATCAGTCGCATCGACGCACTCGAACCGGCCGCACGGTGAATCATCGGGTCCCCGGCACCGTCTCAGAACGTGCCGTAGCGTTCATACGCCGTGACCGGGTCGACCCCCTCACGAACCGCCGCTCGAACGTCGTCTTCGGTCTCGACGAGAGCTTCGGCTCGCTCGAGCACCTCCACTCGGCGGTCTGCAGGGACACAGACGACACCGTCGATATCCCCTACCAGCACGTCTCCGGGGGTGATCTGGATGTCGCCGACTTCGATCGACACGTTCCACTCGTCGAGTCGCCAGCGCGGTGGCGCGTCAGCCGGTGTTCGGTACCGGCTGAACACGGGAAACCCTTGCTCGAGAATGTACCCCAGGTCCCGAGCACCGCCGTCGACGATCGCGCCCCGACACCCGCGTTCCTGGAGGGCGGTCGTGGATAACTCCCCGATGTGTGCGGCGTCGTCGTCGTGGGTTTCGTATACGATAACGCTGTTTTCGGGGGCGTCGCTGAGCATTTCGAGGAAGCGCCGGATGTTCTCATCGTAGTCGGCGTCATCGTCGGGGCGCCCGCGGACCGGATAGGCAAACCCCGCCGTTACAAACTCGTCGTCGATTGGATTGATCTCGCTCGGAAGCGTCTGGTTCTCGTAGCCGAGTTCGTCGAGGCTGTCAGTCACCGCTCCCGTATAGAGCCCGGCGTATCGGTCACAGAGCTCCGTGTCTTCGATAGATATTCTGTCCCACACTCTTACCTCCATGCTCGTTAGCGTATCGAATGAACAGGGAGTGACTGTGGTAGGGCGGAGGTCGATATCTCCTCGGCGGGAGCGCGGTCAGAACCCGGCTGATCGAGGAACCCGCGACACGCGAGTCGTTACAGCAACGACCCCGCAGCCGGCCACCGGCAGCCACAAATACGGGCGATAAGTATATTACGTCGATCTCCGATGATGGCTGTATGCGGCCAATAGAACCAACCGATGGTGCATCGACCTCGTACCCGTACTCCTCCGGCATCGTGGAGGGACCGGCAGTCTACGTGTCCGGACACATCGGCACCGATCCCGAGACGGGCGAGATCGTGGACGGCGGGATCGAGGCCGAAACGAAACAGGCACTCGCAAACATCGCAGCAGTGCTCGAAGCAGCAGACGCCTCGCTCGAGGACGTCGTCAAGACGACCGTGTACCTGACCGATGCCGATGATTTTGAGTCGTTCAACGCGGCCTACGAATCCCAACTGTCCGAACCGTACCCTGCGCGGACGACGGTCGTCTCCGACTTGGTCGTTGACGCAGCAATCGAGATTGACGTCGTGGCGACGGTGTCGTAGCTCGACTCACGACCATCCGGGGCATCGCCGCCGATGACGCGGCATCTGTCGCTTGCGGCGAGGCGCCCACACGACGACTCAATCCGCTGAAGTCTACCCGAACGGCTTTATACTATTAGCTATATGGTGTATGATAACGCCATGCATAATCGTAGACGCTTTCTTAAAGCGACAGCGGTGGCGGGGACTGCTGTTGGACTGTCAGGGTGTCTTGGGGAGGACGACGACGATGACCACGACCTGCCGGCACCGGAGGACGACGAAGAGTACGAGGAACTCGATACGATCGAGTGGGTCGGCATCTCGCGTGACGCGGCGCCCCTTCGGAACGAAGCCCAGGGGATGATCGCCGACCAGTGGGCGGAACTCGGCATCGACGTGAACGTCGATATCCGGGATCTGAGCGGACTGTTCGATCGCTGGTACGATCGGGATTTCGATGTCCTGACCCTCTGGGTCGTTGCGCGGCCGGACCGACTCGATCCGTTCTTCATGTTGGTACACAACTTCCACTCCGATTACGCGGACGAAGGGGAGAACGCGATCCAGTTCCGAAGCGACGAGTACGACGAACTTGCGGATCGAATTCGAAGCGAAATGGACGAAGACGCCCGCCAGGAGGCAGTCATGGAGGCCCAGGAGATTCTGGCCGAGGAACAGCCCGTCATCCCGATTTACCATCAGGATGCGCTCTCCGCAGCGAACGAATCGTCTTTCGGCGGGTGGACTGAGCAGATCGGTGCGTATCCGTACTGGAGCGTTGCGGTTCTCGACAACCTCGAGCCGGT
The DNA here is from genome assembly GCF_059736515.1 of Natrononativus sp. DTA114. Classification (NCBI taxonomy): domain Archaea; kingdom Methanobacteriati; phylum Methanobacteriota; class Halobacteria; order Halobacteriales; family Natrialbaceae; genus Natrononativus; species Natrononativus sp. DTA114. Next base: position 38,180 of record NZ_JCASSN010000004.1, on the reverse strand, counting down.
CGATGGCCAGGAGCAATTTACATTGGCGTCGCTCGAGGAGCCGACGACGATCCACCCGATGGCGATCCAGGGGAACGCAGCGGCCGAGGCGACGAAGATGATCTTCTCGCGGCTGGTTCGCTACACAACCGACGGCGAACCGGAACCAGCCGCCGCGAGCGAAATCGAGGTCGTGGACGATACAACGGTCGAAGTGGAGTTGCGCGAGGATATCACGTTCCACGATGGTGAATCGCTGACGGCCGACGACGTGCAGTTCACGATGGACTACTATCAGGAGTACGAGGTCCCGTACATGGCCGGCTACTACGACGTCATCGAAAGCGTCGACGTCGTCGACGACGAGACGGTCCATTTCAACCTCGAGGAACCCGACGCCTCGTTTACGACGGTCTCGCTCTCCCAGCTCAACATCCTCCCCCAGCACATCTGGGAGGACGTCGTCGACGACGAAGGGATCTCACATCCCAACGAGTACACCAACGACGAGGTGTACGTCGGCAGCGGCCCGTTCGAGTTCGTGACCTACGATCCACAGGATCAGATCGTCTACGAAACGTACGACGACTACCCCCTCGCGGAGATCGACTTCGAGACGCTCGTCTGGTCGCTCTACGGGTCCGAGTCGACTGCCTTCGGGGCCGTCGAGCAGGGAGAAGCCGACTGCATCCAAGAGATCCAGGTCACCCACTTCGAAGAAGCAGAGGCGAACGAAGACCTCAAAGCGACCGCCTCAGAATCCCACGGCGTGACGGCCGCCTGGTTACAGAACGAACGTGATCCGTTCACCGACCCGGCGTTCCGTCAGGCGCTCGCCCACGTGACCGACAAACAGCGTGTCGTCCAGGTTATCTTAGAGGGGCGCGGGCAGGAAGCGACGTCGCAGATCGCCCCCGCGAACGAAGCGTGGCACAACCCCGATCTGCCGGCGTACGACGGTGGTCTCGAGGAGGCCATCAACGTCCTCTCCGACGCGGGCTATCGATGGGATGATGGAACCCTCCTCGCGCCAGCGGATCGATTCACAGAATGAGGCTACAGTATGTCCTCAAGCGGGCGGGGTTCGCTGTGGGGTCGATCTTCGTCGTCGCAAACCTCCTGTTCTTCCTGTTTCGGTTGACCCCCGGCGATCCGAGTACGGTCGTCGCCGACCCGACGATGCCCGCGGAGGCCAGACAGGAGATCCTCGAACAGCACGGTCTCACTGAACCACTGTACGTGCAGTACGTAACGTACATGCAGAACCTCCTGACGGGCGATCTCGGAACCTCGTTCCAGCGAAACGAGCCAGTGCTTTCGATCCTGCTCGATACCACGCTGAATACGATCGTGCTGATGCTCACCTCGGTGTTGCTCGCGTTCGGGATCGGAATCACGATCGGTGCGTTTCTGTCCTGGCGGCGAAACACTCTGATCGACACGATCGGTATCGGGACGATCATCCTGTTCTACGCCGCTCCCGTGTTCTGGACCGGGATGGTCGGGATCATGATCTTCTCGTTTCATCTCGGGTGGGTGCCATCGGGCGGGATGCGAAGCGCAGGCTACTCCTCGGATATGCTACTCGACCGATACCTCTCGATGGACTTCCTGCGACACCTCGCGTTACCGCTTCTCGTGACGACGCTGTACTGGCTCACCGCGCCAACGTTCATCATGCGAAACAACATGATCGACGTCCTCGGCGAGGACTTCATCAAGATGGGGCGCGCCCAGGGGCTGTCCGAACGGAGTTTGATCTACAGACACGCGGCCAGAAACTCCCTGCTGCCCGTCGTGCACTACGGGGCAATCGCGGTCGGCTTCGCGTTCGGCGGCTCCGTCGTCATCGAGACGGTGTTTTCCTGGCCGGGCGTCGGCCGGTTGATGTGGCAGGCGGTGCTTCAGGAGGACTATCCGCTTGCACAGGGGGCGTTCCTGATGCTCGCGACGGTCATCATCACATTGAACTTCCTCGTCGACATGATCAGCGTTATCATCGATCCACGGACTGAAACGGAGACGGTGACATAGATGGCTGGACGCTCAGATACCACGACGTTTCTCGATTCGCATCTCTCGGAGAATCGGCGAATCGTGCTCGAGAAATTCTGGGAGCAACTCATCGGCGTCGCGGGGGACATCCGACGAAACCGAACGGCGTTCGCCGCGCTCATCGTTCTCACGACGTTCGTAGTCGTCGCCGTCTTTGCTCCATACATCGCGCCGTACGAGCCAACGGCCTATCACGACAGCCCCGATGGGACCGCGATGGGGATGGAACCGCCGAGCAGTACCCACATCTTCGGAACGACGAGCCTCGGCCAGGACGTCTTCAGCCAGTGGGTGTTCGCCGCTCGCGCCTCCCTGCTCGTCGGGTTCCTCTCTGGTCTGTCAGTGACCGTTATCGGCGTCACCGTCGGGCTTGTCGCCGGCTACTACAAGGGGACAGTCGACCTCGTCCTCATGCGTGTCGTCGACGTCCTTTACGGGATTCCGGCAACACCGCTCATCCTCATCGTCGCGATGTTCTTCGGCAGTTCACTGTGGACGGTGATTATCGCGATGGTCCTGATTCTCTGGCGAACGATGGCGCGGGTGATTCGGTCACAGACGCTGTCGCTCGCTGAACGCCCGTTCGTGAAAGCCGCGCGGGCGAGCGGTGCGAGTGACTTCCGGATCATCTTCATCCATATCGCCCCGAACCTACTTCCGCTCATCTTCATCCAGGGTACCCTCGCCGTCGGGACGGCGATCCTGCTCGAGGCAGGGGTGTCGTTCCTGGGAATCGGTGCGGAGCTCAGTTGGGGATCGATGCTGCAGATGACGTTCGCGACGGGTGCGATCCGCTATGCGCCGTGGTGGGTCTTCCCGCCGGGAATCGCACTCACGTTGCTCATCATGTCGCTGTTCTACCTCTCGCGAGCGATCGAAGATATCGCCCAACCGGAGATGAGGTCCGTCAAATGATTCGCCACCCTAGCCCAGAATCCAGAACGAGTACACGATGACATTACTAGACGTAAACGAGCTGTCGATCGAATATCGAACCGACGAGCAGACGATCCACGCCGTCAACGACGTGAGTTTCACCCTTCAGGAGGGGGAGATCCTGTGTATCGTCGGCGAGAGTGGCTGCGGGAAGACGACACTCGCCGAAGCGCTCGTTGGATTGCTACCCTCCAACGGCGTCGTCTCCGGTGGCAACATCATGCTAGACGAGACGGATCTCGCCCAACTGTCCGAATCCGAGTACAAGAACTTTCGCGCAACGGAGATTTCGTACGTGATCCAGAGCGCGATGAATGCTCTCGATCCGGTATATTCGATTAAAAAACAGTTCATAGAAGTCATCAGAACTCATACAGACCTGTCGAAGGGGGAGGCGCTCGAGCGCAGCGAGGAAATGCTCGAGAGCGTCGGCATCGATGCAAACCGGATCAACGATTACCCCCACGAGCTCTCCGGTGGCCAGCGACAGCGGGTGGTGATCGCGTTCTCGTTGCTCTTAGATCCCTCGATCGTGGTGGCCGACGAGCCGACGACGGGCCTCGATGTCGTCGTCCAGGACGACGTGCTCGAGATGATCCTCGACCTCCAACGCTCGCTGAACAACTCCATGATCATCATCACCCACGATATGAGCGTTGTCGCGGAGATTGCAGATCGCGTCATCGTGATGTATGGGGGTGAGATCGCCGAAATTGGCCCGGTAAGCGAGATCTTCAACCACAGTGCACACCCGTATACGATGGGGTTGAACAACGCGTTTCCGACGCTCGAGGTCGATGTGGATCAACTCATCAGCATCCCGGGGTCGCCACCCGAGCTTCTGTCAGAACCAAGCGAGTGTCAGTTTGTAGATCGTTGTCCGTTCTCAACAGACGAGTGTTATACCCGGCCAGCGCTCGAGACCGTGAACGGAACGGCGGACCATCGAGCGAAGTGTCACTATGTGGAGGACCGGCGCGAGTTCAGAGACCGGGCTGCACACGCTGAAACCTGGGAGGCAGAGCAATGACAGCGCCCACGCTTTTCGAGATCCGAAATCTCCGGAAGCTGTACCAGGCCCGCAGCCAGGGGTTCCTCTCTCAACTGTTCGGCGAGTCCTCGCACCTCAAAGCCGTCGACGACGTCAGCTTTGATATCCATGAAGGCGAGATACTCGGGCTCGCCGGCCAGAGTGGGTGTGGAAAATCGACGCTTGGAGAACTGCTGGTCGGGCTCCAGCCACCCACGGACGGCGAGATTCGCTTTCGCGGAGAGAACATCCTCGAGTACGACACCGACCAGATGAAGACGTTCCGAGAGAAGTGTCAGGTCATCTTCCAGGATCCGTACGAGGCGTTGAACCCACGGTTTCCCGTCACTCGTCTGGTGTCGGAGCCGCTGACGATTCACGGCATCCGGGATCGAGAGACGCGCCAAGCTCGCATCATGGAAGCGTTGGAGGACGCCGGCCTTCGTGATCCGGGAAAGTATCTCGACAAACTCCCGTCTGAACTCTCCGGCGGGCAGCGCCAGCGCGTCTGTATCGCTCGCGCGCTGGTCCTGGATCCGGATTTCATCGTCGCAGACGAACCCGTATCGATGTTAGACGTCAGCGTCCAGACCGCGATCCTGAATCTCTTCCACGAACTCCAGGAAAAGCGAGATCTCGCGATGCTGTACGTCTCACACGATCTCTCGACGATCAATTACCTCGCTGATCGAACGATGATCATGTACCTGGGGGACGCCGTCGAAATCGGCCCGACGAAAGACGTCATCCACGAGCCGTCGCACCCGTATACGGAGTCCCTCCTCGACGCAGTTCCACAGCCCGATCCGGACCGTCGACGAGCCGGGAGCCAGATCCAAGGTGAGATCCCGGACCCGATCAACCTACCGAGCGGCTGTCGGTTCCACCCACAATGTCCGTACAAGTCCGAGACGTGTGTTACTGTCGAGCCGCCCCTCGAACACAAACCCCTGCCACAGTCCGGAAACGGCCCGGAATCGCACACGACCAAACGTGTCGCCTGCCACCACCCCGTCGGCGAGGAACTCGGAATCGACGAGGCACCCCGCTCTGGTGATGGTGAGCAGTTGGAGATCAACGAAGAGGATTCAGCGACCTAAGGTGAACACCGTGACCCGCTAGATCACAACCACATCGGTGACGAGCGCTGGGACTTCAACAACTCTCACGACGGGACCAACGGCGTTATTTATTCTTGATGGCGAGACAGGTACCGCATGGTAGCAACCCGAATCACAGTCACCGACCCTGATGATCACTGATGACACACTTGCCAGCTCTCCCCTCGAGTCAGTCCCCCTCGGTGCTGGTCGCAGTGGGTGCCGGCATCGGCTATCTCCTGGTCCTGTACGCCCTCGCCCGGCACGGTAGCTACGAGTTCGCCGCGGACGCGGCCGGCGAAATCGTGCTGTACACCCTCTGGATCGGCGGGGGCCACTTTCTGCTGGCGAGCCTTTCGGTCTATCTTCTCGTCGAGTACGGCTACGTCGCGCCGATCGTCGCGTTTCTCAGTATCGCCGGCTACGCCGTAGGTGTCGAACTCGGCGGGACCGCCGACAGCCCGCTCGCGATCTTCGGGATGTTCTGGCTCGGTCCGCTGGCGGTGGTTCTCGTCGCTGCCGGCCTCGAGTATGTTGTCAGACTGACAGCGCAGTCGTAAAACCTGATGTCTTCGCCGCGACGAAAGCGGTACTTGGGCGATTTGATACCCGATGTTTCACGAGGAGCGCTCCTGAGGCAATCTCGTCCGTTCGGAAGCAACACAGCAAACGCACCCGCGTGCTCGAGGTTGTCCCCAATATGTGAACTACCCCTCCCTACTGCGCTTCTCGGTCGCTCCGCTCCCTGCGTTGTTCCTTGAGGAAGGGGACTTAGCGCCTAATTCCAGTTAAAAAACGGAGTTCTCAGCGGATCCTAATCTGACATTGACAACCTCCCCGCCCTGAAGGGCGAGGATTCCCGACCGCCGTTGGGATATAATATCGATTTGCATGGTGACCGAGGGCTCGGTAATATATTTTCCCCAGAGAAAAAAATATGTGTTCTGACTCCGTGAATGGGAGTATGACAGACGGGACTCGCCGCGATGGCCCGCCCCCGTTCGACCGGCCGTTCGAAGCCGAAGACACGAAGCAGCGAGTGTACGGGGCGGTGTTGCACGCCCGAGAGCCGATGACGGCCGCCGAAATCGCTGACCGGGCGGACTGCTCGGAAGCGTCGGCACGGACACACCTATCCTTCTACGCCGACCTCGGCATCGTTATCCGGCACGAGGGCCGCCCGGTTAGATACGAGCGCAATGATGACTACTTCGAATGGCGACGGGTGAACGAACTGACTCGAGAGCACACCGTCGATGAGTTGCAGGCCCGCGTGTCAGAACTGACCGAGCGGATCGAAGAGTATCGCTGCGAATACGGCGTCGACTCACCCGCCGAGGTCGATGTCCTCGAGTTCGACGCCGAGCAGGTCGACGACGTGTACGTGGAACTCGGTGCGTGGGCCACAATCCTCGAGGAGCGTCGCCTACACGAACGGGCTCGAAGAAAGGTCGCCGGCTCGACGGCCCCGTCGCACAGCTGAATGGTGCCGATAGATGATGGTGCGAGTCCCGCACCGATCGACCGGTCGATGTTGGAGCGGATGCGATCCGGATTCGTCGGGCGTCGCATGTTCGAATCGGCGGCTCTCATCGAGGACGGGAACCTGCACCTTCGTGTCGAGTTGTCCAGTGACTACTTCCCAGCGGAGGTGTCCGCTCGCTTCGAGATTCGCTGGTACCGCAACGACGATTTTAATTTCCACTACCAGGAGGAGTGGCAGGACAGCCCGTGGAAGTGCCGGTGGGATCGGCACCCAAACGCACACAACTCGCGAGATCACTTCCACCCGCCGCCAACCGCGAGCCGCACCGACGCGGAGAACGCTCACTGGCCGGACCATCATCGTGGCGTATGCCGCCTCGTTCTTGATCACATCGAAGAGCGCATCGAAACGCTCTGGAAGCAACAGTAGGCGGAGACACCACTGTTCACAGCCAGTAGCGTCGAGGGAAGCCTCCAATCAGTGCCGATCGGACCGGAACGTGCTCCGGGTTTTTCATCGTTTCAAAGCGGTGATGCGCAGCGTGACCGTATCGTCGGGTATGCTCTCACCCTCGGGCACGTTTCCCGACTCGCTCACCGCCGATCGCCTCTCGCGGCTCGTGGCGACCCTCCCTGCCGACGCCGACACCCCTGAAGTCGGGAACGTCGTCCCGCGAGACTTCGTGGTGGATGCCATCGACCACCTGAGTTCCCGCGAGGACGCCCGCGGCGGGGTGTATCAGCTCTGCGATCCGAATCCGCCGACGGTCGCCGAGATGATCCGGGCGTTCGGTGACGCGCTCGACAAGCGGGTAGTCACGGTCCCGACGTCGCTGCGCGTTTCACGATGCGCGCTGGAATCGTCCCCCGACTCGAGCGTGCGCTGGGCGTCGAACCTGCGGCGTTCGACTACTTCGTCCACCCGACGAGCGACACCTGCGAGAACGCGGTTCGAGGCCTTCGAGGAAGCGGTATCCGGTGTCCACCCTTCCGAATCTACGTCGACGAACTCGTCGAGTTCTTCCGGGACCACCCCGAGATCTCGTCCGCTGGGCTCGCCTGAGTAGCGTCTGAACTCGCTCCATCGGCGGGGTGTGAGTATTCGTTCGAAGCGCACCCGATCAGGACCGAGATCAGCGATCCGCTAGCTCAGGCCGCGCTACCAATGGAGCGACTCATCCGCTGATCCAACGTATTTCGATGACGTATAGCAAGCGGAAACCTCGCCTTTCAGGGCGGGAAGATATCAATGAACGACCCCCACAGACGTTCCCCTACGCTCACAAACACGTTCTCACTCGCCGAGTCATAGCTCGAGTACGAACCGTGCCCCACCCTGTTCGGAATCGTCGACCGAGATGGTCCACCCGTGGGCCTCCGCGATTCCGGCAACGATCCCGAGGCCGTACCCGGTACCGCCCTCGGTCGTCGAGTAGCCGTGGTCGAACACCGCAGACCGGATCGCCGGCGGCACTCCGGGCCCGTCGTCCGCGACGTACAGCTCTCCGTCGACTCGCCCGATCCGAACCGTGACGCCCGGACTCCCCTGTTCGACGACGCCCACCCGAGCGTCCGAGGGTGGACTTGTCGAACCGTGTTCGTCGGCGTCGCCAGCAGCTTGCTGCTGGCTGCTTGTGGAACCGTGTTCCACGGCGTTCCGAAAGAGGTTCTCGAGGAGTTCCCGGAACCGGCTGCGGTCGGCATCGACCGTTCCGAGGTCGGACTCGACTCGCAGCGTCGCACACCGGGTGTCGACGGTGTCCCATGCGGCGCGGACGGCCTCTTCGACGGCGACGGATTCGGTCTCCCCGATAGTTCGACCTTCCTTCGAGAGTGCCAACACGTCGTCGATGAGGGCGTCGATTCGGGCGAGTGCATCCTCGACGTCCGCCAGTTCGGATATGTCGTGGTCTTCGCGGGCGAGTTCGGTGTAACCCTGCGCGACAGCGAGCGGATTACGGATATCGTGGGTGAGGACGCCTGCAAACTGGGCCAGGTGTTCAGCCTGGGCCTGAAGCTGAGTTTCCCGGCGGCGTCGCTCGGTGATGTCCCGGATCACGCCCGTAAAGTATCGCGTTCCGTCGTGTTCGTGCTCGCGGAGGCTGATCAACACAGGTACCTCGTGGCCGTCTTTGTGCTGGGCGGGTAACTCCATCCCATCCCAGTCGACGGTTCGGTCGCCCGTCCGCACGTACGACTCGATCGCAGCGTCGTAGACGGGGCGCAGTCGTTCGGGAATGATCCGCATCTTCGAACTGCCGATGAGTTCCTCCGGCGTGTAGCCGAGGATCTCTTCGATCGCCCGATTGGCGTAGACGATCGTGCTGGTCTTGTCGATGGTGAGCAGCCCTTCGGCTGCGCTCTCGACGAGCGTCCGATAAAAGTCCTCGTTCGTACCGGGGTGAGGCTGTGACTCCATCGGGTAGTAGTGCTACCTCTAAAGCGCGAGCAGTAAGATCTTTTTAATAGATTCGTTATGTAAGATAGGATGAATATCCCACATAGAAATGTTTTCGTATAAGCCATTAGGAATGGAAAAGTGGTGAATTACGCCACCACTACACATTTCCATTAGATACTGTCTCAAGGAACCCCACTCTGATTCACCAACAGTGGTATGGAAATAATAGAAATTTCCAGTATGATTTTGCACGGATTTATCTTGTGGTCGTCGAGATACTACGAACCGGGCAGAATTGATATCCGCTCCGCACTGACCCACGAGGAGTATCCTTGGAATTTTCAGTTTCGTTGACCCTCTCGGTTGGTGAACGACCCCACCCTACCGCTCGCCTTTTGGCTCGCGCTTGAGGGTGGCGTGAGACCGAAGGTCTCACGGACCATGCGAACGGCGGCTTCACCGCCGTGAGCAGATGGGGCTTCCTGCTTCCAGGACGCGCTTTGCAGGAACCGAAGTGGTTCCCGTAGGGAGCGCAGTCTCCACAGGCGCTCGAGAGCGAGGGCGGGATGGGCCGGTACGCAGGACGTCGCCGCTCACGCCGCGTGTTCGTATGAGACCGCCTACAAGACGCTCAGAGCTCTCGAAGACGGCGGCGTGGGACGGGGCCGGAAGATCGCGAACACTCACCTCTGGCTGTCCAGCGGCGCTACGGCCGAGACGTCCAACCCCTAATCGAGCACTGGGTACGATACCGGAATCACGCTGATGACAACACGCCGTGTGGTGATGGGGACGGTAACACGCCGCAAATCATAACTATCTGCCCCTAATATTGCGGAGCCAATGAGCGGTGTCACGGGTTTCGTTGCAGATGACCGCGGGAGGTACACCATCATTGCTCTTGGGGGACTGTACCTCGTGGTCGCACTCAGCCGTGCGCTCATGAAAACCGTTGGTGTGGATCCAGTGGGGAATGCGGTGATTCACTTTCTCTTGGTTGGCGTCCCCGGTGCCATCCTGTTGTATGGCGGGTATCGACTCCGGAGGACTGAGATCCACCCAGACCTATATCCACGTATCGCCGACTGGTGTTTTGCTGGGCTTGGCGTGATGTTGGCGCTTCTCCTCCTCTATGATCTTCAGCCCGGTGGTGGGATGACATCTCCGGCTGATTCGATCCCTATCCTGACGGCGCTTGCCACCGTTGCCGGCTTCGGTGTCGGCCATAGTGATGCACGGGCCAGAACGCGGGCACGTATCGCTGAAGAACGAAGCCGCGAACTCGAACAATATAGCCACGAACTCGAGCGCCAAAACGAGCGGTTAGAAAGCTTCGCGGGGATGCTCGCCCATGAGTTGCGAAACCCGTTAGACATCGCCCAGATCTACCACCAGCAAGAACGACCACGAAACGAAGACGCCGCTGAAGAGGTCGACATCGCGCTCGAGCGGATCGAGGAGATGATCGACATCTTGCTGGTCACCGTTCGCGGCTCTCAGGCAAATATCGGCTACGAACCGATTCGACTCTCCGAGCTGGCCTCGAACGTCTGGGCAGACGTCGTGGCGGATGCAGAGCAAGCCGAACTCGTCGTCGAGACCGAACACACGATTTCGGCGAACCCGGTGCACGTATGTCACCTGCTCGTGAACCTGTTTCGCAACAGTATCGAACACAGCGACGACCCGGTGACCGTCCGCATTGGCGATCTCGAGACGGGTTTTTACGTTGCCGATGACGGGACCGGTATTCCCGAAACTGTTCGAAACAAGGTGGCTGGTGCAGGCTTCTCGACGAAGCCGAATGGAACTGGGCTGGGACTCACGTATGCCGCCCAGTTGGCCGAGACGTACGAGTGGGACTGGACGCTCACCACCGGGCCCACTGGGGGAACCCGGATCGAATTTACGAACGTTGATCTGGCGTCAGTCGACGAGACGGTAAACCATCACTGAACCGCGCCTCACACCGCTCTCCACACGTCGTGGTCTTGAGTGCCGGCAGGGGACTCAATCGGCACCATCGAGGGATTATATACGAAGACGGGGCGAAGTCCGGTGATGTCCACGCGACACTCACAGGACGACCTGCTGCTTGTCAACGCGCTCGTCAACTACGCCTTACTGTTCGAAGAGGGTGATCCAGCCGCGCTGATCGCACCCTCGCACTCGCAGACGAGTTCGCCGCCCGTCATGGCCTCGCCACGACCGAGGCGATCCTCCAGATCGACGACGAACACTATCGGTAAGGAGTCCGAATCAACGGGTGGGCCCACTCGAGATCACCCGAAACGAACGGTGCCAATTTGCTATGTACGCCTACGAACCTGACGCCGTTACTTCTATCAGCAATTGGTAGTATTGAGAGAGCCGTGCTGTAATACAGTGCGCGAATGTCGGACGAAACCTGACCCGATTTGCGAAGATGGTGCTTACTCAGCGCAGAGAAACAAGAATACGCATGTTTCAGACAACCCCTGTGCGAATTAACGCTCTGCGCTTATACCAGAAGGGGGAGTACAGAACCTATGCAGAATAGTGATGAAATTGAGTACACCATGTTGGACTATGAGACCCCTACGACCGCAGTGATTTCTGTCCTTACAGAGGCCAAAGATGCGGATATTGAAGATCTGGACCCGTTGTACTATTCGATTAACCCCGAGGCACTCAACGAACTCTTCAAACCGGAGACCGAAGGAGCGAAAATCGCATTTCAATATGAAGGATACTGGGTTGAGGTTCGGGCGGACGGAACGCTAACCGTCACTCCTCTGGCTGAGGACTGAGAAACAGATCGAGCAGGAAACGGAGAGAACGACTCTGAGGGAGGGTCCTCTGGCTACCAGAGAGTCGATTGACTTGCAAAGTCTGGCTGCGAACGGAGCCTGGCCACTCGTTTCAGGCCGTCAGAAACCTGTTCGGGGAGTTCGTTCCCCTCCAGCGTCTGTGTGGATCGTTCAGAATACGTAGTGAGCGGTCTCCTCCCATCCACAGTTCGGACACTCGGCAACATCTTCTGTGAACTTTTCACCACAGTTTCGGCACTCGTACAGCTCTATACCACTGGTTCTCCGCAACCCTTCAATCAGTCCCATCTTTGCACCCCATCAGATATTTCGAGTGCATCACTATCAATCCTATAAGGCTTTTGAGTGAAACTCACGATAGATTGTCAGTCTGTACTGAACGTTCGCTACCTTCGCGTTAAACGGACTTTGTGTCGTGCCACATTTGCGCTCTGTATTCAGCACAGCCCCTCAACAATCTATATTAGATGATAGAAACAACCTCATTAGGTTCGCACTCTCTCTGCATTGGCTTATCCCAGGACTCCTGAAACGAACAACGAAACTAGTTCCACTTCCATATGCATTGAGCGCAGCGGTCGCAACTTCTGCCAGAAGCAACCGTCGAGACAAATGGAGAAATCGTAGCTTCCTGTCCAGTCGAGTAAGGCTTTTAACTGTTACCGGATTATTGGTAACCACCAGATGTATGAGATGCTTGACGACACAGCGGCGCAGACTATCCTCGCCATCAACAGTGGTGACTCCATCCGCCGTGTCGCCCAACACCTCCACAGGCCGTACGAGACGGTGAGACAGGCCGTCAATCGGCTCGAAGACGCAGGCTACGTCACCTATGACGACGGCCTCACTGTCGTCGACGAGCGCGTACGCGTCGCTGCCCGCGAGCTTGTCGCTGCCAGCGCCGGCGTCAGTCCCCCCTCCATCGAGGAGGCCTACGTCATCCCACAGTTCGGTGACTGGCCGTTCGCGTTCACGCGGATCGACGCCGTCTACGTGTGGACCCAAGGCGGCTACCAGGTCGGTCGGGATCCGAACGACTATCCGCTGTTCTTGGCCGTCCGTGAGCAGGACGTCGACACCTGGGAGGTGTTTTTCGAGTCGTTCGACCTCCCCACTGCATTCGAGCGACAGCCCCGAGACGAGTTGGACGGAGCGCTGCAGATCGTCCTCGAGCCACGCCCCTCGCTCGACATTGAGCACATCGAGGGACACCCGGTGATCCCGAGAGCCGAGACGATCGAGTATATGCGCGAGAACTACGCTCAGTTCCAGTCGGCGCTGGCGATGCTCGACCGAATGTACGAGGACCTCGACCTCGGCGTCACGTATCGAGAGACGGAACGGGCACAGTGAGTTTCCTGCCGTACTCGGTCACACGGGCGCGGATCGTGTCTTTGGAGGGCGTCTTTTCGAGGTCTTGGGAATGAGCGGCTGCGTCGCGGTAGGAGAGATCCGTTGCAAGATCGACTGTGCGTGCAGCGACATCCTGTTGATATCGCTTCTTGCCGTCGAAATCGACGAGTTGTTCAATGGGACGGAAGTATGCGCATTCGTCATCACGAGCAGCAGTGTCTTTGACGTACCCCAGCGAAAACTCGTGCTCGCCGGCGGTGGTAACCGCCGTGCGAGTCTTTGTTGTCGAACGTTGGAAACGGTTGCCACCGTTGCCGTCTGCGTGTTTTTCGCCACAGTACGCCTCGACGAGCACGTCGTCGAGGCTTTCGATAACCGCTTCCAGTAGCGTCGATTCGAGATGCTGGTTGGTGAGGAACTCTGCGAAGGCAGCAAGCGGATACTGTTCAGACGGATCAATGGACAGAGACAAGTGAATCGTGAGTGTAATCTCAATTGGGGACAGTTTCACGCTTACCACATTGTCCCCATTCCTACGAGCTATCAGCTACGGCTTTGTTTCAGCAACAGCTCCGCTGGTTCTGAACGGTTTTCCGACGCGACCAATAGATCGAACTCTACTCCGTGCGACATTCGCGGCATATCAGCAGCAGGTCGTCGGTCCAAACTATCCCCTCATCTAACTCAGAGGACGAGGCGTACCCAACTGCCCTCGAACGGTCGCTTCGGATCCATGAGTTCCTCTGCTGTCGTTTTTCGGGCGTTGGCTTGCCAGTGCACCCAGCATGCTGAAGCGAACTCTCGCTCTACTCTCAGATGGAGATCACAATGACACAGACACGCCAACGACCCGATTCCTCGAGTCTCGCGGAAGTGCTGGACCGCGTCCTCGACAAGGGCGTCGTCATCGACGTCTGGGCGCGAGTCTCCGTCGTCGGTATCGAACTCCTGACCGTCGAGGCGCGCGTCGTCGTCGCCTCCGTCGACACCTTCCTGCACTACGCAGAGGAGATCGCGAAGATCGAGCAGGCCACCGCCGAGGGCGACCTCGACGAACTCGAGGAACTCGAAGTCGAGACGCGGCCGGAGTCGTCACCAGAGTCGGCGACTGAGTAACGCTTGGCATCCACAAAGTCGTCCTCGCGAAAATAGATGGGCCACGACAGGAAGAGCGTGGGCGCTCGAAGGGCTGATCAGGAAGACAGGTGACATCCTCCCCATCGTAAACGACGGGGCTTCCCGTTCCGCGTTGGGATATTTACGGTTTGCAGGTGCTCGCTCGTTCAGCGAACTGTACGATCTGAATGCGCTCGAGGAGAGCCAGCTGCCGTGCAAACTCGGCGAACGTCCCGAAGAAGAGTATCGGCGTTGGAAGAAAGAGCTTGAGAAAAAGATCGAGATCGCTCGCGAGGTTCACGGGCAGTCTTCGAGCGGCCGCGTAGAGGTGAAACGATAATGAGTAACGATAACAACGATCAATGGGACGGACCGGAGTACGAACACTGGCTCTCGACGCTGCTGTCGGCGCTCGAGCGACTCGAGCGTAACGACGGACAGCTATCGGGACGTCGGCGCGGTGATCGCGCGACGGTCGATTACAATATCTCCGTCAACACTGGCCTCGATCGTTCGATTACCGAGGAATTCGATTCGATCCGGCCCAGCGGTGAGATCGACGGCGTCGCCGACCGGCCGCGGAACCGACGTCACCGCCGGGCGCCGTCGGATTCGTACCACTCGGCGACGTACGTCTACGATGGCGAACTAGTAGTTACGGCTGACGTCGGCGGGGCCGACCCGGAAGACGTCACCGTCGGGTTCGACGGCTCGACGCTCGTCATCGCCGTCTCCGGGAGCGAGGTCGAGCGGGTTGACATTCCCTGGCGCGACAGGACGGTCGACACAACGATCAAGAACGGTGTGCTCACCGTGACGATTGAACCCGAGAGCGAACCGAACTCGACTTCGGAAGGTGATGGCGGATGATCGATAAGACGACAATGAAGGGGGGCCGGGGCTGTTTTCGGAGGCGGAGACCGCTCTCGAGAGCGTCGAGAAGCGCCCCAGCGACGTTGATGAATCGAGTCGCTGTTGGGCGACGTTGGTTCGAGAAGTTGTACGAGGCAAACCACGAAAAGATGTGCCACCAGGACACGACTCCATCCTCCCGGAACCCGACGGCAGTGTCGACGAGAGCGACGAACAGACACGATCCTGGCGGCGAGCATCATTCGACCGTCCCAAAGCAGGTAACACGTCCCAAAGCAGGTAACACTCTCGACGGCGCGCGCTCTCGAGCGCGTATACGGCCAGCGGTTCGAGATCGAACGCAAACGACGAAGGGAAGAATAATGAACGCTTTCACGCACAATCGGCGACAGAATCTGGTAACGACTGCCTCAAGAACAATCGGGCCCACTCAAGCGGCGACCGCGAGCGTCCTGGGATCGACTCGGATGGAGCAAGAAAACGGCGTAACGAGCCGAGGTGGGTGCCGTGGCGCATGATTTCCAGCCCAGTCGACAGAAGGCCGACCTCGCGGACGTCGTCGAGATGCTGCTCGACAAGGGCGTCGTTATCAACGCGGACATCGCCGTCTCCATCGGCGACACGCAGCTGCTCGGCATCCAGATCCGAGCCGCCATCGCTTCGTTCGAGACGGCCGCAAAGTACGGCCTCGAGTTCCCCGAGGGAACGGACATGCGTCGGCTCGCCAAGGCCGTCGGAGACCCCGAAATTGCAGAAATTGATCGGCCGAATCCGGTGATCGACTCGACGCGGGGGGTTAACGTCACGCCAGACCCCGAGGCGGAGGACGACGAGACCGACGAGGACGAAGCCGACGAAGAAGAAAAAGAGACGGCCAAAGCCAAAGCAGAGGAGGGCTGATCGTGACGGCGATCGACATCGGCTCCGGTAACGACGCACGAGACGGGCTCATGACCCTCATCGTCAGCATCGTCGAAATCCTCGTCGATACGCTCGAGCGCGAGGCCGTCCGTCGGATGGAGTCGGGTAACCTCACGGACGAGGAGATCGATCGCCTCGGTCGCCAGCTGGCAACCATCGAGGCGGAGATCGACCAGATCAAGCGCGATGAGGGGATCGAAGACAGCGTTGACGACCTCCGAGGGGACCTGGACGGGCTCGTTACCGACGCGATCGAACGGATGGATGCGGATCCGGCCAAACACCGAAAACCCGGTTACTCCGTGTTCGGAGGTGAGGACGAATGACCGCCGACTTCGGCAATCCCGGTTCCACCCTCAAGGATTTCGACGTGCCCGATGAGCCGGACGAGGCCATGTTACCGGATATCGGCGAGGGACGGTACCTCTACTGCGTCGTCCGGGTCGGGGACGATCCCGACTTCGAGACGAGCGGCGTCGGCGACGGTCCCGTCTCGGTCGTCGATACCGACGGTATCGGCGCGGTCGCCCACGCTTGCGATAGAATCTACGACTCGGCCGATCTCACCGAGGTCAGGCGGTGGTTCGTTCGACACCAGACCGTCGTCGACGAAGCCGGCGACACCTTCGGCACGCCAATCCCCTTCCAATTCGACACGATTCTTCGCGGCAACGACGACGGTGAAACGCTCAGCCGGCTAACGCTGCTCGCTCATGAGGACGACGAGACGGCGGTCGGCTCGGTGCTGGACGACGTCGCGGCGGCACCCGGACTCGAGGTTCGGTTCAGCGGGCCAGAACTAGGAAACGGAGATACGTAACATGAAACCGGAAAAAAACGAGGATACGTTCGTCGACGTTCTCGACGTCCTGCTCCGCGACGGAGCGATCGTCCGCGTGGATGTAATCGTTTCCGTCGCGGAGATTCCGCTCATCGGGATCAAACTCTCCGCGGCGATCGCGGGCATGGAGACGATGACCGACTACGGCCTCCTCGAGGAGTGGGACACCGACCGGCGGGCCCGGGCGGTCGAACGGCGGCAGTACGGTGAAGTACCTCGGGGACAAGCCCCGAGGCTTCACCGTTTTGACCGCACGTCCCAAAACGGGTCGTGCCGTCGCAGGTGAATTTAATTCCCCTCGGCCTTCCGCTTACGCGGTCGGCTGGAATTAACACCCGAACACTTGTTGTGTCCGTGAGGGTCGGCGGCTCTACCCCGCCCGACAGCACCCGTCTCACCACGCCAACGGCGCGAGTTTTGAGAGGTGCCGCATTCCCATCAGCCAAACGACCGCTTCATATTGAGGTCTTCAATATTCTTCGCAGTCGTTACCTACATAATACGAAGTATTGTTTGTAAACATTCGGGTCGGATTCACCCTCGGGGTCAAGCCCCGAGGCACTCGCCTCGATTATCTGTAGATGATTTGAAGCTCAGAGTTCTATCGTCTCGACCCGAACTGTGTCAGTATCTAATTTTATCATCTCAAATTGTATGATGGCTCATTTATATATAATATGTATTATGCGCGTATTGTGGGATCCACAGGATTCGAAACACCAGTATTCAGCGGCCGAAGGGCACAGATGGAAGAGATGGCCAGATTGCGGACTGGGGGGTTAAAATCACCATGATCACTGACGTTGTACACGACAGAGCATACTGGAATGCCGCGAAAGATGCACTGAAAACCACAACAGGGGATTTCTGGAACCAACTATTAAACTTGATTAAAGAATGTAATCGAGTTGACCCTCTTCCGATTAGTTGCATCTACTGAACAACTGATTCACTGGATTCGGCGCGAACTGGATGAAGCTATCGTGCTGAACTTATGCTCTGTATACAGCAGGAAACTCTTGGCAGTTGTAGAGTGTTTCAACAGAGCCAAATTTCCGTGATGTGACGGCATCGACCGCTGACGCCCCTACAGCCGTGCCACATCGACGGCGGGGACAAACTCACCTGTCTCACGGTACACCCCCGCCAGGAGAATCATCGCGCCCACGAGCGGCAACACCGCACAGACGAGATACACCGGGCGAAAGCCGACGATTTCGACCAGCGGCAGCGAGACGATGGGGCCGACCCCGCCGCCGACGTCGCCGAGAACGTTGTTCGTTCCCACCGCTCGACCCATCCGCTCGTCGGGGGTCAGATCACCCAGCAGCGCCATCAACGGCCCGCTCGTCCCGCCCTGACCGGCGCCGATGAACAGGCAGGCAACCGCCAGCGCGAGCAGCGAGTCGGCGAACGCGAGCAGGACGAAGCCGACAACAGTGATCCCGAGAAAACAGACGAGCATCGGCACCCGCGAGCGCAGGTTGTCGCTCGCGTAGCCGCCCAGGAACATGAACACCCCCGCGGTGATAACGGTGATCGCCATGAACAGTCCGGAGGTGCCCTGGGCGTCGAAGCCGAGCATCCCGAGGTCGTGTTCGGCGAGAAACACCACGAGCGTCGCGAACAGCACGCCGAAGTAGACGAACAGTACGGCGAAGTTGATCAGTCCGACGGTCACCGCGGGCACACTCGTATCGACGTCCCACGGCGAGACCGACCGTCGCTGGTCGCCCTCGACGTGGGTTTCCGGGATCGTCGCGTACGCGATGGCGGTGGCGATGAACGCGAAGGCAGCGGCGAGGACGAACGCCGCGATCGTGCCGGCGACCTCGCTGACGATCCCGCCAACGACCAGCCCCGTCGGTGCGCCGAACAACACACCACCCCGGATGAGACCCATGCTGGTCCCCCGCGAGCCGCCGTCGCTCACATCGGCGGCGATCGTGTACGCCGTTGCGAATACGAGCGCACTGCCGGCACCCCACAGCAGGCGGGCACCCAGAAACCACGCCTCCGGAGCGGGGGCGATGACCGCGATCACGTAGCCAGTCGTGGCGACTCCCTGGACGAACATCCCGACGACGAACGGTGTTCGGGTACCGATGCGGTCGACGAGGATGCCCGCGGGAGCGTTGGCGACCAGCCGCGAGAACCGATTCGCACTGAGGATCACGCCGACCATCACCGGCGAGATGCCGAGGATCGTACCCAGATTCGGGATAATCGGGAAGATGACGCCGCCGCCGAAGCCGATGAAGAAGGTGCTGACGATCACCGCGCCGATGATGAGATACTGGCCGGTGACGGCCCCGGCAAGCCGGCCGCGCAGCCCCGTCATCCGCGTTCTACCTCGAGATCGTCGAGGACGTGGGCGTACAGTTCCTCTCGAACGCTTGCCGCGTACGATTCCTCGCCAATCGTGAGCCCGCGCATCCGCCCGCCATCCATCGCGGCAACGACGAGTCGTGCCACTCCCTCCGGGTCGGCGTCGGCGCGAAACACGCCCTGCTCGACGCCGTCGCGGACGATCTCCGCAACGGCCTCGCGGACAACCGCGTCGCTCCGGGCGAGCTGATCGCGGTAGCGATCGGTGTACGGCGCCTGCGCCCGCAACTCGAGTAACGCCAGATGCAGCGCCTCGCGGTCGTCGCCGGCGTCGTCGACGACGAACCGATCGACGAACGCCTCGAGACGATCAGCCGGCGGCCCCTCGAGGGCGCCAACCTCCCGTTCGAACCGGGCGAGCAGGTACTCGATGAACGCCGCCAGCAGTGCGTCCTTCGACTCGAAGTGGTAGTGAAGCAGCGATTTCGACTTCTCGAGTTCGTCCGCAATGTCTTGCATCGTTAGCGACGCATACCCTTGCCGGCATAGAGCGCGGTACGTCGCCGCCATGATCTCCGCTCGCGTCGAGCCTTCGTCAACATCGCCCATACTGACTGGCTAGTCAGTTAGTGGGAAAGGGGTTGTGCTTCCGGCCGATCGTGCACCCAGGGAAGAACGGGTGCCAATGGCTTCTACCGGTCGACCAGCGGGCGCTACGATGATCAGGGCGAGGTACTGGTGCCGTCTGGTGACCGATTGCCCACGTCGTACGTACCCGTGCGACGATCTGACTCAGCGCGACGACGTCTTCTGAGGAAGGGGACAGCCGAGTCCGCTATCCGGTTTCCGTCCTCAGTCATCGAATCCGTCGTCGTATCGTTCGTAGGTGATCACCAACGTCCCCGGCATCGGTGTTTCCACCGCATCTCGAAGCGTCTCGAACTCGTGAAGTAACGCGCTCGCGTCTTCCGATCCGTCTCGGACGCTCTGTGACTCCTCTCGGATCGCGTTGTATGCTTGCTCGAGGATGCGTCTGGCGGCGTACGAATCGGTTTTCGAATCGATCTCAAAGGAAGCCTCGTATCGGTCCATACGTGTACGTCGTTCTATACCGGGATAAGATCGCCTCCGGGGGCGACGGGTCGGTTCGTTCGGCGGTGACCAGTTTCGCGCTTCCACGCGTCGAACGGCGGGCCGGACGTGACTGTCGTGGGGACGAGCCATCTCGCCGGTCCGTCGGGCGAGCGGTCACAACACACCACGCTACATGAGATCTCGAAGTCCGCCCCCGCCGTCCGGAGAGACCCCCGCATCAACCACAGGACTATCCGATTGGAGACGCTATCTTCAGAGATGGCAGACGACAAGCGCGGCCGAGAGAAGCAAGCACGCGACGCCGACAGACGCCAGCGAGAGCGCGACGTTGCCACGGAACTGGAGCGAGGGGACGAAACAGAGCCGCCGGTCGACTCGGAAGCGTTCGCCGACCTCGAGTCGGAACTCGAATCGCTGGAGTTCCCGGCGACGGGGTCCGAGGTCGTCGCGGTGATCGGCGACCGCGAAGTCGACTCAGGGAACGGGAGCAACGCCGTCGAGGAACTGGTTCCGGAGACAGACGCGGAGACGTTCGACTCCCCGTCTGCCGTCCGAGTGCGGCTACAGCGACCGACAGTCGCCGCGGCCATGAAACGAGTCGTGGAAGCCACCGAGACGCGCTCGAACATGGCTCTCCGTGGGTCACAGCGCACCGCCTACGAGAAGACGTTTCGGGAACTCAGCGCAATCGACCCCGATGACGACGATGAGGGCGTTCAAGCCATCAGCGACTGGATCGTTGAACGAATCCGTGACACAGAAACCCTCCCGGACTCCCGGGCGGTCCGCCGACAAGCCGCGAAATTCTGCCGGGCGAACGGGTACGAAGTCCGAAACGACGAGTGGCTTGGCAGGTGAACAACCCCGACCACAACGGGGTTCTCGTCCTGCTCCGCCTACAAACTGACGGCCAGCTAGCGGCCGTGAGCGTCGATAGCGACGAGTGCGCGAGACCCGCCTGTGCTGACTGATCACCGTGTTCCCAACTCGAACGGAATCTCGTGTTGCGTTCGCCCGTTGTACTCAGCGCGGTTGCCACCCCGTCGTGGCGTTCCGGAGCCCGGCGGCGAGAACGCCTTCCTCGACCGGGCCCAACACGCCTGCTCGGACTCACTCGAGTGCCTCGAGGTCGCCGAACTGTTCGCGGTTCATCGTCGTCACGACGAACCGTTGCACCGTGTCGACCAGCTCGGCTTCTGTCTCGTAGGTTTCGATGCGGAGGTCCCAGCGGGTGCGCGCCGACCGGATCATCTCGCTGGTGACCGCGGCCTCGTGGACGAAGACGATGCGCTCGCCGTGGGTGTCGGCGATCGTCTCGAGGACGCTCCCGGCCTCCTCGCCGACGCCGAAATTGTGGCCGAGAAACGGGACGACGAACACGGTCGCGTTCGCTCGGCGGGCGTACTCGATGCTCTGAGTGACCGCATCCACCTCGTCGGTGTCGAGGTCGACGTCGACCGCCAGAAACGCGTTCACGCCGGGATCGGTCCGGAGCGCTCCCTGCACACGCCGAAGTAGCGCCTTCGCCTCGTCGATCTCCTCTCGGTGCTGGAAGAGTGCCCGGAGTGGGCCCGGAAGGTCGTCGACGTCGATCTGGCGGCGTTCCTCCTCGCTCAGCACGTAGTTGAGATTGAACGATTTGTACGGCCCCATCAAATAGAGCAGAAACCGGTCGTACTGGACGTCGCCAAGCCGTCCCGCGATCTCATCGCGCGTGATCGCCCTCGTCATGACCCGTCTGACTCACCGCGAATATATAAAAGAGGGTGTTTTCAGAAAATCCTGGCTTGACAACGACTAAGGGTGACGACCGCCTATCCCCCAACAGGATGGGGACGAAACACACGCGGATCGACACCGATGCACCGGAGGATCCGACGGATCTCCTCCCCGACTCGAGCGTGCTCTCGCTCGAGGAGTACCTCGAGATGCAGGCGGCGATCGGCAACCGAACCCGCTTCGAGATTGTCTACCGCCTCGCACACGCCGAGGAGTTGACGCCGACCGAACTCGAGGCGGCGATGGAGGTAGACGACAGCACCCTCCACTACCACCTCAACAAGTTGCGTGACGTCGGCCTCATCGAGAAACGCGCCCGGACGGAACGGGACAGCGACGGCCTCTACACCTACTACCGGGCGACCGTTCTCGGCGACGTCATCCTCGAACACGGCCTCGAGGAGCTCCTGCGCCGAGAGTGGGCGTTCGAGGAGGCCTACGATAGCGACCGAACGACCGAGTGATGCCGCCATCCAGTTATGGGGTGAACAGGTGCAAAACCTCGCCGTTCACGGCGGAATTCTCTCGCTGACCGAAGATAGTTTGCGATTTTCTACTACCGAGCGATCGCCCTCGGCACCGTCATCCTCGAGCAACTCCCGTGCTCCAAGTGGACGTTGTCGAGGCCAACGATAGCGACGATCCCAAGCAGCGACTCGCCCGCCGTAGCCCTCGATCCCGGACGACCGCCCCAACCAAGACAGTACATCAATCCATCACACTATCCCCATATGTTTAAATAACCTGTATAGGAAGACTCAATTGAAATACAGGAGAAGGACTAGATATGAAACAACATGGGAGAGCAACTCGACCACCGCGAAGGTGGAAAGTGGGAGACAGGGGGCCGCGTCGACGAACATCTCGAGCAGGCGCTCGATGAAAGTGACGACAAAACCGTGAATTACCACATTCGCGAAGCGCTGGGCTTGCTCCGCCTCTGAGGGTGGTCGACCCGCCACAGTCTGTGGCGACGAGTGGGAGGCGGTCGCCGACCCGCGCCCCCATTACGGTCGTTTTGCGGTCGTTCACAGAAAACACAGCGCGGATGCCCCGAGGCTTGACCTTGGGGAGGAAGCGCGTCGACACTCGGTACAATCCTCGATTTCAGACAGGCTTACTCACGAACATTTAAGTAACACATCACATTATGTGAAGTGTTGTGGAATACCGTCGTACCGCCGTCATCAAGCTCGACGTGCCTCAGGACGCCGATGCGTCCCTCCGTGAGACAGTCGAGCAGTTCAAACACTGCGCGAACACTGCAAGCGAATGGTGTTGGCACGGAGACGACGGGTTCCACGTTACCTCGAAGGCCAAAGCAGAACGTGCCTTGTACGACCAACTTCGAGACGAAACCGACCTTACCGCGAACCTCGTGCAGAAGGGGGTTCGGCGAGCAGTCGAAGCCGTCAAGAGTGGTGTGACGAGACTGAAACGCGGTGAACGAACGTCGCAACCCTACTTCTCAGCCGATAGCGCGGTCTACGACAAACGAAGTGCGACGTTCCACCGCGACTACGTCTCCCTTTCGACCGTCAACGGGCGCGTCGAGTGCGACTACATCCTTCCCGACGACCCTGAGCGTCATCCACGGACCTACCTCGAAGACGAGGACTACGAGTTCCGCATGGCGAACCTACAGCGTCGAGACGGCGAGTGGTTCATTCATGCGTCCATGCGGAAGGTCGAAGCCGACGACCCCGAACCCAATACCGAGCACAGAACAGTCCTCGGTGTGGATCTCGGGGTGAATAATATCGCCGTTTCGTCCACTGGTACGTTTTGGTCCGCCGATGAGTTCAACCACTGGCGACGGGAGTACGAGAAACGCCGTGGCTCGCTTCAACGGCGAGGAACGCGAGCCGCGTACGAAGCTATCGAAGGCGTCGGGCGAAAGGAGTACGGACGCTTTGAGATATACCTTCATGGCGTAGCGAACGAACTCATCGAGGAAGCAGTCGAATACGGTTGTTCGCACATCGTCTTCGAGGACCTAACGCATATCCGCGAGAACATCCCACAGGCGACGTGGCAACACATCTGGGCGTTTCGGCGGTTGTTCCACTACGTCGAGTACAAGGCGGCAGAGCACGGCGTCGAAGCCGTACAAGTCCCGCCGAACCACACGTCTCAGCGGTGTTCGACGTGCGGCTGCACTCATGAGGACAACCGGGACGGCGAGCACTTCGAGTGCCTGAAATGCGGGTATCAGAACCACGCGGATTACAACGCGGCGAAGAACATTGGGTTTCGGTATCTCCGCCGGAGGCAAAATGCAGCCGACGGAGGCGCACCCGTAGACGTGCGTTTGAATCGCGGGACGTTGAACGTGAGCGGGGAGTACGTTCCCCCTGCCTCTACGGCATAGAACGGGAGTCCACGCGAAAGCCTCGGGGCTTGACCCCGAGGCAGTTTACACGTCCCTGAAGCGATGGCTCTGCGTACCGACGCTCTGGACGGGCCGAGCGCCACCGCGTGCCGGAGAACCTAGGTTTATTGCTGCGTGGGTCAGGAACGTGCCATGAGCAAGTCGGATCTGTTCGACCGCATCGACGAACGGGAACCACAGTTGAGAAACATCGCCCGAGAGCTCTGGGACAACCCCGAACTCGGCCTCCACGAAGACCGGTCCGCCGAGACGCTGATCGAACCGCTCGAGGCCGCCGGCTTCGACGTCGAAACCGGTATCGGCGGGCTCCCGACTGCGTTCGTCGCCAGCTACGGCACCGAGGGCCCACGGATCGGCATCCTCGGCGAGTACGACGCCCTGCCGGGGCTCTCACAGGCCGTAAGCGCCGAGCGCGACCCGCTCGAGGAGGGCGGGCCGGGCCACGGCTGCGGACACAACCTCTTCGGCACGGCGGGCGTCGGTGCCGCCCTCGCGCTCGCGGAGGCAATCGACGCCGGCGAGGTGGCGGGAACGATCGTCTTCTACGGCTGTCCCGCCGAGGAGACGCTCATCGGCAAGACGTACATGGCGCGGGCGGGCGTCTTCGACGACCTCGACGCGGCGCTCACCTGGCATCCCGGCGACCTGAACACGCCCACGCTGGGCTCTTCGAACGCGCTCAACTCGCTCATGTTCACCTTCGAGGGCGTCTCGGCCCACGCCGCCGGCTCGCCCGAATCCGGCCGCAGCGCCCTCGACGGCGTCGAACTGTTGAACACCGGCGTCGAGTACATGCGCGAGCACATCTCCGACGACGCACGATTGCACTACGCGATCACCGACGGCGGGGACGCCCCGAACGTGGTACCGGCGGAGGCCACAGTGTGGTACTTCGTTCGGGCCCCCGAACGCGAGGAGGTCGAACGGAACACGGACTGGCTGCGCGACATCGCCGACGCCGCCGCACAGATGAGCCAGACCGACGTCTCCGAGCGGTTTCTCACCGGCTGTTACGACTATCGCGCGAACGACGGCGTCTCGGACGTGATCTGGGAGAACATGCAGGCCGTCGGCCCCATCGAGTACGACGACGCCGACCACGCGTTCGCCCGCGAGTTACAGGACACCGTTCCCGACGAGCGCCTCGAGGCCAACCTCGCTGATATCCCCGATGACCGCTACGAGGAGATCCGTGCCGAAGCGTTGTTCCCCGAACCTGTCCCTGCCTTCGACGAGGACCAGCACACCCACGGCTCGACGGAGGTCGGCGACGTTAGCTGGATCGTTCCCACGGGACAGTTCCGGGCGGCGACGTGGCCGGTCGGTGCCCCCGGTCACTCCTGGCAGGTCGTCGCGGCCAACGGCGACTTCGGGCTGAAGGGCGTCGCCTTCGCGGCGAAAGTACTCGCAGGCGCGAGCTACGACTTACTCGCCGACGAGGAGACGCTCGCCGCCGCCCGCGAGGAGTTCGACGCGGAGATCGGTGCCGACGCCTACGAGACGCCGTTGCCCGAGGAGGCCGAACCCCCCTTCGACGTCACCGCGATGACGTCGGACTGACAAACCGACTGGCTGGGCGACGAGCGCACCGTCTCGCCGCTGACCGCTCGATTCTCCCTTCGGATCGCGTAGTTTGTGCGTACCCGCGAGTACTAACGACTGGCGGGGGAAGTGTCCGTATGAGCACGGACGAGGAGTATATCGAGGAGGCGATCGAGTTGGCGCGCAAGTCGGTTTCCAACGGGAACAACCCGTTCGGATCGCTGCTCGTCGTCGCTGACGAGGTCATCAAGCGCTCGGAGAACACTACGGTAACCGAGAACGACATCACTGGCCATCCCGAACTCAAACTCGCGCGCTGGGCGGCCGCCGAACTCGACGCCGACGAACTCGCCGACTGTACGATGTACACTAGCACCGAACCCTGTGAGATGTGTGCGACTGCGATCTACTACGCCGGACTGGACCGGGTCGTCTACAGCGTCCCGAACGAGTCGCTGGCGAACGTACAGGGAAAAACGAAAAGCGGCATCGCCTGTGAGGCCCTGATCGAGCGCAAGGGCGGATCCACGGACGTTGACGGCCCGGTCCTCGAGAACGAAGGGATACGCGTCCACGAGACATTCTACTGAGAGGGGCCACCCATTCCAGCCAGGTCGTGCGTTCTGGTTTGATTGGAGAAGGGGTAGTCCTCGATGCGAAACGTGGATTCCTGTGGCGAGGGAGTACTGTTGTCCGGACATCGTGAGTCAACAGAGCCACCGGAGCTGACCGAGACTGGACTCGAGTGAACCTGAGATGAGAGCTCGAGGAGACTCACACGAGTCTCGAGTTACTGCCCAGCAACGCCGTAGTCGACGTGGACACTCGGCGTGTTCGGTGAGTCTGGCGCTGGAACGCCGTCCCAATCGACGAGGTGGACGTTCGCCATCTGTCCGGAGAAGCGAAAGCGCCGCACGCCGGTTTCGATCGCCCCTTCCGCCGTTCCGCCCGAGACGACGACGGTTGGATCCGCCTCTACCATCTCGATTTCGCCGTTGGCGCTGATTTCGTAGTTCGACGGGACACCGCGACCGATGATCGTCACGAGGTTCGGGAGACGTGATGACATACCTCGATGAGCCGAGTAGGCCGGTATAAGCTTTCTCGTCGGGCCTGCGGGTGTCCGGGCGCTACCGGTCGACGTGTCCACAGAGAACAGCAGTGCAACGAGTTCATCCGTAATAGCCGACGACGAACCCGCGGACAGATCAACCGCTAAGCTGTTGGCCAGCCAACAACCACCATGACAGCCGACCGTGAGACGATCGAGACGGTTCCCAGCCAGCGACGCGGAACGATCGACGCGATGCGGATGGCGGGGCGGCGAAGCGTCGTCCACGGTCTCGTCGAAATCGACGTCACCGAAGCCAGACGCCGCATCCACGAGCGCGAAGTGAACACCGGAGAACAGCTCTCGTTCACCGGTTTTCTGGTCTACTGTCTGGCCCGGACACTCGAGGAGCACCCACACGTCAACGCCTATCGCGACTGGCGCGGCCGCCTCGTCCAGTTCGAGGACGTCGACGTGATGGTGATCGTCGAAACCGACCTCGGGGGAACGCCCGTCGGTGTCCCGCACGTTCTCAGAGCGGCGAACCGACGCTCACTCGAGTCGTTGCACGACGAAATCCGGCAGCTTCAGTCAGCCCCACCTGCCCGCCAGCAGTCGCGGGCCACCGCACTGGCGTTCCGACTACCCGGCCCCCTCCGGCGGCAGTTCTTTCGGCTCCCGCAGTGGTTTCCCCGGCGCTGGAAACGGCTTGCTGGTACCGTCGCGGTGACCGCCGTCGGGATGTTCGGGAGCGGTGGCGGGTGGGGGATCACGCCAACGAACTACACGCTCCAGCTTACTGTCGGTGGAATCGCCCGGAAGCCAGGGTTCGTCGACGGCGAACTCGAGCCCCGCGAATACCTCTGTCTGACAGTGACGGTCGATCACGACGTCGTCGACGGTGCGCCGGCAGCACGGTTCGTACAGCGATTAACGGAGCGCATCGAGCAACCGGCAGGGCTGTGAACGGCAACTGCAGCGACGCGGGAGAGCCCAGCGGTACGAGTCCCGGCCCGAAACCTGGGCGGACGATCACACCCTCGAGACTCGCTTGCGAGGGGACTATTAGCAAGCACCCTGTAGCCACCGTGGTCGAAACGATGCGAGACAACCAGACGCGCAGGCGCTTTCTCGCCGTCGTCGGAACTGCGAGCGTGGGCATCGCTGGGTGTTTCGACGAACTGGACGATGACGAGACGCCATCCGACGAGTTCTCGACGCTATTCCCGACGTGGCGCGGGACCGATCCGACGAGTTCGGTTACCCTGCAGTGGCTCGAGGATGCAGACAACGGCGTCGACGCCGTCCCCGTCGAGGTCGTCTCGGAGAGCGACGATTCCGCCTCGAGCGGCGAAACCGAGGTCACGTCGTTCGGAGACTCAGAGCTGTCCCGCCATCGAATCGACGTGACCGACCTGGAGTCGGAGACGCTGTATTGGATTTCGATCGCAGGGTCCGAGACCGGCCTCTCCGTGCGGACGGTGCCGGAAGAGATCACGGACTCGCTAACCTTCGCCGAGGGCGGAGATATCGGCACGGGAGTCGTCGTCCCGCGTCTGCACGAACAAGCGGCGTCGTGGGATCCGGTGTTCGGCTTCGTCGGTGGCGATCTCGCGTACGCGGACGGCTACGACGTCGGCAAGTGGGTAACGTTTCTCGAGCACTGGAACGAACATATGCGGTCCGGCGACCGTCTGATCCCGCTCGTCGCTGCGATCGGCGACCACGAACTTCGAGACAGAGAGTTTCACGGGGCGCCCGAGGACGCACCGTTTTTCTACTCGCTGTTCGACAACACGCGGCGAGAGCGGGCGTACTGGGCCTTCGACGTGGGTGAGGATTTCTCACTCCTGATCCTCGACTCGAATCACACGACGGCGGTCGAAGGAGAACAGACGGCGTGGCTCGCGGACGCGCTCGATGACCGAACAGACCGGGATCACCTCTTCGTCGCATACCACACCCCGGCCTATCCCTCGGCCAAACCGCTCGACAGCGAAAGGCGCGAGGACGTTCGTGACCACTGGGTGCCGGCGTTCGAGGAGTACGACATCGACGGCGCGTTTGAACACGACGACCACGCCTACAAACGAACGCATCCGCTCGAGAGCGATGACGTCGATTCCGACGACGGAATTCTCTATCTGGGGGACGGAGCCTGGGGGCGAGGTCCCAGGGAGGTTCACTCACCGGACGAACAGCCGTATCTGGCTGTGAGCAAAAGCGAGTTACACGTGATTCGGGCGGAGCTGGCCGCCGATGGAACGCAGCAGTTTCGCGCCGTCAACCCCGACGGCGATCTGGTCGATCGGTTTGCGAGGACGAGCACCCCTCGGCACGGTCAACTCGAGACGTCGGCTGCTTTCGGCTGGCCGGACCGGTCGTAGTTCGAGCCGCTACGACCGAAAACACCACTACACCGTTCCTATTTTCGGCAGTAAACAGCAGTCTGCTTAACGAAGCGAGACGAGGTCATTCTCTGCGAACTCCCGGACACCATAAAATCGATAGGTAGTCGGACACGAACATAGCTTGGAGCTCCGATCGAGACCGTCAGTGCGACGCCTAGAAGGAGCCCGACAACGCTCGAGGTGTCAGTGTCTCGAGATTCTTGCGCCACATTCGTGCTACGTTTTCGCTTTGCACTCAGCAGCGAGGGTGGAGCAGCCGGAAAGCCGCATAGAAGTCCGGACGAGCGAAAGGGGCTGTGCTATGAGACGGGGTATCCATCAACCGGTACAGAACAACACTCACCCGCTGCAAGAGGAGGAGGCACGAAAAGTGCCCGACCTCTCATAACAACGCAGGCAACGGGGGTTGAGATGCGTGTGAGACAGTCTCGGTTTCCTCCCCCCGTCATCAAACTCTATGCCCTCCAAGAACTTAATTATAATTGGCCTTTTAAAGTTATATCTTGCTTAGAAACTCGTGGAGATTACCAAGGAATATAAAATTTCAGTATCAAACTACACATATGGCAAGAACGGTTAGGTCCTTCTCGAGGAGTTCTGTTGAAACTTCAGCAATCGATACAGACAGCCCATCAAATACGGCGAGAAGCCGAGAAAACCCACGACTGAAGTCGTGAGGATGTCAATGCGATTGGTTCGAGTCTTTCCACGTCCACACCAAGGAAAGTAACAGCGTAAGCACCAATGCTATCACGATGTACTCGATCGCGTCGGCGGGGGTTCGAACAGCGACGATCCATACTGGGAACAGAGTCTCAATGGCGCGGGCGAGAACCCAAACCACGAGAATGCCAGCGTTGAACAGAACTCCCAATCTGAACGTCCACCGACCGGGATCGAACAACAGGTTGACAGCCAACAAACCCTGTCCAACAGCAAGCGCCGCAAAGAACGCCCCGTGTACTGGCCAGAACAATAGCGCCTCCGCCGCTACCCAGAGATAGAGCAATTCTACCACGAACGCAAGACTGGCTGTGAGATATTGTAGTCGAGTAACCGACTCACCGATGAGAGCGCCAAACAGTGATCTCTCTGACTTCGATTGGGGATCCAGACTCACGTCAGACCACCTCGAAGTTCGCCATCATCATCATATCCTCGTGCTCGAGATTGTGACAGTGGAAGACGTACTTCCCACGGTACGGTCCAAACCGAGCGACGATCTCAACGGTATCCCCGTCTAAAAACACCGTATCTTTCCACCCCGCATCGTACGGCCCTGGTGGATCTCCGTTTCGGGAGAGGACTTTGAAGTGAACCAGATGTAGGTGAGCCGGATGGGCAGGGTCGCTATCGAGCTCCCAGATTTCTACCGTATCGAGTTTCGGGGTAGCGTCGATCCGTTCCGGGTCGAACGATTGGAGGTTGATCGTCGACATTCCCCCTTCCATTCCCGCAAGGAAGTTGAACCGTCGAGTTTCGACAGCATCGTTGGGATCAGGGAACTCTAATGGAGGAGCAAGCGTCGATGGGACTTCACTTTCATCGGACTCTTCGTGGGTCACCTCAAACTGCATGACGTCGGCCGTCTTTCCCGATCCACGCCGGTTCGTGAGGGTTACTTCCGTCCCGATCGAATAGTTCGAGAAATCGACGACAACGTCGAACCGCTCCGCCGGTGAAATACGAAGTCGGTCGTGTGAGAGTGGCGTCTCGAGCAACCCACCGTCGCTTCCGATCTGTATGAACGCATCGCCGTCGGATGGTTCCGGGTCGAGTTCGAGATCGTACACCCGCGCGTTCGACCCGTTGAGCATTCGAAAGCGGTACTTCGTGTTCGAGACGTCCAACTTCGGCCACGGCGCACCGTTTACGAGTATCGTATCGCCGTACCAGCCGTCGCTCGCAGTCGGGAGGACTCCGTGCTCGCCGAGAAGCGACGGGTCGAGCGAGGGGTAATACAGTTCGCCGTCCTCTCGAAACGTTCGATCACAGATCAAGAGTGGAATCTCTTTTTCGCCCGATGGGAGCGGAAGGTCGTCTTCGATTTCGTCTCGGACGATGTAGAAGCCCGCCAATCCCTTGTAGACCTGTGGCCCGGTGAAGTCCATCCGGTGATCGTGGTACCAGAGCGTTGCCGCCCGCTGTTCATTCGGGTACGTGTACGATTTAGTGCCGTGAGAAACCCCATCAACTGTTCCAGCAGTGTGGTGACCGGGGATCGCATCGTGGTCGAGATCCGGCGGAAAGAGGAGATCCGTGGGATATCCATCGCTCTCCGGAGGTGTGACGCCACCGTGGAGGTGTACGGCGACCGGAACGGGTAGCTCGTTTTGCTGTTGGATTACGACTTCCCGTCCGCTTCGTGCTTCGATTGTCGGACCGGGAAAGAGCCCGTCGTACCCCCAGATCGTCGTTTCGTACCCGGGGAGGATTTCGACCGTCTCCTCCCGCTGCGTGATTTCGTAATAGTCGGTCGTTTCATCGGTACGAACCGGTTCCGCCGTCGGTGGCACGGGGAGTGGCGCCTCGAATCGTTCGACTTCGGGACTCGTAACCCGACTCGCCTCGAGGAGGCGCGCGACGGGACGCGAAAGCGTACCGACCGGGAGGGCGACTCCCGCCCCAGCCGTCAATCCGAGCTTCGTCAGTCGTCTGCGGGTGAATTCCATGCGATACTCGAACCTGGATTCGGATTCCGTTCAAAATGCTGGTGAACATGTTGCTCTCACCGGGAGAGCTGAGCTGTACAAGTGCGTTTATCGAACGTGGCGCTCTCAGCTGTGAGGCGGCGTTAAAACAAATCTTGATCGGAAAACACGATCCAAAAGAGGAGCCCGATAGAGACACCATAGACATTCCAACCGGTCCCAAAAAAAGGACTCATCAAGTAGATTGCCGATCAGAAATCCGAAACTACCACCAACTCCGGCACTAAATGCCATGCACACTCCCAGTAACACCTCAGTACTCAACTCCTCCTCTGATCCGGTTATACTACCGATCTATCCATAGATGTGATAGATATATCGTGAAAGTCATGAAGTGGTGGAGCGACGCTACGTACCGGTCGGTCCGAACTACAAGTCACCTATCGGCTTCATCGTCTCTGTAGCCGAACGTTCGAGGTACGTATAGTAATTGAACATATCTGTGTAGGATGGGCGATCGATTTCGACGAGTGCGTTTTCGTACGTCCGTTCGAGTGCGTTCTTCGCGTCATCGAACGAGGTTCCCTTCGGGAGGAACCCACGAACTTCGTCGCCGCGGTGAAACGCACGCCCACCAACGAGTAACTCTTCGGGTGGCACGCCGCCGCGAACCCGAAGTACGGCTGGAAGTGTTTCGAGGAGCGCGTCCGGTGCGCTACTTTTGACGATGCGTCCGTTTTGAATGAAAGCGATACGATCGGCGATCTGCGCATCGAGTGGCGTGTGGCTGGTGATGAGGAACGTAGCTCCGGCCTCCCGACGTTCGAGGATCATGTCGTGTAGCACCCGAATCATCGACAGATCGAGTTCGGCGACGGGTTCGTCGAGGAGATACAGCGGGACGTCCACCGACAGCGCGATCGCGACTTCGATCTTCCGTTTCATCCCGCCGGAGTACGTCCGGACGAGGCGATCGGCGTCGTCTTCCATCTCGAGTCGCTCGAGTATACGTTCGACGTCACCGGCCCCTTGTGGATGAAGGCGACGGTAGAACTCGACGTTCTCTCGACCGGTGAGATCCGGGTCGGTCATCTCACCTTGTTTCATGACGCTCATCATCGATCGTGCTTCGACGGGATCGTACGAGTCGAACAGCGAGATCCGTCCATCGGTTATCCGCGAACTTCCTGCGAGACAAGACATGAACACCGATTTTCCGACGCCGTTCGGCCCCATCAGGAGGATGATTTCTCCCTCTTCGACGAGCATGTCGATGCCCCGGAGAACCTGTTCGTCACCGAATCGCTTGTGGACGTTCGTGGCTTCAAGTACAGTCATATTCACTCCCTCCGATAGGCGACCCGCTGGATCACAACGACGGACGCGACGAGCAGCACGAGACCGTATCCGACGAGCAGTCCCAGGTGTTCGACTCCATCAGGCATCGCCGGCGGCGTCAACCCCCAGTGAGCGAAGTCAGCGTCGGTCAGATAGAAAATCTGGACGCGGGCCGCGAGCGCGTTCGGGACGTAGTTGACGAGCGCTTGATTTTCAGACAGCATCGCTGGCTGGACGCCGTTGAATCCCGTGAGGAAAAAGGACATGATGACGATAACGACCGCGAGCGTCGTGATGTACTCCGGTTTCGTGATCAGCAATGCAAGTCCCATCGAAAGTGCCATTGCAATGAGGCAGAACACGAGAAGCGTCAGGAACGCGACCGGAACCGAAAGGATTCCGCGCGGGCTGTAAGTTGCGCCGTGGACGTACCCCGCGCCGATCGTCACGAGAAACGACGGGACCGCGATCGCCAGCCCGGCGAGAAATCGACCCGTCAGATCCGCGGTCGGCGAGATAGGAAGCGACCGAAACATGCGGAAGCGACCGGATTCGAGATCTCCCGCGAACGCCCCCGCAAAGACCGCGACGGTAACGGTAAACGCGCCGAAGAGACCGAACGAAATGGCGTTGTTTGCCTTGATTTCCCCCACCTGTTCTTCCGGCGGAATGAAAAACTCCATCGTAAGGAGGTACCACGCGACTGGCCAGGCAAGTGCGAGAGCGAGTATGAGTTTGCTTCGAGAGAGGCTCCGAAGATACCGTTGCGTGAACGCACCAACCTGGTGCGTCCAACGTACAGTGGTTGGTTTGGGATACACGAGAAGACGTCACCCATCAACAAATCTCACTGTTGTGGTGAACATGTAGCCGTGAACTACGCCAGCTTCCGATTCGAGCCGCTCGAATCGTTCAGTGGAGAACCCTCGTGTGCCACAAGATGTGTGGCCGGTACCAGACGTGCTTCAGCTGTCCTGCCGATCGGTTCGAAGCGGTGGATGTGACACTTCCGTGGCGTTCGACAGGGTGCTGGGGCCCCAGATCACCGCGAGAAGCACCGCCAGCAGCACCCAGTTCGGGTAATAGAATATCTCCGCGACCTCGATCGTTTCAGCGGTGAAATTAATCCACCCGTGCAACAGGATAATGCCCAGAATGCTGCGCGCCGTGTGGTTGTACACCCACGTGAACACCACCGAGAGTGCGACGATCCCAATCATAAATAGCCAGAACCCCGCTGTTCCGAATCCAATCGACTCGGCCTGAAATGACCCTTCGACAAAGAACAGCGGGAGGTGCCAAATCGCCCAAACAACCCCTAAAATTAAACTGGCATTCAATGCAGACCAGTTCAGCTGTAACCGATCCAGCGCATAGCCTCGCCAGCCCAGCTCCTCGAGGAGGGGTGGGAGCGTTGCAAAGAAAAGCGCCGGAAGGATCGCAAGCGGAGTAACGCCGAACTCCCGCACCCCTTCGCCCCACATCGCACCCGGACCACCCAACAGCAGATCTACGGCTGCTGCTGTGACGGTCACGACCAGCGGAAGCAGGAGAATAACGAGAAACCACCGAGCACCGATTTGATGAATCCCTTTGACGCGATCCCAGAAATCCGCTCGACCGCGGTCGTCATAAACGAGGTATACGAACCCAATCCCGGCAACCCCCGGGCCGAGAAGCCCCAGCAATAGCAACACGACTCCCGCACCGCTATCAAAACTGAGTTCGAGAGCGATAGTCGATAGCCAGAACGACCAGGTGAGAGCGAACGTCACGGCAAAGAACAGCCATGGATTCCCGACGGTGAGAGATATTTTCCCGATCGCGTGGTCCGACGTTTCGCTCATACCACCCGTAGCAGTGGCACACGGTTAACGCTTAGTGGCATTTTCGTTCGCGTGTATTTCATACTGTCGTATAAAAGCGGTTAGGCGCTTGTCCCGCAATTTCAGCATCTGCGGACTGTCTTTGATTAACCTCTACAAATGGGAAGTGAACATGTAGCCGTCAACGCTCAACCATCTGTGCGACCATCACCCATCTGATGACAGAGTTAACAGATTTACAATGGAAACGGATCATCGCCGGTGGAATCGCTCCCCACGCACTCTCGATCGGCCTGCTAATAGTCGCGATCGTCGCCTATACGTTCCTCCTCGCGTTCGGAACTGGTGGCGAACCCGATCAGGGATCACTGGACCAATTCAACACGGTAGTTGGGACGCAGCTGTTTCCCATCGTGACGATTCTGCTCACAATCCCGGCCGCAGCATGGGTCGTTAACAAGGCCGGTTCGAAGGAGGCTACGATGCACGGATTCGCTGTCGGATTTCTCGTCGCTGTAATTGGACTCGCCTTCGGTGTACTCGATCTATTGATGGGAGTTCAGTTCGTGATCACCATCATCGCCGGGATTCTCGGTGCGAGATTGGAACCGGCGATTTTCAGCCGGTAGCAGGGCCAAGAGTTGAAGATCGTGATATTTCATTTTCCGTTTGATGCGCCGTTACGGATAGGGGACTGTCTCGGAGTCGCGTGGATCTCCGATAGCATCTTTGATGATCTCCCCTTCTGCTCGATGGAGGACGCCGCTGATGACCGATTTATTGACCTCGAGTTCGTCGGCAAGATCGGTGAGCGAGCACTTCCGCGGATTATCGTAGTACCCTCGTTCGATAGCAACAGTCAGTATTTCGCGCTGGCGAGCGGTGAGTGAATCGATGACATCGTACCCTTCCGTGATCGACAACACGTCATAGTCGACGTCTCGCTCATCCAGAGACTGCCACAAGTCACCCATCTTCGATTCTGGCATAACGAACTCAATGAACAGGTAGCCGTCACGGGCGACAACGGGAGACGTCGGATGGTATCCGATGTCTTCAGAGACAAAATACCCCTCGGGCGGTTCCCCTTCTAACATAACGACCACCGTCTCGTCGTCACTGTGCAATATCTCTACAGTCTCCGTATCCCAGTACTCCATCGTCTCTTTGAACCGCTCTGTTTCAGTCGTTCGGACTTCCAGGACGCTACAAACGTCCTCATCTTTCGGATAGTTTGCTAAAAACCGGAGAGAGATATCTGGAAACTCCTCCGCTAATGTCATCATATCCGGCATAGGCCCGACTTTTAGACGAACTCGAGGCATATACACCCTTAGCCGAGCAACCTATTGGGAACGCGGGTGAACATGTTGGCATCCTCGTGCCGGAGCGTCTCAATCTGCTGCCGCTGCTTCAATCGGTTCGTCCCACTCAACTCGATACGAGTAGATCTGTTCGAAGCGTTCGACTCCTCGTTTGAGGAAAAACGGAAGGACGAGATCTCGGAATTTTCGAGTGAGGACGTTCGAAGGTGCCTTCTGATTTCCTGTCTCCCGAGACAGCTTGACGATCGTTTCAACACGTTCTCTCCGAAGTTCTTCGAACGCTGCGAAGGCATCAGAGACACCCTGAACGTCTCGGAGACACTTTACCAGTACGATCGCATCTTCCATCGCTAACGATGCTCCTTGACCGACGTGTGGCGACGTCGCGTGAGCAGCGTCGCCGATCAGACAGACCGTGTCTCGGTGCCACGTCGGAAGCGACGGGAGGTCGTATACTGGCCACTTCCCGATGTCTCCATCAGTCGAGCGAATGATTTCAGTAATCGGCTCGTGATCTCGCTCGTGTAACTCGAGTAGTTTGTCTTTCCACTGATGTCTCGGGATTGCATCCAGCTCCCCACGCCCAGGTGTCTGCGAGCGTTCGTGGTTCTCGAACCAGTAAATCTCCCCCGTCGGGGCTTTCTGGTAGCCGAAAAATCCGTTCACGCCGAACGTCATTCGCATGACTCCGTCGGACGGCGGAACTGACTCGTTTCGCGTGAATGCGCCGGAGTCAATTATCCCAGTGTACGCCGGTTCGGGTGCGTCCGGCAAGATTGACTGCCGAGTTCGTGAGTGGATGCCGTCACAACCAACGAGGAAATCTCCGTGGGCTTCCGTTCCATCGTCGAAGTACGCAATGGCCATGTCCTCGTGTGGGATTTTGACGTCAGTGAGTCGCTTTCCAAACTCGATTGTGATTCCACGCTCGAGCGCTTCTTGGCGGAGTATCTTCGTGAGGTGCCCGCGCTTGATGAGGACAGTTTCCTGTTGATTTTCACCGAGCTGTTTTTCCACGTGATTCTGGAAAGCGAGCTTTTCAGACCGGTGCCCGTGTTCGAGAACTCGATCTTCTAGTCCGAGAGTGTCGAGAACGTCGGTTCCGTTCGCTGCCAAGTTGAGAAAGAAACCCGCGTCGTCTCGCGGTTCGGGTCGTCCCTCATAGATAACCGGTGTGACTCCAATCCGCTGAAGAAACATTGCAAGAACCGGCCCTGCAACCCCACAGCCGATGAGCAATGCTGTCCGATCTGAGGCCCCTCGTGGCTTGTCAGTCGTCTGTTTTGTACTGTGACCGTCGTGTCGGTTCATCAATTCGATTGAGCACCTACTCCCGATTCAAAATTCAGATGAACATGTGAACGCACCCCGCGGTCAAGCCGCGGGGCTTCCTGCTTCCACGACGCGCTTTGCATTCACCCGCCCCGAATGACGAACAAACGCAGGGAGCACAGTCTGCACAGGCGTTGATTCGGACCGTCCCGGCCCTACATGAAGAGATAGTTCGGTGAGTCCTCTGTTGAGGACGTTCTTTGCGGC